>CAYSAW010000003.1:0-307737 GCA_964429225.1 uncultured bacterium
ACCAAAACCACCAAGGCCACCACCGAAACCGCCAAAACTCCCTAAGCCGCCACCAAAACCACCAAACCCGCCAAAACCTCCCCCTAAACCACCGCTTAAACCACCGATAATCGCTCCAGAGATCACCCCTCCTCCCAACACTTGGGCAATCTCCGCCGCATCTCCCACCATAATGGGGATCTTCACCACTGTAGTTTGAGCAGTTTGGGTTGCTTGGCCGGTTACATCCACACTACCGGGAGCCCCGGGTATCGTCGGAGGAACTCCAGGGGCCATACTCCCTCCGGTTAAGTCCGTTTGTTGAAGTCGAGGCTGAATGGAGTAAACATTTTGGGTTTTCACAGCCCGCAAGCCCGCAGCGCGAAGAACCTGGTTCAAAGCAACTTCAAAAGGCACGTCCGCCAACTTAGCAGTAATGGGCACTGTATTCGCGGTCAGCTGGGGATCAATCACATAGCTCACATTGCGCCCCTTAAAGAGCAGGTCCAATACATAGTTCAAAGGAGCATCTTTCACCTCTAAGGAGATCTTGTCCTGAGCTCGATTCGCATTGGCTCCCTGCCCCAGGGGAGGGGGTGGCGGACTCTCCTGTCCTAAAACGGCCACCGCCCCCCAAAGACAGAGGGTGAACCAAACCATCACTCCACAAAGAAGAGCTTTCATTTTTGCCTCCCAATTTATTTTGTCTGCTTTTTTCAAGAAAAAGGTTCCCTCCGGGGCAGGTGAAGGGTTAACCCAGCCCCCGAGATGAAAGAGGTTCCTTAAAACCGAACAAGGAAGCCTCTTAGAAAAAACACTCTCTCCTGCTTCCAAGAAGGTGGGAGATCTTTCCCAGCGTAAGGTTAACCACCCCTAGGCAACCCTCCAGGCCGATAAGGCCCATAGGGGCCATAAGGTCCATAGTAAGGAGGCCGCCCCGGATAACCAGGACCAGGAGTAACTCCCGGAGGAATCCCCGGGCCCACACCACCGGTGGTCGTCGCTTGGGCCGAGCTCTGAAGAGGCACCGTAATAGACTGCCCCGTTTGGATCGAGCGAAGCACAAGACGATCCCTTTCGATCCGGTCCACCCGAGTAAAATCGGGCAAAACATCTCCTGGCTGAACAACTGCCATCTCCCCGTTGACCTCAATAATTGCAGCCGCTCGCCGCCCGGAGATCAAACCTACCATCCGCCGCTGACTAGTCTCCAACTCAGAAGCAGAAGCCACCATTTGGCCTGGAGTACCCTCTGTTCTCACTCCCTCACGAGGAGGTTTCAAACGAGCGATGCTAATCGGAGGGAGTTCCGCCATCAGAGCCTCAGCCAAGGCCACCGACCGAGGTCTTGGTTTGATCAAAGGAGCGAAAGGATCCGATCGGCTGGGTTCCTTAGGAGGAAGAGGTTTAGAGGGCTTAGTTGTTGTAGGGGCCATAGCCATACCTGTGGCGGTAGGAGCACCTGGATAAGGAGCCCCTGGGTAATAAGAAACCCCTGGGGGAGCACCTGGATAAGGACCTCCGGGATAGGGAGACCCGGGAGCCCCTGGATAACCCCCCGGATAGGGGCTAGCAGTTGTAGGGGTAGGGCTTGTGGCTCCTCCGGTAGTTGTTTGCTGTAACTGCTGCTGTTCCTCCTCCGTGTAAAACTCGCTACCACCTTCAGTGCCGCCGCCTCCTCCACCTCCTTTAAAGAAGGTAAAATAAGCAGAGAGCAAGACAAGAAGCAAGGCTAGGGCAACAAGCACCCCTGCCAGAACCGGGTTGTTCTTTAATCGCTCCATCAACTGTTCCATATTTTATGAACCTCCTGGAGCTCCCTGACTCGCTCCGCCCGGAGCCCCCTGAGAAGCCCCCGGCGCTCCCTGGCTAGCGCCTCCTCCCGGATAAGCAGGAGGCGCGCCGGGGTAAGCGCCACCAGGGTAAGCTCCGCCGGGATAACCTCCCGGAGCACCATAGGCACCACCGGTTGTATCCGAAGTGACACCTACTACCGTCTCCGCCTTATCCCAATCTCGAGGCATAATATAAACCACCAAATCCATCTGAGCGGTTAGTTGGGGGCTTTGCCCGGAAAGCGTTAAGTTATTCACCTGAATCAACCGAGGTGCACGATCTAAGATCTTCAGGAAACGATTAATCTTCTGGAAATCCCCCATTACCTGTACCCCTTGAATCGGTATCTGGATCAAGTTGGGATCTATCATCATCGGGTCAGTAGGAGGGGCGGGTACTTGCAAGGGGCTGAGCAAACGCAAACCGCATTGGCGAATAAATCGAGTGAGTACCCGGCTGAGATTGCCCGTTTGCTCCTTCCATAGTAAGATCATCGCTTCCGTTCGCCGTCTCATAGAGAGGAATGCCCGCTCGGGGGCTACTCGGAAGTAACGATTCTCATAACGGGCGAATAAAACCCGCTTTAAATCTCGATCCTTTTTAGCCTGAGCCAGCTTCTGTTGATTCTGCTGAAGGGCATCGGCCTTCTGTTTAAGACCTTCATATTCACTAGTCTTCTCCTCGATTTGGGCGTTGGTCGGCTTGATCAAACCGAAGAACATTCCCGCGCCCAAAATTATCCCTATGACCAAACCGACGAGAATAACGTGAACTTTTGTTACTTTGAGCGGATTCTTTTGCATTCCCTACTCACCCCCTCTCAGTCGGCGTTGGCCTAAACCCCCAATACCGCCGGCGCCTTCCTCCTCCGAGGCACCTCCCGGAGCTCCTTGACTGGCGCCTCCTGGCGCCCCCTGGCTTGCACCAGCACCAGCTCCAGGCGGGAAAGCACCAGGAGGATAAGGGCTGGTCACAGTAGGTCCTCCTGGATATCCACCATAACCCGCTTCAGTGGTAGTTGCCCCAAAAGGTGGTACCGGAGGCATTAAGGGCTTCACCAGCTGGGCCACTGCGGTAAAATCTACCAGCTGAACCAAAGGCTGACCGGCGATAAGCTCCTGTTGTTGTCCAAAAGGACTTGCCCCAGGATAGGGGGATCCGGGATAAGCCCCCGGATAAGGAGAACCAGGATAACCTGGAGGGGTACCCGGATAACCGCTATAACCCGGCGGTGCCCCGGGGGTATAAGGAGAGTAAGGCGTAGGCCCTGTTCCAGACGCTCCAGCTCCCCCTTCTCCACCAACCTGGAAACCTGTGATAGAAACCGCAGTGAAGAGATGCTTAGCCCTCTGGAGATTGAGGAGAAAACGCCCCATATCACTGATGGAGCGAGTATAAGCGTTAATGTTAAGGATATTCCCTGCAGGTTGCAACTGACGATAAGCTACCCGGGCATAAGTATACTTGTTGGTCTCCTCAAACAAACGAGGAAACTCTCGATTAAACTTGTGCACCTCCTGGATAAAGGCCACCCTTTGACTAATAGCTTGGATGCTCGATTCAATCTGCTGAGCCTCACTCGCCGCCCGGTCACTCTCATTCGCTGTGGGTTGGATCGCCGTGATCTGCTCTTCCAACTGGGCTACCTGAGCCTTTAGCTTAGAGGCCCAACCGAAGAAGCCCGCAGCTTCTAGAAGGAGAAGAATGGCGACAATCACTATGGCTACCTTAACCCGCTTCCGCTCAAAGAAGTAATCCGGGAGGAGATTTACTTTAAGAATCATCTTGACTAACCCCCTGGTGTTAACACCTTTTCCTTGCGCGATCGCCGACCTGGAGGCGCCGGTTCCGGAATCAAATCCCGAATAGCAAGCCCCAAAGCTATTGTCAAAACCGGCCCGGTCTCCTCAAAGTAACCTGGACTTAAAGCTTTCGACACCATTTGAAAACCACACCGAGATGGATGCAGAACCTCCACAGGAATTCCTAAATCACTTTCCAAAAGCTCCCGCAATCCTTTCAAACGGGCTGTCCCCCCACTGAGATAAATCTGGTCCAAACTTCCCCCCTCCACTCTTCCCAAAAAGTATTGTACCGTGCTCCGAATCTCCTGCACCAAATCACTAACTACGGGAGTAATGGCCTCCCGAACAAGCCGATGAGTTTCGTCCTCCTCCCCTATTTGGGCGGGGACTCCTCTTGCTCTTTCAGGGTTAAAGAGTTCTGTGGGCTGGGCAGGGGTTGGTTCGGAGGGTTGCTCGGCTTCCGAGGTCTCTTCCTCTGGAGAAGTTTCCGCAGGTTCAATCCCCCATAAGGAGAAATCCAGTTGCCCCTCCTCCTGATCCAGGTTAATCCCCGTCTGGGCAGGTTGCACCCCACTCTCCTCGGCCTCTTCCGCGGGGGCGCCTGTTCCCAAGAATCCAGACATATCCCCGCCGAAACCAAAACCGGTGGCACCAGCCAACCCTGTTACTTCCGCATACTGCTTCTTATGGCGCTCTGCTTGTTCCTCTGGGAGGGCTATATAATCAGCAATGGCTCGAGTCAAATTCTCCCCCGCAAGAGGAATCGTTCGGTGGACCGTGAGTAAGCCTCTCTCATAAATCAACATATCGGTCTTCCGGTGCCCGGAGTGGATAAACAACACATTCTTGTTATCAATATCCTGGATCCCCTTAGCGGTCCGATAGAGTGCAAGAGGCTCTGCATCAATGGCCACAGGCTCCAGCCCCGCTGACAATATCGTCTCGAGATGGGTATCAATCAACTGTTGTTGGGCAACCACCAACAGAACATTCATATTCTGCTGGTCTTCCGGTTCATCCCCTCTCAGTAGAGGTTTGTAATCCTTAACAATTTCATTGACTGGGAAGGGAGCGTAACGCTCCACTTCCCACCGCATAGTATCCGCCAACTCCTTCTCTGTCATCTTTGGGAGAGAGATGATGCGCATCACGAAAGAGTTTAGTCCCGAGACCGCTGAAACACACTTCTTCGTCGAGATCCCCGCTTCTCGCAAGGCTTTTCTAAGGACGGCCCCTAAGGCAGGAGGATTGACGATGAAATCCCCGGAGAAGGCGTCACTAGGGGTAGGCAAGATCCCTACCCCCGTAATTTGGGGGCCACTACGAGAACCTTTGACCTCAACAATTTTAATAAAATGAGAGCCAATATCCAGACCAATAACAGGCCCTCCAGAGGTGACAAACGCCATAATAGATCACTTTCCCCTCATAGGAACTTTTAGCCCACAGGAAAGGGGATTCCTTCTCTACTAAAGTACTGATTCCCCAATCCATTAAGGACTCCCTCTTGATATTAACACCTTAGGAATCGGCAAGTCAACGCACAAGAGAAGAATGCTCTTCCAACGCGCCCAAAGCGCCTCTCCCTTCCCTAAGAAAGCCCAAGCTGGTCAACTATTAAGATAAACCATCCTCGGCTATCCGATGGTTACAACCTGGGTGACAGGGTCATATAGTAAATATCGCTGTTCCCTCCTCGGCTTGAGGTCCAGAACAACCAAATGTTATTGTTACCCAGAAGCGGAGCCTGGGGGTCATCCGGAGGGAGGTAGGAGAAAGGGTCTTTAAACGCCCAGGCATATCCCTCATTCACTTTGATCTTCATCGGCACAGGGAACTCCTGAGGTTCCCCAGGAGGTTGCTCGGGTTGCCAAGTGATCACATACGCCCGAGGCCCCACTTTCTGTCCATTGACCGTAGTGAAGGAGATATTTACTCCATTTCCTTCATCTTGTTCGGTGAAGAAGATCCGACCCCGAGCAGGGTCAATCGTATAAGATCCCCGGTTACCCTCTACTTTGACCTCAGGAATCCCTCTTTGCCCTACAGCAATAGGAACTCCTAAATGAACCACCAAACGATAGGTCTTATAAAAGAGGGTTGAAGAGCTGGTGGTTCCCACTACCGTGGGTTCACCAGGAAGGCCTCCTCCCAGGGAGGAACCTCCTCGCCGCCAAATCACCCAAAGACGGTCTCGAGGGACCGCCACTGGTGGGTTAACATTCCCCGGAAGCCGCTGGGGAGCGATAACCAACTCCAAACTGCGGTCAATAAAATGGATCGGTTGAGTATCTGACCGAAGGTCGGTGGAAATTCGCCAGGCTTTGGGCGTATAATCCGCAATCACTAAGTCCCTCTTCCCCGGCAGAGGCGCTCCCACCGGGTCATCACTTAAGAAAGTCACCGTTCCCGCACTCGGATCAACCCTTACTTCGTAATCTCCTTGGCGATAGATGATCTGCTGAGAGGAGGCATCAAAAGTCCCTCCTCTCAATTGGAGGAAATCTCCGGTAGGTTTAAGCCAAAGGATCTGAGGCCGTTCTCCCGATTCTAAACTCCAATCCACTCCGTTAGCGATGTAGACAGGCCGTCCCTGATCCCTTAAAAGAACTTCATTCACCACTCGAGGAAGAGGTACTGGGTTCCACCCGTTAGTGTTGTACCTAACATAATAGATATCCGGATTTTGGGTGGCTAGGTTATAACCACTGAAGGTTACCTCCACAATGCTCCGTCCCTGAAAAATCCCCTTGAAGAAAGCTGAAGGTTGAACAGCATATCCTACCCCCGTTGGCAGGGGAAGAACCAAAGGCTTTGTCCATAGACTCTCATCCTCGGGATTAGAAGTGGTGGAAACGAAAAGCCTCCACTGGTTGGGGTTCCCTCCAAACCATACTACCCCTAACCGAGGATTGCCGAAAGAATCCTGATAAGCAAAAGGCCGAGGTTGCTGGGCAGGAATCTGCTGGTCGATCTTCAAAGAGCGGAGTGGGCCTACGGGCTGACCATTTGCATCCAACCGAGTGTAAAAGAGGCGATCCACTTTTACAAGCCCATAATCCTCTCTGAAAACGGATCCTTCTCCTTGGAAGAAGAGGTACCACTGGCCTCTAAAATTGACAACAGCAGGAGCACTAAAGGTGTCAAATCCTTCTTTTAATAATTCTCGGGGGAAAGGCCCTTGTGGAGGAGTCCACCATCGGGCTCCTAATCCCGGAGTCCAGAAAAAGTTGTTGGCTATACCCTGGTAAACCCAACCCCAAGGGGTAGGCGCCCTTTGGTCTAAGGTAAAGTCCAAAGTGGAAGAAGCCAGCAGCCAAGGGGTCACTGTTGTGGAAGTAGGAGCCTGGAGAAGTTGGAAACCAGGCCATCCTCGGTTAGTAGACCAAATCAGGTGAAGCCTGCCTCTCTCATCACGGTAGGCAGTAGAGACTGCATTCCCAGTCTGTGCTTCGCTGGGAGCAGTATCCATATGCGGTAGGGCGAAGTAAGGAGCCTCCTGATTTCCTGTAGAGAGGGGGGATGAAACGGGAGGGAAACCCGTTAGCCGGGCTTCCATCACCTCCACCGAAACCAAAACATCCCGAGGCGCAGTCGTTTCCGAAACCGTCACCCCTGGCGCCACATTCAAAGCGGTGTCCAATACCCCATTCACTCCTACCAAGCCAAAAACCCCTTTCCCTGGTCCGAGAAAGATTCCGTCTTCAAAGAATTGCGGATGACCAATGTAGCGGCCCACAGGGGTACCCAAGGGAACCGCTACAGTGAGATGAGGCCGAGGAGCCAGGTTGCTTCCAAAAGGATTAAACATCCGCATCGGCCGAGGTTGGGGAGCATTCACCCTCGGTTTTCGGGCCGGGGTCCAGAAGGAGGGGAGCTCAGGAGATACCCCCGGAGGCACATCTAAAGTGCTGAAATAGTTGGTAGGATCAATAGCTCCCTTAAAAATCACCCTCCCAGAGGAGGAAAGAACCGGGGCAGGGTCCACCGTATCCGAAAGGAGGGGTTCCACCCGCCGAGGGTCTTTATCCATCCGGAGGTTCCATAGGTTCACATTCCCTTTGTTCACAATAGTGAAGAACCGATAAAACACCCCTTCCCTCTGTACAATGGAAGGATCCCCACCGGTTTGGGGCCAGTAATTGACATAAGGCACCCATCCATGGGGTACTCCCGGAGGAGGAACTACATTGGGTGCAGGGGGACCCGGAATCTCTATCGTCTTCTCCGCAATTTCGAACTCCTCGTCAATGCGGACCTGCACTCCTACAATAAAAGCTCGAAACGCTTCGTTAAAGTCGTGCCCGTCACTCTGATTGGTGTCAACATAAACCCGAGCGAGGTAAATATTATCCGTCGGGTAGATCGGCTTGTAAAGAGCGTTAGGATTGGCCAGAATTTCCCGGGTCCAGGGATTCGTAGGGTTAACCGTGGCATACCCTACGCCTACAGGGGGAATATTCGCTGGCTGATAAAGAGGGATGTTTACCCGATAGGCAAAGGGAACAGACGAAGGTCCTAAGGCAGTGGCATTGGGGAGCGCGGAATCACTCTTCACCACATCCCGAAGGGTATCCCCTACTGGCTGGACAAACTCCAGTCTTTGAGCGGGAATGTTAGGATAATCGAGGCTTTGGTTAGGTTGACCCGGCGGAGCCGGAGGCTCCTCTAATACCTCCTCCGGGGGAACAGTGAAACTAGAAGGATGGGCTACTTGACCATTCGGATAAACAGGGAACAAAGGTTTGTAAACCGCTTCTGGGCCGCCTAACCATTGCAACTCCGCCGGTTGGAACTTGATCCGCAGTTGAGGAAGTTTGACAGTACCCGTACCCACAGCCCCCTGAGGGAGAGTACCCTCCGGAAACTCCGTATTCCCATTGAAGGCATGGATCTGAGAGAGATGGCTCCGGTCCCCTACGCGTATCACCTGCATATTGGAATAGGTACCGTGATCCCCAACCACCAGAGGATAAACCGGTACCCGCAAATTCCCGTTACGCAGGGCATCATCCGGAGCGGTACTCGTCAACCGCTGGCCATTAGGTAAGTAGAGCTCTATCGGATTATTAATTTTAAAACGAGCCTTCGTATCCTCGGTACTGGAGGTATTGGTCGCATTTGGGTCAATAACCCGTTGCTGTTGCTGATCCACCCCTCCTCCTGGTCCTGGACCTGTCACGGGTCGAGAACGCCGTTGAACCGCACTGACGGTCCAAACAGCGGTACCCTCGCTCCCCGGGGTTAAGGGAGAATCCAGCAGAGGATTTTGGATCAAACGCCGGGGGTTTCGAGGGTCAACGATCCGCCGAGTGTAAGGGTCTAGGTAGAAAGCATAGCGCGCAATGGTTGTACCATCCGGTCGCCTCTGCACCGGAACCGTAATCTGATAGGTTCCGTTGGGACCTTGGAGACGAAGGGTTACATCCGGGACAAAGGGGTCTAAGTTCCAAGCGATAACGTAAATAGGATCTCCCCACTCCACCCGACCGGGGTTCACCGCGGTCCACCGCCGGTTAGGAGGCTGGGAAGTGCCTCCTAAGGACTGAGTGTGGTCAGGGTCGAGAAGAAGGTTGGGGTTGAGATAATCTTCCCGGCTGAAAATATCTACCTGGATCCGATTCTGTGCCCCCGTCTGATCGGACCTCTGCTGGGGCTGTTCCTCCTGAACGGGAGCTTGACCTCCAAAGTAAGGGAAGCCTTGGAGGAATTGAACAAAAGAACCTTGGGCGTGGAAGGCGATAAAAAGCCCTCCTGCTGAGACGAAGAGGTAGTTGTTATTGACAACAGGCGAAGAGAGGATAGGACGCGGTTGAAGACTAAGAGTCGGAAGGTCTGTTCGGGGGTCTACACCACTAATGGTAAAAACCCCCGTCTGCATTCGCCAAACCTCATCTCCTACTGGACGGCGATCTTGGCTCTTACTATTATCAGGTAAGGTCACTTGAGCGGTAGCCGAGGGATCGAGAGCACGAATACGACCATCCTTGCTTCCGATGAAGATATAATTCTTCCCTGTGGCGGGATTAAAAGTGGTAAGGATGGGGGAAGAGGAGAATATCTCCTGCTGGAAGATGTTTTCGCCCTCCAACCGGAAAGGCTCTGCCCAAAGGGGAGAGCCATCTTCGGCGTTCAAACAGTAAACATTCCCCAGTTCGTCTCGAGCAATAACCGCTGTTACATCTCCTTTACCCGCAATCCGAACCTTACCCACTGCCGGCGAGGCTCGGAACTCCCCCACTTTATGAGGAGGAACATCCTCCGGGTCCCGAGGGGTTTTATACTCGGTAAACTTCCAAATCACCGTACCAGACTCAGCATCCAGGGCATAGATCGCTCCAGCGTTCCCTATCCCCCCTTCCCCCGGTCTCTGATCCGGCTCCTTCCTTCCCGTGGCACAAACTATGACCGCATCCCTCCCCTTAATTTGGGTCACCACCGGGGTTGCAATGACTGGTGGATTGAAGAGGCCCGCCCGGTTCCTAGGATCATTCGATGGAGAATCATCCCCTGTCCAAAAAACCCAAGGCCTTTCATCTCTACCAGGGTCCCATGCATAAACTCCACTATCATTAGCTCCAAAGAAGACTAAAGGTTTCTTCCCCGGCCCAAAGCTCACCTCAGCATAAGCGGGGGAAGAGACAATGGGGAAAGCAGCCCCTGATTCTACATTTCCCGACTTTGTCAAAGGACTCACCTTAAAGCTGCGAACCACCACTCCATTCCGAACATTGAGGACGAAAAGCCGACCTACCCCAGACCCTATGAGGGCAAAAGGCCCCGGCCCTAAGTTCGGAATCTGGTCCACAATTAATGGTGAAGAAACCACTTGCACGGTGGAGACAGTGTCCTTAGGGCCTAAAACTTTGCGCGTATCATACCGCCAAACCAAAGGGGCTATCCGGGTAATATGACCAGCTCCTTTCGGATCCTCCCACTCAAACCGAATGGCATTCTCCGGATCAGCATCTAAACAATAAATAAACCCATCATCCGAACCGAAGATCACAACCACCCGCGTACTAACGCGATCGCTCTGCCCTTGACCGCTAGCATCCTTCCATCTGCGGGTGTAGGTTAAGGGGTTATCTTCAGGGAGGTAGGCCACCGCGGGACTGGAGCGAATGGGACCAAGCACAAAATCCAGCCAATCCTGCCCTGGTTGAAACTCAGGCATACTTTCAGCAATCCGGCGAGAAGCCAGAAGGAAAAACTGATGTTGGAAAGAGGTAGTAGGATCAGTAGGCTCAAAAGGGATATCTCGATAACCAAACCACCAATCCTCCCGAGGGCGCTGGGCAATACGCCCTCCACCAGCGGCCGTAGGTTGAGGATTCCCATCCTCAGGGAACATATAAACCGTTCCAAAGGTACGGGTAATCGGCTCTTCCCCGGTCTGAGGGGAGGCTCCAAGAGGCTGATTCCCCGGAGAGATTCGCCGCCCCACCGTATAGTTCTTAAAGGCGGAGAAAATCACCCGTGCCCGGCCCCTAATAGAGGCAACTGCCGGAGAGGCAACCATATTGCCTAGGTCATCGGGGAGAGGCTTGTTTCCCTGACTAGGAACCGTCACAGGATGAGGAAACACCCAGCGAGGGCCTGGGGTAATAGCGATGGCTGAGGATTGCACCGCCATTAACTGGCTTCCTTGAGTACCAGCACCCGTTCGCTCCCGGTTGAGTCGGAAGAAGGGCCAATCCCCTATCACTTCTCCCGCCTGCTGGGCCAAAGGCTTTCTCCAAGTCGCTATCAACCCGCCTATAACTAGGATACCGATCAGTAAAGGTAATAGCCTTCGTAGCCTCTTCGATCCCATCACAATCCCTTCCCTTCCTCCGCCGAAGACTTGTTTTAATACCCTATAGTACTTAGTATCCCCTATCCGCATAGCTGGGATGCACTAAAGCGAAAGTCCCCGAGGTAACAGGTGAAATCAGAATGAATTGCTGACCCGGAGGAGCCTTAGGGTCGAATTCATAAATAGCAGAGAGAGCTTTATTCACAATCAGCGTATTTCCGTTAGCTAATCGTTTTGCGGAAACCACTCCCACCGCTTCTGGCCCTGTAATTGCTCCTCGGACGAGGAGTTTAATCTCTCCCTTTTCGCCAGGTTGCCCGACAAGATCGTAAACCCCTTGCCCATCAGCCAGAAGAGCAGTCCACTCCTTCGCCCCTCTCCCCGAGAAGAAACGCTGGAAATAAACGGGATTCTCAATGGGCTTCACTCTCTTATCCGGAAGGATTAAACGATTCATAAAGGCGATGATCTTCCCTCCTGGGTCTAACAAACAACCAGTCGAGTCTAGCAAGGGGCGTTGATCAGGGCCAAGGCGAGGCCCACTCAGAACCACAATGGAACTGCCAGGGGTGTCCGGGACTGAACCATCAACACTATTGACCCTCCAGTTGAGCACCGTTGCAATCGTCTCCCCGGTGGGCAATCGCTGGGCGTTGCGATACTCGTACCGCTTATCCCCAACATTGGTCCGACTAGCCCAAACCAGAACATGATACTCACTTCGGGAAGGATCTGCCAAATTGATGGTATCTCGAACCTCGAGAATGCGATGATTGCCGCTGTCTACTACCAAGGTATGAATTTCGGTGCCGATCACTTCACCCTTCGCGTTCAGTAGAGGGGCAGTCCATCGTTGGACATCCGTTGGGCTATTTAAAGTAAGAGGCTCCCCCCCGGCAAGAAGTCCGCAAGGATCGGCAAATTCCGTGAGCTCCCAGAGGACAGTGCCTGCTCGGTCTACCTCTACAACCCGATGATTCCCTGTATCCGCCACCAGGAAATCCGTATTACTTAAGCGCAAAGCAACCGAAGGATGAGAGAAAGGAGTCACCACCGGCTCAGGAAGCACCTGGATAGGAGTTGGAGATTGGCCAACACCCGGCTTCGGCCAGGCATGGAGGCGACGAGTAGCGGAGAGGGTCCAAAGGACCTCGCTTCCACCAAGCAATCCTAAGGTTGCTGAGGAGAGAGAACTTCGCAATTCTACTAACCGGTTTGCATCCGCAACCAAGCTAATCGGTTGATAGAAAACGTGAATTCCTCCCGCCGAATTAACGATTAAATTGCCATCCACCACCACTACTGGTGCAAAAAGGGGCACCGGCCCACTGATACCAACCATTAGCTGCCGGGAGAGAGGAATAGTAGCACTAATAGGCTGAAGACTGCTACCCGCCACACCTCCTTGCCCTTCCAACAAACAGGGGTCCGCCGGATAAGCAGCAATATTCCCATCTCCCGTAGGAATCAGTAGAACCTCTCCGCTAATTGTTGGCGAAGTGACAACTCCGGAACCTAAACCCGCAGGGGTTTGAACATCAAAGAGCTTATTGGCTTGCTTAAGGCCCCCCGCCGCCGGGAAGAGTTGGAGGGTACACCGCTGAGTAGTTGTCGTGATCTCTAAGGTTTCCTCCGCCATTCCAGTACCCCCCACAACGGGATAACGCACAGTTATCGGCTGAGCCGCATCCAAAGCTGAGGAGCCGGAGAGGGAAAAAGCCTTCACCAAAATGCGACCATGTTGACGGGCTACACCAGTTCGAGGATCATACTCGGTGATATTATCAGCGTCAAACTGGGCCGGGTTGAAGGTGAAAGAGATGCTCCCATAGTTGGCCGGCAACATCGGGTCCCGCTGAAGCAGTTGAATCTGGAATTTCCGGCTCAGATCAATCAATCCATTGAGGTCAATGCGGAAGGTTGCCTGGGTATCAAAGCCGAGCAAACGGCCCTCCCGGGTGACCACATAAAGCTTGCCATTCAGATAAGCCGGTGAACCCACAATAGTGACCCCGGGTAAGGAATAACGCCACTTGACAAAAGCAACCGGTGACTCCTCCTTCATCGCATAGAGAGTGCTGAGGTTTCGGTTGAAGTCCGTGGCTACCGCATAAACAGTGTCATCCGGCCCTACCACGGGGCTAGCAATGAAATCGGGATATTGACCGTTGGCTCCGGGAAATCCGTAGAAAACCCCCCGGGGTTTGTACTGATCCGCCCGAGTGTCTAGCTCGTAGTCTGCATAAACTTGGTAGACCGAGGGATCAATAGGTTCTGAAAGGCGGATGATCCCGGGCCGACTAGGGTCCATCTGCCAGGTAATTGTTCGGTTAGAAGGTCGGAGATAAACTCGGCCAGATTTCCAGGGGAAATTATTTGGCGAGACCCAAAACCGGGAGCGGAAGTTTTGGTGATCTCCAGAATCTTGTAACCTCTCTCCCCGCACGGAGAGGAGGAAGGAAAAGATACGCCCCGTCTGCCCGTTCTGAGGGTCCGCTCGAGTAGGCACATAAAGGACAAAGTCTATCGCTCCGCTATTAGGGTCTCGCACCCAACCAGCCGAAGGCGTAGCCACCACTTGCCCCAAACCCGGTGCCCCTGAAGTGATAGGCTTCTCCGAACGAGCATAAGACCAGAGGATCTGCCCCGTTGCCGGATCTATCTCCCGAACAATCCCTTGACTTGGCTGGCGGGGATCAATCCCCGCAACAAATAATCGCCCCTGTACAAAGAGAGGAGCGGGAACCCGAATCGGTAATCGGGGGATAGCAGGGAAAGGAGCACTGACCGTCTGTTGCCAAAGGAGTTTACCCTCTGCGGCTAAGCGTAATCCTCCCTCTGCGGAAAAGGTGGTGGGAAAAGCTTCAAAGGCCCAGAGCTTCCCATCCTCGGTCATCACATAAAGAACGTCGATCGTACCTCGGGTGGGGTCAGGATGGTTAATGGTGGCCAAAACGGGCGAAGAGATCAACCGCGTGCCTCCCGAGGTCTGCCCAATCTGCGCCCCCAAGTTGTAAGACCAGATGATATCATAAGGAGCTCCAAGAGAGAGATCGTTCAACCGCTGAGTCGCCACCTGCGAAGGAGTACCATCATCAGGATTACCATCCCCATCAAGGTCCCGGTTAGGGTCAAGGTCAAAAGCATAGAGGTAGCCATTGGCAGCTGCCACAAAAAGAACTCCTTTAAAGACCGCCGGGGCAGAAGAATTGGGGGCTACGGTGCTGGGATCCCATTCGCCTCCGCTTACCACTGGGTCTATATCCTGGGCGGTTAAGCCGGGATTAGGAAAAGACCATTTTCTTACCATCGGAACTGCAGTCGCTTCCGGTTGGGAACCCCGGTGGTGGGCAGTTACCCGTTCCTGAGGGCTATCATTCCCTAGGGAGATCAAGTTATAAGCAAGTTTGAGGGCGGAAGGAGGGACAAAGGAAAAATCCGTTCCTGAAAAAGCTCCTCGATTTCCTTCAGTCCAGAGGGGTTGCCGGCCTTGGTGAACCGTTGCGTTCATCCGATAGCCTAATGGAGTGCCCAACATCACAATATGACCGGCACCGTAAGGAGCAGTAGCAATAAACAGCTGGCCTGTTTCCGTTTTAACTAGAGGGCTAAGCAATCCTGCCGGCGGATTCAGAACGCTCAGTCCAGCAAGGTCCAAAGACCGAGCAGTCTGGATACTCCGGATATTATCGCCAACTATCTCCCGAATCTCAGCGGGGGTTACTGTGTAAGGGCGATTAAGAAGAGGATGAAAAGGCTGGACAATCCTTACTGCTTTCCCTACCGGCCCTCCAAGCCCGAAAGTAGCCCCAAAGAAGAGGGTACTACCATCTACCCCCCAGTTGCCACTGGCATCCTCCAGCCATAGAATCGCTCCCGCGTCCACTGCCTTCCGAAGCTTATCCCGATCTTCCTCCCGAAAGCGAAAAACCCCCGAGCGAAGACCCGCCAGATAGATAACGTCAAATTGGGCTAAATCCTCCGCACTTACCCGAGAGAGGAAAACCTCCCAGTAGACCGCCATATCTTTGGTGATTTTTTGCCCCTCCACATAAGGGTTCTCTCGAGTGGGTACCGTGGAAAGGGGTGATTGGTTCCATCGCTGTAACATCAAGCTATCCACTCGGGAGGGTGCCAGAGGATTCACAAATTCCCAGCCCGGCGGCTTTAAATCCACCCGATTATCCAGCAGATAGAAGAGATAAGGAGCTGCAGGTCTTTCGGTTGGATCAGCGATAAGCACACAGGCTTTAATCTGCCGAAGTCCAGTGGAGTAGTTTAAAGCCACCGCCTCGGCAGGAAGGAGGGGAAAGAGATTCAAAAGCCCTAAAAGCCCTAGAAGAAGGAAACTCCCCCGGGGAGAAGAAGGATCAAAGAGACCTTTTCGCATCATCCTGAGATCGCCTCCCCCAAGAAGACAAGGTTAGGGCTAACCGGAAGCTTCGGCATAAGAGGCAAAGGCCGATGATAAGGGTCCAACCGAAGGGATCTGCGAAGAGCTGGATCATATTGGAAGGCCAAGCCATCGCCTCCGTGAGCGGTGGGTGCCCCTGAAGGTTTCTTGAGCGGTGTCCATCCCCACCGATAAGACCACTCATCCTGGGCGCGTTCACTAGCGGTGTAGTTTTCCGCAATCGCCCCGTTAATCGTGATCTTAATATCCAAAGGCTCATTATAGAAGGGATAGCTGGATTTAGGATCTACACCTGGCAAGGCCCGCGTCTTGTTCCGCTCCAAATATTGGCGGGTGTCTAAGGGGAAATTATTGAAAGGTTCCCCAGGGATGATGAAGAAGCTCTTTTCCTGAGCATACATCACTGCCTCAATACGCACATCCAGGGGAACCACAGCAATCTTGGACAACCAGTAAGCGGAGTCGCGATTCCACCGAATTTCTACCCAATTTTCAAAATCGGGAGTGGTAAACCACCGGTTCAAGAGAGGGTCAAGAGGGTAAAGGGGAACACTCTCATAAGCCCACTGGTTCCTCACGGTTCGGAGGATTTTGGGGTTCCATAGAGGATGAAGAAAACCGTTAACCAACAATAGAACTCTGCTTCCCGGTTCTGATTCGGCGGTATGCTGGACCAATAGTTCCTGCCGGAAGGGAGTAGCTCTTGGTAGCGCTTGTAAAAGCCGGAAACCTCCTCCCGAAGCTCGTCGATCGCTTGCGGATCGGTTATACCCCGAAGGGGGGAGAAAACCCATCGCCCGATTCTCCCCTGCTACCGGAGGAGCGGGAGAAGCCCCGGAGGCGGATGCGGAAGATAGCGAAGGAGCAATGACCTCCGTCAAATTCACTGATAAGGTATCCAGGGGATAGGTTCTAGGATCCCGGGCCGAAGAGACAAAGAAGCCATAGCGGTCCAGAGGAGGCAGATAAAGGGCAGTGTACCCTATCCCTCCCACTCTATTCCAGTCTCCAGAAAAAGTTTCGGGGAGACTGAGAAAATAGGAAGTAGCGTTGATAGCAATGTGTTCCCGGGCTAGGAGGGCAATTCCCGAACGTTGAGGTTGATCTGGTCTCGCAGGATCCCCTTTGAGCAAATTCCCTTCTATATAGATAGTCCCTCCAGAAACGATGGTCAGAGATTGACCTTGTGCTAAGTTGGCCAAAGACCCCTCTTGGAGAACCCGGTCTTTGGGAAGTTTCCCCCGAATCCGGATATTCCCCTCAGCGAAAATCACGCCGTTCTCAAAAGTGGGAACCCTCCCCGGAACTTCTGGGGATTCCCCAACCAACAGAGGATATTGGAAGAAAGCGGTAAGCAAACCGGTATTCTGGCCATCCAAGGTTTCCCAAGGGCGATCGGTACGGGTAATCCGAATAGCTCCTCGTTGGAGTATCAATCCATCCTTACCTGGCTCGTTAACCACTTGGCCATCCAGGAGAGAACCATTAGGAATGAAAACAGGTCCCGGCATTAAAACAATCTGAACCCCTTTAGGCCGATAGATGTGGCCGATCCATCCGGGTCGGGAGCTTCCGGGCCTTAGCCAATCCTCCTCAACCTTCGGGGGGTCCTTCTCCTGAGAATTATCAATATAAATCCCTGCTCCATAACCGTTTCGACTTGCCCGGTCCGCCTGCTCCTCACCCAAATCCGGCCTGCTGGGAGGGGAATATCGGGTAAGCAACCGATAGCGTGCCAAACGGGTGCCGGGGTCTATCGCCATAATATCCGGAGGCTCCAACCGAACAATGCCTCGAGGAAAACCATCGGCGCCATTCGTCGCTAAACCATCACGATAGGCCCCGCTCACGGTGGTGAACTGAACACTGTCACTCGGCCGAACGATGCGCTCAAACCGTAATCGCTGGTAACCTCCCTGGCTTTGAGAGCCTTTTAGGTAGAGATTTTGAACCACCCTTACCACCGTTTTAGCATCCTCGTGGAAGATCCGGCCGGCCACCTCCACCGCATCCCCCCGGTTAGGGGGAACCTGAGGAGTAATTCCTACCTCTTCATTAAGGACTACTGTCGGACCGCCGCGCCATTTTAAATCCCCATTAACCCGAATGGCACCATAGAAAGTGTTCAAGTTATGTAAATGCCCCTGCTCAGCGGTTCCTACCTCAGTATCCGCCGAGGAGAAGAGACGATTCCGATCACCTATCAGCTCCGGAAGAACGAAGATACTCGCCCCCAGCGTGGCAACCCGGGAGGAATGATCTTTATTGGTGACAAACCGGATGTAGTCGGTAATCCCTATCGGCTTCAGAGCAACGAGTTCTCGACGGAGTTGAGTGAATTCAAAGGTGGTGGGGTCCTTAGGATCGAGGACTCCTTCCCGCCCAACTGCCTCAATAATGATAAAGCGCGATAAGGGTGTTGGCCCGTACTCTTCATTGGGGCGGAGAACGACTGTCTTGGGAACATCAGGGGCCAAAGGAGCACCTCCCCAGTTGGAAGGGTTATAATTCACCCTCAAAAGGAATCTGCCTCCACTCTGATTAAAGCGGGTGAATCCCCCGGATGGCCCTTTCTCCCGGAGGCCTGTATCCTCATAATTATCATTGGGGGGCGTCTCTCCCACAAAAGCAAGGCCGTTATTCCTCTCTCGCCACACCTTCTCCCCCGTCTCTACAGGTGCCCAAGGCCGAATCCAGCGAAAATCAGGGTCTAAGGGTAACCCCTGCTGAGCCGCTTCTCGGGCCGAGTAATTGGTGGGTTTGGGCCGCCAGTCCGCCCCCTCCGGCCCGTGAGTCAATTGGTTATCCGCATATCGAATCCCCGCCTCGGCCAGATATTGAGCGGTTAGGGTAGCACTATGCCGCTCTGACTGAGTAAGAGCATTACGAAGAATTCCTGCAAAGAGCCCTCCCAAAAAGAGCAGGAGGAATAAAACCGTTAAGGCCACCACCAAAGTTTGACCTTTTTGCCGATGAGGAGGAATCCGATTAACCATCTTTCCTTTCATCTTTTGATCCCGTCCTTAGCAGGGGCACTCCGCGGAGCGCCCCTGCCATCCCCTTCAACACCTTGAACCTCTTACCGTCCTAAATTACGTAACTGAACCTTGTTCATTAGCTGGCTAACTAAAGGTTTCCCAGTGGCACGGTCATAGATCCGGATACCCAGAATAATGTTGATCAAAGACCGAGTGTCATAATCCACCCTCACCACATCATCCGGATCATTCGTTTGATACTCGTAAGTGACTCGAACCCGGTGCCCCTCGGGAACCGGAACGGGTTGCAGAGGATTTTCCGGCCCTGGCCAAGGATAACCGATCAGGAGATCCCCTTTGTCGGTTAAAACATAGGTTCCAGGAGGAGGGAGCTGGGGAGGCCAAGGCCCTTTGGTTCCCTCATCCCAATCTTCTGGAGGTTCAGGAGTATCCATCATCTCCGCCAGCTGAGCTCGGCGAAAGACGACAAAACGCTTCTCCCGAGTCACAGGATCCTCTTCTTCCACCTGAACCGTCTCAGAACCGGGAACAATCCGGGCCAAAGTGTTCAAAGGAGCCCCCAGGGAATCAGTGGGACGGAAACGCCACCCATTAAGGGTTTCGGTAACCAGAATTTCATAAGAGGGCGCAGGATGAGCAAAAAGGACCACTCCTGTCCGGGAATCCCAGGAGACAACTCGTCGTCGAAACCGCGGATGAAAGGCTTGAGAGGGCAAAGCTCCAGTATCATAGACTGCCACTAACCGGGTTTGCCCATTAGGAAGCGGCTGTTGGTCATAAACAATAATCCGAGGAGAAAAACTACGATTGGCCAGCTGGAGGAAATCCTTCGTCCCATCATTCTGCAATCCGCTCCAATTACCGTGATCCGTTACATAAGCAGTGGGAGTGCCTCGACTCGCATCTGTAGGCTGGGCCAGGTCATTGGGTATCGCCGAAGGCTGAAAGAGCACAGAAGAAACCGGGTTCTGACCATTCGCATCAAAGCGAATAAGGTCAATATCCTCCATCGGCACCACCGCCACCGCGGATTCTCGCCAATTCTGCCAGAAAGGTTTTCCGTTGGGTGCTAAAGCACGATCATAGAAGAAATTCTCATTCAGAACATAAATCCCTGATCGGGGGTTCTGGGGATCGGGAACCGCCCAGTTGGAGAACTTAGGATCATAAGGGTCGAATTCCACCCGAAAGAGGACATAAGTGTTATCCTGATCGCTGAGGGTTAAAGGTCTCTCGTTCACATTAATCCAACGGGGCACATTCTGACCTGGAAGATAGGGTTTCTGCAACCCCACAAAATAACGCACAATCACGGGATGGTAGTGCCCTGGGGTGTTGTTGTCTGCGTCAGCAGGATGAGAGATTCCATCCAGTTGGTAGGTCAAAGGTTGTTGGAGGCCCCCCCCGTGGAGTCCTAAAGTATCATCCGGGGGCATCAGATCAATCCAAGCCTGATCCACAAAGAGCTTCTGCCCTCGATCGTTATAAACCGCTAGAGGGTTCCTCATTACCACTCGATAGCGCCGCCCCTGCTCATCTACATAAGGGATAGGAACTTCATCGCCAGGCGTCAACCACACGTAAAGGGCGTCACTCACCTCCCGACTAATCTCCTCTAACACCCGCCGGGCGGTCTCCTGCGCCTGGGAGGTTTGCTCACCTCGGTGGACTAAGTTAAAAGTAGTAACCACTGGCCCCAACAACAACCCCATTAGGATGACTGTGATGGCCATTACCACTAAGATCTCAACCAAAGTGAACCCTTGGAGGGATCGAGGAGAATAGAGTAAAAACCCTTTTCTTCCCCTAAAACGAGGCGGGCTAAAGGGTTCCCTCCGCCTTCTTGCTCTATCCTCTCTCCCTAAAACCCCCTTCATCACAAGGTCTCCTCCCGTCGGGTTAGGAAAGTTACCACTTCTTGCCGGCGCCATCGGTCTCCTTCTCGCCAAACGACTAAGGCCCGGAGGAAAGTACCTCGTACCTGGGTGATTTTCACTCCAATCCCCCTTCGCAAGTCCATATTCGGGTCTTCCCGCAGAGGTATCGGGATATCTATATAAGGATGAGGAGGAGCATTCACTATAGGGGGAATACCACCACCGGGCTCCGACAATTCAGAGATCCGAGCGTTGACCCCCTGCTCTACCTGGCGATGAAGAACGCCCTTCTTATCCCAATACCAATAGACATAATCTACTACTACCGATTTGCCTTCATCCGCAATAGGGAAAAGGGCTCGGAGATGATAGAGGCTGTCTCGGGATTGGCTCGGAGGAAGGACTGGCAGAGGAAGATAAGTTCCTATTCCCAAAATCCGAGAAGGGCTTACCGGAACATAACGCTCCGCTGACTTCTGGATAGCAATACCCCAATCTCCTTCCACTTTATAAAAAATCCTTACAGGGAAACCTGCGGGGTTCATAGAAAGCGTATTCCCCGAAGGGCTAAACCAATTCCCCGGCTGAAACTCTAAAACGCCATTTTTATAATCCACTTTAATCGTTCCTCCCGGATAATCCGTGTCGTAAGTTAGAAGGCCTTCCCCCAAATGGATGGCAATCACCGAGAGAGGAACCTTCCGATCCCTTAACAATCCTGGCCACAGAGCGAAGCTCTCCTCCTGCTGGGTCTCTCCGGCCTTTTGAAGGAAGGAAAAACCCAAACGCACCCTATAAGGAGGCCGTTCCGGAAGGATACGATCCTCGTGCAGGATATGCCAGTCCGCCACCATATAATCTATCCGGGCGGTAAGAGGTCCCCGACCAAACCCCTCAAAAGCCCGGGGGTTAAACCCTAAGGTTGCGGCAAATTGGATCCCCGAAGGATAACGCGATAAAACTTTGTACTCAAAGGGGTCCGGACTGAAAGGTTGATCCTGGGGGATATAGCGATACTTCCGAGCTACTCGGTCCGTTTCCGGCTCAATAACGGGCTGACCCGCTCCACCAGAACCAAAAACTCGCCTTAAGGGAACCCCCACCATTGGGCCCAGGCTAGTAGCAGGCACCCGAACCACTTCGGTGATCGCTCGGCCCGTTCCCCTAGGAACATACTCCACCACATATTCCCTGGGGAAGGGAGCTGGGTTAAAGTAGAGAAACCCTAACTTATAATCTATACCGTAAGACCGAAAGCCCAGATTCTCCAAGGCCTCGCGACGCTCCGGCCCCGCTCGGTCGGTGACATCCACCCGATTTAAGTTGGTGCTCCGAACTAGGAGGTATCGATCGGCCTCTTGAGGGCTAACAACTGCAGTATTGGGCCACTCGATAGGGGCGAAGTTCAAGCTGTAAACCGAAGCGGGACCAAAATCGGTGATGGAAGGAGCGGGTATCCGCAGAGTCTCCCCAACAATCTTTCGAGACTGGTTAATGTCAGTCCAAAGGTCCGCATCGGGGCGTTGGAGAAGGGCCTGTTTTTCTTCAGGAGAGAGAAGCAGAGAGGAAGGCTCCAGCAGATCGGGGCGAACGGTGGGGTCAATAATCCCCGCAGTCGGGTGAACCGCTACAATTGCCTCTGGGAGAGTTGCGGAGGATTCTTTCAACCGCTCAATCTCTGCTTGGGCCAACCGCTTAGCCGCCGAATATTCTTCCGTGGTCCGAAGTAAGTTGAAACCCAGGGGAAAAACCCGGACAATGGTAAAAATCCCCAGCACCAGGATGACGGTGACAACGAGAATTTCAACCAGGGTAAACCCTCTCTGTCGAGCCTGGACTCTCATCTTCCCTCTTCCCTTTTCCTTCACCGAAGCTAAACCCAAGTTGGGAGACCAAAACCTCATACCGGTGAAGGCACCCAACCAGTTCCTACCGAAACTAAGCAGTCTTATTTACGGAGCTATTCACTAAGGGCACCCCTCAGGTTTAATTCGCCAACCACAGGTTTCAATCTGCTGAGCCGGGAACTTCTTCGCCTGCCCACTTAAGAACAGAACAATGTCGTCCCCTCCCCTAAGGACACCCGTAGAAGTATAGTTACGAAAGTAGCTACACCAAGTAATGACCGTATCTTCCGGCGGATTACGGAAAGCAAGCTGGCGTTTATACTCCGGGTCCCTCTGATCAAAGGTGCGAAAACGACTATAGTGCAGTTCATATCCTTGAGGGGTGACAAAGCCATCATAGGAATCCCATTTGAAAAACTGAGCTCCCCGGACCAGAGGGTCTGTAGGAGCAATCTGGGCCACCTGTTGGGGATCGGCGGTAAATCTCTGCACCGGAGCCATGCGAACCAACACCTCTCCCCATTTCGTTCTATCCTCCGGATCGGTGTAGCTAAAATCGTTGGCGGGGCAAGTCAAAATCCGAGAATTCTTAATCTGCTCCCCCGTCATCCCCTTCACAGTGTAAGTATCGAGGACGTAAGGCCCTAAAGAGTCGGGGTAACGCCTCTCATCTAAACGGTACATCTTCACCGCTTGGTAAATCTGGTTCAAGTTACTGATACAGGCACTCTCCTGAGCGCGCCGGCGTACGGAAGTCGCCACAGGAAAGATGATGGCCGCCAAAATGGCGATGATCGCTATCACCGTCATCAGCTCAATCAAACTGAAACCCTCGCTTTTTAAGCTCTTCTTTCTCATCTCCGATCCCCCTCAGGTCCTTTTTGATGTCTTTACTTTGCTCTCCTATCTAGTTTGACGACTCTTTGATAGTCTAAGGTTCCCTTATTGTAAAAAAACTCTCTCTACCAATCTAACGTTAGTCTTCCCCGATCAGCCGCCTTTTATTGAGGTATTGCCCACTTCAGGTACCACCGCCACAAGCTATCTCCCCAAAAAAGGGCTACAGCGGTACCCAAGGCCAAAAAAGGGCCAAAAGGAACACGTCTCTGCCAAGGTTCAAGGACTAACTGCCAGTCGGTACCCTTAGCCCCTTGCCGATAGATGAGACCAAAAGTCAAACCGGCTTCAGGGGGAGGAACTGCCTGCCGGATTCCGATAGGCCAGGTTTGTAATTCGACATCCTTTAAGATTTGTCCCCTAGGATTATAAACTATCAACTCCTTTGCGGTTAACCAAGCAAGGTTCTTGTCTTCACCCTGGGGCACCTCTACCATCACTCTCCCCAGCTCAACCGCGCCTCTCACAGGGCTCTCTAAGGAGATCTCCACTTTTAAGTGATCTTTCCCCTTAGAAAGGAGATTCACTTCACCTTTCTGATGGGCCGATAAGGAGAAGGTGGCGCAATTAATATCCTTTCCAAGGATTTCCGCTCTTACCCGTGAAACCGGCACCGGAGTTTCCATATAAAAAGGCACTGTCTTCCGGTCCTTCCCATCCACAATGGTCCCTCCGAGGTAGATAATGGGAAAGGGCTGATCAGCAGTAACAGGCTTACGAAAGAGAGTAGCGACAGGGACTTCCTTACTCTCCTCCGACCAAGCTCTTCCGGAAACCAGGGTACAAACTGCTCCCGACCGAGTCCGCCAACGGAAAAGAGGCCCGCTGGAAGTGAGAGCTGGCGAAGAAGTCCATCGCAGAAGCCCTCCCCAAGACTCTGGATAGAAAGAAACCTGGATAGGGATGTCTTTTAAAGTTTCATCTTTCTGGGGAGGCGTCTCCGGAGGAGAATCCCAAGCAAGAAGGACTTCCCCCCTAACCAGTGGCTGGCGGAAAAAAGCGAGAAGCATTAAACCCACCAAACTTCCCGCCATCACGGCGAAAAAGAGGGCAACCACCGCCGGCCCCGGAAGGAGGTTCGCTCCCAGAGCGCCGGCGAATTTGACATCCCCCAACCCTAAGGCCTCCTTTTTGAAGACCCAACTCCCCAAGCGGCCCAAGAGGTAAAAAAGGCCCATCCCGAGGAGAGCTCCGGCAAAGGACCAGGGAATAGGTAAAGTCACACCCCCAAGAGGAATCCTAAGCGGCAACCAGGAAGATCCCTGAGTCATCCAATGATGGAGGTCTCGAACTACTCCCAGGAGAAAACCGGCTAAATTAAGAGGATCAGGGATAATATAGTGCTCCAGGTCTATAAAAAAAATGGCTACCAGATCTGCCAGCAAAAAGCAGAGAAGGACTGCCTCTCCAGTTGGTCCTTTAAGGAAAACGGTGAAAGCGAAGAGGGAAGCAGTGAGAAGCTCCACCCAAAAGTACCGCCAGGCGATAGGGGCTTTACAATAAGCACATCTTCCCCTCCTCCAGAGAAAGCTGAAGAGGGGAATGAGGTCTAAAACCCGTAAACGGGTTCCGCAGGTTGGGCAATGAGAAGGAGGAGAGAGAAGGGATTCTCCTCGAGGCAAGCGATAGATAACTACATTAAGAAAGCTTCCTACGGCGGAACCGTAAAGAAAAGCTACAATAACCCAGAAGGCCACAAACATCTCTACCCCGTGGAAGGCCTCCTCCTCAGCCCCAAAAGGAAGAAGGTCAGAAACCCTTCAGGGAGGTTTCGGTTTAGCAGTCTCTCCTCCTCATTCCTCTCTTATGGATTAATCGCCTCCGCCACCTCCCTCACCGGACAGGTTGCTGATGATAGTCACCAACGGCATAAACATAGAGATGACGATGAAGCCTACTGCTCCTCCCAGGAGCACGATCATTACCGGCTCAATGGCAGAGGTTAAGCTGGCCAGGGCAGTGTCTACCTCCTGTTCATAAAACTCTGATACTTTAGCAAGCATCTGCTCCAAAGCACCGGACTCTTCGCCAATGGAGACCATCTGAACAACCATTGGTGGGAAGAGCTTAGACTTCTGGAGAGGGTCGCCGATTCGGTCACCCTCTCGGATCCGGGCTCGGGCTTCCATTACCGCATCGCCGATGATCTCATTGTCCACGGTACCTGCTACGGTTTCCAAAGCCTGGAGGATAGGCACACCCGAGGCTAAGAGGGTGCCTAAAGTCCGGGAGAAGCGGGCCAAGGCGATCTTATGGTTTAACTTCCCAAAGACAGGGGCCTTCAGCTTAAACCAGTCGTAAGCCCGTTTACCAACCTTCGTCCGCACCGCCGCTTTAAAGAGAACAAAGAAGATGGCCACCCCTCCCAGCATAATATACCATTTAGAGACCAGGAAATCGCTGAAGCTCTTGACCATCAGGGTCATCACAGGCATCGAGTCCTCTTTCATTCCCAAATCCACGAACAATTGGAAGAACTTGGGGAGGACGAAGGTCACTAACCCGATAACAATCCCCAAAGCCGCGATCATAACGATGGTTGGGTAAGTCATTGCGGACTTCACCTTCCGGCGAAGCTCCAAGTCCTTTTCAATAAAGGAGGCCAACCGCTGAAGGCTCTCTTCTAGAACGCCTCCCACTTCACCGGCTCGGATCAAACCGATGGAGAGGCTACTAAAGACTCGGGGGTGTTGAGCCATTGCCCGGGATAAAGTGGAACCCGCCTCGACTTCTGCCTGAATATCCATAATAATCCGGCGGAGTTTAGCGTTTGGGGTTTGCTCAGCCAAAACGGAGAGGGCGCGGACTAGGGAGACACCCGCATCTATCATCGTCGAGAACTGGCGGTAGAACACTGCTAGGTCAGATAGTTTCACTCGTCCCCAGCCCATCCGCTTCTTTTGAGGCTGAACCACCACTGCAGTTTGAGCTCGACCTCCTCCATCCCGACGGGCACCCCCCACCCGGGTGATATTAGAAACTACCAAGCCTCGTTCCCGCAACTGGCGAGCTACAAGGGCCTCATTATCCGCTTCTAAGGTGCCTCGGGTCACTGTACCGTTGGCATCCCGTGCTACATAGGCAAAGGTCGGCATAATCTCTCACCTCTCTGCGTTATCTCCGCTTCCTCAAAAATTTACTCCTCCTCCCTCCTCTTTTCCTTCTTCTTGGGAGAAAACCCCTGGCACCTCGGTCAGCGTCCGAAGGTCCGACCAGAGGAGCCTCCTACATTTCCTGAGGAACCTCCAGCGGAGGGAGAAGAGCTGATCAAGTTTTTCAGCTCCTGAGGATTCATAGCCCGGGCCATTGCATCCTCATAAGTGATTAACCCCCGCATATATAAGAATCGGAGGGCCATATCCATCGTTTGCATTCCCACCTGAGCACTGGTTTGGATGATCGAGGGGATCTGATGAGTTTTGGCCTCCCGAATCAGGTTCCGAATGGCAGGAGTAGCCAACATTACCTCCATCGCGCAAACCCGTCCGGGTCCTCCGGCTCGAGGAATCAACTGCTGACACAAAACCGCTTCAAGGTTATTCGAAAGCTGAATCCGAATCTGCTGTTGCTGGCCCGGAGGGAAAACATCTACAATCCGATCCACTGTTTGAGCCGCATCATTAGTGTGCAAAGTGGCAATGACTAAATGACCCGTCTCCGCTGCGGTGATAGCCGCAGCAATGGTCTCATTATCCCGCATCTCCCCTACCAGGATCACATCCGGATCCTCTCGCAACGCTGCTCTCAGAGCGTTGGGAAAGGAACGGGTGTCCTGGTTCAACTCCCGTTGGTTGATCACACTCATCCGGTGGGTATGCAGATACTCAATAGGGTCTTCAATGGTGATCACATGGGCACTGCGTTCATTATTAATTTGGTTGATCATCGCCGCCTGGGTAGTGGATTTGCCACTTCCCGTTGGCCCTGTAACTAGGATCAATCCCCTCGGCCGGCGGGTTAGGTCCTCTAAAACTTGGATTAGGGTGGGAGCGTTGACGGGGCTTTGTCCCATCGTTAAGGCTCCCACAGGAGCATCATAGTAGCCGAAGAGATCCCTAAAAGTGGGGATTTTCGCAGGGATCAAGCGGAAAGCGGCTGAAACTGCCCCCCGATCCTTAAAGACATTAACTCGGAACCGGGCAACTTTCCCCAAAGTATAGGAGAAATCAAGCTCCCAGTTGGCCTCAAAGCGCTGGATCTGCTCATCCGTCATGATGTCATAGATGAGCCTTTGGGTATCCACCGGAGTTAGCTTCTCGTAATTTCCCGGACGCAGAGCACCATCAATGCGGAAAACCGGCGGCAAACCGGGGGTGATATGCAAATCGGAAGCCCCCAGCTGGACAACCTCTTGAAGGAGGTCATCCAAATGAAGATCCGAAATCGGAAGAGGTTTTACTGAGGCAAGCCTTCTCTGCCCTATTACCCCTGTTGAAGAGGTCAAAGGATTCCCTTGAGGTTGAAGACGATTCTCATCCATAGGCTCTTATAACCGTGGAAGGATTTCAAAGATTAGGTAAATAACAAGAGAGTAATAGCCTGGGGAATTTCATCTTGTCTCCGCAGGCTGGTCCTTTAGATGGGTCTCTCGGGCAAACCCCCAAGGCGTATCTGATGAACTAGGGGCTTTAATACTGCCCAGCAGTAAAGACGACCCGCATCACTTCTTCGGGGGTGGTAATACCCTCTAAGATTTTAATCAGGCCGTCTTCCCGCAGGAGTTTCATTCCATTCGCCCGAGCTGCTTCCCGGATATCGGCTAACGGCGCCCGTCGGACGATAAGCTCCGCGATTTCATCGTTCATAATCATGAGCTCCGTAATAGCAATTCGGCCCGAGAAACCGGTATGGCGACACTGCTCACACCCCTGCCCCTTCCAAAGGGTAACCATCTCATCCTCCCTCTCCGGCTTATAACCGAAGCGACGTAGATGATGAGCAGGGACCTCGTAAGAAATTTTGCAGTTATTACAGATCCGTCGAGCCAATCGCTGAGCCAGCACCCCGATGACCGTCGCCGCAATCAAAAACGGTTCCACTCCCATATCTACCAAGCGGGTAACTGCTGAAGGAGCATCATTGGTATGGAGAGTGGAGAGGACAAGGTGACCTGTTAAGGCCGCTTCAATGGCGATTTCGGCGGTCTCCAGGTCTCGGATCTCACCCACCATAATAATGTCGGGGTCCTGGCGGAGGAAAGCCCTCAGGGCGGTAGCAAAGGTCAAGCCCGCTTTGCGGTTAACATGAACCTGGCTGATTCCGGGAAGCTGATATTCAACGGGGTCCTCCACCGTAAGGATATTAACTTCCATCTTATTAATCCGGTGGAGGATGGAATATTGGGTAGTGGTTTTACCTGATCCTGTAGGCCCGGTGCTGAGGATCATTCCATTGGGCTGGGTGATGATAGTCTCCAGCTGGGCTTGAACTTCTGGGAGAAAACCGAGTTTATTCAAACCAATAAGGACACTGGATTTATCCAAAATACGCATAACAATCTTCTCACCCAGCAGAGTGGGAAGACAACTGACCCGGAGGTCGTATTCTTTATCCCGGAAGATGATCCCAATCCGGCCATCCTGAGGGATTCTCCGCTCCGCAATATTCATATCCGACATAATTTTGTACCGGGAGATCAGTGGAGGATGAATGTACTTCGGCAAGGTCATAATTTCATGAAGAACGCCATCAATGCGGTAGCGGATCCGGACCCCTTTGGGGACAGGCTCAACGTGAATGTCCGAAGCCCGTTGGAGGATCGCCTGCTGAATAATGGTATTTGCCACCCGGATAATGGGAGCTTCTTCCGAGACCTTTACTGCCTCGGCGGTTTCATCCTCCATCATCGCTTCCCGGTGGGAGTATTTCTGGACATCATCAGTGATACTCGCCAAGGAGGGTACATCCTGGGCGGAATCCCCTGACTGCCCTCCGTTCCCCACAGTAGCCGGAGCGGTAGTAACATTTCCCCCACCATAGTACTTAGCGATGGCATCCTCAATAGCAGAAGGTGCGGCTAAACCGATCTTAACCTGTTTTCCTGTGGCTAGGCGAACGTCGTCAACGGCCAAAACATTCGAGGGGTCCGCCACCACCAAAAGGAGAGTATTTCCTTGAACTGCTATCGGGAGGATATTATGCTGTTGGCAGAGGCGCTGGGGAACGAGGTTCAAAGCTTTAGGGTCCGGCTTAATGAGGTTTAAATCTACAAAAGGAAGGCCAAGCTGGGTAGCCCTTGCTTCAGTAACATCCCTCTCCGTGGCATAGCCTAGGTCAATCAGAACTCGGCCTAGGTCCGGATTACCAGAAGTTCGCTGGGCCTTGCGCGCCTCGGCGAGTTCGGCGTTGGAGATCCAGCCCTTCTCCACCATTATCTCGCCTAGGTCTTTACGAGTAACCGCCATCCAACAATCTCCCTCTCGTTTATTAAGAGTTTTTCAAAAGGATACTCTAGGGGAAAGAGATCCGTTGTCTCAGGGAATCGCTCAGTGCACTAGGAACATTATAACAAGAGATAAAACCTAGAAGCAAAGAGGGGATCACCCTCCCTTACCACTCTCCTCCCCTTTTTATTTGACAGGACTCTTTTCTAAAATGTTCCCTTGATTCCTTCTGGGTTACCAACTCAGCTACGGACCTGCGGTAATAGGAGCCGAGGTCCGGTCGGAAACTGAGAAGAGTTTCGGAAGACGATACCGATTCACCAGCCGTTCCAACTCCTGATCCGCTAGCATAAGAGCTTGATCTTTCAACTGACTCAACTGACGCGCCCTCGCCCCGATGGAAACATCGTTCGACAACATTGCCTGGCGTATCTGGGCAATGATAGTGATATATTGACTCACCGCATAATCATAAGCTCTCGCAAATCGCTGGGCCGGAGGGGGAGGAGTGATCTTCCGAGCTTTGATGGCTACCTCCTGCAACTGCTGGATGTAAGCATTGATGGTCTGCTCCGCCTGCTCCACACTGGTCACATGTTGTTGGCGTTTTTCCTCGCTGAGGTCCTCATCAAAAAGCACCAAGGCATCTTGCAAGGGGCCTAAATTCCGCAGCAGAGAGAGAGTAAACATCGCAGGGAAAAGGTTATTGACAATGTCTTTGCGCTCCGCTTCGATTCGGGCCATCTTGTTCAAGTATTCCGCAACCGCTTGACGGTTAGGGTCCGGAGGAGGAAGGGGTGGGCGTGGACTTTGGGTAACAGGAGGACCTCCCAGAGGGCGGGGCGGAGATTGGAGTACCCCTGGCCCGGTTAAAGGCCGAGGGGACTGGACCACCACGGAAGCTCCCGTCTTTCGACTCCACCAATGCCACCCTCCCAACACCAATGCGATCCCCAGCAACAAACCCACTAACCACCACAACTTACTCTCCCGAGAAGAGCGTTGACCTGAAACTTCCTTGCCCCGATCTTGAGGAGAAATCTCACCAAGCGACGCCCCACATTCTGAACAAAAGTGGGCAGAGAGAGGAACCTCAGCCTGACATTGAGGGCACTTACGGGTCTCTTTCACCATTTCCGAGGAGCCTTGTCTTTAAAAGTCTCAGAAGCGAATTCTCGACTCCCACCCATATATATTTCTCCGACCGCTATCAACCTCCTTGCCTCAAGTCTACCTCTTCCCGGAGAAAAAGTCAAAAAATCCCCGGGGACCTCCTTGAAAGGCTCCTCTCCTGAACCAATTAAAGAATCTCCCTTTCTATCCTTTGATAAACCCGGCGGATTCGGGCTAGATGGTAACTCACATTAGCAGGAGTACAACCCAATTGCTGAGCCACTTCGGTAGCAGAATAACCCGCGATCAGCAAGTCGAGGATTGTGGATTGGACGGGCGAAAGATACCCCTTGATCTCCTCCCGCAAACAATGAGCCAAAACGGTCTCCTCTACTCGAGAGCGAATATCCGGTTGATAGATCTCTGCCACAGGTTCCTCCGAATGACGTAAGCGGCGCTTAATTCGGTCAAGGGCACTCCACTTCCCTTTCTTCAGCAGAAATTGTACCGGGTCACCAATCCGTACATTCACTTCCGGAAGAGCGGTAAAAATCCCCAACCAGATCTCCTGCTCCATATCTTCAAGAGGCTCCGCGCATCGGTTAGAGTAATAGTAGGCGATCTTCCGAACCAAGGGCCTTAATCGGCGAACAAACTCTGTAGTCGCCTTCGGATCGCCGCGCTGGCAGCGAAGAATTAACCGCTTTAACATCGGACATCTCCTTGAGAAAAATAAAAAAGCGCCTATCGCTGGGAGACCATCCTCCCAAACGATAGACGCCGTTGTCTAAAATTCTTTACCGGACGCCGATGTCCTTACTAACCCGGCCCGTTCCAGGGGATTATCTATTTCCAGTATATCCTATCCACCCTAAATAATGCAAGGAGCATAATGCGTCCGAACCACGCTACTTCCCCACTCTTTTAACCCCTGGGAGGCGAGATAAGAAGCCTGAAGAAGGCCCTTTATCTCTCTTAACTATCCTTTACCTCCTTCCCAAAGACTGGCGCAGGATCTGGGTTACATCAGCAAGAGTAATACGCCCATCACCATTGATATCTCCTGCTCTCTTTTGGGCCTCTATCCGCGGTTGCTTTGACAAAACCCACCGCAGAGCCAGAGTAACATCCCGAAGGGTGATCCTTCCATCGCCATCTAGATCTCCTTTCAAAGACTCTACTACGGTAAGGGTACCTCCAACAGCGCTACTTCGCAGTTCCCGAGCACCCCGATCAACCACCTTCAAGTCTTGAAGGTTGAGCGCGGTGGTGTATCCCACAGGAGCTCTCTCAGCGATTTGAAGGCGCAGGAGGAGAAGGGTCCCCTCGGCCCGGCCAGTAGATTCGCTGGAAAGACGGGTCACTAAGAATCGAGTCTCCCCCGTTTCCGAATTCCATCGAGAAACGGAGAGAAGCCAATCTCTATCGCTGGTTAAATCCCCCTTCTCAATCTGAAGGTCGCTCACCACCTTAGGATCCACTAGAATCTTCCACTGAGCACCGGCCAAATCCCCACCTCCTTTGACATACACTGGAACCCTCATTACCTCTCCTGGGTGCGCCTCTAGTCGCTCGGGAAGTCGGAGCTGAACCGGGACAAGGCTCTGCAAAGAGGAGCTAGACAGAGGACTAAGCCCCAGCGCTATCCTTACAGTTCCCACCACGTCTCGGATGTCCACAGCACCGTCACCGTTCACATCCGCGCTAACTCTCTGCTGTTCGGTGAGGGTAGTTCGCTCAAGGATAGCGTTAATGGTCAGCATCACGTCAAGAATATCTACCTTACCATCGCCATTCACATCCCCCTTGCGCAGGCTCACCGTTAGCTTCCCGCTTTGGGTAACTACAGGGATATCAGCCGCCCGATTCTGGCTCAATATCGTGCCCACAAAGTCTAGGGTAGTAAAAGAGTTGGTCACCGCCTGTGGGCTGATCCGGAAACGAATCTTCACTAAATCTCCGGCCCCTCCTGTTAACGGGACCGCCTTGGTATTACCTCCGATAATGCGGATTCGACCGCTCCCTACGGACTGAAGATCCACCGTCCAATCGGCTACATTGGCAATCAGTGAACCCTTTACAACCCCTTCTGGGGAGAGAATCCCCGGATTGAAAAGTAGATCGGTTTGGAAACCAGCTACTCCCGAAGCATCATCTATATTAATAGGTACCTCTACCACCGTATTGGTGGGGCCAGAAAGATGAGTAGGAATCGAGAGGGTTCGGCTTGCTAAAACCGGTAGAGTCTGGAAGGTCTGTTCAGAAGAAGTTACCGTCTCATTAACAGCCCCTACCGAGGTCACCCGGAAGGAATAAACTGTTCCTGGCTCTAAGTTTTCCAGAAGGACACGATGGAGATTCACCAAGGCCGGATCGGTTTTCACCTGCTTGGTGCTTTGGTCCGAACCTCTCCAATACTCTACTTTCGAGTCCGAAGGGATGTCTGTAATCCACTCCATTAAAGCAGAGGTTCGGCTGATCAGCACCGCAAACGGCCCAGAAAGGATGTTAATAGGGTTCGGCCGAATGGTCACCGTGGCGATACCAACCACCCCTCCGATATTGGCGATGACCTTAACCTCTCCTCCCAAAGTCCCAGTAAAAGTGACTGACTGACTATCAGCAGACGCGGTCAAGTTGCCATCACCCGTCACCTTTTCCAGAGACCAGTTAACATTATAGGGGCCAGGTATCACCGTTCCATCCGAGGTTTTGGCTACCACTGTAAAGGTCTGAGAACCATTCAATGGAATTACCGCACTCAATGGAAGCACCTCAACCTTAAAGGGAATTACAGGTTGAGGAAGGGAAATCGTTTGGATGTTAATGGTTAAATCGTAAAACTTATCTCCAGCGGTCAACCGTACCTTCGCCTGACCAGGCTGAAGAGCAGTAATCCGAGCGGAAGGCCCGTTATCCTCTAAGAAGATCAAATTCTGCCCCACCAACGGGAACCAGTTGAACGCGATATTACTCAAGGGTTGACCATTACTGTTCTTCGCAATTCCCTGAACCTCCACAACCTCTCCTTGACCCAAGGTAAGGGTCAGGGGATTAGTTTCTACAGAGGCAATGTCGCCTTGAGAAACGAAGAGATTGGCAGACGGAATAGGCACTTCCCCTGCAGTACTGTTAGGGGTAACCCAAGTGAAGTCTATCCCTGCCAAGGCCCCGATCCTCTGAGTGTACCTAACACGCAGAGAATGAATACCTGCGGAGAGGTTAACCGGTACCGATTTCTTCAGCGGACCACCAGATTTTAAAAGGTTTACATCGAGGATCAGCTGACCATCAATCCATACCGCAGCTCCATCATCCGCCGCGAGGATCAGGACATACTCTCCTGAATCCGTCAGTTGGAGATATCCATCCCACTGAACGCTAAACTGTGGAATTGGAGCAGAAGGAGCGAAGGGGTTCCAGGTGAAGGCATTATCGGTACCGAACTTACCAAAGTAAATATTATTATCCACCCGGCTCATCAGCGGAAACTTCTGCCAGTTGAAAGCTCCGAGATAATACCTCCCTATGAGACCATTCTGGGTATTCGAAGGCAAGATCACCGTTGAGTTAGCGGTAAGACCTCCTAAAGAGGCCTGGACAGACCCCTGTCCTACGCCTGTGCCTACGAACAGGTTGGCCCCCAGGGAGGCAATAAGGTTACTTCCGCTGGTAAACTGGATGGGATCTGAAGGCGTAACGGGCTGGCCCGTCTCATCCAAAAGGATCGCATTAAAGAAGAGAGGCTGACCTGGAAGAGCAGCCGCTGGGGAAGGAAAGATCTGCAAAACCTGCGCTGTGCGGGTGATAGTGACCGATGTTTGAGCCGAAGCAGAACCATAGAAACCTCGGACCGTCACCGTTCCCTCTTTCAGCGGTGTAAAGCGACCGAAGCCATCAATCTTGCCATCCCCGGTACCGGGCAGGACCTCCCAAGAGAAGATCGCACCGGAAATCGGGCTTCCATCCTGCTTTTTAGCAGTCCCGGTAAAAGTAAGGGTGCCAAGGATAGAGACCGTAGGATTCTGAGGGGCAATAGTAGCCGAACTCGCCACCGCCAACAGAGCCCCAAAAGCCCCTATATCTGCCCGGTCTGAAGTACCAGGATCTGTGGTGGTAGGGTCTCCGGCATCTTTACAAGGGGAGTTCAATTGCAAACGCAGATCGCTGGGAAAACTGACAAACAGGGGATCTGCAATAATATTCCCCGTGCCCGGAACCGTCGCAGAGGGATCACTCGGTACCTTCTGGTAGTTCACGCCCCCCACCACCCCATTACCAAAGGTATCGGAGTAGTTAACCACAGCGTTAGCAAACTGACCTACATAAATTCCCCCGTTGGTATTCCCCACCATAATCAGGCTCCGGGCATTCAAGGAGGATGCATGATCAGCGACAACCCCCCAGTTCCCATTGTTGAGAAAATCGCAATTGCGTACCTGAGGAGCAGCGGTATCCCAAAGTCTTAACCCATCATTCGCGCTTTGAGTAGTTGCGATGTACTCTAAAACGGGAGAAGAGGAGCCAGCCACAACGAGGTTACCGTAGTGGTAACGCCCTCCGTAGCCTCGATCACCAGCCCAACCACCACCCCCACCATAGCGGAGGGTGCAGAAAGACAGCACCGAGTTCCCGTCATCAGATTCAATCCAAAGGGAATTCCACCAACCTGGAGCGGGAGCACTGTTAGCACCATCCGCATTGGTGTCGCCTCCCACCGAGTCATCCCGGACATCGGTGAAATAAATCCGATCCGCATCAGTACCCCGAGCGATCAAGGTCCCCTTCGGTTGAACCACCAGCCACCGGGATTGATTAAACTTAATGATGGCTCCCGGTCGGATTTCCAGACGGGCGAAAGGCCCGATATAAATCCCTACACCGACAAAATAGGGGAGATCCTTATACCATACCCGGGTACCCGTCTCCTCCGTAAGAACCATCCCATCCCCGCCGTCCAGGATGATCCCGTTGAACCCGTTATTGGTGGCTGTATTCCCACTGACCACCACATCATCGGATATGTATTCCAACCGGATAGGGCTTCCGCTATTATTGGTGAAGAAATTGCTCCGAGCTGTAACTTTTGCCCCTCCCCGCAGTCGTAAACCATCATACTGAGACTCCTTAAGAGTGCAAAACAGAAGACTTAAATCCCGACACCCCTCAACAAGAACCTCCCCATAATGGGATCGAGCACCATCCCAAGAGCCACTTGCCCCATAACGGAACTCACAGTACTTAAGGCGGTTGCCTTGAGAAGAGCTGCCAAAGAAGAAGCTTCGCCAATCCCCTCGCCGGGGTGTGGAATTCGCTGCATCATTGTTGGAATCCCCCGCCGGGTTACCATCGTCTTTAAAAGAGGTGAAAAGGATGGGGTTAGTGGCAGTCCCTTCCGCACGGAGGGTACCATAAACGTATAGCCCCCTGTCATTCTCAAACTTAACAACAACGTTTGGCTCAATCTCCAGGAGAGCATCTTCATTAACCGTGATATGGTCTACCACATACCAGGCCACTTGACCATTGTTGGGGAAATAACGGAAGCGAGAAGTGTTTTGAACTGCTCCGAAAACCTGGAGGATATTTCGGCTGTTAGCGTCAATTACGTTGTCTCCAGAAATCTGACCTGCTGATTGAGCCGGAGTGGAGATCGCGCCATTAGTGTTCTCCCGGAAGGTATTGCCTGCGATGAGGAGGTTGGCAGGGTCATAAGGAAAAGGATAAGCATTCCCTTCAATAACCAACCCCCAAGCATTCCCTTGAAATAGGCAACTCCGGATCTTCGGGGAAGAACCCTGCACCCATAAGCCATAGCTCTTTGATTGAGTGAACTCACATTTCTCAAAGGAGGCATCCCCCGAATTCTCCAGGGTTACATTGCCGTAGCTATACCGACCTCCATCCCAGCTACCATTGCCTCCGTATCGGAAGATCACGTTTATGAAACGACCTTGGCCTCCGCTAACCAAAAAGACACCTCGCCAGTTTCCACTACTCGGAGCGGAACCCGACTGGTCATTGTTCGTATCATTTACCACGTCATCTCGCTTGCCCGTAAAGTAGATAGGCTGAAGATCCGTCCCTTCGGCGATGATCCGGGCCCCCGTACCGATGTATAAGGCTCGATCATCCTCGAACTTAACGGCGGTACCCGGAGAAACCGTGAGGGTCGCCCTCGATACCTCGATGGTATTCCCAATAAAATAAGGGAGGTCCGCAAACCAGGTACGATCCTGGTTGATCGCCCCTCCTTCTAACCAGATTCCGTTCACCCCATTATTAGTAGCAGTGTTCCCACCTACCCTGGGATTCCCTCGAATATCAGTGACCGAAAGAGCAGACCCAGCATTATTGGTGATCAAACAACTCTTAACCTCTGGAGAACCCGAACCTAAACACCGGACACCATCACCTCTACTGTTGCGCAACTCCGAGGAAAGAATCTGAACCTGGGCCCTGTCTAAGACGATCACCAACCCTGAGTGATAAATACTACCATCCCAGGCCCCATTCCCACCATAGCTCACGAGGACATTCCTCAGAAGGCATCCCTGGGCCAAGTCCCGGAAGAAGAGACTTCGCCAATCTCCCCTTCCCGGAGCGGAAGCGTTGCCATCCCCGTTGGAGTCCCCGGCTTGAGTATCATCTCGGCTACTTGTGAAAACAATCCTGCTCGTACCTCCATCAGCAATGAGGGTACCCTCCACATAAAAACCCCTATCATCTCGAAGCTTAATAATGGTACCAGGCTCAATGGTCAAAATAGCTCCAGGGGCAACAGAAACAGTGTCGCAAAGGTAAGCTACATTGATATCAACAATCTTCCTCCAGATTGATCTGCCTGTTACGATAGATTCATAAATGTACACCACATTCCGCTTGTTGGTTTTGATATGATTATCTCCCCCTATTGCGGAAGCCCCCTGAGCGGACACATAAATAGCCCCAGTGCTATTCGGGTCGGGGTCGGTATGACCGGTAATCGTGTTGTTAGAAATAGGAGGTGTTGGCCCTACATTCAGGTAAGAATTCCCCTCAATGACCAAACCCCACCGGGCGGTTTGAATGGTATTGTTCACCAAGATAGGGGAGCTGTCAATAATCCAAACGTTATAATAGGCAGATTGGCTGATCTCACAGCTCTTCACCGTAGAGGTTCCAGCCCGACGAAACTCCAGATTTCCGAAGTGGTAGGCAACTCCATCCCACGTCCCGTTCCCACCGTACCGGATGACACAGTTCTCTAACACCGCTTGGCCACCATCCTGAATAATTAGGCCACGCCACCGCCCTTTTGCCGGGGGGTCGGTAGTCGCGTTGGTATCCCCTCCGAGAGAATCATCCCGCTTCTCGGTAAAACCGATCTTTGCCGAGGAGGTCCCTAGGGCAATGAGCTTCCCCAAAACCGTCAAACTCCGGTCATCCTCAAATTTGAGGACTGCCCCCGGTTCGATGGTAACCGTCACCCCCGGTCCAATTGTCACCCAGGAGCTAAAGAAGTAAGGAAGATCGGCATAGAAGGTACGATCCCCCATCTTTTGAGTAATGGTTCCTCCGGCATCCAACCATATCCCGTTTCCTCCATTATTCGAGGCGACATTTCCCGAAAAGCTAGGACTGGACTGAAGGTCCGCAATTCGGACTGCCGCACTATTATTTGCGGTGATACTATTGCCACTCACAGCAGGGGAAGATCCGTTAACAATATAAATCCCGTCGTAGGCGCTCTTTTCAATTTGACAGTTACTGACCGTGGTATCGGTTGAAGCAATGGTTACATTCCCCCGAGCAGGAAAACCTCCTAAATCCGCACCGTTACCTCCATAAAAGATGTTGCATTGGTTCAGAACAGACCGCTTCGCGGAGGGGAAGAAGGTAATACCCTCCCAAAAGCCCTTGGAAGGAGAAGAGGTGTTGGGTTCAAAGAAGATCTTGTTATCCCCTCTTCCATTAGCAATGAGAGTCCCAGCCACTCGAAGACCGGTGCCGGAGTCAAATTTCACGTGGACCCCAGGCTCGATCTTCAAGGTAACGCCGACTCGAACAAAAACAGTATTCTTCACAAAGAAATTGGGGCCATCCTCAAAGCTCCACACTGTATCCTGGTCAATTCGACTAGAAGTTACGGTGACATCCGCTTCTGCTCGAAAGCCTGCCAACAATAGTAATAGAAACCAGAAGACGAAACTGATTCGCACAGCCTCTTTCGCTTGCATCGTTAAACCCCCTATTTTTCAGCTAGCCACACTCTTTTAAGGGGAGGCATAAAGCTTGCCCCCTATGGCTAAAATTTTACGCATTTACGCAGGCTAAAGCCTGCGACTACCAAACCTAACCCAATTGGAGAAGTTCGGTAGCTACACCTTCTACAGGTGTGATGATGCTTATTCACTCTAGGTTTAGAAAAATTCGGAGCAAGGCGTTGAGATCCTCTGCCCCTAAACGACCGTCCCCTTGAGATCGCCCTCCGGTGCCAGGGCGGGGGCGAACATCTCCCGAGAGCAATATTTGATCCGTAACAGGCATCAAACCGAGGTAAACTTTGAGATATTGGATAATATCTGATACCTCAAAACGACCATTTCCATCCGCATCCCCTAAAACAACCGCCACCGTGAGAGTGCCATTACGCAAAGTCACTGGCATATCGGTACCCGTCTCATCACTTAACCGCACCTCGGTTAGAGAAAGGGTAAAACGATCCCCTAAGGCAGAACCTCCGGGAGCCTTCAAGGAAAAGACCAAGATACTCCCTGCACCGGATACAATCTGGCCAGAAGGCAACTGCCATCCCGCCTTAATGCTATGGGTTCCTCCCCAAGGAATCGGGTTGGGGGTAAAGTTGAGAGAAACCCCAGAAGGAACCAAAGAACCCGGCGCTACCCCTATTAACACCGCATCTTGGCCCAAATTATTCGGATCCTTCTGAAGGGTAAGACGTGCTTGAGCAAGGTTAATCCCTAAGGTCTGAGTAAGAGTAACCTGAACAAGGGCAGTTTGCCCAGGTGAAACCGTTAAATCCCCCACAGCCACCTCGGTAGGAGGTAAAGTCTGAAAACTTCGTTCTGCACTAGTCACCGGTGAATGGTTAGGAGCCCCCGAAGTTACGGTAAAGGCATACTTAGTTGCGGGAGAAAGGCCTTTGAGAACAACAACATGTTGAGTCACGTTGTCCGACCCGGTCACTGTGGTAGAAAGGCCTCCAGCTTCCAAACGATAGGTAACACTGGAGGAGGAAGGAACATCGGTGGTCCAGGTAATCGTGGCTCGATAAGAGGCAATATTCACCACTGAGGGCCCAGTTAAAATCCGAACAACAGGAGGCGGAGACACAGTTAGCGTTCCGGCAGTACCGATTGCTGGGAGTGACTGAGGCTGAGGACTCCCATCCACTAGTATCAAATCAGAGGGAACAAGGCTAACCTGAGTACCCGGGGAGGCTTGGGAAGAGATCTGAAAACGCACCTTAGCGAGCTCCCCACTCCCGGAGAGGGGAGCAGGAGGGTTAGTATAAGCTAACACCCCTAGTTGATTAGGGGTTGAAGAAGCCACATTCCAATTGAAAGTCCACTCAGACTTTCCCGAGATAAGAGAGCCAGGGAGCACTTCAGTAACGGTAACAACTTGGGGATCAAACTGCAAGGTAAATTGAAAACCCGCAACATTATCCGCAGAGTCAGTCGTTATTGGAATAGCTACTATTGTCCCTGGAGCCCCACTCCCACTCTCTACCGTAACCGTTTTAGTTTGGGCACAAGTGGCTACGGACAACAAGAAGAGGGAAATTAAGCCAAGTAACCCTACCAAAATCTTACAATGCAACTGGGTAGGAGCACGCGATTTCGCCATAAAGGGAATCTCCCTTTTGCTAAAGTGCAAAAGCTGAGGAGCTATTTAAGAAGGAGAAGCTGTTAAGAGGGATTTCTAAAGGGGGCAAGAGCTATCTACTCACTCCGAAGGAATCTCTCTCTTAACCGTAAAAATAGTAATCTCAATAGTAACCTTCCCCAATCCCCCAAGATCTCTCAGCCTTCAAATGTCCCAAAAAAGATTATCCCACATTTTTGGAAAAAATCTTATCACGATTCTAGAATAAGATTTCTCTTGGGCAATCCCCGAAGGGATTACCCCTATCTCTTAGAGCAAGCTTTAGGAACCTCTTCTCCACATTTCCCTCATCCTCCTACCCTAACCAATCTTCTCTTCGCCACTCTTAAAAATAATCCTACCCCCAAACGCAAATCATAGGCGAGGAGTAGAAGACGAGAGGCTTTCCGAAGGTATCGGGAGCGAACTTGCCTGCTCTCCCGGATTTGACACCAGACCGCCCTTTGAGTCTTGCTGTGGGAGTGAACCCGAAAAGCAGAAAGAGTCTGAGGGAGATAATAGGCAGGCGTCTTCTGGCCGAAACGGAGCCACAAATCGTAATCCATCGAGTGATAGAGGTGAACATCCAAAGGACCCACAGCTTCTAAAAGAGTCCTTCGGAAAAACACTCCCGGCTGAGGGATATAGCTTACCCCCAAATAGAGGAGTTTCCGAAAATTAAAAGGACCTGGTCGGTCTATAAAGAGGAAACGCCCTTCCTCGTCCACAAACTGTACATCCCCATAAAGCCACTGAATTTCAGGATGGGTTTCAAAGACCTCAGCTACTTTGCCCAAGGCCCCTGGGAGATAAAAATCATCTGCATTTAACCAAGCTAGAACATCCCCTTCAGCTCGCGAGAAACCTTTATTTAAAGCCTCTGCTTGGCCCCGATCCGGCTCAGAAATCCACTGAACTCTATCAGCCCACTTCTGCAAAAGGAGAAGGGTTCCGTCCGTTGACCCCCCGTCAATGACAATGTGTTGAAGGTTGGGATAACCCTGGGAGGCAACACTCTCTAAAGCGGTCTCTAAGAATCGGCCTTGGTTAAAAGAAGGAGTAATAATGCTCAATTTTAACATAATTTTTATAGCCCTCGTCAGCTTACTCGATTAAATCCCCGCTTTGCAAGTTTCTCTGCTATAATGCTGATGATAAAAGGAATTTGCTCTTCCGGCGGGGAAAGGAACTGAGGATGCTGATGAAACCGAAAAAACTTGTGACCATAAGAAGATTCAACCTTCTTATCCCCTTTCTCCTTTGTCTCTTTAGTTTAGCCCCTCTATGGGCCGAAACTCGGGTCTACTCTAAGGCAGAAGATTTCTCCGGAGGCCACTTTGACCAAGTGGTGCTTAAAGTGAATCCCGATGGCAGTGGGTCTTTGCAGTTGTCCCCTCAAAGTTTGCCAGGCCCTTGGAAATCTGCTTCCCCTCTTCCTGTAGGGCTAAACGCCCATGCCATGGCGGGTTACAAAGATTGGGTCTACGTAGTAGGAGGCCGCACGGGCCAGGGAGACGACTTCCTTCCCGACATCTGGATTGCCACCTTGAAACCGGATGGAACTCTTAGCGAATGGCGTAAGGCCAAGAACCCCCTCCCTAAAGGCCGAGGGTTACATGGTCTTGCTCAATATGGAGGGTACCTCTATGTAGTAGGAGGAGATGAAGCGGGTTCCGGCTTTGAGACCACGCCCGAGGTTCTCTACAGCGGAATCGGGCCGGATGGAGAACCGGGTGAATGGCGGAAAACCGTTGCTCTGCCTGCTCCTGGACGCGATATGGCAGGGGTAGTCGCTTACCGGGGAATTCTATACGTGGTGGGTGGTGCCACGGTGGCCGAGTTAGGCACCTCCACCGTCTACTGGGCTCCCATCAATGCTGACGGGTCCTTAGGCAATTGGCAAGAAGGGAAGAACCTTCCAACCGTCGCTGCTCGTTATAGTGCGCCGGCTCTAGGCGCAATGGGACGCCTCTTCGTGCTAGGAGGAGACCTCCTCACCGATAACCAAAGCCAACCCCTTTTAGACGTTTGGTCCTCTCCTGTGGAGATAGACGGATTTCCTTCTAATTGGGTTCCCGAGCCGGAACCCCTTCCCCAACCTCGTTTCCAAGCCTACAACTCGGCCGTCGCCGGAGGAGGACGCCTCTTCCTCATCGGAGGCCAAGATAATAACTTCCGAGTTCAAGGCACTGTCCTCACCGGCCTACTAACTCCCGATGGTACAGTAGTTCGCTGGCAAGACGCCGGGGCCTACCCCTTCCCCGTTTTCCGTACTGCCGCCGTGCTCCTCCACCAAGACAATCTCATCGTCGCCGGAGGACGAGATATGAACGGTCAAGATAGAAAAGAGGTAAGTATTGCTCAACTTCAACCAGGTTCCCCGGTAACCTATACCTACCAAGGAGCCTACGACTCCCCCATCCTGGACCTAGGTACCGAGGGAACCATCAACAGCTTTTCCTGGCAAGCGCAAAGTTCCACTCCCGAAGCCCTTCAGTTCTACTATCGCCTGGCAGGAAACGATGGGCGTTTTCAACCCTGGACTCTGGCTCTGGGAAGCTCACCCGTAACCATCAATAAAACAGCCCGTTACTTCCAGTTCCGAGTCCTCTTTTTCGGCTCCGGCAAAGAAACCCCTGAGGTCAAGACGGTAACTGTGGATTACACCACCTCCACTAGCCCTCAGCTGGTTTATGGAGATTTGAATGGGGATAAACGTGTAACCGCTGCCGACGCTACCCTCGCCCTCCGGATCGCGGTGGGTCTTAGAACCCCTACCCCTGACCAACTGCTCGCAGGAGATGTAGCCCCTAAACAAGCGAATAAGATGGGAGATGGTCGAATTAGTATTGCCGATGTTACTCGGATTTTAAGGACTGCGGTTGGTCTTGATAAACTACCATAAGCTAAAGGTTTGAGAGGCAATAAAAGGATCAAGCCTCCTCCGATACGGTAATATAGGGGGAAAAGATGGTTAAAACCCGCTACATCTTCCACTATGACCTAGAATCGGACACCTGTATTCAAGCGGCTCCTAAACTAGCCGAGTTACACCGCAAATATAACATCCCCGCAACTTTCTTTATGCTAGGTACTACTTTGGAAAAGTGGGGAAAGGAGCTCCGAGCGATCTTTGGAGAAGACCCCTTGTTCGATCTCGAATCCCACACCTACTCCCATCGTATGCTTAAAGACAACCTTATGCATGGCCCTGGGGTTTCAATCGAGGAGCTAAAAGGAGAAATCCAACGGGGAATTCAGCTGGTAGAAGATACCTTCGAACGCCCTTGCATCGGTGTGAGATCAGGCTGTGGGTTCTACAAGGGTTTCCGCGGAGAGCGAGACCGACTGAAAGTCCTTTGGGACTGTGGAGTGCGATTCTTCAGTAGTGATCTTCGGGGGCCTGGAGACTCAATCCCCGCCGGCTTAGTCCAGGCTTACTGGTATGATGAGGAGGGCTTCCCTGATCTCCTAGAGATGCCCGGCCATGGGTGGCATGATAACGTCCTCAAAATGAAGCAATCGGGACTGGCCTTTCGCTTGATGTTGCCCTGGCCTCTCCTATTACAATGGGGTATACCAAACCGCCCGACAGAAACCCCCGAAGAGGAGCTCGAAGTGCAAAAAGTATGGATTGAGCGAGCTATCGCTTTGGAATTGGACTACCTCTCTTTAATCTATCATCCTCATAGTATCTACCGGATGAGCGAAGATTGCCGAGTGATCGAACTCCTGATGCGATATGTTCTGGAGAGAGGTATGCCTACCACCACTTATAAACAACTTTACGAATATTATTGCCAGCACCGAGAAGCAGTACCCGGACGTGAAGCTTGGACCTGGGAAAGTGAATGGGTCAGTGGGCCTTTTAAGGTAGGTTTAGGGTAAAAGAACCTGTTGAAGGCCTTGATATAAACGGATATAAAGTTTAAGGGGTGCCCGAAAGGACCCGAGGGGCGAAGGCCCTTCCAAGCACCCCTTCGAGGGCGCAATTGAATTATAAATCAGAAAGGGAATTGCTGTTTCTTAGAAAGGATGAATGGGTCAGAAAAACTGCTCTAAAGGCGATCTTCCCTGATAGAGGGGCATCCTGAGCCGATAAACCCTGTTACTGTTTCAGGGAGTTCAGATTTTCAGAGATATAGGGGATCAACATATCTAAGCATTCTCGATGACCCCGCCGTTTCCCATAGCGATAGCTTAACTCAATACAACGGATAGCGGTTCGGGCCACATCCTCCCGAAGATGATCCAGAAGCTCTCGGGCTCGAGGATTATCCGCCAACAATTCCTCCAACTCCCGGAGACACTCCACCATCTGCTCTGTCTCTTCCTCCGAAATGGCCGAGCTGAGAAAGAGGTCAAGCTCCTCCCGCTCCACATCAGGCAAAACACTCAAGGCCTTGCGCTTCGCAAAATCCCCTACCGTCTTTAATTGATACACTCGGTTATAAGTTGTCTCAAGGATATCCTCAAACTCCGGGGAATCATCGGTATCTCGACGGTTCATCATCCCTCCACCTCCCACATATTCGGCCTCATTCTACTCCAAGCCCCTCCCCTTGTCAACTCTCTTTTCAAAAGCCCGCTCTCGCCAAGCCTGAGCCTTGCCCTCCTCTTCAATATGAAGTACCATATCCTCCTCAAAAGGAGGGAGAAGCAACCGCACTCGTCCGTGAAAGGGAACCTTCAACCAGGTTTGGTAAAGACACCTACCAGTCCGAGGATCAATGTAACGGGCTAAGAAGTTTCCCTGTCGCAAAGCGAGAAGAACCTCTCCCCCGCTAAAAGCTCCATCAGTGGTAAAGTAAGAGACACTCTCTTTGCCCGGATTGTGAGCACTATGATGAAACAGACCCACCGGGGCCTGAGCAACCACCGAGTTATCCGGCACCAAATTCACAAAATCCGTTCCCTCAATAAACTGAGAGAAAACCTTTAACCAATCGTGGATCGGGCGTTTGGACAAGCCTTGATAAGCTACTGCACTGATATGGCCTCCGGAAACAAAGGCTTGCCAAAAAGCATAACGCTCCACCTTAACCTCCACAGAAGTAGGCCTCCTCGCCCTATCCCCCTCTCCAGTAAACCAATCCGTCTGATCATCCATCAAGGGACAGCCAAAAGGGTTTTCCCGGTAAAGCTGGGCAAAGGTATAGGGAACCGCCGTGTGTTTTTCATAGGGAAACCCCGCTCCGTGCAACAAAAGGAGGTCCACTTCCCCTCCAATCCATCGGTTGGCTTCCCTCCAAAAACCGTAAGGCACTGAAAGGGTGATCAACCGGTGGAAGGGGTCATAATGGCGGAGGAATTGCACCCAATGCCGGATCCAACCCAAGCGGAGAGCATCCACTGCCCGGAGATTATGGAGAAGCTCCCAATAAACATTATCAAACCCACCTAACGTTTGGATCACCTTTAAAACATAATGTTGCTGATACCACTGATTCTGGCGAGAAGGCCCCCACTCCGGAGAGAAATTTTCCGCCCACAGGTGGAAATTCTCTGGCTCCGCAAGTTGGTAAAAGGCTTCCCCTCGTTCCCTCTTCAAAGGTCCTCCCACTGCCTCGTTCCAAGGATGCCTCTGCCAGAGGCTAGACCCAGGAGAACTTTTGATAAGAGAGAGGGATAAACCCTGACTAGAAGCTACCAATGAAGCTCCATCCCTTTCGGCCCCAGCCCCTATCTCAGGCAGAACCTCGGCATCAAAGAGGACAAATTCCAAAAGGATCTCCCGACGATGGGCCTCCTGAGCCATCTGCCAAAGGAGCTCCCAAAAAAGCGGATCAAAAGTCGAGAGGTCGTACCGGATCGGATGATGAGAGCGATAAACCCAAGGAGAGAGCACCTTTCCAGCTTCTTCCCGCAGAAAGGCCCATGGAAAGAGACGGAGACGAAACCGGACATATTGAGTCTGACTCTGTGCCAGGACTTCTAAGTAGGAGCGCCACCGGGTAAGGAGAGACTGAGGGGTTTCTCCCTCCAAGTTAAGAGTTTCCAAACCACTTCCTATCAGGTAGATAGGAGTTCCCTTATAAGTAAAATGCCTTCCCTGATACCCCAAACGAGCCGGAGGCTTTGAATAGGAGGAAAAAGAGAGGATTCCTTTTGTCTGTCGCTCCTTGAAGAGATTCCCTTGAGCCAACTTCCTTCACCCATTTTTTAAGTACAACGCAGGAAAAGTCTCTGTAAAGAGAACCTCCCTCATCCAGGTGTCTTCTCACCAAGCTCTCTCCACCGTTTCTGTTTCTCCCGGCTCCATGTTCGCTTGTCCCCCATATTGTACACTCGTATCGCTGCCTGAGGTTGTACTGGACATCGAGCCTCGCACAATCCGCAACCGACGCATTTATGCTCGTTAACAAAGGGATGAGGTACCCCATCTCTAAACCGCCATTCAATAGCCTTATAAGTGCAAACTTCATCACAAACGAGGCACTGTTTTTGAGCACTCCAAACCAAGCAGAGGTTGTGGTCAATGACAGAAGTTCCCATATAGAGCCAATTCTTCTCCTCAGCAGTAAAAGGTTGAATGGCTTGGGTGGGGCAAACCTCCCCACAAGCAGTACATTCAGGAGCACACTCCCCCATCCGGGGCACTAAGACAGGCGTCCAAAAACCTTCTAACCCCGCCTCCGACAAAGCAGGTTGCAACCCTCCTGTCGGACACACCTTCATACAAAGCCCACACCGGAGGCATCGGCTGAGAAATTCTTCCTCTGGCAGGGATCCCGGCGGACGAATCAGGAAGGGGGAAGAAACGGGTAGTTGTCTTACGGAAAGCTCTGCACCTGCGTTGGTACGAGCCAAGGAGGCCCAGGCCAACCCGGCTAATCCAGCAAAAACGAGCTGCCGCCGGGTAACCCTCGGTGAAGATTGGGGAGGCTCGGACTTCCACTGAGCTGGAGCACTATCCCCCCAATGAAGGCCATAGCGAAGGGCCTTCACCGGACAAAGAGCGACACAAGACATACATAAAATACACTCAGTAGGATTGGTCCGAATCGTGTTATGATCTATCGCCTGCATCTTACAAAGATTGGCACAGATTCGGCAACGGTCACAAGCTTCCGAGACCCTCTTCCGCAGAAGGGAGAAGCGAGAAAGTAACCCCAACAACGCCCCTAAGGGACATAGGTTCCGGCACCAAAAACGAGGACTTAATCCATTGGCCAGAAGGATGAAAAGAAAAAGGAGGAAAACTAACAACCCCATCCGGTAATGTACGGTGGCTTCAGGAAACACTCCTCTCAATTTCTCGGTAATCCACCCGCCTATAAAGGGAGCTTCCTCCCCCATCAACTGATACCCCAGTTGTAGGGGGGCGTAAAAAGACCAGGTTAACGTTCGGGTGAGAAGAGCAATAGGATCGAAAAGAAAGGCAATTTGTACCCCCAGCAAAGCGGAAATCCCCACCCCCATCAGGAGGTAAAACTTTCCATTACGCCATCGGCGCTCCCGCATTGCTGGGCGTCGAACCCTCTTAGCAAAGAGACGATCCACAATATCCAAAATCGTTCCAAGGGGGCAGACCCAACCACAAAAAATCCGCCCTAAGAACAAAGTCACTCCTGTAACAACTATCCCCCAAAGAGCAAGGGAGGGGATCCATTCCCGAGAGGCGAGCATTGAAGAGACAACGTTAAGGAGGCTGAGGCGCAAAAACAGATCCACAGGAATAGGAGACCTTACCGGAAAGAAGGCCACAAAGAAAAGAGTGAGGAAAAGAGCGAAGCAGAGGAGTTGGACCCCACGCCTCCCATTCTGGGCCTTCTTAAAGGGTCTTCTAAAGCAACGCTTCGTATCTTTCTCCTCTTGGGTTATCATACTTTAACAACTTTGATTCGGGAAAGATGGGCAACTCCTACCCCTAGCTCCTGGGCTTTAACCAGATAGGGAATCCTTTGAGGAGTATAACCAAAGAGGGTAGTCGCCACTGCATCCCCTGCTACGATGTCTGTACTCGCGATGACGGTGTCCTTCTGCTCAACTCTCCCTGGACCTTTAGGCCCCCCGGTAGTTAGGATTCGCACCGCATCGATAAGGGTGAGATGGGGCCTTACCGCCGTCGTAAAATCCGCAATACATTGATGCAGATCACCGCTGTTATGCCAAGCCCCTCGGTCAAGGATTGTGCCCATTAGATTCTTCATTCCCAGAGTAAGAAGGGCGCTACTGTGATTTTTTGCAATGGGTACATTGATGAACACGTCAGCTTCTTTGATCATTCGCAATACCTTTACTTCAAGGGCACTCAGGTACTTGCCTCTTGGCACTTCCTGCGGAACAAAATCCCTTGAGCTCACGTAAACCACTTGAGCACCCAAACTTCGTACCGCCGGGCCAATACCGCTCATCTCATAGGTAATCCGGGGAGGATCTAGGGTGTGATCCAAAACCACTACTTCCTTTGCTCCGGCTTGGAAGCAGAGGCGAACTACCTCGGCAACCACCTCGGGATGAGTCGTTGCTGCTCCTTCCGGAGGGCGCGCAAAAGCGATGTTCGGCTTGACCACCACCCGGCACCCCTTCCTGACAAACTTCTTCATCCCACCCAGGGCCTGCACTGCTTTGCGCACTAAAACTGTTGGGGAAGCCTTCTCCGCAACAACTACGGTTGACGTTGGGGGAGAGGCAGAAGCGGACTCCAACCACCCAAGCCATTGGCCCAGGGAAGTGCTTTCTAAACCTAAACCGGCTATAGCGGTTCCCAAGGTCCTAAGCAATTCTCTCCGTCTCATAGAAAAACCTCCTTTAAGAAGCCTAGGGTCAACCCAGCCTCTAAAACCTCATGAGAAAAGCCCCTTCTGACCTTAAATAGAAGTTAAGTAAATAAAGAAAAGGAAAAAGCAGAGATAGTGTAACATTTCACATTTCCACCACCCTTTTCGTCCTTATCCAGGAGATTCCCTCCTTGTAGGGGTGTCATTCACTACACCTCTACTCTAATGACACCTCTATCGCTACGGAAGGGGTTCGGTAGTCGCACCCTTGAAGATGGGTTGCGAAGATGCCGCCACTTCAGAGGAGGCGGGTGGGGGTGAGGGCAGGTAACATTGGAAGGAACATACATTTTGCTCCCACAATAGCAGAAGACAACCCCACTGAAGAGGTAGGTTGTCTTTCCGGCTGGTCTCTTGTTTTTCCTCAGGACATAAAGCTCGTCCTCTGCCTCATAAGCAAATATGTTCATGGATTAGCTCCCGATTCGAGAGACGCTTTGGTAAGGGCTCTCCAGGGCCTACCGTTTCCTGAACTTAAAGTAATACCAGAAGTGCTCAATACGTATGCGGAAACTCTTCATAAAATCGTAGATATAAGTCTAGTAACTACTCTTAATGTTTTGTTAAAAGAAGAAAGTTTTTATAAAGAAGGGGAAATTGAAGAAGCGCTCATGAAGAGACTGCCAGATATAGAAAAATTAGGTTTAGATTTCACCACGAATAAAATAAAAAATTTAATAGAGAAGCAAAATTAACTTTCTCCCCTATCCAAAAATCACACCTTAATGGCATTTTACAGAAGGAAACAATACCGGGTGGGCTGAGCCGAATGGTAAGCACCGCTCTTGAAAAGCAGCGGGTAAGCAATGCCCTTGCAGATTCAAGCCTGCAACTACCAAGGTTCCCTCCCCGTGGACGGGGAGGGTTGGGGTGGGGAAAACTAGCCTCCCTAGACTGCAAAGGGGCAGGCCTGGTGCCTGCCCCTTTGCATCGAACTCCTCCTTCCAATGCTAACTTTGGGATCCCCATCCCATAAACAAGGAGAGCTCTTCCCTCCTCCCCCGCCAGATTACTCCACAATCAAAGGAATCCCCACTCGCTCCAGCATCTGGCCGAAAGGATTCTCCCGGTTCTGAAGCGGTAATTCCACCAATTTTCCTATCCGAGCCGACTCATAAATCGCCATAATTAATTCAAATCCCTGCCGGGCACTCTCCCCGTTCAGCTCGTGATAGCTTCCTGTTTCTATTGTCTCGATAAGGGCCTGCACCGTCCGCTTGAAAGGATTCTCGGGATCAACCTCTGGAGTATGATAGCCCCCTCGATTGAAAATCTGCACAGCAGGCCGATTCGGGGCGTTCACCTCAATCAGACCATCAGTCCCGATCAGCCGATTGTAAAAGGTTCCCGTGACATGATCACCACACTCCAACACTGCCCGAACACCATTTTCAAAGCCGATCTGCGCGATGCACTCTGTTTCTAATCGGTGACCATAGCCAACCCAATCCCGCCGACGGTCAATTTGAGCGAGGACCCAACGGGCAGGACAATCATCCACATAATAACGAAACATATCCAACCAGTGAGTCCCCCACTCAAAAATATCCCAACCGGGACATCCCGCCTCTATCCGGATCAGTTGACCGATGGCTCCTGCTTTGACCGCCGACTTCGCCGCCATATATCGCCCTTCGTACCGGCGTTGATGGCCAACAATAAGCACCACACCCCGCTCCTTACAAGTGTTAACCATATCATCCGCCTCAGCCAAGTTCATACACATCGGCTTTTCACAATAAATCGCCTTGACTGAAGGATGACGGGCCACGTTAACCGTGATCTCCCGACGATGAACAGGATAAGTGCAGATGCTGACGATATCCGGGTTCACTTCCTCCAACATTTGATGGTAATCCTGGTAAAGGGCGGTTACTCCCACCTCCTCACCAAACTTCTTTAAGGCTTCCTCAGAGATATCCGCCCCTGCCACGACCTCCGTTTGGGAAACTTCTTTGTACGCTCCCACATGGGCGCGAGCTATGCCTCCACAACCGATAATTGCTACCTTATAAGTTGTCATAAAAACTCTCCTCTCTTTATGAATGTATTTAAGAGAGGTCCTCTAAGAGACCTTGGGATAACTCCTTCCTAGGGAGACCCTCCGGATCTCCCTAGGCCCCTTTCGCCGGCTTCCTCTCTTCTTTGCTTTTGGGGAAGAACGTGTTTTCCTCATCTCAACCCCAAGGAAACTCAATCCTTTAACCCTTTTCCCAGTCCGCTGAAGGAATTCCTCCAAAGGTATCCTTCAAAGGAGAAGCAAGAAATCCGTTGACCGATATTGGCGGTCATCAGCAGAAAGGGGATAAAGGCGGAGGGAAGAACTACCGGCCTGCTGGCCGGCCCTTAGGCACTGAAGGAGGAGAAGGGGGAGCAGGTTCCCGGTGGTAAGGAACTGGAATATACTGAACTGAGGGGCGACGCTGAATAGGTTGAGGGTAAAGGGCCATCAACTCATAGACCTCTTCGGGCATATCCTCAAAAACGGGAATCCCTAACTCCCGAAGCTCCTTCACGTTGATAGGATAGTCATGCGTCCAGCGGCCCTCGGTGAGGATGGTAGCGATTCGACTCGCCTTCTCCGGAGGCATCTTATCTGCCAGGATTTCTGCCAGAGTGCGTCCTACTTGGGCTCGGGCTTTCTCCGCGAGGTCAGCTAAAATCAGTGTACGGTCGTCAATGCAGTTGCGATCCTTCAGCTCCAAAACCTTTAACACCGAAGCCGCAGGATACTCCCCCAGCTGAGGGTCCAAAGGTCCTAAAACCGCATTAGGGTCCATCACAATCCGATCCGCCGCCAGAGCAATCAAAGTGCCTCCTGACATAGCGTAATGAGGAATAAAAACGGTCACCGGAGCAGGGTGTTTTTGGATGGCCCGAGCAATCTGCTCCGCTGCTAAAACTAAACCTCCTGGAGTGTGAAGAATCAGGTCAATCGGCATATCCGGAGGAGTTAAACGGATGGCCCGTAGAATCTCCTCCGAATCCTCAATGTTAATATACCGAAAAATGGGAAACCCCAGGAGTGACATCTGTTCCTGCCGGTGGATCATCGCAATGACCCGAGACCCCCGAGCGCGCTCAATAGCCCGCATTAACCGGAGGCGAGCCATTTCTAACATTCGTTGATGTAGAGCTGGCTGAAGTGAGGAGAGGATGAGAAAAAGGAATAACAAATCCCACAAAGAGGGAATATAACCACTTTGCTGTCCTACCTGGGCCAAAAGTCCGGGAAACCCCTCCTTCATCGCCCTACCCCTTTAACAGTTAGCTCCGAGTGACCATTGTACCAATACCTTGGTCCGTAAAGATTTCAATTAACAAGGCGTTGGGTTTTCGACCATCAATAATATGAGCCCGTTCTACCCCTCGGGAGACCGCTGTCAAACATGCTTGAAGCTTAGGAATCATCCCCTTGTCTACTCGGCCTTCTGCAATCATCGCTTGGGCCTCATTCAAAGTGAGGGCGGAGATAAGGGTAGAAGGATCGTTGACATCGGCTAAAACTCCTTCTACATCTGTAAGCAGGATCAGCTTCGCCGCGGAAAGCGCCGCCGCCAGCTCTCCCGCAACCAAATCCGCATTAATATTCAGTGTCTCCCCCTCCCGGCTTACTCCCACTGACGAAATCACCGGAATATAGCCTGCATTGGTAAGCAAATGGATAACCTCCGGATTCACCAGAGTAACTTCCCCCACATAACCGAGATCAATCCCCTGACGGGAAATTTTCTTGGCAATAATCAAATTTCCATCCTTGCCCGATAGACCCACCGCTTTTCCACCTGCCCGGTTAATAATAGAAACGATATTCTTGTTCGTTTTACCCGACAAAACCATCTCCACAATATCCACGGTCTCCGCATCAGTCACGCGCAGGCCTTCCACAAAAACCGGCTCCTTACCCAACCGCTCCATCACCTGAGAGACTTCCGGCCCCCCTCCATGCACCAGTATCGGTCGGATGCCCACATAATGCAGAAGCACCACATCCCTCAACACACTCGTTTTTAAGGCCTCATCTACCATTGCATTACCACCATATTTAATCACGATGGTCCGTCCGTGATATTGCCGGATATAGGGCAGAGCCTCGGCCAAAACCGCTGCTCTCTCCGCAGGCGTCATTCCCTCTGCTCCTTCTAGGTATGATACTCCGCATTAATTCTCACATAATCGTAAGAGAAGTCGCAGGTAAAGTAGTGGGCACTTCCCATCCCTTGCCCCAGATCAAGCCGGATAAGGATCTCTTCCTGGGCGAGATAATCTTGCACTAAGGAGAGGTTGAAGGGAACGGGTACCCCTCCTCGGAACAGCAGATGCTCTCCTAGGTAGAGAGAAACCCTTTCAGGTTCAAAATAGGCCCCCGACCGGCCCGCGGCAGCTATAATCCGCCCCCAATTGGGGTCCTTCCCGAAGATCGCAGTCTTCACCAAGTTCGAGTTAGCAATAGTTTGAGCCACCCAGCGGGCCTCCCTATCATTTCTAGCCCCTTCTACCTTCACTTCAATCAGCTTGGTGGCTCCCTCCCCATCCCGAGCCAACTCCCGGGCTAAAGCGACACAAACCTCGGTTAAGGCTTTGCGAAAAACCTTCAAATCCAGAGAAGACTCCTCCAAAGGAGGGGCAGAAGACCTTCCGTTAGCAAGAATAAAAACTGAATCATTGGTACTGGTATCTCCATCTACTGTTAAACAATGGAAAGACTGATCCACTGCCTCCTGGAGGATCTTTCGCAGAAGGAGGGGTTCTATATTCGCATCGGTGGTGAGAAAGCAGAGCATTGTTGCCAGGTCTGGGGCGATCATTCCAGCTCCTTTGGCGCAGCCCCCAATCCGAACGGTTTGCCCTTCGATCACCACCTCCGCCGCAACGGATTTAGGCCGAGTGTCCGTGGTGATAATCGCCTCGGCAAAAGCTTCGCCTCCCTCTGGACTCAGGGTCCGGACCGCCTCCCGAATCCCCCGAACTACCTCCTCCATCGGCAAAAGGCGACCGATAACCCCTGTCGAAGCAACAAGTACCTCTTGGGGGGCAATCTTTAACTCTTGAGCCACCGTCTGCGCCATCCGATGAGCATCGGCTTTTCCTTGTTCTCCAGTGCAAGCGTTCGCATTACCCGAATTGACCACAATGGCCTGAGCAGAGAGGTTTTGCAAGTGCTCCATACTCACCATAACCGGAGCTGCCTTTACTCGGTTCGTCGTAAAAAGAGCTGCCGCTGAGGCCGGGGCCGCTGAATAGAGTAGGCCGAGGTCAAGCCCTTGGCTTTTAATTCCCGCCCGGACTCCTGCGGCTAAAAAACCTTTGGGAGCAGTAATACCCCCTTTAATCCAGAGGATCTCGCCTTTAAGCTCCTCCAATTTCCAATACTCCCTTCCATTGACGATCTATAAGGAGATAACCCTCCTTTTCAATACTTCTTCTAAACCCCCGGTATTCTTCCTCTGAAGGAAGCCAAAGAAGAAGATACTTGAAACCCTCCCTAGCCAGCTCAGTGATCACCCTAAAGAAGAGAGTAGTCCACCAAACCATTCGCTCCGATAGCGAGAGCCACCCCTCCAGTCTTGGAGGAAAGTCAGACAGGATTACCCAACCTTCCCAAATCCCTTTCAACCGATCTACCGAGAAACTTCCCCTAGGAAGAGTAGAAAGGGTTTCCTCAAAAGAGGAGAAGCCTACAGGATGAAGAGGGCCATAATAGAGGAGCTTCTCTTCAGTGGGCCTCCAAGGATAACGATCTAAAAGACGACGCAAAGGCTTCCAACGACTAGAAAGATAACAACTCACCGGTAAACCGGGTAAACCAGTTTGAAACAGGCCTAGGAGCATGGGCTTCCCTTTCGGAACCTCTTGGGCCGAGGAAGAAGGCTCCCGGCGGATTTCCTCAGATTGTAAAACATAATCGAGGAGCCATTGACCCGCCACCGGCCGATTCGGTTGGAAAAGGAGCCATGCAATCTCTTCCAAACCGGGAGATCCCCGAAGGGCTATGGCTCCTTGTAAACGATCTTGATCCAGGGCAAGATAGATCGTTTGATCAGATGGAGAAGAGTCCAGAAAGCTTTCCAAAGGTAAACGGGGAGCGGTTGGAGGAAGCACTCGGCGCCAGTACTCGGCTATCAATTCCACTAACTGGGAATGATAAACCTCCTGATAAGGAGCAAGATATAAGCCGGTATCCCCCTTGGGAGAAGCAGGTTCCACCGTAATTAAGCGAGCATTCCCACCTCCCTTAGGGATTAACCAAACAGAAGTCACAATACAAGTGACTCCCTTGGGACCTGTTATAGGAGCAGTAATGCGATATTTGCGACCAAAGGGTGAAGGGCGGTAACGGAAAACGGGTTGAGAGAGGTGCTGAGCACGCAGATCTTCAGCGAGCTGAAACCAATTCTTTAATGTGTAGCCCATTTGTTCAAAAAAACGGGCCTTCACTCTACCGGAAGGATGTTCCGGATTCAAGAGGTATCTGCAGAGTTTCGCTTCACTAATCTCCGCGGTTTTCGCCTCAATATCCACCGTTGTAAAAGGAGACGGACCCTAACCCCAACTAGGGATATAAAGCGGGAAAATCAATCCCTGTAGTTTCAGGCCAACCCATCATCAAATTCATATTCTGAATCGCTTGGGTAACCATTCCCTTGCCCAGATTATCGATCGCTGATATCACAATCGCTCGATTCGTCCGGGGTTCCAAAGTTACGGAAAGATGGCATTGATTGCTCCCCCAAACGTACTTGGTCGAGGGGAAATGACCAGGTGGCAAAACTTGAACAAAAGGCTCTTCTTGATAGGCAGACTCATAAAGATTCTGGAGCTCCTCCGAGGTGATGGAGCGAGTCAGGCGAACGTACATTGTGGAGAGGATGCCCCGAATCATCGGAACAAGATGGGGCACAAAGACAATCCGCGTCTCTTTTCCGGAGAGGCGATGGATCTCCTGCTCCATCTCCGGGCGGTGACGATGACCCTCTACTGCGTAGGGCCTAAGGGATTCATCCACCTCAGGAAAGTGATATTCTAATCCAAACTTGGATCGCCCCGCCCCGGAAACCCCCGAAGCTGAGTTCACCACTATGTCCTTAGGATCAACCCAGCCTGCTTTCAGTAGCGGGGCAAGACCTAATAAAACACTGGTTGGGTAACAACCCGGATTGGCAATCAGATCCGCCCTCTGGATCTCTTCCCGGTAAAGCTCAGGGATACCATAAACCGCCTTGGATAAAAGGTGAGGCGAGGTATGTTCCTTCTGATACCAGGTGGAATAAACTGCAGGGTCTTTCAAACGATAATCCGCTGAGAGGTCAATAACTTTACAACCTGCTTCTAAAAGGAATGGAACTGCCTGCATAGCCCGTCCATTTTGAAGGGCTAAAAATAATACCTGAGCGAAACGTCCAGCAACCGCAGGGTCAAAACTCTGGCAAGTCAGGTCTAAATAACCCCGGAGGTGGGGCAAAACCTCACTAATTGCTTGACCTTGATAGGTTTCCGAAGTCAAATAAGTTAAACGAACATAAGGGTGCCGGAGAAGAAAACGGATAAGCTCCGCCCCTCCGTAGCCTGTTGCTCCCACAATGCCGACAGCAAGGGGTTCTTTCATCTTCTTGCCCCAACAAAGCTTTTGGCATATTTCGGATCCATCAAGGAGTCCACCGCCACTCCTCCCCGACTGGCTGAGGAATGGATAAAATAGCCGTTCCCAATATAGATGCCGGTATGATCAATCTCTCCTCCCTTCACAGCGAAATAGAGGCGATCACCCGGCTGGAGTTCCTGAGGTCGTACAGGGATCCCCACCTGGAACTGTTCCCGAGAAGTGCGAGGGAGATCGATCCCATGCAAAGCGAAGCAAGCCCGGACAAAAGCAGAGCAGTCCATCCCTTCAGCAGGAGAGTTCCCTCCCCATTTATAAGGGACACCCCGGAATCGAAGGGCGGTTTGCACAATATTCTCTCCTAAGCTCCCCTCATTCCGGGCCACAACTTCATAATCCAACAAGCGAACCCGTGAGGAGGCGATCCACCCAATGCGCCCATCAATCATAAGGACTCCATACCATCCATCACGTTGAGAAGCCACAACCAGATAATCCCCTACCTGACACTCATAATAGATAGGCCGCCTTCCAGGGCTAGCAAAAATGGGGCTTTTGGGCCGAATCACTTGACCCAAGCGACCTATCAGACGCTCGGTGATCCCGCGGGAAGTTGCTCTACTGCGGTTGTAGCGAAAAGAGGACCGGTTCTTTCCCACCCCTTGAACCGAAGAAACCCCTAGAAGAGCACAAAAACCGAGGATCAGAAGAGCTCTCCCCCAATAGAAGGGACTACTTCTTAAGCTCAAGGGAAAGATCCCCTCCTTTGATCCTAGCGCTTCACGTACTGGAAGCCTCGGCGTGCTCGTTTACGCCCATACTTCTTCCGCTCTTTCACCCGGGGATCGCGAGTGAGAAACCCTCCTCGGCGCAAGATGGGCCGTAGTTCCGGATTATATGCCAACAGAGCCCGGGCAATTCCATGCCGAAGAGCTCCTGCCTGGCCGGAAAGACCTCCTCCCAAACACTTGGCTACCACATCAAACTTATCCTCTAAACCGGTGACCTCCAAGGGTTGGCGTACCAAAACGCTTAAGGTCTGCCTCCGAACATACTCCTCTAAAGGGCGGTTATTAACAATAATGTTACCACTGCCCGGGATCAACCATACTTTTGCAGTGGCTGTTTTTCTGCGTCCTGTAGCATAATAACGTTCTACAGTGGCCAAGGGCACCTCCTTTATAAGGAATTATTTCAGGTCTAAAGGTTCAGGCTTTTGCGCTTGATGGGGATGTTCCGGCCCCCGATACACCCTTAATTTCTTGAACATATGCTCCCCTAAAGCATTATGTGGAAGCATCCCCTTCACAGCGCGCTTGATCAACTTCTCCGGGTTTTTAGCCAACAATTCCCCTTTGCGGACGGATTTCAAACCGCCGGGATAACCTGTATGCCAGTAAATTGGCTCTTTCAGTTTACTTTTACCAGTCAGTCTAACCTTCTCTGCATTAATAATAATGACGTGGTCTCCACAATCCACATGGGGCGTAAAGGTAGGTTTATGCTTCCCACGGAGTACGGCAGCTACAGAAGCACATAAGCGCCCCAAAGATTTACCCGTGGCGTCAACAACCCACCACTTTCTACTCCTCTCTGCCTCTTCTTTACTCAACATAAAAGTCTTCATTTTCATCTTCCAATCTCTCCCCACTGATAAGTTTTCATCCAATTCTTTGTGGATAAACAATCCTGAGAAATCCTTACTCAACCTTTCAATCCCAAGGATCAGGATACCTCACTTTAACCAGACAAAGTCCTTGGGGAGGGGCAGGAGTCCAACGGGCAGGCCTCCTCCCTGTTGCCAGAACTTCCCGTAAATCTTCAAGGTGCACCCTTCCCAAACCATATTCTAACATTGCGGAAACCAGATAACGCACCATCCCTCGAAGAAAAGCATTGGCCTCAATAGTAATCAACAATAATTTCCTATTCCTTTGAACCTCTACCCGATGAACGATCCGCCGAGAAGTTTGATACCCTCCCGAAAGGGCATAGCCTCGAAAATCATGTTCGCCGAGAAACAACCCCGCCGCCTCCCGCATTCTGCTGAGGTCAGGCATCGTTTCTAACCGAAGCGCGTACCGTTCTAACAAGGGCGAGGGAAGAACATCCCCCACGACTGCATAACGGTAAACCCGGGAAAGGGCGGAAAAACGGGCGTGAAAAGTTGGCCCCACCTCCATTGCCCGACGCACCCGAAGGTCTCGAGGGAGTAAAGCATTCAGGGCCTGGGGAAGGCGTTCAACCGGGATGGGACACCGGGTATCGAAGTGAACCACCTGACCCAAAGCATGAACCCCCGCATCGGTTCGACCTGCCCCCACTACCCGAATCGTATCACCCGTAAGACGGGCCAAAGCCTTTTCTAGCTCTCCCTGAACGGTACGAACCGTAATCTCCTTCCTCCTTAAATCGGAAGCGGGGGCCTCTTCCTCCTCTTCAACCCGGCGCCGCCTTATCTGATACTGAAACCCCTCAAAATCGGTCCCATCGTAAGCAATGGTTAACTTAATTCGCCTCTCAATAGCAACCTTAATTCCTTTAAAAGAGAATAGGAATCTCTATTCCACTAATTCGAGCTGAACCATACGGGCAGCATCTCCACGGCGATAGCCCAAACGGATAATTCGGGTATATCCCCCGGGACGCTGGGCATAACGAGGCCCAATTTCATCAAAGAGGCGCTTTACCAAGCTCTCATCCTTCAGAATTCGGCGTGCTTGGCGTCGGGCAAAGAGACCATTAGGGTGTTTGGTTAAGGTAATCACTTTTTCAGCTAAAGAGCGAGCCTCTTTCGCCTTCTGCTCCGTGGTACGAATCTTCTCATGAGTTATTAACGCTTGGACTAAATTCTTAAGCAAAGCCATTCGATGGTCGGCAGGCCTGCTGAGTTTACGATGAGCAACACGATGGCGCATTTACTCCTCCGCCTCCTCTTCGCTATATTCCTCCTCTTCTATCTCCCTCTCTTCAGCCTCGAGCTCCTCCTCAACGGGCTCCTCTTTTACTCGAGAGGAAGGTTCTCCAGGCAGCTTGAGGCCCATTTCGGCTAAACGCTCCCTTAGCTCCTTCAAACTGTTGGAGCCGAAATGACGAATCTCCAACAGCTCATCCTCCGTCTTGGTCATCAAATCCCGGATGGTATGAATACCTCCCTTGAGCAGAGGGTTAATCACCCTTCCTGACAGGTTTAACTCCGTAAGAGAAATATCAGGGACTTCCTGAATTGCCTGAAGCCGCCTCGGGCGAACTTCCTCCTCTCCTCCCAAGGTGAGGAAAAGATCGAGATAATCTCTTAGGATCTGGGAGGCCTCGAAGAGGGCCTGACGCGGGGTAATGGTTGCGTTCGTCCAAATCTCTAAGGTTAACCGCTCAAAGTCCGTTCTCCCCCCTACTCGGGTGGGTTCCACAGCATAAGCAACCTTACGTACTGGGGTGAATTGAGCCCCAACAGGGATGACTCCTATAATATGGCGATAAGTTTCTCGCATCTCCGGGAGGACAAACCCTTTACCTATCTCCACCGTAAGCTCCATCTCGAGGGAAGCTTCCTCCTCGGATATGGTGGCGATGTGAACCTCGGGATTAACAATCTCCACTCCAGGCGGGCATTCAATATCCGCAGCGGTAACCTCACCCTCCCCGCGTCGGGAGAGCTTGAGTACCCAAGATCGCTGATCTAACGCTTCCTTGGATACTTTAACTGCCACCTCCTTCAGGTTTAGGAGAATTTCTGTAACATCCTCGATTAAGCCGGGAATAGTGGAGAACTCGTGGAGTACTCCAGCGATTTTCACCGAGGTAATCGCAGCCCCTTCTATGGAAGAGAGGAGGACCCGACGCAGGGCATTGCCCAGAGTGGTTCCATAACCACTCTCCAAAGGCCCCACGACAAACTTGCCATAATCTGGCTCCTCCCGAACAGGTTTGACCTCTGTCCTTGTGGAAATTGCTGTGATCATAGGCATCTCCTCCGGGAGGGTTTAACGAGAATAGAACTCCACCACCAACTGCTCTTGGACATCGGTATCAATCTGGTCCCGGGTAGGAAGAGATAACACCCGGCCCCGTAGGTTCTCCATATCCATCTCTAGCCACTCGGGAACCCGCCGATGAGCTAGGTTCTGGGGGAGAGACCGCATAGGCGCAATATTCCGACTACGCTCCCGAACCTCAATCACATCCCCCGGTCGAACCCGGTAGGAAGGAATATTCACCTTTCTTCCATTCACTAGGAAATGACCGTGGTTAACCAGTTGGCGCGCCATCCTCCGGTTCGGTGCGAATCCCAACCGGTAGACGACGTTATCTAAACGAGTCTCCAATAACCGCAGGAGATTCTCACCAGTGAGGCCGGGAAGACGCTCCGCCTCCCGGAAATAATTCCGGAACTGACGCTCCAAAACGAAATAGATCCTCTTGATCTTCTGTTTCTCCCGAAGCTGCAAACCGTAATCTTGAAGCTTCCGCTGAACCTGGCCGTGTTGGCCCGGAGGATATTTCCGACGCTCCAGCGGGCACTTCACCGAGTAGCACTTCTCTCCTTTTAAAAAGAGCTTAACACCTTCCCGGCGACACAGCCGACATTTAGGACCCCTGTAAACAGCCATAATAAAACCTTACCTCTCCTAAAGGAAATAGACTCTTCACCAAATTAAACTCTTCGGCGTTTGGGAGGCCGACACCCGTTATGGGGGATCGGTGTTACATCCTTAATCATATTAATCTCTAATCCTACTGCCTGAAGAGACCGAATGGCAGTTTCTCGGCCCGGTCCAGGGCCTTTCACATAGACATCTACCCGACGCATCCCATGCTCCATCGCTTTCCGGGCGGCGCTTTCTGCTGCCATCTGCGCAGCAAAGGGAGTTCCTTTTCGTGCTCCCTTAAAACCCACACTCCCCGCGCTTGCCCAAGCGACGGTTGCACCCTGAGGATCGGTAATTGTCACAATAGTATTATTAAAGGTGGATTGAATATGAGCAATCCCTGCTGGAACATTCTTAACAACTTTCGGTTTGGCTTTTTGCCCGGTTCTTCTTGCCAAGGCTTTCTCCTCCTCCACGTGTAGCTCAGGGGCAAGCCTTCCCCCCACGAATCTCCCAGAAGGAGTAAAAGGCTAAAGCCCCTTTGAACCTTACTTTTTGGTTGCCCTCTTACGCACTCCCACGGTACGACGAGGCCCCTTGCGAGTTCGGGCATTGGTTCGAGTCCGTTGGCCCCGAACGGGCAAGCCTCGTCGGTGGCGCAGACCCCGATAACATCCGATCTCTATCAATCGTCGGATGTTCATCTGTTCTTGGCGCCGAAGTTCTCCCTCAACGGTGTAATCCCGGTCAATGACCTCCCGTAGTTTGCTGATCTCTGCCTCTGTTAAATCCTTAACCCGGGTAGCGGGATTCACACCGGTCTTTTCCAGAATTTCCTTACTTCGGGAGAACCCAATACCGTAGATGTAGGTTAAGGCCACATCGATTCGCTTGTCCCGGGGAAGATCAACCCCTGCAATACGCGCCATAACTCCCAACTCCTTTGAAAAACTATCCCTGTCGCTGTTTGTGCTTAGGGTTAGAACAAATAACCCTTACAATCCCCTTACGACGAATGATTTTACACTTGTCACAAATTCTTTTGACTGAGGGACGAACTTTCAATGAAGATCACTCCTTTTATTTAATAATCCCTTACCAAATAAGAGAAAAACAGTGAACCACCTGCTCGATTCCGTATAAAGTTTTCCGGAATCTACAGCTATTTGTATCTCCACAAAATGCGGCCCCGGGTCAAGTCATAAGGAGAGAGTTCCACTTTCACTCGATCTCCGGGCAGAATGCGAACATAGTTCATCCGAATTTTGCCGCAGACATGGGCCAACACTTCATGCCCGGTATCGAGCTGAACCCGGAACATCGCATTAGGGAGCGTCTCTTTAACAACGCCTTCTACTTGGATTCCTTCTTCTTTGGGCATACTTCCTTCAACTCACTCCCGTTTGGGGGTAGGGTAAGAATATCAGCCCCCATCCGGGTAATCGCTATAGTGTGTTCAAAATGAGCGGAGAGCTTCCGATCCGCTGTGACAATGGTCCATCTATCCGGTAAGACCTTCACCTCGGGACGGCCCTGGTTGACCATCGGTTCGATAGCCAGGGTCATCCCCTCTCTTAATTTTACCCCTTTTCCTGGCAAACCGAAATTCGGCACTTCAGGGGGTTCGTGTAAATCTCTTCCCACCCCATGCCCTACCAACTCTCGGACGATAGAAAAACCATTGGCCTCCGCATGCCGCTGAATGGCAAAGGAGACATCCCCCAGTCGTGCACCACTCCGGGCCTTTCCAATGCCCTTATAAAGGCACTCCTCGGTCACCTGGAGGAGCCGCTGAGCCTCCTTACTAATCGCTCCGACGCCAACAGTAATCGCACCGTCCGCGTGGTACCCCTCAAGATAGACCCCCAAATCCAAACCCACCACATCCCCCTCCTTGAGCACTAAAGGGCCAGGGATCCCATGCACTACTTGCTCATTCACCGAGATACAAGTGGCCTTCGGGTAACCTCGATACCCTTTAAAAGAGGGGATACCCCCCAAATCTCGGATCATCTCCTCGGCAATACGGTCTAAATATTCTGTTGTCACCCCAGGTTGAGCTCTTCGACCCAGTTCCTGCAGAACCAAGGCGACAATTTGGCCCGCCTTGCGCATAATTTCAATCTCTGCCGAGGTTTTGATCCGAATCTTGTCCATAAAGAAATATCATCTTTTATTCTGTTAGGCCCAGGGCTTGGCAGATCAATTCAAAAGTCCGCTCAATCCCATACCGAGCGTTAACCGTTCGGAGAAGATGTTTCTCCGCATAATAGTAGATCAGCGGGCGCGTTTGCTCATAATAGAGGCGAAGCCGATTTTCAATCGCCGAGGGTGAATCATCCGGGCGCTGGATCAGCTCAGCACCACAGTCATCACAGTGCTTACCGTCTAAACTGCGAACATACTTGATATGAAAAACCTGGTGGCAAGAAGGGCAAACTCTTCGCCCGGACAAGCGGTCTATCACCTCTTCCGGCCCAATTTCTAATTCTATCACAGTATCTAAACGGAGGCCACTGCAAGCAAGGATTTGCTCTAAGGATCGAGCCTGGGCCATGTTGCGGGGAAAACCATCTAAGATAAACCCCCAGCGGACATCTTTTTGAGCCAAGCGCTCCTGCACCCAAGGAATCAGGAGATCATCGGGAGCAAAAGCCCCCTCCCGCAACAGCTTGTCAAGGTTCTGCCCTTGCTGAGGATCCTTTTGAACTAAGTCACGCAAAAAGCCTCCCGTGGAGATATGAGGTACAAGCAACTGCTGGGAAAGGAGGTGCGCTTGGGTACCTTTTCCCGAACCGGGAGGCCCCATCAATACGATTCGCAAGCAGATCTCCTACGACTTAATAAACCCTTCGTAGTTCCGCATCACCAAGTGGGCTTCAATATGGCGCATCGTTTCCAGAGCAACTCCTACCACAATGAGTAGGGAAGTCCCTCCATAAAGGCTAAAGCCGGTATTCGGAAGCCGAGTCAAAGCCGGAGCATAATATTGAAGTAAGGCTATCACCGCTAGGAAGATGGCTCCTGCTAAGGTGATCCTCGTCATTACCCGATCTAAATATTCCTGAGTGGGTCGACCGGGGCGAATTCCTGGGATAAAACTCCCCCACTTCTTTAGGTTCTCCGTCATCTCGGGGATATTGATGGTAACCGCAGTATAGAAATAGGTGAAGGCGATGATAAAACCGGCATAAAGGAGGGAAGCAACCATCCCCGGTCCACTTAACCCTGGCTGAAGCCACCGAATAAGGATATTCAACCCTTTATGAAGCCAATTGCCCGGAGGAACAAACTGAGCAATAGTCAGCGGAATCGTCAGCAGGGAAAGCGCAAAGATGATAGGGATAACCCCTGCGGAGTTCACCTTCAAAGGAAGGAAGGTGCTCGCTCCCTGAATCTGGCGCATACCTACAATCCGTTTTGCATGTTGGATGGGTATCTGCCGAGTACCTTCGGTAATGAAAACGACGGCAGCCACTGTTAGTGTCCAAAAGATGGCCATCCAAACCACGTTCCACCAGGAAACTGCTCCTTCATAGGCCAACCGCCCAATATTAATCGCCTCATAGGGGAGGCGGGCTAGAATACTCGCAAAAATGACGAGAGAGACTCCGTTTCCAATCCCGTTGTCGGTAATCTGCTCCCCTAACCACATCAAGAAGGCAGTACCTGCAGTTAAAGTCAAAACGATCAAGAAGAATTGCCCCAGGCTGGCCTCAAGAATCCCTGCTCGTTGTAATACAGTATTCATTCCGATGGCTTGGAAAAAGGCGAGAGCACAGGTTAACCATCGGGTGTACTTAGCAATCTGCCGACGCCCTGACTCACCTTCCTTGGCCAGGGCCTCTAAACTGGGGATCGCTACCGTTAGCAACTGCATAATAATAGAGGCGTTAATATAGGGGGTGATCCCCATAGCGAAGATGGTGTACTTCCTTAAAGCCCCTCCTGAGAAGATATCCATCAGGTAGAAGGCTCCGCCCTGGCTAAAAATCAACTCCATCTTCGCCCGGTCGATTCCGGGAACCGGGATATGCAGACCTAAAACAAAAATACCGAAGTAAAGGAAGATGTTTAAAATCCTCTGCCGTAAATCCGGAATTTGTAAGGCCGCGACTAAGTTCTTAAGCATCGTAGACCTCTTTTATCTGGAATAGCAAAACTCTTTAACCACTCCGCCTTTTTCCCATCGCTAATTAGAGAATCTCTGCCCTTCCTCCCACCCGCTGAATCTTTTCTAAAGCAGACTGGCTGAATTTATGAGCTTGGATCACCAAGGGCTTAACAAGGTTCCCATCTCCTAAAATTTTTAGGGGACGATCCAAGTGTTTAATCAAGCCATGCTGAGCTAAAAGTTCCGGCGTAATGACCTCGTTCTCCTTGAAACGATTCAACTTAGATACATTGACGATCTCATATTCTACCCGGAAGGGGTTTTTAAAACCTCTTTTATGAGGGATGCGATGAATTAAAGGAGTTTGCCCTCCCTCAAAACCCGGGCGCACCTGCTCTCGGGCTTTCTGCCCTTTGGTCCCCCGCCCAGCTGTTCGACCATGGCCGGAGCCGATCCCTCGGCCCAATCGTTTCTTCCGGTGTTTCGAACCGGGGGCGGGATGTAAGTCATGTAACCTCATCCTTGTACCTCCTGAGGCTGTTTCGGGGATACCTCTTCAACTGGCTCCACCACTACCATATGAGACACTTTTCGAATCATTCCCCGAACCGCCGGATTGTCCGGCAAAATCCGGGTCTGATTCAGTTTTGTAAAACCGAGGGCTTTCACAGTGAGCTTATGTACCTTCGGCTTTCCAATGGGACTACGTTTGAGGGTTACTTTAAGATAGCCCATCGGTCTCCTCCTTATGGAAGCGTCGGACTTCCACCTCCAGCTCCTCGGGGGCAATCCCTCGGGCCTGTGCAGTCTCCTCAGGATCTTTTAACATCTGCAGGGCTTTCATCGTGGCCCAAGCATTATTAATCGCATTATTGCTCCCCAAGGATTTGGCCAGGACATCGGTAATGCCCGCTGCCTCGAGGATCGCTCGAACCGCTCCTCCGGCCACTAAGCCAGTACCGGGTGAGGCTGGGCGCAGAACCACCTTAGCCGCGCCGAACTTGCAGGTAATAGCATGAGGGATAGTAGTGCCGATACGAGGCACCCGGATGATCCGTTTCTTCGCATCCTCAATCGCTTTCCGAATCGCATCGGGGATAGCCCGGGCTTTACCAATGCCTGCTCCCACATGCCCCTGACCATCCCCTACTACCACCAAAGCATTCCAGGAGAGGGTACGCCCTCCTTTATGCGTCTTTTGCACTTTATTCGTCTTGATGATTCGTTCCGTCAGGTTCAGAGTGCTAGGGTCTATCCTTGGCATCGCTTAAAACTCCAATCCTGCAGATCGTGCCGCATCGGCCAAAGCCTTCACACGGCCGTGATATTTATAACCCCCCCGGTCGAAAACGACCTTGGTAATGCCTCTTTCCAAAGCCCTCCGTCCAATCAGCTCCCCTACTAATCGGGCAGCCTCGATATCACCTCCATGGTTCTTCCCATCCCGGAGGGCCTTCACCTCTTTATCCAAGGAGGAAGCGGCCACAAGAGTATGCCCTTGGGTATCATCAATAATTTGGGCATAAATGTGCTTAATACTCCGGAACACGTTCAGGCGAGGCCGTTCCGGTGTGCCGATCACACGCTTCCGAACTCGTTTATGCCGGCGCTCCCGGCGTTCTCGTCGAGTTAACCGTGCCATCGCTTACCGCCCCTTTCCACCGGCCTTGGCGCTCTTTCCTGCCTTGCGCCGAACCTGTTCCCCTTGATAACGGATCCCCTTCCCTTTATAAGGCTCTGGTTTCCGTACCGCGCGAATCTCCGCAGCCACCTGCCCTACCAGCTCCTTATCAATCCCGCGAACATAAATAAGGGGAATTCGAGTGTTAGGATCCTGACCTACTTCAAACTCGATCCCCGGCGGAGGGTCAATCTCTACTGGATGGGAATACCCCACGTTAAGCTGCAACCTCTTTCCTATCATCTGGGCTCGGTACCCCACTCCATGAACTTCCAAAACCTTCTGATAACCCTCTGTTACTCCCTGAATCATATTAGCAATAAGAGTTCGGCTTAAACCGTGAAGGGATTTGGCTAGACGACTATCATCCTTTCGCTCTACCCGAAGGAGGCCATCCTCCCGGCGCACCAAAATCTCTGGGCGTAACGTTCGGGTTAGCGTCCCTTTCGGCCCCTTCACCGTTACGGAGCTATCCTCGAGGATAACTTCAACTCCGGGAGGAATAGGGATAGGTTGTTTACCAATTCGCGACATCTTCTTCCCCTCCCTCTACCAAACATAACAGAGTAATTCACCACCTACCCGGGCCTTACGAGCTTGTTTATCCGTAATCACACCCTGGTCTGTAGATAAGATGGCGATTCCTAATCCTCCCATCACTCGAGGGATCTCGTCCGCTTTGACATAGACTCGCCGGCCGGGCTTGCTAATGCGCTTAAGATTCGTCAGAACTCGTTCCCGCTTAGGTCCATACTTAAGGTAGATTCGAATTCGGTCAGCAGGCTTATCTCTAATGTACTCATACCGTCGGATAAAACCTTCCCGCTGCAAGATTTTAACAATCTCTAATTTCATCTTTGAGGCACTGACTTCCAGGCTATCGTGGCCAGCTGAATTCGCATTCCGAATGCGGGTTAAGAGGTCTGCAATCGGATCCGTAACTACCCCCACTGTTGCATCCCTCCCTACCAACTCGCCTTCCGCACGCCCGGAAGCAAGCCCTTATGGGCTAGCTCCCGAAAGCAGATCCGGCATAAAGCGAAGCGACGCATATATCCATTGGCTCGGCCACACACCCGGCACCGCAGTACCTGACGCACCTTAAACTTCGGTGGTTTTTTAGCTCTTTCAATCACTGATTTTTTAGGCATCGTCTCCTTTTCCCCTTTGGGACCCGAGGGTTTGCGCAGGGCACCTATCGGGTCTCTAGCAAATCAATCACACTTTCTAATTTAAGGGAAAACTCTTTTGCTTGTCAACGGTTGGAACCTCTCAGAAACCTTCTTTAGCCTCTTCCACTCCCCAAAACAATGCTTTTATCAAGCCCACACCTCCGAGGAGAGGTAAAAGGAGATAACCATTCTCTTCCAAGAAGGGGAGTACCTCTCTCCTAGCCTAATGGCTATGGGCTGAACCTTCCTTCTCCTTCTTGGCAGTTTCGATAATCTGCTGAGCAAGGTGAGGAGGCACCTCCTCATAGTGGGAAAATTCCGAATGGAACCGGCCGCGCCCCCGGGTAATACTCCGAAGGTCAATCGCATAGCGGAGCATCTCCACCATAGGGACTTGGGCAAGGATTTTCTGTTTGCCTCCTCCCACAGGCTCCATTCCCTGAACCCGGCCCCGCTTGGTGTTCAGATCACTGATGACATCCCCCATATAGGCTTCGGGAACCGTGACTTCAACTTGCATAATCGGCTCCAGCAGGACTGGGTTATCCTTGGCTACAGCGTTCTGCAAAGCCAAGCTCCCTGCAATCTTAAAAGCTAACTCGGAGGAGTCGACTTCATGATAAGAGCCATCATAAACCGTTGCCCGGAGGTCGACAATGGGGTATCCAGCCAAATAGCCTCGCTCCATTGCCTCCTGGATCCCTTTCTCCACCGCAGGAATGAACTGCCGGGGAATGACTCCCCCCACGATAGCGTTCACAAACTCAAAACCGGCTCCCCGGGGAAGAGGTTCAATCCGAATCCAACAATCGCCGTACTGGCCACGACCACCCGTCTGCCGTTTGTACTTCCCCTGAGCCTCAGCCGTGCTGGTAATCGTCTCCCGATAAGGAACTTTAGGAGTTCGCACCTCGATTTTTACGCCGAACTTACGCTCTAAAGCCTCTACCGCTACATCCAAATGCATATCTCCCATACCGGAGATCACCGTCTCTCCGGTGGAATGATCTCGCATTGTATGGAAAGTTGGGTCCTCCTCCTCCAACCGATGAAGAGCTGGGCCCATTTTATCTTCGTCGGCCTTGGTTTTCGCATACACCGCCACCGAATAAACGGGTTCTGGGAAGAGAATAGGCGGGAAAAGGACTTGGGCGGACCGATCACATAAGGTATCATTCGTCAGAGTATTCCCTAACTTAGCCACTGCACCAATATCCCCTGCCCGAAGGTCCGGAACCGCTTCCTGCCTCTTTCCGTGGAGGATAAACAGTTGCCCCATCCGTTCATCATGCTGTCGGGTGCTGTTCCACAAATGGCTATCGGAGCGAATCACGCCGGAATAAACCTTAAAGTAGGTCAGCTTTCCTACATAAGGATCTGCAGTAGTTTTAAAGACGAAGAGAGCAGGAGGAGCCTCCTCGGTAATAGGCCGTTGAACAGTTTTCCCCTCCGGGTCCGTACCCTGAGCGGGACCCATCTCCACGGGGGAGGGAGCCAACTCGCCCAACAAATCTAACAAAGGGGCAACACCAATGCTCCGGGTTCCTGCACAGCAAAAAACTGGGAAGAGAGAACCAGCCCGGATTCCGGCTTTAATCCCCCGAAGCATCTCCTCAGGAGTGAGCTCCTCCCCCTCTAAGTACTTATTGATCAACTCATCATCATTTTCAGCGGCCGCCTCAACCAACATCTCCCGCCACTGGGAGATCACCTCCGCCATCTCATGAGGAGGCTCGGCGACTTTCACTTCTCTCCCCTCTCCCACCAAAGCCCTCATCCCAATAAGGTCCACAACTCCCTGAAAGCTCTCCACTGCTCCGATAGGAAGCTGAATTGGGATCACTCGAGCACCAAACACTTCCCTTAAGCTTTGGAGGGACTGGTAGAAGTCCGCATTCTCCCGATCCACCTTGTCAATCACAAAGAAGCGGGCCAGACGGTTTTCCGTGGCAATATCCCAAGCGTTTTCCGTTCCCACTTCTACCCCAGCATTGGCTGCGACGAAGAGCAAAGCGGTCTCCGCCACGCGCAGGGCTCCCATCACCTCACCAACAAAATCGAGGTACCCCGGGGTATCAAGAAAATTGTACTTTTTCCCCTTCCACTCGACCGGAGCCAGAGCAGTGAAGATCGTCATCCGACGCTTGATCTCAGCCGGATCAAAGTCGGTGGTGGTATTACCATCCTCAACCCGTCCCATTCGATCCTTAGCTCCACTCGTGAAGAGCACCGACTCCACAAAGCTGGTTTTTCCTGTGCCCTGATGTCCGACCAAGGCAATATTACGAATGGCATCAGCTGTGTACCTGTTCACTGGGACCCGTCCTTCCTTAACCAGTTTGAAAGAGCTTTTCTCTAAATCATCCTGGTAACAAAAAAGGATGATCTTCTTTTAAAAAGGGCTTATCGGGATAAGGATTTCAGCCCTTTTCTTGAGAACCACCCCAGTTGGCAAAAGAAAACTTTCACCGAAAACCCCATCAAGCCCGTTCACGGAAGGGCATCCCCAAATGACGGAGCAAGGCCCGGGCCTCTTCATCCGTTTCCGCTGTGGTGTTGATAATAATGTCCATCCCTCGGATTCGATCAACCGTATCGTAATTAATTTCGGGGAAGACTAACTGCTCTCGCAGGCCCATAGCGAAGTTCCCATGCCCATCGAAAGAGTTCGGGTTCACTCCTCGGAAATCGCGAACCCGCGGTAGCGCGATATTCACTAAACGATCGAAGAAATCCCACATTCGCTCTCCCCGAAGAGTGACTTTAGCTCCAATCCGCATTCCTTTGCGGATTCGGAAAGCAGCTATCGATCTCTTCGCACGGGTTACCACCGGCCTCTGGCCCGTTATCGCCATCAAGTCCCGAACCGCCCCATCTAAGGTTTTGGGATCCTGAACCGCAGTTCCCACTCCCATATTAATCACAATCTTTTCCAATCGGGGAACCTGAAAAACATTCGTATATCCGAACTCTCGCATTAAAGCGGGGACAACTTCCTTTTTATAAAACTCTTTTAAGCGTGACATACACTCCTCCTAAGCACGCGCCACTAATTCCTCTCCACATTTCTTACACACCCGTACCCGGCGTCCATCAGGGGTTTCTTTCTTCCCCACTCGGGTAGGGCGATTACAAGCAGGGCAAATAACCATTACATTAGAAACATGGATCGGAGCAGGTTTTTCAATAATCCCTCCTTGAATCGCTCCGATCGTTCCTAAGGCTGGCCGAGGTTTCTGATGACGCTTCACAATGTTCACGCCTTCTACAATCACCCTCTGCTCCTTTGGCCGAGCCTCAATCACTCGCCCTTGCTTCCCCTTATCCTTTCCGGCGAGCACCAGAACTAAATCTCCCTTTCTCACATGGAGTTTAGGAGGAGTTTTGCGTTTTCTCGCTTGTTTCTTCAAATCAAGAGCCATTTTACAACACCTCGGGGGCTAGTGAAATAATTCGCATAAATCCCGCGTCCCGCAATTCCCGAGCCACAGGACCGAAAATCCGGGTACCCCGGGGTTCCTTTTGAGGGGTGATAATCACACACGCGTTATCGTCAAAACGCACTTGAGATCCATCGGGACGGCGGACAGGTCTTCGGGTACGAACGACCACCGCCCGAACCACATCCCCCTTCTTAATAGGAGCCCCCGGTGTAGCTACCTTGACCGACCCAACAATGATATCGCCTACCCGAGCATACTTGGCATTGGAACCTTTCAGCACCCGGATGCAAAGGAGCTCCCGGGCCCCACTATTATCCGCCACTTTTAATCGAGTATAAGGTTGAATCATTTTACATCGCCCTCTCTAAGATCCGGACTACTCTCCAACGCTTCGTTTTACTTAGAGGACGGGTTTCCATAATCTCTACTAAATCACCGATCCTACACTCATTGTTCTCATCATGAGCTTTAAATTTCTTACGCCGGCGAAGAACCTTCCCGTACAAAGGGTGAGGTACTAAACGCTCCACCTGAACCACTACTGTTTTATCCATCTTATCACTCACTACTCGGCCAACGCGTATTTTACGCTTACCACGGGCCTTTGTTGCTCCTCCTGTCATCATAGCTTAACCCCTTTTTCCCGAAGAATCGTGAGGGTCCGGGCAATATCTTTGCGCACTTCCCGAATCCGGTGGACCTGCTTTAATCGGTTCGTCGCCACCTGATATCGCAGATTGAAGAGCTCCTCCCGCAGTTGGTGCAGAAGTTCCCGCAGCTCCGCAGGGGTCTTCTGACGCAATTCCTCCGCTTTCATCTTTTATCCCTCCTCAGCCGGAAGCGATGGGGTTTCTAAGGGTTCGGCTTGAGGTTTGGGAGGCAGGGGCAATTCACCACGCTTTACAAAACGGACGTCAATAGGCAACTTGTGGGAGGCCAATCGCATCGCCTCTCGAGCCACCTCCTCCGAAACACCAGCAATCTCAAAGAGGATTCGACCGGGTTTGACCACTGCTACCCATCCCTCCGGAGCACCCTTCCCACTCCCCATTCGGGTTTCAGCCGGTTTGCGAGTAAAGGGTTTATCCGGAAATACCCGAATCCAAATTTTACCTCCCCGGCGGATATAGCGGGTCATTGCCACCCGAGCCGCTTCAATTTGTTGACTGGTGAGCCAACATGGCTCCAAAGCCATCAGGCCGTACTCTCCGAAGTGCACTGTTGTTGCCCCACGACCGCTCTGCTTGCCTTTCATCCGGCCTCTCTGCGCCTTCCGATATTTCACCCTCTTAGGCATTAACATCGTTCTAAAAACCTCCTTATCCCCAAGAAGATCGCAGCAATTTATGGTTCTGCCTCAACCGAGGAGGCTTCTTCAGAGGCCGGCGGCAGCGGAGCGGGAGCCTCTGCAGAAGAGCGAGCCGGACGCCCGCGCCGCGCTGTTCTCTGGGGCTGTTCAGCGCGAACAGGCCTTTCAGGACGCACAGGCCGTACGGGGCGTTCGGGCCGCTCCGGAAGCATATGGCGCGTTTCAGGTAAAATATCCCCTTTATAAATCCAAACTTTCACGCCAATCTGACCATAGGTGGTCTTGGCTTCGGCAAAACCATAATCAATATCGGCGCGCATCGTTTGAAGGGGAATTTTCCCCTCCTTCATCACTTCCGAGCGAGCCATCTCCGCACCGGCCAAACGGCCCTTACACTGAATTTTAATCCCTCTGGCCCCCGATCGGATGGCCCGTAATAACGCCTGGCGCATAGCTCGCTTATAGGCGATGCGCTTTTCAATTTGCTGAGCAATTCCCTCGGCCACCAACTGAGCGTCTAACTCCGGATTGCGAATCTCTTTAATATCCGGGATGATCTCCCGATTAACCAAACTCTCTAGCTGGCTGGTAAGTTCCTCAATACCTCGTCGGCCCCGCCCAATGATCATCCCCGGCCGAGCCGCATGTAGGATCACCTTCACTCGATTCGCTAAGCGCTCGATCTCGATCCGGGAAATCCCTGCCTGGGGATACATCTCCCGAATCTTCTTTCGCAACAATAAATCCTCGTGAAGGAGATCTGCATACTGCTGTTTGTTGGCGTACCACCGGCTATCCCAATCTCTGAAGAAGCCAACACGAAATCCAATTGGATGAATTTTCTGTCCCACGTGCAAACTCCTTATTAGGTCGCTCTCCTTGAAGAAGCCTTCTCTTCCTTCTCTTCAACGATAACCGTAATATGGCTGGTGCGTTTGAAGATCGGGTAGGCCCGGCCCATCGCTCGAGGTTGGATCCGTTTCATAATCGGCCCAGGATCCACCCAACAAGCCTTGATCCGGAGCTCCCGAGGCTGGGCACCAAAGAGATTCTCCGCGTTGGCCGCTGCCGACTGGATCACCTTGCTAATCGCCCGAGCAGCCCGGTTCGGAACAAATTTCAGGGTTGCCAGGGCATCGGTCACATCCTTCCCCCGAACTAAATGCATCACATGACGCACTTTGCGAGGCGACATCCGCACATATCGAGCTATTGCTCTGGCTTCCATCTTTTCCGGTGAGAAACCTCCTTCCCTAGCCTTTACGAAGCGTGTTTTTCTCCTTAGCCCGGAAACCTCCTCCACCAAGTCCTCGAAACCCCTAGCTTGAAGCAGAGGAATCTACTTCACCCGAGTCCGCTTCTCCGTCTTCCCTGCGTGACCTCGGAAAGTTCGGGTAGGGGCGAACTCCCCTAGCTTATGCCCCACCATATTCTCAGTGATGAATACAGGAACATGTTTGCGACCGTCATGAACCGCAATAGTATGGCCCACCATCTCAGGAAAGATCGTTGAGCGACGGGACCAGGTTTTGATAATCTTCTTCTCACCCTTCTCATTCATCTCCCGGATCTTCTCCAGGAGCTTGGGATCGCAATAAGGTCCTTTTTTCAACGAACGTGCCATACTCTCTTCACCTCATCCCACAGGCTAGCTTATTTCCGACGTTTCAGGATAAACCGAGAGGAGGGTTTCCGAGGGTTGCGAGTCTTTACTCCCCGAGCCGGCTTCCCCCACTTAGTCATCGGGTGCTTACGTCCTATCGGAGACTTCCCTTCTCCTCCTCCGTGAGGATGATCCCGAGGATTCATCACCACACCACGAACGTGGGGCCTCCGCCCCAACCAACGGGACCTCCCAGCCTTGCCAATACTAATGTTTTCGTGGTCCACATTACCTACCTGGCCGATCGTCGCCATACAGTCGAGATGGACCAAGCGCTGTTCCCCTGAAGGAAGTCGGAGAATAGCATACTTCCCTTCTTTCGCCAGGACCTGAGCCGAAGTCCCTGCGCTTCGAGCCATAACCCCTCCCCGGCCCGGCACTAACTCAACGTTATGCACCATGGTACCTACGGGGATGTTCCGCAAGGGGAGGGCATTGCCCGGCTTAATATCCGCTTCTGGGCCTGCCACAACAGTATCCCCAACCTGAAGCCCTAGAGGAGCGATGATATACCGTTTCTCCCCGTCAACGTAATGGAGAAGGGCAATCCGAGCAGATCGATTAGGGTCATACTCAATGGCGGCTACTTTCGCAGGCACCCCAATCTTATCCCGTTTAAAGTCAATAATCCGATACATCCGCTTATGGCCCCCTCCCCGATGGCGCACGGTGATACGTCCTTGGTTATTACGCCCTCCTGTTTTCTTAAGGGGGGCAAGGAGGGACTTCTCCGGCTCCTCCTTAGTGATCTCCTCAAAGGTGGAGACCGTCATAAACCGTCGGCCAGGGGATGTCGGTTTATACTGTTTGATAGGCATAAGTTCCTCCCTCTTTACACAGCCTCAAACTTCTGAATCACTTGTCCTGGGGCCAAGGTAACAATGGCTTTCTTCCAATCAGGCGTTTTACTCTCTCTTCCTCGACCTATCCGGCGGCGTTTACCCCGAACATTCATCGTGTTCACCTTGACCACGGTAACCTTATCGGGCTTAGCAATCTCCTCCACCGCCTTCCGAATCTCAATTTTGTTGGCATCTTTGGCTACTCGGAAGGTATACTTCTTCGGCTCTCCCTGCATTAGACGAACGGATTCTTCGGTGATCACGAGGCCTTGAATAATTTCATAGGGGTCTTTCATCGGGATAAATTCTCCTCCAATCGCTTCAAGGCGGTCGTAGTCCCAACGATTCGGTCAGCCCACAGCACATCGGTCACTGCGAGTGCTGGGGAGATGCGAATCCGCACATTTCCCAAATTATTCATCGCCCGGCGAAGGGTCTCATCGGGGCTATCCAGGAGGATCAAAGTCTTAACCTCTTTAAGGCCCAAGCGTTGCAACAGAGCAACTGCTTCTCTAGTTTTCGGAACAGGAATTTCTAAAGATTCCACAGCGGCAAGAGCCCCTTCAGCCAGCCTACTGGAAAGAGCTAGCATCAGGGCCACACGTTTCTGTTTCCGGGGGAGTTGAATAGTGTAATCGCGAGGGTGAGGGCCATGGGCTACGCCTCCCCCCACCCAAATAGGAGAGCGGATGGAGCCATGACGTGCCCTTCCTGTACCCTTCTGTCTCCAGGGCTTTCGGCCCCCGCCCCGAACCTCTCCTCTCCTTTTAGTATCATGGGTCCCTACCCGACGATTGGCCAACTCCGCTACCACCGCCAAGTGCACAGTATGGGGGTTGCCTTGGCGGGCAAAAACCCCATCCGACAACTCGAGGGTACCTGTCGTCTCTCCGTTATGGTTTAACACCGGTACAGTTGCCATTAGCTCGCTCCTCGAATATACAGAAGCCCTCCTCGGGCGCCCGGAACCGCTCCCTTCACTAGCAGGAGGTTCTTCTCCGGGATCACACGAACCACCTGCAGTCGTTTAACTGTAACACGTTCATTCCCCATATGCCCCGGTTTTCCAGTTCCCTTAAAGACCCGGGCAGGGTCGGTGGAACCACTGGATTGAGGTTTGCGGTGGACCATTGAACCGTGAGTCTGAGGACCTCCATGCCAATGATATCGTTTGATCACTCCTTGAAATCCCTTTCCTTTGGAGGTACCGGTGACATCCACCAACTCCCCAGGGGAGAAGATGTCCACTTTGACTTCATCCCCCACCTGGAGTTCGGTCATTCCCCGGACCTCCCGGAGGTATCTCTTGGGAGGAACTCCGGCTTTGTCAAAATGTCCTTTCATCGGGCGGTTTACCTTCCGCTCAGGAAGGTCCATAAACCCCAATTGGATCGCGTCATAGCCATCCGTTGCTTGGCTTTTCTTCTGGACCACCGTACAAGGCCCTGCCTCAATGACGGTGACAGGTACCACGCGACCCTGGTCATCGAAAACCTGGGTCATTCCCAATTTTCTTCCAAGGATCGCTTTCATCGCCTTATCCCTTGATCTCAATATCTACGCCGCTGGGCAAGTCAAGCCTCAGCAAGGCGTCTATCGTCTTCGGGCTGGGGTCCAGGATATCAATCAACCGTTTGTGTTCTCGAATCTCAAAATGCTCCATCGACTCTTTATCAATATTAGGACCCCGGTTCACGCAGAAGAGGTGTCGCTCAACCGGCAAGGGCACGGGTCCCGAGATGCGTGCACCGGTACGCCGAGCGGTTTGGACAATCCTCTCTGCGGATTGATCTAAAACTTTGTGGTCAAACGCTTTAAGCCGAATGCGTACTTTATTTCGAGCCATAACCCTTCCTCTAATCGCCCCTTAACTTACCGGATTTTCTCTCCTGGGGGATCAGGTTAAGAAAAGGGAGAGTGTGAAACAGAGAAACCTTGAGCAAATCCTCCCTTCCTGTCTCCACACAAACCGGAATCTATTTTAACCTGCTCCCCATCTTAGGGCAAGTCTTACCGGCTGACCACCGTCACTCGATTCGATCGGGCGGTGATACCCTCCGCAATACTGGCGGGAACCTCCTGATAATGACTGAATTCCATTGTATAGGAACCCCGTCCCTGGGTCATAGACCGGAGGGTAGTGGCATAACCGAACATCTCAGCAAGGGGCACTTTGGCCTGAATAACCTGAGTACCTCCCGGCCCAGGTTCAAATCCCTCCACATGGCCTCGCCGGGCGTTCAGGTCTCCTAGCACATCTCCCAGATGCTGATCCGGAACGACCACTTCCACCTTCATAATCGGTTCGAGCAAGATGGGGCGGGCCTTCTGACAAGCGGCCTTCAAGGCCATAGAACCAGCTATCTTAAAGGCTATCTCCGAAGAGTCCACCTCGTGATAGGAACCATCTACAAGAGAAACCCTAAGGTCTACCAAGGGATACCCCGCTAACACTCCGGTTTCTGCCGCCTCTCGAACTCCCGCCTCTACCGCGGGGACATACTCCTTCGGCACTACTCCACCTACAATCTTGTTTACGAACTCGATTCCGCTCCCTGGGGGTAAAGGTTCCACCTCCAACCAAACGTGGCCATACTGACCACGCCCTCCCGTCTGCCGAATGTAACGCCCCTCAGCTCGAGCGGATTGAGTAATGGTCTCTCGGTAGGCCACCTGGGGCCTTCCTACATTGGCCCCCACCTTAAATTCCCGAACTAACCGGTCCTGAATAATCTCCAGATGGAGCTCCCCCATTCCAGAAATGATCGTTTGGCCTGTCTCGGGGTCGGTGCGAACTCGGAAAGTGGGGTCCTCTGAGGCCAACCGCTGGAGAGCAAGGCTTAGCTTCTCCTGGTCTGCTTTCGATTTCGGCTCAATCGCAATGGAGATAACGGGTTCGGGAAATTGGATCGCCTCCAGAACAATGGGGTATTGTTCATCGCAAAGGGTATCCCCCGTAGTGGTTTCATTCAATCCCACTGCAGCTGCAATATCACCGGCGCAAACCTCATCCACTTCTTCCCGGTGGTTGGCGTGCATCCGGAGGATTCGGCCGATCCGTTCCCGCTTCCCTTTAGAAGCGTTGAAAACATAAGAACCTTTGGTCAGGCAACCGGAGTAAACCCGGAAATAGGTGAGCTTCCCCACATAGGGGTCGGCCATAATCTTAAAAGCCAGGGCACAGAAAGGAGCCTCAAAGGAGGGTTCTCGGGTCTCTACCTCACCCGTGTTGGGATTAGTCCCCTGTACAGGGCCAATATCCACTGGCGAGGGGAGATAATCTACAATAGCGTCTAACAAGGGCTGAACCCCTTTATTTCGGAAGGAAGCTCCACAAAGGACAGGCACCAGACCCCCAAAGATCGTTCCTCTCCGGAGGGCGGTTTTGATCTCCTCCGCAGTGACCTTCTCTCCCTCCAGGTACTTCTCCATCAGCTCATCATCTACTTCAGCAATAGCTTCGAGCATCTGCTCTCGACACTGGATGGCGAGGGGTTTAAGGTCCTCGGGAATCTCATCTTCCTTCGCCACAGTACCCAAGTCATCCAAGTAGATAACCGCTTTCATCCGAATAAGGTCAACAACCCCTTGAAAGCTGGCCTCAACCCCGATAGGGATCTGAATCGGCACCGCTTTGGCTCCTAGGCGTTCCCGCATCTTCTCAACCACTCGGAAGAAGTCCGCACCGGTCCGGTCCATCTTATTGACATAAGCGATGCGGGGAACGTGGTATTTATTCGCCTGGCGCCAAACGGTTTCCGTTTGGGGTTGAACGCCTCCTACTGCGCAGAAGATAGCTACCACCCCGTCCAAAACGCGCAGACTTCGCTCCACTTCGACCGTGAAGTCCACGTGACCCGGAGTATCAATGATATTAATCCGGTGATTTTTCCAAAAACAAGTGGTCGAAGCGGAAGTTATAGTGATGCCGCGTTCCTGCTCCTGAACCATCCAGTCCATCGTAGCGGCACCTTCGTCCACTTCACCGATGCGATGCACCCGGCCGGTGTAAAAGAGGATCCTCTCGGTCGTGGTGGTTTTCCCCGCATCGATATGAGCAGCAATTCCGATATTTCTTGTCGCTTCCAAAGAAAATCTTGCCATTGGCGAAAATCCCTCCATTCCTAAGATATCAGTCGGCTGATCCTTATATGGCCTAACGGGTCTGCCGGCTTCTGTCACCCCGTCGCCAATAGCCTCTCTTGAAGGCACCCCCCGAAGGGCTGATGGATCAGGCTTTTTCAGACTTGAGGAAGAGGTTACCACCGGTAATGAGCAAAAGCCTTATTGGCTTCAGCCATACGATGGGTATCTTCTTTTTTCTTAACAGCACCTCCTGTGTTGTTCGCTGCTTCCAAAATTTCTGCTGTCAGCTTCTCAATCATCGACTTCCCTGCGCGGGCCCGAGCGCTCAGGATGATCCACCGAATGGCCAAGGTCCGCCTCCGCTCAGGCCGCACCTCCATCGGAACCTGATAGGTGGCTCCACCAACCCGGCGAGGGCGTACCTCAACCACGGGCATCACATTTCGAATAGCCTGATGAAAGATCTCCAAAGGGTCTTTCCCCGTGCGCTCACGGATTCTATCCATTGTAGTATAGAAGATTTTTTCCGCCACACTCTTCTTCCCTCGCATCATCAAACGGTTAATAAACCGTTGCACGAGGGAATCCTTATAAACGGGGTCGGGCGGAATCTCTCGCTTGGGCACTGGCCCTCGTCTTGGCATATCCTCCTCCTTGCCCGTTTTACTCCTTCGGTTTCTTCGCCCCGTATTTCGACCGGCCCTGCTTGCGATCTCGCACTCCAGCGCAGTCCAAGGCCCCCCGAATAATATGGTATCGGACCCCGGGGAGATCCTTAACCCGGCCTCCCCGAACCAGGACTACCGAGTGCTCCTGCAGGTTATGGCCAATTCCCGGGATGTAAGCAGTGACCTCTTCTCCGTTGGAAAGGCGAACCCGGGCAATTTTTCGCAGGGCCGAGTTCGGCTTTTTGGGGCTAACCGTTCTCACAACCAAGCATACACCCCGTTTCTGGGGTGCCCCTCGGGTGGGAACCTTCTTCCGCTTTACCGAATTATACTCCCAATGAAAAGCGGTCACTTTCGTCTTCTTAACGACTTTTTGCCGTCCTTTACGAACTAATTGATTGATCGTCGGCATCTTCTTTCCCCTTTTCAAGACATTTCCCAATACTAGAGCACCTTTCGGAACCCTCTTGGGAGGTGAAACCTCTCTCCCATAAACGCAACGGCCCCTAGCGACACATAGAGGGGCCAGGGGCCGGCTAGAATTGCTTATGGGGTATTTCTTTCAATCCCTCTTGGGGATCTTTCTTACGTCTCCCTGGCTACCCCCCTTCTGCCTACCGTTGCTGTCCTCCCGCGAACGGGATAAGTAAGTCTTCTGGAAAGGCTGGGTTAGGCCCACAGCAACTAACCTCTCCGGCCTGACCAGAACAGGGTACTTGCCCCCTCAGCGGGATTCCCTAGGTTTGTTACCGCACGTTCATAAGTATATCACTCCCTTTGGGGAGTGTCAACCCCGCTTCTTCCTCCAAGCCTCAGCCTTGGAGAATGGTCGGGGCGGGGGGATTTGAACCCCCGACCTCTGGTACCCGAAACCAGCGCTCTGACCAAGCTGAGCCACGCCCCGACGCCCTACACCAGGATCCCTCTTCAAGCCATATGAAAGTATATCAAGACTCTCCAAGAAGAGCAAGAGGGCCTGTTATCTCATCCCCAATCCTGCAAAAAGGAGGGAAACCAGAGCAGAGAAATTGATTAAAAAAGGCGCCGGTATTTGCTCCTTCAAAGGGGAGGGAATAAGATAGAAGTTGGGAGGGGAGAACGCAGGCTGTTCCTGGGCTTGGATCGTACAAACCCTTTCCGACGGGAGGAAAACTGAATGGCCTCAAAACCCCTCAGAGCAGGAGAGGGCTTTACTCTTGTAGAACTCCTGGTAGTGATAGCGATTCTCGCTATCCTAATGGCCCTTTTAGCCCCTGTCCTAGCGTCCTCCCGGGAGAGAGCCAGGGCTTCAGCCTGCGTCTCTCAACTACGCCAACAGGGGACAGCGCTCTATCTCTACCTTCAAGCTTGGGATGAAACACTCCCTTGGGCCATCAACAATGCTGATTACACTCAACCTCTAGAGGCAGAAGTGAACCGACCCGATCATCCTCAGAAGATCCGGGCCTTGCTCAAGCCCTTTGTGGGAACTGAGGGAATTTACCACTGCCCCTCAGACTCCACACCGGGGCCTTTGGGGCCGAAAAACGCCCCAGTAAATCAATCCCTTTACGAGACCGTCGGCAACTCCTATTGGTACCCTGCCCTCGACGGTAGAGGCTTGCCGAACCGAGCGGGCAGGTCTCTTCACGACTTCCGGGAGCCCTCTCAGAGTGCGGTTCTCTCGGACTCGGCTCCCTGGCACCTTTGGCGAGGAACCCAAGAATCTCCGGAAGCCTCCAGCGGCCTGAATACCCTCTTCCTGGACAACCATATCCGGATGCTGAGGCTTTTTGATTGGATTCAAGCCAATGATCCTCCTAAAGACTGGCCGTGATGAGAATTCCGGAGAAAGGAGGTAGGTATGTCTGCACGGAACGATCTTCCGGTTCAACTCGGTTGTGCTATTGCCGGTGAAGATAATGCCCAGCCCATCCTGACTCGCATCCTCGAGACCACCCTCACTAAGTTTATCCCCTTCAACGTCATCTTTGAGCTCACCTACCGCTGCAACCTCCGTTGCCAACATTGCTACATCCCCGAAATCAATCGCCACAAAGAGGAGCTCACCACTGAGGAGATCAAAAGCGTTGTGAGTCAGCTGGCGGACCTGGGCTGCCTATATCTCACTTACACGGGTGGAGAGGTTCTTCTCCGCCCCGACTTCTTTGAACTCTGCTACCACGCGAAGCGGTTGGGATTCGCCCTCCGTATCTTTACCAACGGGACCTTAGTCACCCCCCAGATCGCCGATAAAATCGCTGAGATTATGCCGATGTCCGTAGACATCAGCATCTACGGTAAAAAGGCAGGAACCCATGATATGGTTACCCGAGCTCGGGGAACCTGGGAACGCTCGATGAATGCGGTCCGTCTCCTCCGAGAACGGGGTGTGCGCACAGTGATGAAAGTCCCTCTGATGAACCTCAATGTGGCCGAATATCAGGAAATCCGGAGGCTCGCTGAGGAGCTGGGCGCAGAATGTCGTCTGGACCCCACCATTGCCCCGATGGATGACCATAATCGGGATACCCTGGCCCTCCGGATCGACGCCAAGGCCCTTTATGAGCTCTTTTCCGACCGCACCCTCTTCCCCCAGGAAGAGCCTCTCGGAGCCGAATCCCCCCTCTGCGAGGCAGGGCGTAATACCATCGGGATCTCTCCCACCGGAGAAGTCTACCCTTGCATCCAACTCCAACTCTCCGCAGGCAATATTCGGGAGAAACCCCTCCGGGAAATCTGGGAAGAAGCTCCCATTATGAAACGCATGCGGAGCCTCACCCCCAGCGACTTACACCACTGCAGTTCCTGTAAAATCCAACAGTACTGCAACCGATGCCCCGGTATCGCTTACCTGGAAGATGGTGACTGGCTCGGCCGCTCTTCCCGAGCCTGCCAGATCGCGGGAATCCGGAGGAAAATTGACCTCGAGCGGAAAGCAGCTAAGAACCGCTTACGGGTCTTACCCTCTGCATAAAACGGCAGGGGCGACACACGCGTCGCCCCTGCCAAGAACCCTTTACCAATCCCCCTCCCTCGCATAAGGGTAGCTCCATAAAGCTACCTGGAGAACCACTGACTTAAACCAGGCTTGAAACATCTTCTCCACCTCGTCGGCCGAATGGCCCTTCTTCGCTAAAAAAGGCTTGATCGTCGCTGAGATGGGATAAATGAAGGCAATAAGATAGCGAAGGGGTACTATCTCCACCGATTGAACCTGGTCCGTTTGGTTCTTCTTCGTTCGGTGATGACGTAGGGCAATCTCCTGCTGATAATTCAACCAGTCTCGGTTGTACGGACGATTACAAGTATCCAAAATCCATTGCCCAAACCGAGCCCGGACATTACCGAGATATTTCTCAATCGGCTGACCATCCGGCCCGGTGAAGTAGTGAAGAAGATGAGGATGAGACCCCACGAACCCGTACCAAAGGTCAAGAATCTCCTCCACTTGGTCGGCAAGAACCTCACCCGCTTGCCGAAGATACCCTACATCCTCCTCAGTAAACATTACCGCTTGCTTAAGGAGATCGAGGTCCTGAAGAGATACAGGGGATGACGCCACCTCGGAAGTGCCATAAGTGTAACCAGGAAGGGTTGAATGGGTCATAGGAACCTCCTTCATTGAGATTTAAGGAAGATAACCCTAGGGAAAGGGGCCTCCTCAGGGAAGGAGACCTCCCCTCCTGCTAGGTTTAAAAAACCACCTTGAAGACTTACCTCTCTCTTCTCGCCACCGTTACCCATTTCAACCAATTCTCCTCCTCCCGATCAGGTTCGGCCGGTTGGTAATCCGAACAATCTACCCGAAAGGAACCTTCAGCGAAAGGAGATTGAGCAAACTCACAATAGTGGGGTTTCTGGGGATCCCCAGTACTATTAGGGCGAAAGAAGGCACAAGTTACACACATCCGAGCCACTCGGATTCGCCCCTGCTTTTGTAAACCCCGGATCACTTTAACTAAAGTCCGCAGTAAGGCAATCTTCTCTTCAGAAGTTAAGAAGGAGAGGACCTGGGCTAAGAAAGCAGTCTGCTGAGTAATCTGTTCGGCTAGGGATCGCCCTAAGGAAGTGAGTGTTACTACCACCTTCCGACCATCCTGAGGAGAAGGAGACCGCCGGATATGCCCCTTCCGCTCTAAAAAGGTGAGAGCATCGCTTATAGTTGCGGGGCTAACCTCAAACCATTGGGCCAAATCTCCCACGATCCAAGTCCTCCGGGGTTGGCGATAAAGGAAGAGAAGGATTTGAGACTGCGTCCGGGTAATGCCTAAAGGCTCTGAGCTCTCCCAGAGCCCGGCATTCAAAGCGATGGCAATCTTCTCCAAAGCCATCGCTAACCGAGCCTCCAAAAGGCCTGCTTCCCGCTCGAAAGGAAGAAGAATAGGTTGATCCTCCATTTATTTAGCACTCCTAAATAAATATTAGCAAAAGAGAAGAGAGATGTCAACGGTTGTTATAAACGGGAAAGGGGAGGAAAAATGAAAAATCCCTTTCAGGGGGGTAAGGAGAGACTGGGGAAAACTCTTGGAAACTTCCGACGCTTTGTTAAAACCTAAAAGAAAAGAGGGCACTGTACCCCAGTGCCCTGCTCCGTCGCCTTCTCTCCGGATGGTCAGTCCCTGGCTTTGGGAAGTGGGGACTAACCCTCCATTCACCTATTCCTCTTTTCCCTCTTATCAAGGGGGTTGAACCTGTAGCCTCTCACTCTTCGCGAAAAACTCGACAAAAAGAACGAAAAGGAGAAAAAACCCTTTATAACAATGCTTGAGCTACTTTATTAACTGCAGTGGCAATATCTTCGCAGTCTTCAGGAGTTAACCAGGGACTAATGTTTAGGTGAACTGCTCGACCCAGCAGGTCTAGAGTACGGGGACACATATCCTCGGAGTAACGGACATCTCCAGGGTGCCAACCGCAGGTCCAAGGACACCCCTCCGAAGTCACAGGAGTTTTCCTCAACACGTAGGTCCAGTGGGAGTAGATATGGCGATCTGGGATACCTTGATTATAAATCGTACCTGCAGGGATCCCCTCGGCAGAGAGGGCGGTGGCAAACTCCTGGGCTTTTTCCACGGAGGGAAGGAAGAAGATCAAACAGATAGCGGTATCCCCTTCCGGATCGGGTTCCTCTCGGAACTGGAGACCTTTGTGTACCTCAATCTGCTCTTTGATCTGCTGTTTGGCCCGCCGCATTCGGGCAATTAAGTCATCTAGCTTCCGCAATTGGACCCGGGCTAAAGCCCCTGCAATCTCACTCATCCGAAAGTTAACCCCAGGAATAGGGTCTGCTCCCATTTCCGGTCGCCAAAAGGCCAAAGCTGAGTCGTGGTACATCACCGCCCGGTGGTAGTACTCCTGATGATGAGTTGTCACCATCCCTCCTTCCCCGGAGGTGATGATTTTATAGTATTGAAGGCTAAAACATCCTACATCCCCAAGACTTCCCAGGCGTCTTCCCCGATAACACCCTCCATCCGCTTGGGCAACATCTTCAATCACCTTTAACCCGTAACGCCGGGCGATCTCCAGAATCTCCTCCATCCGACAAGGGGTACCCCGCATATGAACCGGCATAACCGCCTTGGTACGAGGAGTGATTTTTCGCTCCAAGTCCTGGGGATCAAGGGTTAGCGACTCGTCTACTTCCGCAATAATGGGAATGGCCCGGGCGGAGAGAATGGCAGCTGCTGAAGAAACAAAGGTGTAACCCGGAAGGATAACCTCAGCGCCGGGTCCAATACCGCAAGCGACCAAGCCTGTGATCAGGGCCGAAGTCCCTGAATTCACCGCCAAAGCACAGGGAGTACCTACCTTCTCGGCAAACTCCCTCTCCAATAAGCCGACTTCACTCTGATCATAGGGGCGACCAAAACGGAAGAGTTGAGCACTTTCTAAAACCCGCAGAACCGCTTGTTTTTCCTCCTCCCCAATGGCCGAAGCACCAGGAAGGCTGGAAGGCAAAGGCCGGGTGCGAACTGGTGTCCCTCCATTCACCGCTAGCTTAGAGAGCATGACTCGTCTCCTCAAAGGGCTGATCTTCTGAGGATGCTTCCGCCGATGCTATACCCTGGGAAGCACTCTCCTCCTCCCTCAAGCGTTCTTCCTTCGGTTCTACCCAACGAACCAGAGTAATACTCGCCAAATAGAGGAAAGCCATAGGGGTTGAGAGGATCAACATACTGAAGGGGTCATTCGAGGGGGTTAGGATAGCTGCAACCAGCATAATAATTACAACAGCCTGTCTCCAATAAGTTTTCATCACCCGGCTGTTGATAATACCGATCTTGGCCAACCCCATTAACACTACCGGGAGTTCAAAACCAAGGCCGAAAGCCCCACACATCTTCACCGTAAAGAGAAGATACCGCCCCAAGTCCTGCTGAATCTGAACCCCCGGCTGAGCATAGGAGAGGAACCATTGAATCCCAGCAGGGAGAATATAGTAACTCAGAACCACCCCTAGAACAAAGAGGAAGACCGCTAAGGGGAAGACCATTTTAAAAGGACGTTTCTCATGAGGCAAAAGACCGGGGGAGATAAACCCCCAAAGCTCCGCTAAAACAAAAGGAGCAGCGATTAAAAGGCCAGCAATTACAGAAACTTGAAGTTGGAGAAAGAAAGGAGCAGTAAAAGTATCATACCGGAGGATCACCGATTTTCCTTTAATCGCTGACTGGAAAGGGGCAATGAGTAAAGCAAAGATTTTATCGTAAAAGAACCAGGCAAAAACCGTCCCCAAAGCAATGTAAATCAAAGAACGAATGATCCGCCATCGGAGTTCCTCCAGATGCTCCACGAGCTCCATCTCTTCGTCCGGACGAGGACGTCGGCGGCTATCCCTTCGCCCCCGAAGCCCCTGAGAGATACCCCGACCGATCTGCCGACCGACAAAGCGTATTAACCGTAAGAGTACTGCCATCCTAATCTCGGCCTTATCCCTTGCTTTCTCTTGAACTGAAGCAAGAAAGCTTTTGGAAACCTCAGGAGAAGAACACCCTCTTATCCGACAAACTGGGTCACACTTTCGACTTCAATCACATTAACTTCTCCTGTACCCGCCGACCCCTCTCCTCCTAAGGCTCCAGGGGAGGGAGTGCCAGTATAGGTAGGTGGATAACCTCCATAGCCGGGAGGCCTGCCATAACCATAAGGTCCATAGGGAGGCCGATAAGGGCTGGCACCGTAAGGCCCTCCAATCCCCCCGGTGGGAGTAGGCGCTACAGCACCTGTTCCCGGCTGAGAGAAAGTAACAGTGCCCAGAGAGGGAGTTAGGGTAAAACGGTCTTCATAACGAATGAGCTTCCCCACCTTATAGGCGATGTAAGAAACCCTCTCTCCCTTGATCTTCCATGACTGGAGGGTGCCAGTTCCCGGAAGACGAGTATCCACAGTCGCATCAAAAGTAGAGACGATTTTAGCACACGGTCGGCCTGATTCCCACTCAAAGCCCTTTAACGTATGTCGGGCAGGAACCCGCAGTTCGTCCAGCATCAGGTAACGCACAGGAATGGAAAGGGGAGCAGTCCATATATCTCCTACCCGAACCGGATAAGGGGGTACAGGTACAGGGCGGATCACCGGTTTAACCTGAAGGCTTCGAGCCTTGGATCCCAGACGATAAGTTCCTGAGGCGTTCGCATATAAAGAGTAGCTTAATCCTGCTAGCTGGAAAGGCCCCGGCTGATTATCCCTTAGCTCGGTGCTGTCTCGCTCCACCTTCTCCCGAACTAAAGCCAAACCTTCAGGCAAAAAATCGTCTGTCCGCTGCTTCACGTAAACCCGAGCAGTATAAACTTGAATCCCACCATTCTTCTCTACAATTCTTTGGGAATAATTCAGCTCTTGACCAATCGTCCAGTCATAGCGTAAGCGAATCCGAGAAGGCGCAGAGCGAACCCGGTTCTGGACGAACACCTCAATCCGCTCCACATTACTCACAGGGCGGTTCTCCTGATCTACCGCCCATACTCGGATTTCGTGCTTGCCATCCGGCACCCCCACCTCTTCTCGGGAGCCCGTCTTGGCTTTGGTGTCCCACACATAGACGACCCGGCTTCCCCTTCGAGGGCGAGCTACCGCGGTGTGAAACTCGCCGTCAATAAAAATCATCAAATACCCTCTCGGAGGGACACTAGAAGCCGGCACCGCAATAGGCACTTTTTCCCGAACCACGCTATCGGGGGCTGGGGAGAGAAGAATCAAAGGAGCCGATAAAACCTCTGAGACGATCATCCCAAAAAGAAGAAAAGAAAGAAGCATCTGTAATTTTCTCACCATTTCCTTTTACCCCTCTTTCAAGTTTCACACCCCTTGCGATGGGGCAAGAGCAAAGCCACATTTAAAGTTTGAACCACAATATCGGGGTTCAGCCCATAAGTCAGAGATACCCGCTCAATGGTGTCCGACTCGGCAGCAAAACAAGAAGGACAAGCCAGGCCGAAGGACTGGAAGACCTGGATCAAATGAGGATAACTCTGCAGAACTTGGGCGATAGTCATCTCTTTCGATATAGGTAACTTTGGCTTAGCCATCCTTACAAAAGATCTCCCAAAGAAGGGAATAGAAGATAGAATAGCAAGTAAACCGAAAACCATCCTAACACTACCTGTGCCCATCCCATATTCCACAACCGAACCCCGATTCCTACCGATTCCGCAGAATGAGGATCCGCAGAATAGCGCTCCAAAAGCTCCTCTCCCGCCTTGATCCCACTCTGAATCTGCTGATAAGTGGCCGGTTTAGTGGTCACATAAAGCTGAAGATAATACCCGAAAAACCTCCAAGTCACCAAGCTAACGATAAAAGCCAGAATCGGGTTAAACCGGTGAAGGACCCAGAAGAGAAGGAAAATCACCATCAAATTAGTCCCACATCGAGGATGAGGCCGCGGCATCCGAGCCACAAACTCTGGCTTCAGGGGCTCTCCCTCTTCAATGGCCCAAACGGTTTGATGTTCCGCAGCGTGATACCCCGCCAAAGGGGAGAAGCGGAGGAAGGCCATCATCATGACAAAGGGGATTACCCCGGTTAGAAAGAAATGTATTTGGTCCATCCAAAGACCTATTCCTGTAGGAGGCGACTCCATAAGCGCTCTTAGAGGAGGGCCTCCACTATTTTCAACCCAAGTTGCTATCAGATAAATGAGGACCAGGGATCCCCAAACTAAGGCAGAGAGGACCGCGCCGGTTAAGAAGAGGGCTAAATCCCCCACCCCACCGCGAACTCCTCCGGCAAAGAGGTAAACTCCTAGAGGAGTAGCCATCCCCCCGATACGCGCTGGTCGGAGGCGGTGAGTCCAAGCACCTATCAAATCTCCCCGGGTGACCAATCCCCGATAATTCCCCCCTTCATCGACCACCCCCAATACGGAGGTTCCATTGGAACTCACAATCTTTAGCGCTTCCTCCAAAGGAGTCGAAGGATCTACCTGGGTAAAATCTTCGGTCATTAGAGAAGAGACCGACCACTCTGGCGCCAAGAAAGGCGAGGTGCTCAAAGCTTTTACCAGATCCTCCTCCCTAACAAAACCTATAATATGCCCCTCCTGCGCAATGGGTAAAGCAGTAACCCCCGTAGTGCGCATTAGGTGAATCGCCCGGCTAAGGGTGTCTGTTGGGGTAAGAGGCTTAACCCACTTAGCAATCTGACCAACACAAAGGGTTCGCATTGAGGTGATTGCCATCTCCTGCCAATTTGTGATACAGTGAACTAAGGTGATCCAAGGGAAAGCACAAGAGCCCAAAGGCTTATCAATTTAGGCGTTCCCTTCTTCACGCCCTGAACTTCTGCCTCTACAAATACTATTATATCCCCTGGAGGGTGAAGATGTCTCGTATTTGCGAAGTTTGCGGTAAAAGACCAATGGCAGGCCAAAATATTCGGCACCAACATGGAGGAAAGTGGGAGCGGAGAGCTCCAAAAACAAAGCGCCGTTTCCTCCCTAATATTCAAACCGTTCGTGTGCTTACAGAGAAAGGCACTCTACGAAAAATGAAAGTTTGTACCAAATGCCTTAAAGCAGGAAAAGTCCTGCGGTCTCCCGCACCCCTTCCCCTTTCTTAAGAAAATTCTAACCATTCCTAAGTTCCCTCGCAAAGGGTAGCCAGTAGTTCCAACACCTCGCCGGTGGATCTCGCCTTAAAAACTCCACCGGCGAGGATTTTTCGGTAGAGCTCGGTAGCCCGACCACCGGTAAAATCTCTCGAAATAAAAGCTTGAACCTCCTCGAGGGGAAGAGAAGCGGAAGGATCCTCCCCCTTTGCCAAAACGGGTCTTACTCCCGGATCAGCAAGTTTCAATTTCTCAACCTTCGAGGTTGCTTCGGCAACCTTGCCCGGAGAGAGATTCTCTCCCTCCGGGAAAACAGAGGAGGTTTCGATCCATATAATGGGTTTCCCCTTTTGCTGAGCCTCGTAGGCCAATTGAAGATTGGCTAGGTTCCCTGGCCCAAAAGGCAACTCGGCAACTATCACCACCTCGGCCCGCTCAATGAGAGCCTGAGCTTTCTTCATCGCGGGCGCGGAGATGGCTGAAAAAGGAGCCTCTTCAGCCATCTCCAGCCCTAAAGCCCTGGCTCCCTCATAATCGGTATCCCCTCGATTAATGACTCCCAGTGTAGGAAGATAACCTGCCCGAACTAAAGCCCGCAAAAGACTCGCGGAGGAACCTCCTCCACCAATGACGTGTACCCTTCCCCGCTCATAGCCCGGTCGAGGAGGCTGAACAAAGAGGGGTGGGTTAGAAAGAACGATAGGATGGCCCGTGAGGGGATGATGAGAAACTACCACTTCAACCCCGTAAACCTCCTGAAGGAGACTCGGTTGAAGTACCTCCTCAGGAATCCCCATCGCCACAATCTGCCCCGCCTTCATCAGGATCAACCGATCGCAAAAAGCACCGGCCAAAGACAAATCGTGAAGAACCGCTATTACTGTGAGAGCCTTCTCCCGGTTCAGCTCCCGAATCTGAGTGAGTAGTTCGATCTGATAAGCGATATCTAGATGGGAAGTAGGTTCGTCCAATAGGAGTAGCTCGGGTTCCTGAGCCAAAGCCCGAGCCAGAAGAACGCGTTGTATCTCCCCGCCCGAAAGAGTTCCTATCTTCCTCTCCACTACGTCTAGAAGATCGGTTTTCTGGAGTGCCCGATAGACCGCTTGGCGGTCTTGTTGGGTCAAGCGACCTAACCAAGACTGATAGGGGTTCCGGCCCATAGAAACCAACTCGGCCACAGTGAAATCAAAGGCAATCGGCTCACTCTGGGCGACCACTGCGATCTTCTGGGCCACCTTCCGAGCAGGAAGCGTACAAAGATCTTTCCCTTCCAGGAGGACAACACCCTTATGAGGGCTCACTGCTCGCGCAAGGGTTCGCAAAAGAGTGGTCTTTCCGGATCCGTTGGGGCCGAGAATCCCTATAAAGTCCCCCCGGCCAACCTTCAAACGCACATCCTTTAAGATCGGTTGGCCTTCCAGAAAGACCTCTACATCCAGAACCTGCAAAAGAAGGGACATCCCCAGTCTACCCTAGAAGAAGGTATTCCATCTCAGTTTATCTCTCTTAAGGGAAGTTTCTCAACCTGACAAAGCCAATTCTTTAAGATGAAAGAGGTCTCAGCTCTAAAACTATGTACCATCCTAGGAACCCAGATGGGGAGGGGTTTTCGGTGCAAAGGAAATCCTATGAGGAGGGATATCTACAGGGAATAGCCAGGGGTTTTAATGTTTAACCCAGCTATGAGATATTAGGATAGGGAGCTTTTCCACCCTCTACAAAAAGAGGGATACCCCTACCCCTCCTCGAGCGAGAAAGGGAATCCTTGCATCAGCACGAGAATACCGGGGCCGGGTATTGGGTAACTGCAGGCTTGAGCCTATATATGATGTTCGGTAGCCTTAAGGGCATAACATACTATGCCTCTATAACCTGCGGAAGGTTCTGGTCGTCTTTGGTAGCTTTGGTAGTTACAGGCTTCAGCCTGCGACTACCGCTCTCCCTTGTGAAGGAGGGCCAGAGTGGGGGGGAAAAGTATTCGTAGGCTTAGCCCGTACCCATCCTCTCCGGAAAATGCTACAAGGAGTGTTTTATGCTAGGTTATCTCATCATTGGTTTAACCGCGGGTTTTGCCAGTGCCCTTTTTGGCATTGGTGGTGGGTTACTTGTTGTCCCGATGTTAACAGTGTTTTACCACTTTGATCCTAAAAACGCTGTGGGAACTTCTCTCGCAGCGATGGTCCTCACTGCCCTAGCGGGGGCCTTACAAAACTGGAAAATTGGAAGAGTTGACCTACAAGGGGCTTTGTTGATCGCTGTGGGATCGGTACCCTTTACTTTCTTGGGAACCTACGTCAAGGAGCTCCTTCCTGCTAAAACTTTTGAAAAAATCTTCGGCTTACTTATCCTCCTAGTCGCTTTTAAATTGCTGTACCCCCCACTTTATACTTGGAGTTTTTGGAAAAATCTCTTGGTCTTGAAGAAATAAGAGAGGACAAAAGCCAGTAATAATCTCCACCTTAAGGTACTCTCTCTGGCAATAAACTCCTCGGTTCAGCCAGGGCTTTTGAAAAGGGGGGCTATCCAGAAATATTCCGAAGGGTTGCTAAAACTTCCTCCCGCTTCTCCGGATCTAACCGCCTATCTAAAAGGGGATACATAATATTTTCTTCCCGCAATTCGTGATGCTCCATTAGGTGTTTAAAACGGCTCTCCTCTTCAATAATCGCTATGAGAAGAAGGCACCGTTCGGAGGAATCTGGGAGAGACAAGAGATGATTCAACTTCTCAGACAAACGTTGGAGATACCAAAGGATCTTCTGGTGTTCAATCTCAAAAAACTCCGGAGCACCCCCTGCAGGATGAGGAGCCATCTCACAATATAGGGGGAATAGAAGATCATCCTCAACTCGGATATGCTTTTTCAACTCCTGCTCAAAATCCCCAAGGAATCCCTGAGCCTCCTCCAACTTCCAAGAGACAAGGCTTTGCTGGTGCAGAAGGATCAACCTCTGTAAAGCCCGGTGTTGTTCCGATAAAAGGAAACCTAGAGTTGCCTCTTCCCTCATTCAATACCCCCAGTCCTTTATATAGGGCGTCCCTCCCCTTAAAAATCGGCGATATCGGTGAAGATGGCTTCTACTTCTTCTACCTCAGGGATCTCCTCTTTAAGGATAGCTTCAACGCCGTTCCGGAGGGTAATCATAGACATTGGGCACCCACTGCAAGCACCTCCCATTCTTACCGTGACTACTCCTCCTTTAACCTCTACTAGGTCTACAAACCCTCCATCCATCGCGATATAAGGGCGAATCTTATCGAGGACCGCCTCTACGCGTTCCTTCAACTCTTTGTCTTTTACAATCTCTTCCATAGGATTTTTCTCTCCTTAATCACAATAACGCTTCGAGCAAGCTTACCCTTGACCAGCCAAAAGCTTTTTCACTTCCGATCAAGAGGGTTTTTTCCTCCATTCTCCTTTCACTACTCTAGGGGTTTTTTTACCAACCTCTCAACTTTTTTTCGTCAAGGCCAAAACGCTTACCTGAGCTGCTATATTACTCGCAATCTGGGCAAAAGCCTTTGCTTCGGGAGAATCCGGATCGCTTAAAACAACGGGCTTTCCTCTATCCCCCGACTCACAAATCTTAGGAGCCAGGGGAATCGAACCCAGGAAGGGAACTCCTAAACTTTCAGCAGCCTTCTGCCCTCCTCCCTTTTGGAAGATCGGGGTCTCTTCCCCACAATGAGGGCAGATAAAAGAGCTCATATTCTCCACAATCCCCAAAACAGGGACGTTCATCACTTGGAACATCCGCAAGGCTTTGGTTGCAATCTTCACCGCCACCTCTTGAGCAGTCATCACAATTACCGCTCCTGTTAAGGGAACGGACTGGGATAAAGTGATCTGGGCATCTCCAGTGCCTGGAGGGAGGTCTACTAAAAGATAATCAAGCTCGCCCCAATCCACATCTCTCAGCATTTGCTGGATATAAGAGTGGATCATTGGCCCCCGCCAAAGTACCGGCTGAGTGGTTTCATCCATAAAGAAGCCCAGGGACATCATCTTTATGCCATCCTTCTCCACCGGAAGCGCTCTATCCCCGGACATATAAAGAGGGGGTCTCTCCCGGAAACCCATCATCGGGGGGATACTCGGCCCATAAACATCAGCGTCCAATAACCCCACCCGAGCCCCCTTTTGAGCTAAAGCGAGGGCCAGGTTCAGAGCAACCGTGGATTTCCCCACTCCTCCTTTCCCACTGGCTACTCCTACAAAATTTCGCACCCCCGGAAGCCACTCCTCAAGGTTCCCCCGAATCCCCCGCCGAACATCACTCTTCAGCTCAATATGAACCTCTCGAACCCCCGGTACCGATAACACAGCCAGCCGAGCCTGCTCTTTCATCTCATCCCGAACCGGACAAGCAGGGGTTGTTAGCACTAAATCCAACTTGACTCGACCATCACAAACCGCTATATTCTGCACAAAGCCCAGGGAGACAATATCCCGATGCAGATCAGGGTCCCGAACGGCCCGGAGGGCCTTCAAAATCTGTTCTTCCATCACTGCTGAGGTTGCCATCGTTGTATCTCTCCTTCTGCGTCGATCCAACCTATCGGCCGCAGATTAACGCAACTGCTTCCTTCTTTTCTCAAATTAAAAAGGCTCTGAATTCCCTCAGTTACCCCCTCCATTATAACACTGAGGGTTTCCAACACCATAGTAAAACCGTAAGACCAAGAAAACTTTGACGTTTGTCAAATTGCCCCTATAAACGCAAAGGTTGCCCTCCTACAGGAAAAAGAGAGGCCTTGGAGAATTTTTAAGGTGATAGCGAATCATCATTTCTAGAATGACTAGAGGAATGGGATGAAAATCCTTGTCAGCGGTTCTACCGGTTTTATCGGGTCCTCTCTGGTCCCCTTCCTCCTCCAAGAGGGGCATACTGTTCTTCGGTTAGCCCGACCAACAACCCCGGTCAGTGACTCAGTAGTTCGCTGGGACCCGGAAAGCGGGTTCATTGATCAGTCTTCCTTGGAAGGGTTAGATGGGGTTATCCACCTAGCGGGAGAGAACATTGCTGGGCGATGGACTCCGGAGAAAAAAGCCCGGATTCGAGAGAGCCGAGTAAAAGGGACACGCCTCCTCTGCGAAGCCATCGCTCAGAGAGAACAACCTCCTAAAGTTTTCCTTTCCGCCTCGGCGATTGGATATTATGGCGACCGGGGGGAAGAGCTTCTCACAGAAGAGAGTCCTCCAGGAGGAGGTTTCCTAGCCGAGGTCGCCCAGCAGTGGGAATCCGCTACCGAACCTGCCCAGCAGAGAGGCCTTCGGGTGATTCTCCTCCGAATGGGAGTCGTTCTTAGTCCCCAAGGAGGGGCTTTAGGGCGAATACTCCCTCTTTTCCGAAAGGGTTTAGGAGGCGTTCTCGGCAGTGGCAAACAATATATGAGTTGGATTACAATGGAGGATCTCCTAAGAGTTTTTTTACACACTCTCACCACAGAAGGGCTCCAGGGACCGGTCAATGCGGTTTCCCCCAACCCTGTGACCAACGCCGAGTTTACAAGAATTTTGGGAAAAGTCCTAGGGCGTCCCACCCTCTTCCCCGCTCCCGCTTTTGGCCTCCGCCTCCTCTTCGGTGAAATGGCTGAGGAAACTCTCCTCGCCAGCCAAAGAGTATACCCCCAGCGACTACTCGACACAGGCTTCTCTTTCCTGTTTCCCGAATTGGAAGAAGCTCTAAACCATTTATTGGGAAAAGTTTCTTCATCTTAAATATAGAGATCACCGCGTTCTTTAAGGTGGATAAGTAGTCATACCCTTGAAAGCACACCCTCTATCCTCCCCCACACGTGGAGAATGGACCGCAGGCTAAAGCCTGTGACTACCCGAACCGGAACCCCGGCGCTATCCCAACAGTCCCCCCTCCTCCGCTAAGAGGTACCCCCTAAAAAGACTGCACCGGCTCATTCAACTCAGAAGGATGGCAATGGAATAATGGAGAAAAAAACCTTGATAGGAGAGAAGGATGACCTAGTGAATCCTTGTGCTTACGCCTAATTATTGATGACCTTCAAGAAACACCTCTTTAGCTTCCCTCAATACGTATGAGGATAACCATCTTATGTAAAGAGGGGGCTTTTGTTTCATTGCACCGGAAACAGAAAAACGAACTTTTGAAGGAGAAAATAACCTTGGTGAGAAGCTCTCGATTATCCCGCGGTTTTACTCTGATTGAGCTACTCGTGGTGATTGCTATTATCGCCATCCTGGCCGCGATCCTCTTTCCCGTTTTTGCCCGGGCCCGAGACCAGGCCCGCAAAACAATGTGCCTAAGTAATTCTCGTCAAATTGGAACTGCCCTCACCCTCTACTTTGAAAGTTGGGATAACCTCTTCCCAAGCCAATGGTGGGATAAATCCGGTTGTGACGAATGGTTCTGCACTTGGGCACACCAACTCCATCCTTTTATCAAAACCTCCAAGGTGTGGGTCTGCCCCTCCAAAGGTCGAGGAGACCCTGACCCTATTCAAACGGGTTTTATCTCCTATGGGATGAACTGGTTTGCCAGCCACGATCCCCAAGAAGGAACAATTAAAAGCTTCAGTGAACTGGAACGACCTGTTGAAACCGTGGTGATCACCGAAACCGGGGGATGCACCGACCGGAAACGCATTGGAGGGAACGTCGGCAGTGGGGCTTGTGATGGGGCCTGGCTAGACACTTTCTGGCTAGCTTACTCTTATCCCAATGTAAAAACTTATGTCCATCCCGGCACAAACACGAATACCAATCACCGCTTCCAAACCCAGCATGGAAAGCATAACGGAACGGTTAATATCATCTATGCGGATGGACACGCCAAAAATCTTCGACCCAGCCAACTTACCTGGGGGAACTTCTTCGGTAAGTTCAACCCTAATTATAACCTCTTTGGGGTGCGGGCAAGTGCTCCAGTAGCCCCACCTCAGTGGGATAATGTAGAAATCGAACCCTGATAGGAGAAAAAACAATGGCCTGGCAAATTTCTTGTGCTTGGCTTCCTATTATTGATTACTTCGGAGAATACCCCGTTAGCCTCCCTCATATGTACGAAGCCATTGATCTAATGGAACGATGGGGCTTCCGCTTTATCGAGTTAGAAGCAGGAGAAGCCAACCTCGAAGCGGTTTATGCAGACCGAAAAACTTTAAAGTCGGTAGTAGAGGATAAAGGTTGCTCTCTGGTCAACTTTTGTCCTGTCCTCCCCAGCCTTACCTCCCTTGACTCTTCCCAACGCCGCCGGGGCCAGGACTTCTTCCGGAAAGCGGTGGAAATCGCAGTGGAATGGGGATGCGCCACCATCCAAGTAGATAGTTACCACCTCCCCTTGCAATTCCGAAAAGATAAACCCTACACTGAAATGGTGGACTTCGAGAAAGACTTCCAAGTGGAGCTGGATCCCAACTTCTCTTGGCCCGATCTCTGGAAGGTGCTTCAGGAGACCTTCATCTTCTGCGGGCAAACTGCCCAAGAAGCTGGCCTCAAGTTCTGTATTGAACCGAGGGTAGGAGAAATCTTAAGCAATACCGCTAGCCTGCTCCGCCTTATGGACGCCACCGCCTCAGCGACAACCAATATCGGGATGGTGATGGATGCCTCGCACCTCTACGCCCAAAAGGAAATCCTTGTCCAATCCATTGAAATGGCTGGGAGCTATCCAGGAGGGAGTCGGATCTTCTACGTTCACGTCGCGGATAACGACGGCCGGACGAATCTTCATCTCGCCCCAGGAGAAGGAACCATCGACTGGTACAACTTTTTCCGAGCCCTTCAGAAACACCACTTTGAGGGAGCAGTGGCCCTGGATGTGGGGCGTATTCCCTCCCGCTTGGGAACCTTGGAGGAACACCTCCGAAAAGGACGAGATTATCTCTGCCAACACCTCTCCGAATGGGGTTTCGCCTACGAAGTCTAAAATCTCCCGGTAACGGTTAATCCATCGGTAGGTTGTGGGTAGATAATCCGAAAAGCTCCAGCCTCCCGAAGAGCGGGTTCTAAAGACCGAGGCTCAGGGTGGAGGGCGATGATCGTTCCGCCTTTTCCCGCCCCAGCCAGCTTTGCTCCAAAAGCTCCCGCGGAAAGGGCCGATTCAATGAGGGCATCGCAGGCAGGGTGAGACCCCCCCAGGCTTTTCTGAATCTCGTGATTTTCATTCATTAATCGTCCCAGAGTGCTCCAGTCCCTGGCTAACAAGGCCCTTTTACCCAGGCGTGCCAACTCCGCAATGCGTTCATAGCCCTGAATCACCGCCACCTCCCCCTCCTCCCAGCGCTGGCGCAGGGGCCGATGCACGGTATCCGAACTTCTCTCGATACCCGTGGTTGCCAGAATAAAGGGGATAGGAAAGTTCAGATATGCATGAAGATATTCCACCGTTGCCAAGGGATATTGAGGGCCAACTTTCAGGCTCTCTTTGCCCCGAAAATCCATATAAGCGATACTCCCAAAAACTTCTATATACTGGTCCTGAAATCCACAGGTAACACCCATAATCTCTAACTCGATTTGGTGAACTTCCTCGGCAATAAGATGGAAAGTCAGAGGTTCACCGATGAATCGTTTTAAACAGCCAACTAAAGAAATAACGAGAGCGGTTGACCCAGCTAAGCCTGACTGAAAAGGAATATCTGTTCGACAACGCAAGGCAAATTGGCGGTTAGGCAACCGATCCCAATAATACCGGAGGACTGCCCGACAGACATCGAGATAATCTCCCTTTAACTCTAAGTCCTCCTCGGAGTGAACCACCTCGGTTACCTCTCCACTCTGGATGACCAAAGAATCAGCGGGAGCAAGGGTCGCATAAGCCCGTTGGGCAATAGTGGAAGAGATAACAGACCCTCCATACATATCAGAAGGGTTACCGATAATGCTACACCGTCCTGGAACGGATGCTTCGATCAACAGCAACCTCCTCCACACTCATCTTTTGAATGAGACTTGCCTATGGATTCTACCATAAATCGGTCTTTCGGGTAAAATAAAAGTGGGTGAGGATTGTGTAAATTTTCACAAATAATAGGGGTGCTTCTCCTCCTTCGCCCCCAAGGGCGGAGGACTACGCTGTGGGGGCAAGTTTTGAACTGGCCTCTAGAATAAAGATTACGCAATCTAAAGCCTGCGACTACCAACCCCTTCTACCAGGGTTCGGTGGCCGAACCTGTGGCAGGTCTTTCCACGCTACCGGAAGGAGGTTGAGAAGTAAGGATACCCTTAGACCTTCCTACGAGTTGGAGATGATTGGAAAAGAAAGGAAAAGCCCCAAAATCCTAAAATTCTATTTGGAGAAGAGGAAATGATCCTGCGCAATTTTGATGAAGTATTAGAAGCAGCCAAAAAACGCCCTCCCCAAAGAGTGGCGGTAGCTGCAGCCCACGACCTAAGCCTTCTAGAAGCAGTCAAAGAAGCAATGCAACAGGGGCTAGCCCGCCCCATCCTCGTGGGAGATGCAGAGAGGATTCGAGGATTAGGCGCTTCTATCGGGCTTCACGTCCAACAGATGAACATTGTGGACGTGCCCGATGAGATTCGAGCTGCCCGAGAAGCAGCCCGAATGGCCAGGGAAGGAGAAGCAGACGTCGTGATGAAAGGTCATATTCATAGCGATGATTTTCTCCGGGCTATTCTAGATAGAGAGATTGGATTACGCACCGGAGTCATTATGAGTCACATCTTCATCTTTGAGATGCCCGATCGAGACCGGCTCCTTTTTGTTACCGATTGTGCAATGAATATTGCCCCTGACCTCACCCAGAAAGCCCAAATCATCCTCAATGCGGTTTATTTAGCCCGTTTATTCGGTTATGAACGCCCCAAGGTTGGTGTAGTGGCAGCAGTAGAGCTTGTGAATCCGGCAATGCCGGCCACCCTAGAGGCGGCCGCACTGGCAAAAATGAGCGAGCGCGGCCAATTCCCCGATTGCATTATTGATGGCCCCTTTGGTTTTGACAATGTCATCTCCCTGGCAGCTGCCCGGATCAAAGGGATCGAAAGCCCGGTTGCGGGAAGAGCAGATATTGTGCTCGTTCCCGATATTGAAGCGGGTAACATCCTCGCAAAGGCTTTCGCTCATCTCGTCCGAGGCAGGCTGGCAGGGGTAGTTGTCGGAGCCTCAGCGCCAGTAGTTCTAACCTCTCGAGCCGATTCCGCCGAATCCAAATTCTTCAGCATTGCCTGCGCCGCTCTCATGGCCGAACTCTCCCGCACAGAGAAGGTGAAAGTAGGAAAAGTTCACTACTAACCCTACTCAAGGAACCGAGGTTAAAAATTGCCCTTTCTTAAGATCTTATGGAAAGCTTACCAACAGATCGAATGGGAAAACTCCTACCTGGCCCCTTATGCGGTTAGGGCAGGAGAAACCCGAGGACGGCGATATCCCGAGGAGGAGCACCCCTTTAAAACCCCCTTCGAACGCGACCGGGACCGGATCCTCCACTCCTGGGCCTTCCGCCTGCTGGAAGCCAAAACCCAGGTCTTTACCAAGGAACCTGGCGAACCCTATCGCACCCGCTTAACTCACACCCTGGAAGTAGCTCAGATCGCTCGCTCGGTTGCTCACATCCTCCGCTTAAATGAGGACCTCACTGAGGCCATTGCTCTCGCCCACGATTTAGGACATCCTCCCTTTGGCCACACAGGAGAAAAGGTTTTGAATGAACTCACCCTCCCGGTAGGAGGCTTCAATCACAATCGCCAAGCCCTCCGGGTTGTAGACTTCCTAGAAATCCGCTACCACGCCTTCCCTGGCCTTAATCTTACCTGGGAGGTCCGAGAAGGGCTAGGTAAACACGGCTCGGGAAGGCACTTCCTTCCCCAAGAGTTCCAAGATACCCCCCAACCCTCTCTAGAGGCCCAAATTGTGGACCTCTGTGATGAAATCGCTTACAATAACCACGACTTAGACGATGGTCTAACCTCCGGCTTGATTCACCTCGACCAGTTGGAAAGAGTCCCCCTCTGGCAATCGGTTTGGCAATCCACCCTTCGTAGAGCTCCGAAGGCCCACCTTCAAATCCAAATCGCCGAAACTGTTCGGGAACTGATCAATCGACAGGTTCTCGACCTGATTGAGCATTCCGCTCAGAGGATTCAAGAGTTCCAAATCACTCACCCCGATGATGCCCGCCGTCTGGAGGAACCCATCGTTCAATTCAGTCAAGAGATGCGCCAACAAAACCAGGAGCTCAAGGAGTTTTTAAATGATAACCTTTACCTTCATCCGGATGTCCTGTCTGCTCAGGAAAAGGCTATAGATACCCTCCATCTCCTTTGGGAAGGTCTTTACACAGGGAGGATTCCTCTCCCTCAACACCCCTATCCTCCCGAAGAGGAAGTCCCCCAAGAAAGGAGAATCGCTGACTATATTGCCAGTTTGAGTGAGGGCGAAGTACGGAGGTTGGTATCAACAATGAAGGGTTAACCTGCAACAACGGTAGCCAGGAGATCCCACCACGCCACTCCAACGGATAGCGAAATTGCCTCCTCAAATTCCGGGAGCAGGGAAGCCCTATAGCAGACATTGCACCCCATCGTATTTTTCAAGAGCGACATTGGCAAAGACGCTATAACCGCAGAGAGTGCAGAAGAAGAAAACACTAAAAGGTTAAGAGAAGGGAAAAACAGTAAGTTTGGTTTTTGTAGACTCCTCCTCAAAGAAGATTTTCGCTCTTGCAGACCCCTCCTAACCACCAGAGTTCTTTATGATGAGGTTTGAAACCTCCGAAAAAGGAGGCAAGGACGCTCAACCAAACGCCCTTGCCCCCTGAAAACTGCTTACAAGCTTTCACACAAGAAAGCGGCTTTTGCTCCTTATCCCTCCACCGGGAACTTGGTGATCTTCCCAACCGCCCGTTGGAGAATAAGGAGAGTATCTGTCAGGTTCAACTTTCCATCACCGTTCACATCCCCAGCTTTCTTCTGGGCATCGGTGGGTGTAACAATACCCACGCTGATGCGCAGGGAGACAATGGCATCCTGCACAGCAACCCGTCCATCGCCGTTCAAATCCCCATAAACTACAGTCACAGGAGGCCCTGCCCAAAGAGCACGGGTAAAGTGGGAAGCGTTCGTCCAAAGATCGTCATAACCATTCCACATAATTTGATTCTCACGGGTGGTGCTATCCGGCGTGTCCGTATCGTTTACCGCCATCCCGATTCCCCCTTCGGTACCCTCTTTCGGAGGGATCAAATTGGGGTTTACATTGGGAAGCCCCTTCCAGGGGAAACGAGCCTCTACGATATAACCGGGCTTCGGAGTTTTCCGCTCCACTACTGCCAGGTGGGGACCTTCCCGCCAATCCGGAATTTGGCCACTAGCAATAGTGTAGTCCGTGGGTTGACCTGCGTTTTGGAAAATCTTCCACTGAGGGGGATCTCCCACACCGATAGTCCACTGGAAGTTCCTATCCGCCCGATAAAGGCGTCGTTTAGGATCAAAGGGATCGAGCTGGATATAGGTTTCCACACTGTCCCCTTGCCAGAGGTTGCCATCGCTCGGATCCGTATGGGAGTTAATCCGAGGAACATCATCTGTGACCTCTATCGCCGCATAGATATAATTCTCATCCCATTTCCATCGAGCGACCGCACTACAATCATCCGGGGTGACTTGGCCCCCCACAGCTCGCAGTTGCCGAGGTTGGTCCACAACCATTACCATCGCTCCAGCCCACTCATCCTCGGAGATCACCCCATCAATCTTGATCGGTTTGTCTGCCTTTACCACCCGGTAAATATAAGGTTCCACCGAATATTTAATCTCCAGAAGCTGCCCACCCTTAAGGGTAATGGGTTGAGGGCCTTCCGGCTTTACTGTACCTACCCAAGGTTGGGAGATGGCTTCAATGGTGCCTGTACCCGAAGGGAGATCCGTAAGCACCAACGTACTTACGTCACTAAGCTCTTCCATAACGGTATCCCCAATCTTAATGGTGATCGGAATACCCGCTATCCCCTTGCCCTGGGCATCGGTAGCCTGGATGGTGATCACCGCTTTATCCGCAGGACCGGGTTCCAAAATCGGCTCATTCTGGGAGATACCGGAGCCTCCAGTTCCTTGGGTCCCCCAAATCGCTATAGTGTTAGTCCCCTCCCAATTCACGAGAGAAGGCGGGATGATGTACTTTCGCTCCACGTTCCAACCGTTGGTGGTACCAATAAGTACCCCATTGAAATAGGTCCTGTCGGAATCATCCACATTAAAGTTGTAAAGGATCAGATACCGGTCCCGAGGCCAGTTCGAGGGAATCTTTAACCCCGTTAACCGGTACCAAAAATTCGTATTCTCCCCTACCACATCGGGGGTAAGATCGGCAGGAACCTCCACCACCGTCCAGCCCGAATCGTCAAAATTAGGCTGAGCAGGAGCCTCGGAGGGGTCTTGACCCACGTCCTTCGCCTTCCACTTTAAACCAGAAGGCAAACTAGCACTTCCTAAATTTAAGGGTTCCTGAGCGAAAACCCTTACACAAATTAGCTCGAGTAGAATGACTGCGAGCGCAACAGGAAACAAAAGACGACCTTTGTTCATCTTAACCTCCTTTAACCCTCTAAAATTCCATTCTTTTTCACCAGCCTCTCTCCTCCTTCAAGAGAGGCAAAAGGATACTCGGGCAAAGCAGGAAGAAAGGTACTTCTGAACAATATAGAAGTGAAAAGGATATCCCAGTAGGGGCTATCAAGGAATGTTTTAAAGCACCGCCTTGGTTATAGGCACTCAAGGCATAAAAGTTGGGTTAAACGGAGGGTGGTAATGCGCTCTACATCCTTACTCCTCCTTTTGATCTCGCTGGTTCCCCCAACCTGGGCTTTTATACCAGGGGATGCTAACGGTGATGGTACTGTTGACCTTAAAGATGTTTCTGAAATCCTCCGATGGGTCTCTTTCAAGAAACCTCTTTCAGCTGAAAAACTGTTAAGAGGAGATTGCTACCCCCTTAAAGGTACTGAGGAACTTCCGGGCGATGGATACCTTGACCAAAAGGATATTGCTTATATCCTCCAAGTGGCGATCGGACTGAAGCCCTCGGTTGACCTAGGGCCGGTAGTCATCACGGTTGCAGGTTCCGGGAACTTCGGGCGATATGGGATCGGAGGCTGGCGAGACGGCCCGGCTCTGGAAGCGCTCTTTTCGGACCCCTGGGATGTGGCTGTAGATCAACGAGGCTGGGTATATATCACTGACTCCTACGGGCATCGGATTCGAGCGTTAACTCCAGAGGGAATGGTCATCACCATCGCAGGCACCGGAGAGCCTGGTTACAAAGATGGGCCAGCTTTGGAAGCCCAATTCGACACTCCTTACGCTATTACCTTGGGCTCTGATGGAAGCTTATATATTGCAGACAATATGAATCACTGTATCCGCAGGATAACTCCAGACCTCCAAAGAGTGGAAACAGTCGCTGGGACAGGCGAAAGGGGTTACCAAGATGGGCCGGCAACTGAAGCTCAATTTGCTCTGCCTACCGACGTCCAAATCACCTCGGATGGCAGTTTGTGGGTAGCGGATACAGGAAATAACCGGATCCGCAGAATTGGCCCTGATGGAAAAGTAACTACGGTTGCCGGTTCCGGACGCCGAGGATGGCTCGATGGCCCAGCTCTACTCGCAGAATTCGCAGGGGTAACCGGCCTCTGGATAGAAGAACAAACCCGTGAAGTTTATGTAGCGGAGGTAGGTAACCACCTCATCCGAAAAATCACCCCAAAAGGGCAAGTTGTAACAGTCAGCGGCATTAGAAAAGGAGGTTATAAGGACGGGCCAGCACTTACCGCTTCTTTTAACCTCCCCTTCGCCTTTGGAAAAGATAGAGATGGCGGACTTCTCATCGTAGATTGGGGCAACGGCTCTATCCGAAAACTCAAAGATGGGATCGTCACCACCTTGGCGGGTATCGGCAAACCAGGTTACAAAGATGGCCTGGCCCACAACGCTCAGTTTAACGGGATAATGGGCATCGCTCTGGACTCCCGAGGAGACATTTACTGCGCCGATACCGACAACCAGAGAATTAGAAAGGTGATCCGATAAAAGGCTTATCTCTATCTCCTCAAACCACTGTATTCCTTAAAACCTTTTCGCCTCCAAAGGCATTGGAACCCTTCATCCTTGTGGAAAAGTTTAGCACAGTACTGGATTAGCTAACTGGTATCAGCTCGTTCTCTCCTCCGCTCCACCTTCACCCTTGAACCACAGGATTCCTCAAAGTGCCGATCTCAGGAACAATGATCTCAATCTCATCTCCCGGTTGCAAAGTGAAATCCTCAGGAGGCACGATTCCTGTGCCTGTCATCAGGAGAACACCTTGAGGGAAAGCGTTGTCTCTCCCTAACCATTCTAAAAGCTCTTGAGGAGTTCGCTTCATCTGCCGAGTCGAAGTTTCCCCAGAAAAAACGATAGCTCCCCTCCGGTAAATCCGCATCTTAAGGGTTAAATTCAAGGGGTTTACTTCAGAGGTAAGTAAAAGAATTGCCGGCCCCAAGGCACAAGATTGAGCATAAATCTTGGCCTGAGGTAGGTACAGAGGGTTTTGACCCTCAATGTCCCGGCTACTCATATCATTGCCTATCGTTAACCCTACCAACCGGAGTTGAGCATCCGCCACCAAAGTCAACTCCGGTTCGGGCACACTCCAGCGGGCATCTCTGCGAATACGAACTCCTTGGTGGGGACCACTCCCTCGATGAGGGGTAGCCTTGAAAAACAATTCTGGCCGATCCGCCTCATAAACTAAGTCATAAAAAGAGCCTCCAGACTTCGACTCCTGCATTCGGGCGTCTCGGCTCCGGATATAAGTCACCCCCGCTGCCCAAACCTCCTGATCCTCTATAGGAGCCAGTAAGAAAGGTGAATGGAGAGAAGGGGGTTGGTCTAAAACCTCCCAAGGAAACTCCCGGAGTGAGGAAGATATCCTTCCCCTCACCGTTTTGAGCAACTCTTCAACTTGGGCAGGAGGATCTTCTATGCTGAGAAGACCAGTAAGAGTACCAAAGACTTCCGGGTCCAAGGCGGTGGCGTCTAAAACACTCTCCTGATCTACCACCCCTACTCTTGGCCCCTTGCCCGGAAGATAAAACCGGCAGATTCGCATCCTCTTCCACCTTTCCAACCTTTTGCTGATTTCTCGCTAAAATAACCCGTTTTCCCTTTCGATGAAATTCCTCTCCCCCCTGTTAGACAGATAAGAGAGGAACAGAAAGAGGCCCAATCCCCCCAGGTGAAAACCTGCAGGCAATCCCCAACACTGAGCAGGAAAATTTCGATATTTTAGAGAAGAAAATAATTGTGGAAAACCTTGTTTGCTAAAATGAGATTCTATCTCCTTTCTCTATTAGCCCTTATCTTGGCTTATCGTCTGGAGGGAGCGATAAGCCTTGAACCGGGTGTTATCGACTCCGTATCCCCTTCTCTTAAGGGGATGTTCTACCTAGCAGGTCTCGCTTTCGACCCAAAAGGCAACCTTTTAGCGGCCGACTTCGGAGGCCACCGTATTCTTCGCATTTTACCCTCAGGAGATTGGCAGGTAGTAGCAGGTACCGGTATACCCGGCTTCTCGGGGGACGGAGGGCCGGCTACCCAAGCGCGTCTGAGAAATCCCTTTACCCTCCTCCCTGATGAAAAAGGAGGGTTCTACTTCACGGATTCAGGTAACGGCCGCCTTCGCTACGTGGACCCAGCAGGATACATCACTACGATTGCCGGAGGCGGTTCCCTCACCCAAACCAACAATCCTTTTCACCTGCGCTTATGGGGTTTAGGAGGAATCGCCCGAGATCGAGAAGGCAACCTTTATTTCGCTGATGGCCAAGCCAACCGGATTTACAAACTGGACCGCCAAGGCCAGGTTCATATAGTAGTAGGAACAGGCCGCCTGGGCTTTAGTCCCGACGGCACCCCTGCTGAACAAGCTTCCCTGCAAATCCCGGGAGGAATTGCTCTGGACGAAAAAGGGCGTCTATACTTTGCGGAATGGCGAGGCCATCGAGTCCGACGGGTCAACTCTGAGGGGAAGTTGGAAACCGTAGCAGGCACCGGCCAACCAGGTTCCAAGGGAGACAGTGGACCTGCCCTTGAAGCCCAGCTAGACCGACCTTGGGATCTTGCCTTCTGGCAAGGATACCTTTACATCGCCGAAGCAGGAAGCTATAAAGTCCGGTGTGTTTCACCTGAGGGAATCATCCAAACGGTTGCTGGAAATGGTCAAGCTCGTTCTTCAGGAGATGGAGGCTCGGCGTTAGAAGCAGGAATTCCCCAGCTCTGCTGCCTGACTTTCGACCCTCAAGGGCGATTATATGTCAACGATGCTGAACAAGGGGTACGCCGAGTCACTTTTGGACCTCTGACCAAGGGAGACTTGAACGGAGATGGTCAGCAGACCCTGCGCGACCTCCAAATCCTTTTCAGGGCCATCGTCCATTCCCAACGATTAACCTCTTATCAACAACAATCCGCTGACATCAACCAGGATGGCTTGGTTACCCTAGCCGACGCAGTACAATGGTTAAGGTCATATCTTCATTAAAAATGAGAGGAGGAGTCAAAGGTGAGCCGAAAAACTTATCTCCCGACTGCTCTTTTGATCTTGATTACCTCGACCCCCGTAATCGCTCAGACCCAGGAAGCCTCCTTTAAACCGGGTTACATTTATACAGTAGCGGGCTACGGAGTTGGAGGGAGTAACTTCGGGTCTGCAGTCAACCTTTACCGTCCCACAGGCCTTGCGGTCGGACCACGAAGCTATATCTACATCTGTGACACCGGAGCCAACATTGTCTACCAAATGGACCCTTGGAATATCGTGGACCCCTTAATTGGCGATGGCATTCCCGGCTTTGAAGGAGATGGAGGCCCCCGAGAGATAGCCCGAGTCCATTTTCCTACCGCAGTAGCAACCGACGGAACGGGCAAAGTCTACATCGCTGATGCTGGGAACCACCGGATCCGGCTTGTGGATTTGCAAAATAACGTGGTTCAAACTCTAGCAGGGAATGGCCGGCCCTCTGCAGGAGAGGAGAACGTCCCCGCCCTCCAAGCGGGGCTAACCTGGCCTGCTGGTCTCGCCTTGGATATGAAGGGTAACCTCTATATCGCCGATGCTGGAGACCACCGGATCCGAAAACTCTCTCCCGATGGCTTTCTCACCACCTATGCAGGCACCGGAACCCCCGGTTTCTCCGGGGATGAAGGCCCCGCCCAACAAGCTCAGCTGAACACACCCACCTCCCTCCTCGCAGACACCGAAGGAGGATTATTCGTGGTAGACCAGGGAAACCGGAGGATTCGCTACATTACCCCCCAAGGAGTCATCCGAACAGTCTTAGGAGGAGGGCAAGAAGATCCCCAAGGCGTGCCTCCCCTTCAAGTGAGATTACGAGAACCCCGAGGAATCGCCTTCCCTGAGAAAGGAAAACTGTTGATTACCGATGGCTCCCGAGTCCTAATTTGGGATGAAAAAGACCAAGTAAGCATCCTTATGGGGAAAGACCTGCCCGGCTTTGCAGTAGATGAGGGACCTGCCAAAGAGGCGAAATTCCGAGACCCCTGGGGCATTGTCGTTGAACGGGCCTTCCATCGAATCATCGTCGCCGACCATCTTAACGGAATGATCCGATCTCTGGAAGGAAAAGACTTCCTACGAACCGTGGTCGGCGGACAATTAGGAGACGAAGGTGCCGCCACGGATGCAAAGGTTACTGAGCCTCGGAACGTCCTCTTTAAAGGAGGAGGAACTTTCCTTATCGCGGACACCGGCAACCACCGAGTGCGAAGAGTCCTCCGCGATGGTTCTATCCAAACGGTAGCAGGAAATGGAGACCTCCTTTTAGTGGACACTGCCAAAGCCCTAGAATGCGGGTTGGGAGAGCCGGAAGGCCTAGCCCTCTCTCCCGATGGAAATTGGTTCATCACTGACCGAGAGCTGAATGTTATCTGGAAAGTAACCCCGGAGGGCATGATCTATCGGATGGCAGGAACGGGCCAACCGGGCCTCGCACCCTCGGGAACCCCTGCTCGAGATGCCTCTTTGAACGAACCTTGTGGCATTGCCTATGATCCCCAGGGTAACCTCTATTTTACGGAACGAGGTAATCACCGCGTTTGCCGAATTACCCCCCAAGGTATTCTCGAGGTGATTGCAGGAACGGGTGAACCAGGCATTGCCAAGGAGGGGGAATCCCTCAAAACCGCCCACCTTAACGAACCTGCAGGGCTTGCCCTCGGCCCGAACGGTCGCCTCTATATCGCCGAGGCCGGAAACCATCGTATCATCGCTCTAAACCTGAATGAGGATCGCCTTACCGTTGTGGCAGGCACCGGTCAAGCAGGTCAAACCTCTGAAGGCCTTCCAGCCCGGGAGACCAGCCTCAACCACCCTGAAGGGGTAACAGTAGATGAAGCCGGCAACCTCTTTATCTCGGATACTCTGAACCATCGGATTCTGCGAGTAAATCCAGAGGGACGCGTTGAAATCTTAGCAGGTACCGGCCAACCCGGTTTCACCGGTGATGAGGGCCCTGCCAAGTCCGCCTCCCTTTATGAACCCCGAGGGCTAGCCTTAGACAGCGAAGGGAACCTTCTGATCGCAGATACCCTCAACCACCGGGTCCGGTTGATCGCCCAAGTAGCAGAAGTCAAGCCTCATTATACTGCTGGAGATTTGAACGGTGATGGAAAAGTAGACCTTCGGGATGTTCTCCTCACAATGCGCATTGCAGTAGGTTTGGTAAAACCTACATCCCTTCAAATCCTGGTAGCCGATGTGGCCCCTGTGCAAGTCTTCGCTGATGCTCGCCGGGTGGGGGATGGGCGGATCACCCTCCTGGATGTCATCCGCCTCCTACGAAAAGTGGCAGGACTAGAAAAACAACCCTGGCCCTAGTTATACCAGGAAATCGGAAAGAAGGTTCCCTTAACAAGAGAATAAAAGGGATGCAAGGATCTTTAAAGGAAGAATCTCTTGGGAAATATTTCCTTATCAATGCGTATCTCTTCGCCTCTATAACTCAATACCAGAGAACACTAACAACTGAATCATTCTGAGAGGAGGGAAACTGGAAAGTGAGAGTCCAAACCTTGTGTACCTTCCTACTCTTAGGAGGATGCCTCCTGTTTCCTCTTTCCGCCATCGCCCACGAAGTTCGAGGAGACATAGATGGTGACGGAGTAGTTCGCCTTAACGATACTCTCCTGGCCCTTCAAATGGCTTTGGGGTTAGTGTCTCCCACAGAAGACCAACTAGCAGATGCCGACATCGCTCCCGAGCCGGGCATTGGTCCCAAACAAGGAAAAGCTTGGGGAGATGGCCGCGTCGATGTCCGAGATGTGATGGCCATTCTTCGCATCGCTATTGGGCTAACCCAGCCTCCTGACCCCAATCCCGTCACTTTCTCCCGGATTCAGATGGAGGTTTTTAATACCAGCTGCGCTTTTAGTTCTTGCCACGGATTGAAGGGCAGGCGAGCAGGGCTTATTCTTCAGGAAGGTTACGCTTATGATAGCCTAGTCAACGCGGACGCTACTACCCCTGCCGCTGCCGCTCGAGGATGGAAACGAGTGGTCCCCGGCAAACCGGAGCAGAGCTTCCTCCTTCGGAAACTCACCACCCCAGGTCCCGATGAAGGTTCTCTTATGCCCCAGGGATCTAAGGGATTACCCCCCGACAAGATTGCCTTAATTCGCCGATGGATCGCTCAAGGAGCGCCTAAAGGAGAAGGAGTAGGCAATGAGTTCATTCCTACTCCCCCTGTGCAAAATGAAAAAAGAGACGTAACCCTCCCCCCGCCAGGGGTGGATCAAGGGGCGAAAATTCTGAGCACAGGGACCTTTGGTAACCCCGCTTGGGGGTCTTATACCATCACGGAGAAAGGCTTTCAAATCGTCATCGGCCCCTTTGAAGTCCCCTTTGGAACCGAAATCCAACGCGACTACTACTTTAAGATCCCCTTCGACCAAGAAGTTTACGTTAACCAAGTCACCTTCGCGGTGAATGAGGGGACCCACCATGTCAACATTTTTAAGAGTGATGACCGGGACTTGCCGGAGTACTTTGATGAAACCTTCTCTGCAGTGGCTTGGGAGTCTTGGCAATTAGTAGTGGATACTCAAAATGAAGGGTTCACCTGGAAATTCCCTCCGGGGGTTGCTTTCTACCTCCGCCCACGCCAACAAATGAATTTCCAGGTTCACTATGTGAACTCCAGCTTCCAGCCAACCCCCAATTCCCGAGGAAAAGTAATCCTCAATTTTTGGACCACCCCTAAGAGCCAGGTACAATATGTTATGGGAGCGATGTTTGCCCAAAACCGCCAGATCAACCTACCCCCGAAGCAGGAAAGTTCTTTTAGTAAACTCTGTATCTTTCCCCACGATGTTAAGATTCTAGCAATGACGGGGCATTTCCATAATCGAGGGAAACTCTTCCAGGTTTACAAGTGGTCCAATGGTCAACCTAGGGAACTGATCTACATCAGCGCAGCCTGGGACGAACCTCCTTTTAAGATTTACGAAAAACCGATAGAGATTAAAGCAGGAGAAGGCCTCTACTATGTAACCACCTACTACAATGACACCGACCGCTACATCGGCTTCGGACCAGAGGTTTTAAAAGATGAACATGCAAACCTTTTCGTCTTCTTCTACCCAGGCCGTGCGGACGGAAAAGCGATCTATTGCTTCTGAAAAAACTGTCTGAACCTCTTTTAAAAAGTAGGGACAACCGGTTGGTTGTCCCTACTTCCCCACTGGGGTGCCTAACACTTCCCTTAACCGCTGAAGGAGGCGGAGATATTCTTCAGGTTTTAAACCTTCTTGTGTTGCCTTAACTACCAATGGGTCTTCAGGCACCTTTAACCCAGTAGCCAACCCCTGTATGGTCTTACGAAATCGTTGCTCATCCTCAGTCCGCTGACGTTGCTTATACCAAAGAAGGAAGGTGATGAGGAGGCATATTCCCGCAACAGAGAGGCAAATGGTCGCTATTAATGCATCCCAATTCATTACTCCACCCCCTTAATAGCGTCACCCAAATATTAATATCCCCCGATGGTCAACCTTTTACACCTTCCACTAAAACCTTCTAGCAATCCCTCACCCCCTCTATGAAACCTCGCATCACCTCAAAAAAGCGATTAATCAATAGATAAGCGGTGGTGTGAATCAATCGTTGCCCTACGCTAGCTAAAGTCCCTCCAACCTGAACCTCTCCCTGAAGATCAACTTGGGTAAACCCATTCTGCTCTTCAAGAGAGATCCACCCTTCCCCCTTGACGAAGCCAACCTTACTGTTCCCCTCAACAATAAGACGATACTTTTGAGGATACCGCTTATCCGTCATCACGACTCTCCCTACATAAGTTCCTTTCACTGAACCCACACTGACTGAGAGCGTAGCAAGGTAGCTGTCCTCATCAGCAGGCTCCATCTTCTCACATCCGGGAATACACTGTCTAACAAACTCCGGATTAGTTAAGCAGTCCCAAACCCTCTCTTTTTCTGCCAAGTAGGTCCAATTTCCTTCAACTTTCATCGTCTGCCAGCCTTTATAAATAATAAGATTCTCAGCAAACCCGCAAAAAGGGGTTCGATAGCCACAGGCTTTAGCCTGTGTAGATTATAAGGTAAAATCTTCGAAGGGATCCTTCATTCCCTCTAATAACCCTTTTATTCTGCTATTTATCACCCCTTCTTTCAAATCCTTTCCAAAGCCTGCCGAATAGCCCTTCGGGTTAAAACTTGGGCCAGATGCACCCGGTAATCAGCGGAAGCGTGAATATCTTCAAGAGGCATCACCCCCTCCACAACTCTCCCTACTGCTTGATGAAGAAGATCCTCCTCTGGTCTCCTCCCGCGGAGTAGATTTTCCGTCTCCCTTGCTCGGTAGGCCTTGGGCCCCACACCTGTGATGCCTACTCGCAGATCCTTCAAAAGTTCTCCCTCCTTCTGAACCCAAACCGCCACACCGCATAGGGCGAACCCCGAAGCCCTCTGCTCCATCTTCAAATAAGCAGTCCCGGTGTGAGGAGGGCAGACCGGAACTTGAACCTCAACTAAAAGCTCTCCCGGTTCTAAAGCAGTGGTGAAGAGATCCACAAAGAAATCCTCCGCTTTGACTACTCGTTCCCCCTTCTGACTTCTGAGTTTGATCTCCGCTTCACAAGCTAGCATCACCGCAGGATAGTCCGCGGAAGGGTCAGAATGAGCTAAAGAACCTCCTATAGTACCACGGTTCCTTACCTGAACATCCCCAATCTCTCTAGCACATTCCGCGAGCAGAGGACAACGCTGGTGAATAAGAGAAGAGGTCTCGATCTCATAATGCCGGGTCATCGCCCCTATACCAATTTTCTGGCCCTCCTCCCGGATATAACTCAGTTCAGCAACCCGATTGAGGTCTATCACTTTTGAAGGAGTAGCCAAGCGCATCTTCATCATTGGAACCAAACTTTGGCCTCCAGCTAGTACCTTGGCCTCCTCTGGATATTGAGCTAGGAGCTGTAACACCTCCTCAAGGGTTTTAGGGGCGTAGTATTCAAAAGGCGCTGGAATCACCGTTATTCCCTCCTTTGGGCATTATCTCATACAACCGCTTGGAAGCTAAAGCACTCAAGGAGCACCTTACCCACCTAAGCTTTGGCCTCCTGAATGCTCTTCCAAACTCGGTAGGGAGTAAGGGGCATAGGAATATCTCTCACTCCCAAGGGGGCTAAAGCATCTATCACCGCATTCACCATAGCAGGCGTCGCCCCAATCGTCCCTGCCTCACCAACACCTTTAACTCCTAAAGGATTGACCGAGGTAGGAGTTTCAGTCCGGGCCAACTCGATTCGAGGAACATCCTTTGCTTTAGGGATCGCATAATCCATTAGCTCCCCGGAGATGAGCTGGCCATATTCGTCATAAACACCTCTCTCCAAGAGCGCTTGCCCCAGAGCTTGGGCAATCCCACCAATAATCTGGCCCTCAACCAACATCGGATTAATCACTCGGCCGCAATCATCCACCGCAATATAGCGGAGGATCTTCACTTCTCCTGTTTCAATATCCACTTCACAAACACAGAGATGGGTTCCAAAGGGATAAGTAAAATTAGACGGCTCAAAGAAAGCCGAAGCGACCAAACCGGGCTCTAAACCAGGAGGATAGTTTTTGGGGTTGTACGCTTGCTCAGCAACTTCTAGAAAGGATAACCGCTTACTGGGATCCCTCTTGGAGGAGAAGTAACCCTCGGCAAAGCTCACTTCCTCCGGGCACGCTTCTAAGAGATGGGCAGCGATCCTCTTGGCTTTTTCCTTAATCTGCTGGAGGGCCAAATAAACCGCAGTCCCCCCCACCGCTGTTCCGCGACTGCCGAAAGTACCTATCCCAAACTGCACCTTATCGGTATCCCCGTGAACCACCAACACATCTTCAGGCCGTACACCTAGTTCATCCACCACCAGCTGAGTAAAGGAGGTTTCCTGTCCCTGGCCATGGGGTGAAGCTCCCGTTAACACCGTTACCTTTCCTGTAGGCTCAACCCGTACCGTAGCACTCTCCCAACCTCCCACGGCCAGAGCCTTAGAAGGCCCCATCCCACAGATTTCGACATAGCTCGAGAGACCAATGCCTATATACCGCCCCTGTTTCCTTGCCTCCTCTTGCTCGCGGCGTAACTTGGAGTAGTCCGCTATCTGCAAGGCCTTTTGCAAAGAAGCCGCATAATCCCCCGAATCGTAGATCGTGCCTTGGGGAGTGGTATAGGGAAAGTCCTCAGGGCGGAGGAAGTTTTTACGGCGAATCTCCACTGGGTCTAACCCCAAGTCTCGGGCTGCTAGGTCCATCATCCGCTCGATAATATAGGTGGCCTCAGGACGCCCCGCCCCCCGGTAAGCGTCAGTAGCCATTTTGTTCGTGAAAACCGCTTGCAACTCCATCCGCATAGTGGGGATTTTATAGCAACCAGTAAGCATTAACCCTGTGAGGGTCGGGATAGCTGCTGTGTTCACTTGATAATAGGCACCGATATCGGCCACCACTTTATAACGAATACCGGTAATCGTTCCATCTCTCTTACAAGCAAGTTCGACCTCCCCCACCTGATCCCGGCCGTGAATGCCTGTCAGAAAGTTCTCCCGACGAGTCTCAATCCATTTAACAGGCCGGTGAGTGAGCATCGCTAAATATCCTACTAGGGCATCCTCCACATAGATCTGAAGTTTCTGCCCAAAACCTCCCCCTACATCTGGGGCAATCACCCGTACCCGATTCTCAGGAAGGCCTAACATCTGCGCCAACATTGTCCGTACCAAGTGGGGGATCTGGGTACTGGTCCATAGGGTTAACTGGTTTTCCCCAGGATACCAATAAGCGACGACCCCCCGAGGCTCCATCGGTACAGGGATCAACCGCTGGTTGACCAACCGTTGTTTCACCACCACTTCCGCTTCTGCAAAAGCTTTATCTACCTCTCCTCCTTCAATCTTCCAGGTAAAGGCTAAATTGGTACCGAATTCTTCGTGGATAACAGGAGCGCCGGGTTCGAGAGCCTTCTCCGGATCCGTGATTGGGGTTAAGGGTTCATAATCTACTTCGATCAAATCCAGAGCATCTCGGGCTTGGTAACGGTCTTCGGCCACCACCACCGCAACAGGATGCCCCACATAATAAACCTTATCTATTGCCAAGGCGTAATGGCTTGGGATGTTCATCTCAGGCACTGGCTTGCTAGCAACAGGCAAGGGAGCAATCTTCCCTTTGACGTCCTGACCGGTAATTACTGCTACCACTCCGGGAGCCTCTTTCGCTTTAGAGGTGTTAATCTTTTTAATTCGAGCGTGAGCGTGCTCACTTCTCAAAATCATTGCGTAACACATTCCAGGCAGATGGACATCATCTACATACTGTCCATAACCTGTGATCAACCGGGGATCTTCCACCCGGTGAAACCTCTTGCCAACAAGTTTCTCAGCCATCGTTAAACCCTCCTATCCCCCTCGCATTTTCTCGGCAGCGTATTGAACCGCCTCAACAATCTGCTGATAACCCGTACACCGACATAGATTGCCTTCCAACGCTTGGCGGATCTCCTCTTCGGTTGGCTGGGGATTCCGCTGAAGCAGTTGAACCGCCGAAAGGATCATCCCCGGCGTACAGTAACCGCATTGAAGGCCATGACGCTCCCAAAAACCTTCTTGCACCGGATGGAGACGAGGTGGTACACCCTCCTGGGCCAAACCCTCGATAGTGGTAATCTCTTGACCCTCCGCCTGCACCGCAAAAAGCATACACGATTTTACCGTTTGACCATTTAACAAAACGGTGCAAGCTCCGCACAACCCCGTCTCACAGCCAATGTGGGTACCCGTCAACCCGCAGAGGTCCCGCAAATAGTGAACCAAGAGCATTCGAGGCTCAACATCGTGGGTATAGCTCTTTCCATTAATCGTGACTTGGATCTTCATCGCCTCTCCCCCATCAAGAGTGGAAAAAGTTCAGGCCAAAAGCCCCTTGGGAAAACTCAAGTGAACACCCAAACCCCCAACACCCTAAACTCTCTTCTCTCTTTCCTTCCTTAAACCTTCTTGGTCATTAAGCTACTGTTTGAAATGATAATAGCAAAAAGGTTGTCATCAGTCAATTCTCCAACAAGTTGATGAGTATCCCTCTCTCCCCGCCCGGAAAAGCACCTCCTCTGAATCAACAAAGCGATTGACTCCGTGGCCCACTATGGTATAATCTCAAAAGGAGGTATGAAAAGTATGAAATACAGGAGGCTTCTTGATTAAATGTCTCAGCATAAAGAGAATTGCTCTGTGGAAGATTTCTTTTTTGGGTCGGTCACGGTAGGAGAGCGAGGGCAAGTTGTTATACCATCCCAGGCTCGCCAGCGTTTTGGGATTGAACCTGGGGATAAATTACTTGTCTTTGCCCATCCCGGTGGCCGGGGGGTAATGCTCGTCAAGCTGGAAGCAGTTCAGAATTTTATGAAGATGCTTCAAGACCTTCTGCAAAGCGGGGAGACAGAAGAGAAAGAGGTTAAAGGAGAATGAGAAAAAACCGCTTCCAAAGGGGAATACAACTCTTTTCCTTTTTCGCTTTGATAGGGGTCTGCTTCCGGGGTTCCAGTCTTCTAGGAGAGCCGCAGGAAAGCTCCGAGGGAAACCCCTCTCCTCCTAAACCCGTTCGGCGCATCCGTTTAGAAGAGGCTATCCAGATGGCTTTGGAAAATAATCCAAGCCTTCTCGCAACGGTAGAGGGAATTCACCGAGCTGAAGCCCGTTTAGGGCAGTCCCAGGCCCAAAGCTCTCCCCAGCTTAGTTTTATCAGCCTCCATACCCAGCAAGGACCCATCCGGACTATTACTTTCCCTCCCTCTGCCCCAGGTGAACCCCCCCGAACGATTAAGCTGGGTCAATCTCTAAACCGGGTTTGGACCTTCAGCCTTACTCAACCCTTAGATGTCTCTGGCCGGCTACGCCTGACCCGAATCGTGAATAGTATCGCTTTAAGCCAAGCTAGGACCACTGTTGAGCAAGCCCGGAACGATCTCATTCTGAAAGTCTATGAGGCTTATCTGAATCTTTTACGAGCCAAGGCTTTCAGCCAGGTTCAAGAACAAGCGGTATCCGCTGCCCGGGAGCACTATCGGATTGCCCTGGCTCAGTATCAGGCGGGCACAGCTGCCCAGTTTGATGTGTTACGTGCTAGTGTGCAAGTGGAAAACCTTCGGCAAACCCTTGTATCGGCTCAAAGGGCGGAGCGTTCAGCCCAAGCCAGTCTAGCCATTCTCTTAGGGTTAGACCCCTCTGAACCCATTGAAGTAGAACCCGCCCCTCAACTCCCTCCGCCCCCTTCACCTGTATCTCCCCCTCTTATCCCTGCTTCACAAACGGGAGGAGGAGATCAAGGCAAGACTGAAACATCCCAATCTCCTTCTTCCCCTAACCCTCCAACCCTAGGAACTCCCCCAGCAACCTCTTCAACTGAGGAGCAACCTCCCTCCGAAGACGCAAGAATGGGGAGAATCCCGAGCTCCTTGGAAGAAGCTCTAGAGGAAGCTTATAAGAACCGGCCAGAGGTACAGCTGGCTGAAGAGAATATCCGATTAGCCCAACGGCAAAAACAACTTGAATATAGAGGACGCTTTCCCCTTTTCAATATCACCGGAAATTATACCTTCACCCCCGACGCCCAGGGATTTGCTCCCGTTAAAAGGTCCTGGAGCATTACTGCTAACCTCACCTGGAACCTTTGGGATTCAGGCCTGGTAAAAGAACGGATTCGGGAGGCCGAGGCTAACCTCCGGGCCGCGGAAGAGCAAGCGAAGCAAGCCCGATTGACCGTTGCTCTTGATGTTCGAAACGCTTTTCTCGAACTGGAAGAAGCCCGAGAACGAAGACGCACCGCCTCAGCCAATGTCCTTCAGGCGGAGGAAGCCCTCCGGATCGCCCGTATCCGGTTCCAAAACGGAGTTAGCACCGGGGTGGAAGTCACAGATGCAGAAGTGGCCCTAACCCAAGCTCAGGTAAATGCGGTTAATGCCGATTACGATTACTTGATTGCTCTGGCCCGTCTCAACCGAGCTTTAGGGCGATTTGGTCAAAGTTACTCAAGGATGAAAAGGGAAAAATAGATGAGCCGAGTTGCTAAAATTGCCATCCCAGGAATGATTCTCCTCGCTTTGGTAGCGTGGACTCGCAGTCATAAAGGGGGACCAGCTAAACCTAATAATAGTGCCCTTGCTGGAACAGGATTAAGGCCTGCCCCCGTGGTTCGAGCTACTCCCGCTCAGTTGGGAAGCATCACCGAAACCATCTTCGTTAATGGAAACGTTGAAGCACTTACAAGAGTCACTCTCTCTCCCAAAATTGCTGGAAAAGTGGCCCTCGTAACCGTGCGCGAGGGAGATCCCGTTAGAAAGGGGCAGGTGGTCGTACAGTTTGACCCGGTAGAATGGGAAAGCGCAGTTCGTCAGGCCGAGGCTGGGGTGGAAACCGCTCGCACACGGCTGGATCAAGCTCAGACAGCCCTCCGGTTAGAGGAGGAGCGGGTTCGGAGTAACATCGCTCAGGCGGAAGAAACCCTCCGGTCTGCTCAAGCCCGCTTGACGATGGTTCGAACCGGCGCCCGAGCCCAAGAGAGAATGGTCGCCCGAAACGCCGTGAGCACTGCAGAAGCTAACCTCAAACGAGCGGAAGCCGAACTGCACAACGCTCAGTTAGACTATCAGAGAATCCGCAACCTCTATCAACAGGGAGCTATCCCCCAATCTCAGCTGGATAGCGCGGAAGCCCGGCTGAGAACCGCTGAAGCGAACGTCAACGCTGCTCAGGCTCAGCTCGATTCCGCCCGGCAGAACCTCTCCCTGATCGAAGAAGGAGCCCGCCGGGAAGAGATCGAGACAGCCGAGGCAAATGTTGCTCAAGCCCAAGATGGCCTACGACTGGCAAAAGAAGGATGGCGCCAGGTTGAAATGCGTCGTCAAGATGTGGTTACTGCCCGAGCTTCCTTGAGGCAAGCCCAATCCCAGCTCCTTAATGCCCAAAAACAACTCTCCTACACCACAATCACCTCTCCTATTAATGGGTTTGTCAGTAAGCGCTTTGTAGAAGTAGGCCAAACAGCAGTTATGGGTTCACCTCTCCTTGAAATTGTAGACCTGAACAACCTCTACTTCGCTGCCTCTGTTCCCGAGGAGGATTTTGCCCGCCTCAAGGTGGGAATGCCTGTTGAAGTTACCCTCGATGCCTTACCAGGCAAAACCTTCAATGGAAAAGTAAGCCGCCTCTACCCCTCGGGAGACCCCCAAAGCCGGACCTTCATCGCCCGGATAGACCTCCATAACATTGGCGGGTTGATCCGGCCGGGGATGTTCGCCCGAGGTCGAATCCAAGTCGGCCGGAGGAACCAGGTAGTCTTAATCCCGAAAGAAGCTTTAGAGGTCGGAGGTCATCCCCTCCCTATCGGTGGAGGAGCCTCCTCTCGACCGGGAACCGTCTTCGTTGTGGAGAAAGGGATTGCCCGAAAACGCTCGGTTAAGGTGGGTGTTGTCGGGCCAGAGAAGGCCGAGATCCAAGCCGGCTTACGGCCGGGAGAACTCGTCATCACCTTAGGTCAAGGAATCGCTGACGGAGATAAGGTCAATGTGGCTCACTGATGTATCTATTCGCCGTCCTGTTTTTATTCTTATGGTGGTATCCGCTCTTATGGTGTTGGGGTGGCGGTCCCTGAGAGACCTCCCCAATGAGCTAAACCCGAAGGTGGACATTCCTTATATCACTATCACTACCGTTTACCCCGGAACCGGGCCCGAGGAGATTGAAAACATCATCACCCGGCCTATTGAGGATGCGGTCGCCTCGGTTAATGGATTGAAAAACCTTAACTCGAGCTCCCAAGAGGGTATTTCCTATGTTCAGATGGAGATGGAGCTCGGCACTGATCTTGACGCTGCTGCTGCCGATGTTCGCCAACGCGTGGAACAAGCCCGCCGCCTCCTTCCTCGAGACGCAGACCCCCCTGTGGTATCTAAACTCGACATCGGTGCGATGCCGATCCTTTATATGGGAATGCTTAGCGATAAACGATCTCCCCGGGAGCTCCGAGACCTAGCAGATCGCTATATCCAATACCGGTTAGGAAAAGTACCTGGCGTCGGTTCAGTGCAGGTAGCTGGGGGAGACGTCCGAGAAATCCAGGTGAATGTGGATAAGGGGCGCTTGTCGGCTTATGGTCTCACCATCAATGACGTAGCTAATGCTATTCAATCGGCCAATCTCAACTTGCCTGCAGGCCATATCAGTGAAGGTCCCCGAGATTATGGCATCCGCTTGATCGGGGAATTCACCTCCGTAGAAGAGATCCGCCAACTACGCCTTCAATTCCCCGGTAAGGGGCCTCAGGGACGCCCTCTGACGCTCAACCTAGCAGACCTCGCTACTGTAGAGGACACTTCGGAAGAACGGGATATTATCACCCGCACTAACCTAAAAGACAGTGTTGGGATCATTATCCTGAAGCTAGGCGAAGCCAACACGGTGGAAGTCGCTGACGGTGTAAAAAAGGAGATCGCCGCTCTAGAAAAAGAGCTGCCCCCGGACATTCACTTCGTCATTACTCAAGACCAATCTCGCAATGTTAAAGCAGCCCTTCATGACGTAACCATCAGCCTAGAACTCGGCATCCTCTTGGCTGTCCTCGTAGTCTTCCTCTTCCTCCATAACATTCGGGGCACTCTTATCGTCTCGATCGCCATCCCCACTAGCCTGATCGCCACCTTTATCCCGATGAAGGCCTTCGGTTTCACCTTAAACCAAATGACGATGCTAGCCCTGTCCTTAGTAGTAGGTATTCTGGTAGATGATAGCATCGTCGTTTTGGAGAACATCTACCGGCATCTCCAACGTGGTGAACGCCCCCGAGAAGCGGCTTATAACGGGCGGAGTGAAATTGGTCTTGCAGCCATCACGATCACCTTGGTAGACGTAGTCGTCTTCATCCCCATCGCCTTTATGGGAGGGATCGTCGGCCAGTTCTTCCGCCAATTCGGTATCACTGTGGCCTGTGCCACCCTCTTCTCTCTTTTCATCTCCTTCACCTTTACCCCAATGCTCGCCTCCCGCTGGTATCGGGCAGGAGAGGAATTGGAGGCGAAAAAAGGATTTTATGGATTTCTCGACCGCCTCTACCACGCTCTCGATGAATACTACCGAGGCTTGCTGAGCTGGGCACTGAAAGGAAGCCGGACCTCCTTCTACCTCCTTGACGGATGGCTGTGTGGCCTTACTAGCCTCGCAATGATGTTGGGAGGGGGCTTCCTAACTTTTAGAGGTGTCGGCAGTGGGAAACTGCTCTTTACCCTTCTTGGCTCCGGCCTCTTTGCCAGCGGCACTTGGTTAGGAGCCAAAGTGACCCAAGCCCTTCGAGGAGAAAATGGTCGAGACCTGGTTCACCGTCTAGCAGTCATCCTACTAGGGATTTATACCCTTGTACTAGTAAGTGCCTGGGGACTACCGAGGCTAGGTTTTCAGTTTGTTCCCCCAGCCGATCAAGGACAAATTATCACTACGATTGAACTCCCTCCCGGAAGCTCGATGGAACTTACGGATCAAATCGCTCGAAAGGTGGAAAAAATCCTAACAAGCGTTCCTGAAGCGGATCAAATCTTTACCAGTGTCGGCAATATTGCTGGAGGGTTCCGAAGTGTACCCGAAGTTGGCCGACATTACGCCCAAATCAGCTTGAAATTGAAGGATAAGGAGAACTTGCTGGATCGCCTACTCAGACCCTTCCGAAGGGGCCAACAAAAGCGTACCCGGTCCGACCAGGATATTGCCATCGAGCTTCGTCAGAAGCTGGCTCGGATTCCGGGGGCTAAAATCGTTGTGGCACCGGTCCGAGGTTTTGGAGGCGCTGCTGCCCCGATCCAGATCGAGCTGCTAGGGAAGGACCTCGATCATATGGCTAGGGTGGCCACTCAGATTCGCAACCGTATCAGCACAATCCCTGGAGTGATTAACACCGATATCTCCCTCCGAGTAGGTAAACCTGAAGTCCAAGTACGCTTAGACCGAGTACGAGCTGCTGAATTAGGCATAGACCTCCGAACTGTGGCAATGGTTCTTCGAAGTGCTTTCGAAGGGGATACTAACGCTAAGTATCGAGAACGCGGAGAACAATACAATATACGAGTCAAGTACCAAGACTTAGACAAGACCAGCATTACCGATGTGGGATCCGTGGTAGTGGGCAATCGAAATGGAAAGCCCATTTACCTCCGAGATGTGGCTCATCTCTCGATGGGAGCGGGGCCAACCAAGATAGACCGGAAGAACCGCTTCCGAATGGTTGTGGTCACTGGCTATCTGGCCAAAGGATACGCCTTAGGCAACGTGATGCAGGAGGTTTCTCGGAGGATTGCAGATATCCCCTTAGGCGATATCCAGATGAATTTCGGAGGAGAAACCCAATCAATGCGGGAAAATATGGCCCATCTCTTGGGAGCCTTGGGATTATCTGTTGTCCTCGTCTACATGTTGATGGCCGCCCTCTTCGATTCTCTCCTCCATCCCTTCACTATTCTCCTAAGCCTACCAATGGCCTTGGTTGGCGTTATTCTCGCTCTGGTTCTAGCTAAAGAAGCCCTCTCTATCTTCGCAATGATCGGTGTGATTATGCTCGTGGGATTGGTAATGAAAAATGCTATCCTTCTGATTGACTACACCAATACCCTTCGCCGCCGGGGTTACCACCGAGACCAAGCCATTCTAGAAGCAGGGCCTACTCGCTTACGCCCAATTTTGATGACCACCCTAGCGATGATTCTGGGAATGTTGCCCATTGCCCTGAGGATCGGTGAGGCAAGTGAATTCCGGGCAGGAATGGCTATCGCAGTCATCGGTGGCTTGATCCTCTCCACCCTCCTTACCCTAGTGATGATCCCCGTTATCTACACCCTCTTTGATGACTTGACCGCAAAGATTATGCGAAGGCCAGTATATTAAAGGAGAAGGGGCTTGAAAACGAAATTACTCATCATCGTTTATGACGCGGGAATTGACGAGGCAGTAACCGAAACTATCGAAAACTTGGAACTACCCGGCTATACCAAGGTTTTTGGTGCCCATGGTGTTGGAGGCACAGGCAGAAAATTTGGCAACCCCATCTGGCCTGGCACCAATAACCTTCTTTATATTGCAGTTTCACCTGAGCAAGCGGAGCAAGTACGCAGAGCGTTGAGAGATCTTCAGGGGAATTATCGCCTTAAACCGGGGATCACCCTTTGGTCAATAGACGCCGAGGCCTTAGAGTGAGAAATTAAGGTTAGGGAAGCTTCCCCTTATTGAGGCTTCTGCTTGAACACGCATCAGATAAAGAAGGCGGCTCTGGTGGAGAGCCGCCTTCTGTTAGGGATAAAGTTCTGAGGAGAAACCTTATCTCCCGCTCATTTTTCGAGCCTTCTCATAATTCTCGGCAACCACATCCCAATCCAGGTTGCGGAAGAAGGCATCGATATAAGCGGCTCGAGCGGTGCCATAATCAATGAAATAGGCATGCTCGTAGGTGTCGAGAGCCAGAATAGGGGTTGCGTTCCAGATGGGGAAGGTGTTCTGGGCATCTCCGAGGTAGTTGAAGAGGGTTCCGGTATCGTGGTCCAAAGCTAGCCAAACCCACCCCCGAGCAGCTATCCCTGTAGCTTTCAAATCTTGTTGCCACCGCTCAAAGGAGCCGAAATCCCTCTCGATATGCCTCAGCAGATCACCCGAGGGTTTTCCTCCCTTCCCCTTCAGATGGCCAAAATAGATCTCATGGTTCTTGATGCCTCCGATGGCGAAGGTAAGCTCCACCTTCAGCACTCGAATATCGCTGTAAGTCTGGTTGGCCTTGGCGGGATCGGGTTCCAAGGCAGACAACTTCTCCAAAATCTCATTGGCCTTATTCACATACCCTTGATAGAGCTTATAATGCTCGGTCATCGTCTTTTCCGAGATCCCATCCCGAGCCGAGAGATCAAACTGCTTGGCTTCATAGCGTGGCATAGTTCTCCTCCTATCATCTTTGGGAATAGAATGGCTTTGCTGTGCCTGGGTGGACGTTGCGTCTAAGAGGTTGAACACTCCGGTGGAGGCGACCACCCCGGCGAGAGTGGCCTGGCGCACAAAATCTCGTCGCGTTAAACCACGTGCCAATGGCTTCTCCTTTTTCCAAAGAGTAACCTAAGAGGGGAGGAAGAGAAACCCTCCTCTAACCTCCGTAAACCCAGCCCGTCTCCTGAAGAGTTAGGGGAGCCTCCTCCCGGTGGACTCCTGCATTGATCACTTCGCCGATAAAAAGACCATGATCCCCCACTTCCACCACTTCACGCACCTCACACTCCAAGTAAGCCGAAGCCTCCTCCAGGATCGGGCAACCTGTGATTTCCAACCGGAAAGGAATCTTACCCAGACGGTTACCTACTCGTTGGCGAGGTTGAAAAAAATGCGCCGCCAGGTCCTTCTGACTCCTTCCCAAGAAATTGATAGCAAACACCCTACTCTGTTTAATCATCTCGTAGCTGGAGTTCTTCTTATTCACCCCAATAGCCACAAGAGGGGGTTCAAAAGAGCTTTGTGTCAACCAAGTGCCCGTAAAAGCGTTGACTTCCGATCCCCGCTTTGTAGTCACCACAAAAATGTTGTAGGCGATCATCCGCAACGCCTTCTTCCGAGCAACCGTAACTCCCCCTCTCAGTGTATCCGATGATGATTTCATCAATAAAAACCTGCTCCTCTTCTTATTTCGCTCATTTTAATAGTTTTTCCTTTATAAAGTATCCCAAATTTCTCGTCTCTTGTAAAGAACGGTTGGTCAGAGGAATATCCAGCAGGATCCCTAAAATACTAAAACCCTTAAGAAAGGTTTGAAGAGATTTTTTCTCAGGATCAAGACCCCCTTGACCCCTCTTATAAGTCTCGAATATAATCCAACATAGCAGATTTACTCATCTTCTCACCGGGATCGGGAGCAACTATGGGAAAATCACTGATCATTGTGGAATCGCCTGCTAAAACCAGAACTCTCAAAAACTTTTTAGGTAATCGTTTTGATATCCGAGCTTCAATGGGCCATGTCCGGGACCTTCCCAAAAGCGACCTGGGTGTGGATATAGAAAACAACTTTAAACCTCGTTATGTCACCCTTCGGGAGCGGCGAGAGACCCTTAAAGAACTCCGAGAAGCGGTTAAGAAAGCAGACCGAGTCTACCTGGCTTCGGATCCCGACCGAGAGGGAGAGGCAATTGCTTGGCATCTCGCAGAGGAGCTTAAGCTAGAGAATCCCCTGCGGATTGAATTTAATGAAATCACCCGTAGCGCGGTTCTTAGCGCTCTTCAGAATCCCCGCCCTCTGGATGAACGACGCATTAACGCCCAGCAAGCCCGGCGCATCTTAGACCGCCTCGTAGGATATAAGCTCAGCCCCCTGCTATGGAAAAAGGTTAAATCCCGCCTCTCCGCCGGCCGGGTTCAATCCGTAGCAGTTCGCTTAATCTGCGACCGGGAAGCCGAAATCGAAGCCTTTGTCCCTCAGGAATACTGGACCATCACCGCCCGTTTGTCCCGCCAGAAGGACGAACAAATCTTTGAAGCCAAACTTCTAGAGTATGCCGGACAGAAAATCGTTATCCCCAACAACGAAAAAGCCCAAAGTATCCTGGCTGACCTAGAAGGAGCCGACTTTGTTGTTCAGACGGTTAAAAAGCGTCAGCAACGCAGGCATCCTGCCCCTCCTTTTATCACCAGCACCCTTCAGCAAGAAGCCTCCCGAAAACTCGGCTTTAGCGCCCGCAGGACGATGACCGTTGCCCAGCAGCTCTACGAGGGAGTGGAAGTCGGCGAAGAAGGTCATATCGGCCTCATCACCTATATGCGCACGGATTCTACCCATATCGCCAAGGAGGCTTTGGAACAAGTCCGGGCCTTTATTGCCCAAAATTATGGCCCGGAATACCTCCCCCCCGAGCCGCGGAAGTATAAGTCATCCAGCACCGCCCAGGGAGCTCACGAAGCGATCCGACCCACTTCCGTCTTGCGCACGCCCCAATCAGTGAAACCCTATCTCACTCCTGATCAGTATCGCCTTTATGCCTTGATCTGGCAGAGATTTGTGGCCTGCCAAATGGCCTCCGCAGTGCTCGACGTTACCACCGTAGATATCAAGGCTAAAGATTACCTCTTCCGGGCCAGTGGCTCTATCGTCCGCTTCCCCGGCTTTACCGTCGTTTATACCGAGAGCCGGGAGGAGGAAGGAGAAGAAGAGAGCCGCCTGCCCCTCCCTGATCTCTCGGAAGGGGAGCTTCTCCGTTTATGGGAGCTTCTCCCCCGTCAACACTTCACGGAACCTCCTCCCCGCTACACCGAGGCCTCCCTCGTCAAGGCCTTGGAGGAGAAAGGAATTGGCCGTCCTAGCACCTACGCCACCATTATTTCTACTATTCAGGAACGAGGCTATGTCGTTCTGGAAGAAAAACGCTTCCGCCCCACGGAACTGGGCCGAAAGGTGAATGAACTCTTGGTTAAATGGTTCCCCGACATCCTCGATGTGGAGTTTACCGCCCGGGTTGAGCAGGAATTAGATGATATCGAGGCAGGCAACGAGGATTGGATTAAGGTATTATGGAACTTCTATGGCCCCTTCGCCCAGGAATTAGAAACAGCTCTCGAACAGATGGAGCGAGTCAAAGTGGAACCGATAACCACTGAGGTTCAATGCCCTAATTGTGGACGCCCTATGGTCCTTCGCCAGAGCCGGTTTGGCACCTTCCTAGGGTGCAGTGGCTTTCCCGAATGTCGGACCGTGCTCCCCGGTCCTGATCAGAAGGCAAACGTCCCCTGCCCAGTACCAGGTTGTGGTGGAGAGCTCATTGCCCGACGATCCAAGAAGGGGCGCACCTTCTATGGATGTAGTCGTTATCCAGACTGTACCTTCACCACCTGGCTGAAACCCACTGCGGAATCCTGCCCCGAATGTGGCTATCCCATAGGGGAACGCCTCGTTCGAGGTAAAGTTCAAGGGAAGGAGTGTATTAACCCTCACTGTGGTGCAAAAGGAGAAGAAGAAGGAGAAATCTTGGAGGAGGAACCTCTCCCCGAACCTATCCCAACCCCATCCCCCTAACCTCTGAGTATAAGGAGAATGAAGGCTCCCTAGAAGCTGAGAGAACCTCGGTAAGTTCCTCAGAAACCCCGCCTTCCCGCTTCTAGGAAGCCCCTACTAATCCACCACTGCGGAAGAAAGTTCGTAAATTCCTTGAATCCCCTTAACCACACGAGGAGCAGTTTGCCTCCAGTAGCTCCCAAAGCGTCGGGCCAAACGCTGAGCCTCCTCAGGATGCTCGTCAATCAGATTCCGAGTCTCTCGGGGATCCTCCACCAGATTATAGAGCTCATCCGACTGCCCTTCCGGACGGGCAATATAGCTCCACTCCTGATCCCGAATGCATCGGTCCGGCCCCTGATGGTACCCGCAGATCACTGCATCCCGGTGCTCCTCCTTCTCTCCTCGCAAAAGAGGAACTAGGGAGCGACCTGGTAGAGCGTCCAGGTTATTCCCCAAGCCTAAAAGCTCGAACACCGTTGGAAGAACATCGGGATACATTCCCAAAGCGTGGGTAACCCGAGGGGGATAACGCTCTCTCAACCGGTCAGGAGGGCGAATCATAAAAGGAACCTTCAGCAATTCGGAATACATCCGATCCGGGCCTTTAAGGAATTTCCCATGGTCAGCCAGTGGATGGCCATGATCGGCAAAGAGGAGAACCCAGCTGTCTTCATAATAACCTTCTGCCTCTAGGGTTTCAAACAAGGGACGCAGGCAGTGGTCCACAAAAGCGCACTCCCCCGCGTACAACCCTCGAATATGGCGGATTTGCTCTGGCGTGGCCCAGTCCGCGGCCTTCCCTCCCATCGGCATAATTAATCGTGGCCCTTTATAATGGGGATCCGTATAAACATCAAAAGCCTTAGGAGGATCCCACGGCTCGTGAGGATCGAAACTATCTATCCAGAGAAAGATTTTATTATGCCCCCGATTCTTCTTAAGCCAGTTACAAGCGTGTTCCACCACCTGAGCCGGAAACCAATGTCCCTCCTCAGTAAAATGATCTGTATTCGCTAGGAACTGAGCGACCCGCCCACGCCAAGCCTCATCATAATGCTCATTGACATAATCCTCTACCCGCCGCCGCGGCGGAGCGGATTCAAGGGGATCGTACTCCTGCCCCCGAATCCACTCGTAGGCATTAAAAGCCCGGTGATAATTCATATTCGGGGCGCGATAATGATAGGTATCCGAGATCAGAGCACAAACATAGCCTTCTCGCCTCAAAATCTGAGCAATCGTAATATCGTGCGGGGCGAGCGGCTGCCAAGGCCGGCAGGGAAGGGTAAACTGGCCCGTCATCAATTCCATCCGGATAGGTATCGTCGGCAAACCGGAGGGATACATATTAGAGAACACGATACAATCCTGAGCAAAAGCATCAATGTTGGGCGTCTGACAGGGAGGAACATCTTCAAAAGCCGGCCTCCCTTGGTGATAGAAACTGATATGGTCCTGCCGGAAAGAGTCGAGACAAAGGACAATAAAGTTCATTGCTTTCTCCCTTCTAAAAAGCTCTTGCTATTGGCTACCCAGGGTACTTTCCGCTCAAAACAGATAGGTAGAAAGCCTTAGGAGGTGCTCCGCAAGGAGTCAGCGATAAAAGCTTGATAATAGTTCGTGCGGTATTCATTGCCAGCCTTTAAGCTAGTAATGCATAAATCCCAATCGAGGGTAGGGCGATAACCCAGCTTTTTCCGTGGGATTTTCTTCCCCGCGTAACGGTGTGCCAGTTCCCGAAAGCGTCGGCCCCAAGCTTTCTCTCGCCCCCCAGCGGTAAAGAGGCCTGTAAGGCGACTGACATCCTTAGCTTCCGGGTGATCATAAAACCCCCAGTTCAGCCAGCCATGGGCCAAACCAGCAGTCGTTTGAACCACGCTCACACACCAATCCGCCTGGTTCTCCTCAGAAGCGGGAGGCAAGTCCTCCCGAAGAGCTCCGCCTCCATACCACCCAAACTCAGCCAACACCACAGGCAAGCCAGGGCGCGCGGTTTCCCCAACAACACTTTCTAAATAGGCGAGATTCCGCTCCTTTTCCTCTTTACTCCGATAGTGATACCCCCCTTCGTCCAAGGGGTAAAAGTGGATTTCCATAAAATCGAGATACCGAGCCTGTCTCTCCGGGCGAAAAGCTGAGTAATGGCGCACACCAGGCAAAAGACAGGGTACAGACCATTGAATCAACCCTACCGTAACCAAAGCCTCCGGATCCACCGACTTGATTGCCTCCACCTGCCTCCGAGTCCACTCATCGGCCACCTCCTCCCGAAAAAGCTGAAAATCAAGCAACCGCCGGCCTCCAGGATCCTCCTCTGGTGGAGGAACCGGAAGACCCTCCCCCGGAATTTCAGAGGGAGAAAGGCCCCAAACCTGGGCCAACAATTCTAGAGAACCATAATGCTTCTTTAAAAAGCGTTGCCACTGGGCCTGAAGCTGAGGGTCATCCCAACCTACCGTGGGTTCATTTAACAGATCGTAGGCAAAAAGAGTGTTCAATCCCTTATAACGCCCTACCAAAAGCTTCCAAAACTGAACCAAAGCCTTTAAAAAAGTTTCATCCGCAAAGGAAGCCCCCTTAACCCAGTCTGGCAAACCCTCCCAGTGATCAGGCCCAGTGGGGTGAACATAAATCCCCTCTTCCTCAGCTATTTGAAGGAACTGATCGAACTTCCTTAAACCCTCTTCCAGCAGTTCCCCCGGCTTCATATAGAAGGAGCCAAAGGTAAGGAAAACTCGAACACAATTACCCCCATATTCCTTCAGAAGGCGTAAATCCTTACGGGTTTTCTCAGGATCAAAGCGCTTCCAAACCTGGGGTGCCCACCCTGTCCCCGGTCGAAAATAGTTCACTCCGAAAGGGACAAAAGGGTCACCCTTCTCGGTAACAAAACCTGAACGATCCCGAGCGATCCGGATTTTAGGCAAACGGGAAGATAAAGAAGGAGCCATTATCTCGCCTTTCACTTAAAGGAACTCTTTACCGATAAACTTCCCAAAAGGGTTCAAAATGTCTACAAGAAATCCCCTCAACTTTCAAAGGAACTTCTCCTCCCTAAATCCCTTTAGGTTCTTAAGAGGGGATTCCTCCCCTAAGAAGTTGTTACAAACTGGTGTTACACACTCTCAAGGGTGCGATACCGGTGCCCTCCTTCTCAGAAGTTCAAAAACCTGCTGGCTAGGAGTTCTAACCACCTTCGTCCAATAAAAAAGAGGTAGCCCCACACCGTTTGCCAAAAGGGCAAAAAACCAAAACCACTCTGAAGGGCAAGGTGAAAACTGTGTAGGGGTATGACAATGCGCTCTTCCTCGGTAAGGCAAAGCCCGTTGAATCCACCCTCTTTAAGCAAAGGATCCCCTCTTTTTTGAAAATTTCATTAAGAGAAGGAGAAAAAGATGAAAGCAACAAGAGCAGTGGTTGATACTTCTCAAAGCCCCTATGCTACCTTAAAGCCTGTGGAAGTTGGGCAAGTCAAAATTCGCCAGGGTTTCTGGGAACGAGTGATGCGGACGAATGCAGAGAAGAGTATCCCCGAGGGCCTCCGTCAGCTCAAAGAGATTGGAGCGGTGGACAACTTCTATATCATCGCTGGTTGGAAGGAAGGCTCCATTAAGGGTTTAATCTTTCAAGATTCAGACCTCTATAAATGGATAGAAGGAGCGTCTTGGGCAGACCTCCACTATCCCCTCTCCCCAGAGATAAAGGAAGAGATCAACCAGTTGATTCGTGCCTTTGAAGCTGGGCAAGAGGAAGATGGCTACCTCAACACCCACTTTGTGGGCGATCGCAAGGCCCTAAGGTTCACCAACCTCCATCACGACCACGAGATCTACTGCGCAGGACATCTGATCCAGGCCGGAATCGCTCACTATCGGACCACAGGGGAGGAATCTCTGCTAGGTGTTGCCCGACGCTTTGCGGATCTGCTCTACCGGCTCTTTGGACCAGGCGGGAAATTGGCTGCCTGTGGGCACCCAGAGGCCGAAATGGCCCTAGTCGAGCTCTACCGAGTAACCCGGGAGAAGAAATACTTGGAATTAGCCGATCGAATGATTTTAGCCAGAGGACAACAACCTCCCGTTCTTGGCGGGTCTACTTACTTACTAGACCATACCCCCTTCCGTCAACAAAGGGAAGCCACAGGTCACGCAGTGAGAGCCCTCTACCTTTATGCCGGAGCCACCGATCTTTACGCCGAAACAGGGGACGCCTCTCTATTAGAAGCACTTCACGCTCTTTGGGAGGATATTGCCTATCGTAAGCACTACGTCACCGGCGGAGTAGGTTCTCGGTACGCTGGGGAAGCCATCGGCGAAGCTTACGAGCTTCCTAACCTCTTGGCTTATTCGGAAACCTGTGCGGCTATCGCCCACTTAATGTGGAACTGGAGAATGTTCTTAGTCGAATCCAAGCCTCAGTACATAGATATGGTCGAGCTAACCCTCTACAACGGAATCCTCTCAGGGGTCTCTATAGAGGGTACCCAATACTTTTATGTAAATCCTTTAGAATCCCGAGGGAAACATCATCGCCAACCTTGGTACGCCTGCGCCTGTTGCCCTCCTAATGTCCACCGTACCTTGGCTACAGTCCCGGGCTACCTCTTCGCAATGAAAGAAAACACCCTCTATGTGAATCTCTATGCAGACTGCCAGATCACCACTACCCTTCCTTCAGGCCAAAAAGTCTCTTTAGAGATGAAAACCCTCTATCCCTGGGAAGGAGAAGTAGAGATTCAACCCAGTCCTGGCACCTACCAAATAAGCCTCCGAATTCCAGGGTGGGCAGAGGGAGCAACGGTGCAACTCAACGGAGACCTCCTCACCGAAGGCCAACCAGGGACTTATTTGAATCTCTCAAGAGATTGGAAGGAGGGCGATCAACTGAGGTTAGAAATCCCAATGCCTGTGGCTCTCTGGACTTCCCATCCTCGGGTTTCGGAAAACCGTCTTTGTGGAGTACTCCGCCGAGGGCCAATCATCTACTGCATTGAGGGGCATGATGTCCCTGAAGCCAACCTCCTAGACCTTTATCTTCCTAAGGAACCCTCCCGCTTTACTCCTCGATGGGAGCCTAACCTCCTGGGGGGCATCATTCTCCTGGAGGGAACGGCTTACCTAGATCAAACTCCCCGCGAAAAGGAATCCCTTTACCATCCTCTCCCTCCCGTACCCGCTCAATACCAACCGGTATCGGTGCGAGCCATTCCCTACTATGCCTGGGACAACCGGGGGCCGGCAATGATGAAAGTATGGTTTCCCCTAGTGGAATAGATCCCCTATGCTAGATAGTCACAGGCTAAAGCCTGCGCTTCCTCCACCGTTTACGGAGATAGTCGGGAGATTCGTCTCCTATTTGTTAAGGAAAACCCGTCAAGAGCAAGCAATAATGGAGGGGCTGTGCATAAATTGCCCCTCCATTATAAGTCCTCCCAAGATATCCAACACTTTACCTAACACCCTCAACAGAGCGAAGAACCAATTGAGTATTCCCCAACTTTAAATGGTCTCCGATCTGAAGAGGTTTCTCTGTTACACGCTGACCATTAACAAAAGTTCCGTTAGCTGATCCCTCATCCCGGATCCACCACTGACCGTTTTGTAAGAAAAGCGTAGCATGCCGACGGGAAACCGTAGAGTCCCAATCAATGATAATATCTCTAGAAAGATCTCTTCCTAAAGTAGTCTCCGGAGGCTTTACCCTAAATTGTCGCCCCGAATGAACCCCCCCAACCACTTCAAGCGCAAGATTCGCGGTTGATACCACTGTGGAGGAAACCTTTTGAACCGCCAATCCTGGAGGACTGACAGGGGTACAAGCACATTGGCCGGTAACAGGGTCCTTAGGCTGGCCACAAAAGGCACAAATCCCTTCAGGTACCGGAGGCGGGGAGGGAGACCGAACGCGATCCTCATCCCGAAGGGAACCAGAAGGCACCCCACCTTTCTCATGAAACTCTAAAAGAAATCGCCCTATCTGGAGACGATCTCCCTCTTTAAGAACTGCTTGATTTACAGGACGACCGTTGAGAAAGGTTCCACCAGGTTGACCTAAATCTTGAATTTCCCAGTGGTGCCCCACGCGACGAATAACAATATGTTGCTTACCGACGGAAGGATCCCCGAAGAGGGGAATATCCGCTAGTTCATCCCGGCCTAAAATATTGGTTTCTTTGACTAAAGCATAATCTCTTCCCTCATTTCTACCCACAACCACTCGGATCCAGGCAGGTTTGAGCACCTCCTCCACCAAACTAATCCCCAAACCGGTCGCCCCACCAATGCAGGTAAAGCCTACAGCCCGACTAAACTCGGGAACCCCTATAATATAACTCAAGATTTCAAAGAGAAAACCTCCCAACAACCCCCCTAAAAGTCCTCCAATTACCCCCGTTTTCAAGCGTTGAGGCGAGTGGTACTGCAATCCCTGAAAGAGGCCCACAAATAAACCAATGAAACCCCAACCAATCGTTCGAGCAGTTAACTGACTAATAAAAGCTAACAGAGGTTGGAACTTCTGCAGAACAGGGGTCCAACCCGCCCACGGGCCATAGACCACTTGACCCAAGAAAATGCCAATACCCCCTCCAAGCAAGCCATATAAAGCTCCAATCCAAGCATTACGGATAACCTGCGCCTGTGCCCTCTTCCAGAAACCCTCGGCACTTCCAATCCCTGCACCAACGGCTAATCCCAAAAGAGCTCCAATGGTCATTACTGCTCCCATATTCACCGGGGGAGGGGGCAATCCCGGCTGAGGGTCGGTGGTCAACCAAGGAGACAACTCAATAGGAACCCAGATGAGTAATGCGCTTATTGCTCCTGCTAAGGTGAAGAACCCTACTCTTTGCATCGTTCGAGCTCACCGCTAAGGACAATCTATCCTTGTAGGATAACCAGCCCTCTCCCCTCTCCCACCCTCCCAAACCTCATCAGCTAAGAAACGCCTGGCTCTAACACTAAGCACCCTAGGGGCAGGTTAAAGCCTGCGACTACCAACCCCTACTCCAGCCGGAAGCGACTCTGGCCAATAACAATTTCATCCCCAGGTTTCAAAAGAGTACTCGTGATCCTAATACCGTTGACAAAGGTTCCGTTAGAAGAACCTTCATCCTGAAGGTGAATCTCTCCCCCTCGAATAGAAATTTTACAATGCCTTCGGGAAACCGTGGGATCATCCACCAAGGGAATATCGCTAGAAGGGTCTCTGCCAATGGTCATCTCCGGCCGGTCTAAGAGAAATTGCCGATTCAAAGCGGGGCCGGTAACCCCTATCAAACGCACCTGTCCTGGAGGAGCACCTCCTGGGAATCTTGCCGCTTGCTTAGGAGGACTACAGGCACAAGCTCCGGTTATCGGGTCTTTAGGTTGTCCACAAAAGGGGCAATGTCCCGGAGCAACTGTCACGGGTTCCGGTGCTTTTTGGAGAAAATCCACGGAGGGAGCTTGGCTTTCAGAAACGCCTAAACGCTTTAACAAACTTTCGATATGGATGATACGAAAGCGCACTAAACTGTAAAGCACCAATCCGAAAGTCGCTATAAGTCCTAAGCTGAACAAAAAGCCTAAAAAAGGCGAAGGAGGAGCCGGGGTAGAAGGCTTGGGAGAAGAGCTTTCTTGCTGTGCGGAAGGAGCCTTGACTTCCAACGCTGGACCACCTACCACGGGGATTTCTACCAAGGGAGGCTCCCCCGCTTTTCCAGAAGTAACATCTACTTCAAGCCGAGCAGTCCTATCCTCCCCATAATGGATCTCTACAACCGCTCGGCCTAGAGCTACCCGGGGGAGAAGAAGGTCCCCCAAAGAGGAAGGCAACAACAGAGCGGAATGGCGTACCTTCTGCTGATCTTCTAAAACCACCCAACCCGAGGCAAGAGGCCTTCCCTGGGTTATTAAACGAAGTTTCAATAGAGGCACAATATTGAAATCTCTCTCTTGAACCTGAAGGGAAGGAGGAGGCTTCTGGAGGTCCTCCTCCCAACGGAATAGAAGGTTTTGCCCCGGATGGTAGAGCCATAAGTAAAGCTTTTCATATTGGTGGGGCTTAATAGTAGGAAGCTGGGGTGAAGGCTTTGAAAGATCGAGTACTTTAGGGGAAGTGAGAGGTTGTTCTCCTGCCAAGTCGATCGTCCACCAATAAAGCAAGCTCTCCTTTGGAGATAACTGAACCTGAAGCTGAAGGGTAGGCGGTTTAGGGGTAAACTGTTCCTCCCCTCCGGTGGGGGCTTCCTGCTGGGCGAAGAGACTCCGAGATAAAGTCCAGAGAACTAAAAGTGAAAGGAACCACCAAGACCTCTGGGAGGCGGACTTTTCCTTCTTCATATGGCATATCCTATCGGGCCTCTGTTCTTATCGTACTGCGCAGGCCGATTTGCGTCAAGATGAGGTTTTAAAGAGAAGCGATCCTCTTAAAAGCCTTGGACTAGGGAACCGGATTTGGAAACCTTCTCACCCCCAAAACTCTTTGCCTTCCTATAAGTAGCCTCCTGTTGAACCCAAATTATTACGGAGAATAGTCTCTCTCGTATCTTCCTGGCGTATATTCGCCTCCACATTATGGTGGAGGATATTCTCTTCTACCACAGTTCTGTCTACCCTTACCAATTCAATCCCCAAACGATTATCCAGGATTTCATTTCTGCGAAGAGTATGCTCATAAGGGCGGGTTTCCGGCTTCCCCGAAGCTTCCTCCGGCATCGGGCGTATACCATGGTCCTGATCTGCAGCAATTCGGACCGCTTTATTATTTCTATTAAAGGAGTTCTTCTCGATCATCCAGTGATGGCTGGTTCGGTTCTCGGGGAAGAGCTCTATAAAAGAGGGGACATATTTGCTCCAGAGGAGGATACCATGACCATTGCGGAAAAAAGTATTACTTTGCACTGTAAAGTGATGACCGTTTTCCACCGCTATTCCCGCCTGTCGATTCATCACCATCCGGTTATTTTCAACCACCGTCTCCCAAGAAAAGCCCAACCAGAAACCGTAATTGCTCCGATCGGCGTAGTTGCCCCGGAAAATGTTTCCCCGGCAAAAAGTCGCTTCAAAAGCGATATTAGGACTGAGAGAGGCATCATTCTCCTCAAAGAGATTGTCATCACACCCTTTCTTCTCGCCTTTGGGAGAGAGACCCGCTAAGAAGAAACCATCCCCTCCCATTCGAGCGGTATTCCTCCGAAAGATATTCCTACAAGAGCCATAAACTGCCAAGAAACCCGCGGCATCCGCCCCCATATGACCATAATGAAGCCCTCCCTCCCGGGGTTGGAAGCGGCAACAATAATCACAGGAGTTCCCCTCAAAAAGGCTATCGCAGGTGCCAAAGAGGTGAATCCCCCAGCCACTATTGTAGTTCGCCTGGTTCTGCCGTACCTTAAGTCGAGAGCAGAAATAGGTCAAAAGACCATTCTGCTGATGCTGGAGGTCATTATCCTCAACAATACTCTCCTTCACCTCCCAAAGGAAGATGGCTCCGCCGTAAGCCTCCTCAGGTCCGCGCCAAATATCCAAGAAAACCGTGTTGGGCGAAATTTCAGCAGTTGAAGTAATCTGGTTGCGGGACAAAGTGATCCTCTGAGCTTGGTGAACATAAATCCCGTGGTAGAACTCTCGAAGGCGGCAATTCTTTACTGTAACGTCCGAACACCCTTGGAGGCGGATACCCTGCCCTTCCCGGTTGTTTCCTATAAGGAGCGCCCCATTCCCATCTAGAGTCACTCCATTCGCCTCAATAGAAATCCCTTTAGGAAGATGGTAAACTCCGGGGACCAAAAGGGTATCCTCTTTGATCACCATCCCATCTTTGGGCACTACCTTTTTGGGAGAAGAGGGATGAGCCATAGACTCTGGCACCAGGGAGCTCTTTCTCCTCTTAAACCTACTGAGGTTATACAAGCTAAAGCCTGAGGGTACTTTATCCCCCCTTAGTCTCCCTACAAGCAACCTGAGGAGGATGTCTCAAACTTTAGCTTGTAATTACTCTCACCAAGGGTAGAGGAAAGGATCCGCCTATCTTCCCACGCTCCCTTTGACGCTTTTCACCTCCTTAACCTAGGGCAAGCTCTCGAGAAAACTTTACTCTACTTCCCCCTTAGGAACGTACTCCCGAAGAGAAAAGGCGAATATCGCCCCTGCTAGACAAAAAAGGAATACCCCCAGAAGCATCTGATAAGCCTCGGCCTTGGAAATCTGCTCAGGGTTGAAGGCTCTGAACAACTCACTCAGTTCCAAAGCCTCGGTTTTGGGCTGGGGATGAGGAGCCAAGACTCGTAGATAAGCCATAAGGGAAAGCTTCTGAAACTTCCCTGGCATCGTCGGCACCCAAGACTCCCATAAGAAGGCAAAAGCAAGTCCATAAAGAAGAGGACGACGGAGGAGAGTAGCCACAAAAAGAAAGAGCGAATTGTAGGCCAAAGTACCTAAAAAAAGTGCAAAAAGGTCGATCCCGACTCTCGAAAGAGGGATTTCCTCTATCTTAAAAGTAACGACCGCGAGGAGAAGTAGAGAGGTCCAAACCGGCACAACCACACTCACTACAGAAGCCCCAAACTTGGCTAAAAGGATCTTCCATCGGGGCACAGGATGAGTCAAAAGGTAAGTGATGGTCTGCTGTTCAATCTCCTGGGAGAGAACTCCTGTAGCAAAGAACACCGCTAAAATCACCAACAGAAAACCGAAAACAACCCCTGCAGTCAGCACATTATATATGGTCTCCGGGTTAAAATTCTCTGGAGTACTCTCTACCCGTTGGAGAAAGGCAAAGAGGGCGGGCAACAGAGAGAGGAGTAAACCCCCAAGGAGGTTTTTCAGCCGGAAGATATCTCTAATGGCCTTACGAAAGAGGAGGAAGAAATCTCTCATTGATCTATGACTAAGTACTTAAAAACCGCTTCTAAGTTATTATCCGGAGATTCAAAGCGGGTGACTCGGAAACCCTTCTCCAAAACTAACTTAGGAAACTGGGTGTAAAAAGAATCAGGAGACCTTGTTTCCACTTCCAAAAAACTTGCGCCTTCTTGAGGGAAACGAACACTTATAACATAAGGTAAGTCCAATAAATGCTTAGCCATCTTTCGGGCCTCATCGGTTTCGATTACCACTCGATGGGGGTGAGCATCAATAAGGGCACGGATCCGGTAAATATCCCCTTGAGCCAACAAACGGCCGTGATGAAGGAGAAGAATGTTCCTCGTGAGTTGCTCCACTTCATAGAGGATATGACTGGAAATCACCACTCCCTTTCCCTCCCTTGCCAAATTAAGGAGGAGTCGAGTAATATCCCGGCGCCCCACGGGATCTAAACCACTTAAAGGTTCATCTAACACCAAAAGATCCGGATGATGGACGAGAGCCTGGGCCAGTTTCACCCTCTGACGCATTCCTTTCGAATAGCCTCCAATCCTACGATCCGCAAAGGCTTCCATCCCTACTTTTTGGATGGCTTCCTCCACTTTCTCCCGCAATTGAAGAGAGGGAATCCCCGAGAGGGCACCCAGGAATGCCACAAACTCCCGCCCTGTCATATCCTCATAGAGGTTTTCAATCTCGGGGCAATAGCCGATTCGACGAAGCACTTCAGGATTGTCAAAAGGATTTTGACCGAAAACCCGAACCTGCCCGATAGTGGGTCGGATCTGACCGGTGATTAATTTCATTAGGGTAGATTTCCCTGCTCCATTAGGCCCTAGAAGAGCGGTGATTCCCTCCGAAATTTGGCAAGAAATATCATTAACACCGATCACTGGGCCATACCACCGGGAGACATGCTCCATCCGAATCATCCGCGCACTATCTCTACCGCCCGGATTCGGGCACGGGCTAGGAAAAATCCTAAAAGAATAAGGCATCCTGCCAGGAGAAACAAGACCTTTCCATCAGGAGGGGGAACTTCAACTGGGCGAAGGTTTCCCCATTCCCAATGACCCACCATTTTCCGGAGGGTGACTCCATAAATGTTTTGGCCTAATCCCCGGATAAGACCCCCGATGGAGAGATGTTGAACAAGAAGTCCTTGCTCAGGGTTCCCTTGATATTGTACCCGCCAATAGGCATCGGAGAGGATATGGCTGATAAAATATAACCCCGCATAGATTCCCCCTGCCATCCGGGGAGATCGAAACCACGCGGAGGCGGGGAGAATCAGGCTGGAGTGGAGTAACGCGGGAACCAGGGAAGCCGATAAAACTCGAAGGAATAACCAAGGCTCCTCCCTGAAAAAACCCTGAGAGCTAAAGCTAAGAAAGCAATAGACATAAAGAAGGGCTGCCGGCCCCAGCGCAATGACAAATAGAGGGAGAAAAATCCCTACCCACTTGCCCAAAAGGTAGTCCCCTTGGGTCAGAGGTTTGGAGAGATAAATCATCAAAGCGTTGGTCCGATTATCGGCAGCAATAGACCCCGCTCCAAGAAGCAGAGCGAGGAGAAGGAGCCAGAAAGACTGCATCTGATAAGACTGAAAGAAGGCTCCTGCATACTTCTGCCCCGATGGAGCGTTAAAAAAAGGCCCAGGCCCCTCCAAAGGGGCTTGGGAACGGATGTAAAGGGCTACTCCAGCAAAGAAATAGGGCAAACTCGAAAGGACAAGTAACACCCAAAAACCCCGGATTTTTAGGGCCAAGCGAATACTTGCTAAAGAAATCACCCACCATCGGAAGGTACGAGTATAAAGGGGGCCGTCGTACCCTCGGTAACTGAGGTCCGCTATAGGAGAGGAAGAAGATTCTTCTGGCGTCATTCCACAGCCTCTAAAAAGATGTCTTCTAATGACCGAATTGCCGGGCGAAACCCCCGGATCTGGGCACCAGCTTCTTGAGCACACTCAAAGAAGAAGCGACCGGCTTCCTCTTGATGCGAATTCAACATAAGCCGATAACAAGAGCCCCACTGGTGGAGGAGTCGGGCACCCCGTTGCTCGATCACCCGAATAAAAGCCTCCGAAGCGGTATAAAGCTCTACCTCGAACTGAACCCCTCCCCTCTCCTTTAAAACTGCCACATCCCCCTGAAGAACGACTCGCCCTTGATTCAGAACAATCACTTTATCGCAAATCCGCTCTACATCCGGCAAAAGATGAGAAGAGAGAACTACATTAACCCCTTTTCCGTGGGAGACATCTTCGATCAATCGAAGCATCTCCTCTCGGCCGGAAGGGTCTAATCCATTGGTAGGCTCATCCAGGAAAAGGAGCCGAGGCCCGTGAACGAGGGCTTGGGCCAGTTTGACCCTTTGTCGCATTCCCGTGGAGTAAGTTTCCAGGTTTCTATAGCGTGCCTCGTCTAATCCGCAATATTCGAGAACTTCATGGGCACGCCGCCAAGCCTCTCGAGAGGGCATCCCTGAGAGCTCCCCCGCATAAGCAACAAAAGCAACTCCACTCATATTGGGGATATAACAATCTACCTCAGGCATTAGTCCAATCCGTTGGCGAATGCGCAAGCTCTCTGCAGCCACATCCATTCCCAGCACTTTAATCTGCCCGGATACTGGCTGAATAAACCCAAGGAGGGCTTTGATTAAAGTGGTCTTACCCGCACCATTAGGCCCCAAAAGTCCTACCGCTCCTTCGGGAATCTCTACCGAAAGGTTATTAATAACGAATTTGGGGCCATAGCGAATGGTTAAGTTTTGTATCCGGGCAACAGTCATCGTTGATATTCCCAACTCTACGAGAAACTCTCAAAAAACTGATACCTTTTCCTCCTTTGACACCCTCTCTTTACTCTTTCTCGTCTTCGCCTTTCTCCTCCTCTGTCCCAATGTTACCGGAGAGATACACCTTCCCCCGAGAATGATTGAGGATACGCAAAGGGCCATGAATGACATTTAAACCCGATCGGCAAGCGCCTTCACCTGATCTACCATCCCTCGAACTAAGCCAAGCCCCCTCTCCCAAAAACTTCGGTCCGAGATATCTATCCCTATCCCTTTGAGCAACTGAGCCGGGGTATCGGAACCTCCCGCAGAGAGAAGATGAAGATATTTTTGTACAAAGGGTGCTCCTTCCTGCTTATAGCGAGCGTAAAGAGCAAGAACTAACAACTGGCCAAAAGCGTAAGCATAAACATAGAAGGGCGATTCAAAGATATGAGGGACGTAAAGCCACCACCAAGCGTGATCCTCTCCTAACTTCAGAGAATCTTGGAACATCTCCTGCATTGTTGTCTGCCAGAGCTGATTGACAGCCTCTACACTGAGCTCTCCTTGCTCCCTCCTTAAGCGATGTACCCGCTGTTCAAAGCGGTACATCGCAATCTGGCGGAACATCGTGGCAAAAATATCTTCTATCTTCTCAGCCAAAAGCGCTAACCTCTCTTCGGGGTCTCCCAAGGTTTCCCGGAGGCAGTCAAAGACCAGCATCTCTCCAAAAACACTAGCAGTCTCTGCCATCGGCAAAGAGGGATGAAAGTTCAGCATATTTTGTCCTCGGGCCAAAAGGTCGTGGATACCGTGTCCTAACTCATGAGCTAAGGTCATTACATCCCTTAGCTTGCCGGTGAAATTCATAAAAACATAGGGATGCCAATCAGGAGCTACTCCAGAACAATAGGCCCCACCCACTTTCCCCGGCCTTACTTCCGCATCTATCCAACGCCGGGTGAAGAACTGCTCTGCCAAACCCCGGAACTCAGGAGAAAACCCCTCAAAGGCCCTCAGAACGATATCCCTAGCGGTATCAAAGGAGATTTCCACAGGTTTTTGGACAAGCGGAGCATAACGATCGTAATGAGTCAGCTCCTCTAACCCTAACAGACGCCTCTTCAAGCGGTAATAATCCGCCACCAAGGAATAGTGGGAAACACAAAGCTCAGCCACCATCTCGACGACTTCTGGAGCGATTTCATTAGCTAAGTGACGCTCTTCTTCAGGGAAAGTAAATTTGCGGAGACGATCACAAATTGCCTTGTCATAGAGGAGGGTATTGAAGATGAAGTGAAGGGTATGATGGCTGGTTTTTAATCCCTCAGTAAACCCTTCAGCCGCCGCCTTGCGAAGGGAGCGTTCGGGAGAATAAAGGAGGGAGAGAACTTCACTCTGGGTCATCTCCCGCACTTGGCCATCCAAAACCACTCGATACTTCTGACGGGAAACAATCTCTTCAAAAAGGCGACGGAAAGCTCGGCAACCCGTGTTGGAGGTCTCTTCTAAGATCTTCTCCTCTGGCTCTGTAAGATAATGAGAAGCCAAGGACCGTTGATGCTGAAGGTAATGGCGATAAGGGTCCAAGAGAGGATCTGAGATCGCCTTCTCAAAAACCTCTTGAGGAATTCGCCCCACTTCTAACTCGAAGAAAATGAGGTGATTGCGGATGGCCGACCCAGCCTCTTGCATCTTCTGCAAAAGGTAGCCCCGCCGAAAATCGGTGGTGTCTGCTGTAAACAGAAGGGAAGCATAGGTCAGGGGTTTGGCCTCCTCTCGCAGGATCTCCTCATATTCGTCCAAAGCTTGTCTTAAGAAGCGAGCATTTAAGTTTTCTACAGCGATCTTTCCTTTGAACTTCCTCTCAAAATCCTCTGCCTTTGTTTTAATCCGAGCAATATCTTGCTCTATCCGAGGATCATCTACCCCGGAGTACAAATCCGATAAATCCCAAACAACTTCCATCGCCGACCTTAAAACACCCCTTTCCCCCTTATGATGAACCTCCTTATCTTGATGCGACGACGAAAAGACAAAGGGAGGAATAAGACATACCTCGCCTCTGTTAGGGTGCAACACTCTTAGGATGTGATGAAAAATCCCCCTATCCCCAGGGTGATAGGAACATCCTTTCTTAGAGTCCCCACCTTAATTCTCTTTCAGAAATTGGTCTATCTCCTCCTGGGTAGGTAAAGCAGGGATAACACCCACCTTCAGGGTGGTCAAAGCGCCCCCTGCGTTAGCAGTCCGACAAATCTTTTCCCAATCCGATTGGGAAGGGGAGATTCCCCTTTGCCAATACCAAAGGAGGGACTTAATGAGGGAGGCCATAAACCCATCTCCGGCTCCTAAGGGGTCCACCACCTGAACTTTGAAACCCGGGACATAGCCCCGGTTTTCGCCATCGTCAAAGTAGCATCCCTCGGCTCCCCGAGTTTGGATCACCGCTCGAGGCCCGGCCTCTAATACCTTTGCAGAACCCGCAATAGGGTCTGAGGTCCCTGTAATGAACTCCCACTCTTCTTCGGACATCTTAACGATATGGGCATAAGCCATCCCCTTCCAAATCCACTCCCGAGCTACCTCTGGACTCTCCCACAAACTTAAACGAAGGTTCGGGTCGTAAGTCAGTAATAACCCGCTCTCGGCAGCGATCTCCAAAGCACGGAAACAGGCTGATCGGCAAGGTTCTCGGGTGAAGCTAACGCTTCCATAATGTAGGACCGAGGCAGATCGAATGAATTGGGGGTCTACCTCCGCTCGGCTCAACATCATATCTGCTCCCGGATTCCGGTAAAAGAGGATATCCTTCCGGCCATCGCTGTGAGTAGCAATGAAGGCCAAGGTTGTTCTTACCTCCGGATCCAGGCGTAAACCGGTGGTGTCTACTCCTTCCTGGGCCAAAACTCTTTGGAGATAAAGGCCAAAGGGGTCAGCTCCCACTTTCCCAAGGAAACCGGAGGATATTCCCAAACGGGCCAATCCTACCGCCACATTTGCAGGCGCCCCTCCAGGAGCCTTAGCGAAGGTTCGAGCCTCTTCCAACGAAACATCCCATTCCGGAGAAACCAAATCAATCAACAGCTCACCCATACATAAAGCGGTGGGCATCTTCCCTAACTCCTCTCTTCCCTTGATTCTTTTCTTCTCGCTAGGGGCCTCCTAGGGGATGAGTTAGCGGGTTTAGCATTGCCCAAAGCCAAAGCGGTGAGAGTTTCCCCTTGCCATTGAACCTTCCAGTAAACCTTTTTGTGAAGAGTAGAGGTAAGAAGAGAGCGAAGCCGGCTCACCTCCGGGTCCACCTCTACAAACCAGTTACGAACGTGGAAGGGGCTTAAATCCCGACCCCGAAGCCCCAAGTCCACCCCTCCTTGCATCTGGTGGATCCATATCCCTTGAGGACCTCTTAAACGCAGCTCATTGCGCCCCAGAGGCGTTTGCCGAGGGGTAGGCACAAAGGGAATCGAGCGGTCTAGTAATCCGGTCTTTTCTATGGGGATCCCCTGCTCCACCAACCACCGGGCAATAGCCACCATCTTTGCCAAACTCTCTAGCTCCCGAAAAACGGGGAATTCCTGGGCATATTGGTCAAAATTCTGGGTGAAAAAGCGAGCAAAAGCCTCAGCTGCAGGCTCAGAGACTCCCTCCCCCACTGGAGGAACATATTCGGTAGCGACCTCGATCTGGACTTTTTGAAACTCCAAGGTTTTACCATCAGGGCTTAGGGTAGCAATCACTTGGCGAGGGCGGAACCAATAACGATGCCACACCCCTGGAATCCTAGCCCCTCCTAAACGGGCCAAGAGGTCCAGTTCACTCTGGTGGCCAGGGACTTTAGCGGTGAGAACCTGACCGGTGAGGTTATCCCGACCCTGCGCTAAACACTTCAACAGCCGGTCTGCCTCAAAAAGGACTGCCCCAACATGGGTATCCTCTATCCCTCCGATATAGCGGACGGTCATCATTCCCTCCACCACAGGGTCCTCAATACTCACTCCGATAGGCGAGCCATTCATCACCGCTCTAAGGACTACCGCAAAATCATCAGGGCGAAAGGGAGGAAGCGTGGCCGATCCTTTTCCTAAAAGGATCAACCTCTTAGACCGGGGATCATAAACGGCCGCCCGAAGGTCCGCTAGATTCCCCAAAACCTCCGCCGTTTTATTCAATTCCACCCCAGCAACATTTTGAATACCCTCCGGAACAAACCCCCTGGCAACTCCTGCGGTGGGTTGACCCGGCTGGGTAGGAGAGGTGGGAGGAACAGAAGGTCCAGGAGAAGGTCTTTGAGGGATCGTTGGCCGACGCGGAGGAGCCGGTTGCTGTGCCCAAAGAAGGCTAAGCTCACCAACTCCTCCTAAAAGGAGCAAAAGAACGAGGCTACGACGGAAGCAATATGCAAGTTGTGGGATCATTGTTTCATCCTCCTCAGTATTCCTCTTCCCTTTCTACACCCCTTTCTCCTCTGATCTCACCTAGAACTCTTCTCAAAACCTCCAGGCGATAAGGAAACAGGCAAGAGAGACAAAGCCTTTGAAGGTAGAGGGAAGCCTTTCATGCCTTAAGGCAAGCCTCCTGAAACCGCCTTTAAGCCATGCGAAGAACCTCAGTCTTTTGAGATGATTTCTGCCGGTGAGATCCTGATCCTTCTCTTATCCAGGGGCGTCCCCTGGAGGACATCTCGAAGCTTCTCAAATTATTGAATTATTGGATGAGGTGAATGACCCCTAACTGGTATTGCTCCTGCGACGCTCCGCTGGAAAGAGACTGTAGGGGCATAAGATCTTATGTCTCTACATCCAATTCTTCTCTAAATGGAAATTTAGCAAGAGACTAATTGTTAAGGACATAACAGTGCTCGTCTCCCTACATCCCCGTAATGTGCACTCTAAAGAAAGAGTGTGGTTACCCAATCCTCCTCCCTTGTGGAGGAGGGGGAGAAGATCAAGCCATCGAAAGAGCTTTCTGGAAGCTATATTCCCTGTATAAAAATCTTTTGGAAAGGAGAAAGAAAGTTGGAGGAAAAAGTTTTTCGGGTTGGAGTGATCGGCCCTGGAGGAATGGGAAGAGAACGTTGTCGAGAATTCCAAGCTCGCCCTGATGCCGAAATCGTGGCTGCCGCCGATAATAACCCCGAGACTGTCGACCGCCTCGAGCAATATCTCTCAGAAAAAATTGAGGGATACCAACCGGGCAGAATTCACCGATATATTGGGGAATACGACTTTATTGAAATGCTGAATAAAGAAGAATTAGATATTGTAGGTGTCTTCTCCCCTCACTCCCTTCATGACCTCCACTGCAAATACGCCCTGAGAGCTGGCTGCCACGTAGTGGTGGAGAAACCGATGGCAAATCACGTAGGAGACGCCCTTATGCTCGCCCGGTTAGTCGAAGGTACAGGCCTCCACCTCATCGTTCATTATCAACGCCACTACAGCCCCCTTTATATCACCGCTCGGAAGGTCTTTCGAGAAGGCCTTATCGGAAACTTAAAGCGCTTTGAGGTCTATCTAGCCCAAAGATGGGGCGCTGGAGGTTGGCGCGGCGATCCCCGGTTCTCCGGCGGAGGTCAGCCAAATGACTCAGGAAGCCACCTCCAAGACATCTTTTTATGGATCACAGGTCTTTTACCGAAAGAAGTAGAGGGGTATACCAGCAACCTCTTCACCGATAACGAGGGTAAGGTGATTGAAAAGAGAGTCGAGATTGACGCTCACGCTAATGTCCTTATGGATAACGGGGCAGAAGGTACCATCACCATCCTAGGAAATACCCACATAGGCTTTGAAGAATGGATCACTCTAGAAGGGGAGGAAGGTCGGCTCCGAATCGCTGAAGGAAAGCTCCTTTACACTCCCAAAGGCCAAACCCAAGAACAAGAGCTACCCATCTCACGACCGGAGGGATATCCCCACTCTAACATTGATAACCTGATCGGACTCCTCAAAGAAGAATATCAGATCAACTACACCTCCGTGATCAACGGAGTACGGACCGCTTGGTTGACCAATGCTATCCTAGCAACGGGCAAAAGTCCCGAAGAGAGAAAACGAGTAGATTGCGATGCTCTCCTGGCTCGGGAAGGTTATGATCGTCAATATGTTCAAGCTCTGATCGCCCGGGCTGAGAAAAAATTCTTATGGTGATCTTGAATCTGATGTATGAGGGGAGAAACTCCGCTTCTCTCCATTGCCCCTCTAAATAAAAAGGGCTCCATTTAGAGGAGAGCCTACCTGGCGAAATTCCCCATGAAAGGGGTAATATAAAACTAGGAGGTTTGAAACGCGAGATGGTTGAGGTGCTCATTGCTTTTGTCCTTTGCTCCATTGTGGGAGTTGTGTTAATCCTCGCTGCCCAATATAAAGGGTCCCATTAGGGAGGAGAACATTATTAAGTGGGAGCAAGATATACCTTGCCCCTACAGAAACCGAATGCTGAAAGATTGAACCTCACCCGTTTGGCATTGAAACTTTAGAGGCATCTTCCTTGCCCGTTGAGAACGAACTTGAGCCAGTCAACATCCATCAGAGTAGAGAATCTCACCTACCGGGTAGAGGGAAAAACGATTCTCCGAAACCTCTGCCTCACTGCAGAAGCAGGGCAAATACTGGCGGTTATCGGTCTTTCCGGAGCAGGAAAAAGCTCCCTTCTCAAATGCATTGGAGGGTTAATTAAGCCGGATGCTGGACGTATCTTCTGGGGAGATCAAGAAATTGTGGGTCTTCCGGAGTCCCAGCTGAATTCTCTACGTAGGCGTATTGGCTTCGTTTTCCAGGGAGGAGCTCTCTTCGACTTTATGACCGTCTACGATAACATTGCTTTCGCCTTAAAACGCCAAAAACCCCGCCCTTCCCCCAAGGAGATCCAACAAATTGTTACCGAAAAGCTCCGCCTCGTCGGAATGGAAGGCGCCGAACACCTCTTCCCCGACCAACTCTCCGGTGGTATGCAAAAGAGGGTCAGTTTAGCCCGAGCTCTGGCTACCAACCCGGATATCCTCCTCTATGATGAACCGACTTCCGGCCTAGACCCCATTCTTAGCTCAGCCATAGATCAGCTCATTGTAAATATGAAACAACAGTTTGGAGTAACTTCCATTCTTGTAACCCACAACGTCTCCAGCGTCTTCCGGGTAGCGGATACCATCGCGATGCTCCATAAAGGAGAAATTATCTTTACGGGTTCCCCGGAGGAAATCCAAGCAACTTCCCATCCCGTGGTACGCCAGTTTGTTGAAGGTTCTCTTGAAGGCCCTCTGCAACCTATAGGATAAGGTTCAGGGAAGTACCGGCAAGGGGTTAAGAGCTTTCCTAGTACAAAGGGAGGAGGACAATGCCTATCCGTTCAGCAACCAAAGTCGGTTTACTCGTGATCCTCTCCTTGGGGCTTTTTGTGTTTATTAGCCTCTGGCTCGTCGGAGGGTTACGGGGAAAAGGGAAAACCCTCTATGTAGATTTCCTCAATGTAGAGAACCTAGAGAAGGGAGCCCTAGTCCGAATGGCCGGGGTCACCGTTGGTCACGTAGAAGATGTCTTCCTCACAGGCCCTCCTAAGAACCTGGCGCGAGTGGAGATCCGGTTGAATCCAGGCGCGGAAGTACCAGAAGGTTCTACCTTCGCAATCGGTTCGCCCGGCTTAGTCGGGGAAAAATACATTAATATTATCCCTCGAAGAGGCTCCGCTAAATTCCTTCCCGATAAAGCCCAGGTCCGGGGGGTTGAACCCATGGGGTTGGAGAATCTACTAAGTAATGCTTCCCAACTCGTGAATACTCTTAATCAGATCGGGAAAGAAGTTCAGGGAATCACCGACTCCCTAAGAACGTTTGTTACAGACCCCCAAATCCGCTCGGACCTTCGGCAAACGGTAGATAACCTCGAAGCGGCCACCCGAGCGGGCCGAAATATTTTTGGAGAATTCCAAAACTTCGCCCTGAAAAACCGTCCTAAAGTAGAAAAATTCATCACCTCTTCCACTCAGGCGATGCAAGGGTTGAGTGACTTAACCAATACTCTAGCAGAATTAGCAAAAGAACCCAACATCCGAACAAACCTCAGGCAAACAATTGTCAACCTTCAAAATGCTTCCAAACGCCTAGATCAATCTATGGCTCAAGTGAATGAAATGGTAGTAGAGCTGAAGAAAATAACCCAAGACCCCCACCTTAGGGCCAACCTGGAGAAAATTGTGGATAACCTCGTAGCCACCTCCGAAGAGACTAAAGCGACAACAACGCAATTTCGCCTCGCCGCGGAGCAGGCCCGCCAAGCAATGGAGGATATTAATCGAACTGTAGGCCGGTTAACCGGCCGCCGAAAGCCAAGCGGAGAAAGTGCTCCCGAATCTCCCACTATTGCTCAATCCTTGACCACGGTAGAAGCCCGCCAAGCCTTTGACCCTGGCCGATTAAGCGTGGACGTCAACCGTTATCAGAAAATCCACCGAGAGCAATTCCTCCTTTTCGGCCTTCGCGATATTGGGGAAACTACCCGAGTCAACTTGCAATTAGGGCAACATCTCGATCCTCTTTGGAACTGGCGCTATGGATTCTACTCCTCCCGCCTGGGGGTCGGCCTCGATTATAATTTATATGGAAGTAACGGGTTAAGCCTGAACCTTTATCGCCCTCGCCGGCCTGTGCTGGACATCTATGGACGCAAATCCCTGGGGGATGATACTAGCTTGATTTATGGTATTGAGGGCCTTTTCAGAACTAATAACCCCACTTTGGGCATCCAATTACGGCGCTAACCCAAGAACTACCAACAATGATTACTCTTCTCGGCTTAAACACCCAAGAGCTCACAGAAATAGCAGTTTGCTGGGGAGAACCCGCTTACAGAGGACAGCAGTTAGCCCATTGGATTTATCGCAGAAGAGCTCGTTCCTTTGAGGAGATGACAGACCTCCCTAAGTCTTTCCGCCAGCGCTTACAGGCAGAGGCTTCTCTAGGTCGGGGTACCATTGAGGCTCGAAGAATCTCCCACGATGGCACGATTAAAGTTCTCCTTCGCTTCCCCGATGGCGAGACAGTGGAGACGGTCATAATGCCTCACCCCTCCTGGGATTCGGTCTGCATTTCTACCCAAGCCGGGTGTCCTGCAGGGTGTGTCTTCTGCGCCACGGGAGCAGTGGGCTTTCGCCGAAACCTCACCGCCGGAGAGATAGTGGACCAAGTTCTGGTCGGTCAAGAAACCGCTCAACTCCTCCACCCTAGGAACCCGAAACCTACCTTCCGCCAGATCCGGGTCGTTTATATGGGGATGGGAGAACCCCTAATCAACTATAATCCGGTCCTCAAAAGCCTTTACCTCCTTAACAAAGAGGTGGGCATAGGGTTTCGGCATATTACCCTTTCCACCGTGGGGATTGTTCCAGGAATCCGGCGCCTAGCCCAAGAAAAACTCCAGCTCACCCTAGCAGTTTCCCTGCACGCCCCCAACCAAGAACTCCGGGAGCAACTAATCCCAGTAGCCAAGATCTGGCCGCTGGAGGAACTGATGGGGGCTTGCCGTTACTATATCGCCCAGACGGGTAGGCGTATTACCTACGAATACCTCCTCCTCAAAGGGGTGAATGATCGGCCAGAACACGCCTTGGAACTCGCTCAATTACTGAAGGGGCAGATATGCCATATCAACCTTATCCCCTTCAATCCTGCTCCCACCCTTAAAACCTTCCAACCCTCCCGAGAAGAGGATATATTACGCTTCGAAAAAATTCTTAAAGCCCAGGGATTAGCTGTAACGCTAAGAACCCCCCGAGGGAGAGATATCGAGGCAGCTTGTGGCCAGCTCTATCATCTTCGCTCCAAAAGCGACAAAGGATTTATCAAAATCCTTGCGTCTGCTAAGTAGAATCGATAGCAGGAAAATAGCCTACTACGCCTCTATAACCGACTACCTTCGGTTACCCGTAAGAAGATCATAAGTCCTGCCCGCACTCCAAATCGCTAGGAAGACCCCTAAGGTAGAGAAGCCGAACAGAAATAACGCGCCTAACCCCTCCAAAATGGGACTCTTTGGGTTTACCGCCCGGATGGCGCTAGAAGTTGCCAAAGCTGATAAAACCCCTACAACCAACATCCCGATAAAAGTTACAGTGGCCAAAAGGTTAGCTAGGAATCGCTTCATTGTAGGAACACAAAGAATTATGATCCTTCTCCTCTTACCCCCTGCCCCCCTCACCTGTCTTCTGAGGAGGAATTTCTTTGATCCAATCCCCCAAGACCTCCTTGAGGAGGTTCTCCTTAGGGAAAGCATGTCCCCGATGCTGCCAAAAACCCTCCCCATAGGCAAACCCTGCCTCTTGCCCCCGCTCTCGAGACCACCGGATCATCGCTTCTATATACTCATCTACTCCGTGTTGCCGACGGAGCCACTCCCGTTGGCTTTTATGACATTCCAGCATCGCCCTCTTAACCGTAAGCGTCTTCTCGATATTTACCACTATAGGAGCCAAAACCCTTTGGCCATAGTAATCCATTCCTTCGATAGGATCGCAGTAATAGAGAAAGGGAATGGCTTTCATAGGAGGGTCCATATTAGCTCCACCATAGTTGACCATAGAAGCACCAAAGCAAGCGTCCCTCACCAGTCGAGCAGTAATTTCATGGTCAGCCATATAATCGGTGAGAGCATGGGTAAAAACTAGAGTGGGATTAACCTTCCTCAGTAGGCTGACCACTTTCCTCCGGGTGCGAGTATCATAATCAATCGCTAAATCTCCCTCCTCCAAACAATAATACTCTCCCGAAAGCAGCTTGACTGATTGAAGGGCTTCTTCCCTCCTCAAACGAACTATCTCTAAAGCGGGAAGATCTGCAGAACCACAATCCCCCGGTGAGAGTGTGGCAATCACAATCTCCCATCCGTGCTCCTTTAACAGGGCAAGAGTGCCAGCACAGAGAAATTCAGCATCATCTGGATGGGCCATAACCGCCAAAGCCCGAAGACTATCTCCTCTTCTAAGCACCTTTAATCCCCCTCCTTCGTAGCGAATCCCCTAACCCATATCACCAGTCACCACCAACGGAGAAATTCCAACCCCCAAAGCTTCAAACACCTTACGCCAACGGCTTGGATGACTAGGATGATCATACTCTGGTAGAAAACCTAACCGTAAATAAGTTTTAATAGCTGGTAAACGAAAATCATCAGTCTCCAAAACAGCATCCCGACAGTTCTTCTCTGCAAAAAGATATAAAACTCGCAAGGAGACCCACTCCCCTAACCTTTTACCGCGATGAGCCGGGTGAGTAGCTACCCAATGAAGATAACCGGAGCCAGGAAAAACACTAGGGATCAACCGAGCAGAGGCAGTGGCAACACACCGCCCCTCGTACCGAACTATATAAGTCGCTAAAACCTCCTCGGCCTCCAGCAAGTCCCTTAAAACCCTGTCAGGGGACCAATCCACACCGAACGCGTTTTTTAAACACTGGGCAATAGTAAAAGCATCTTCAATGCCTGCAAGGGCTAAATGATACCCAGGGGTAGGAGAAGCTAAAGGAGGCAGACCCCGCAGATGAGGTCTCCGCATCAGTAACTGACGCATTGTCACCGTTCCTTAAAAATTTACCGAAACCGCTCCTCCGGACCGGAGGAACAAGCTAAGGTAATTAGTCACTAAAGGCTTGATTTTAGTTTCTCCCCTCTTGTTCAGGATAAAAAGCCAAATTCCGGGCCGGCGAGCGGGCATCGCCTCAGGAGCGTTCCAAAAGAAAGGTTCATAAGAGATAATGGCCAGTCCTCCTCCCGGAGACCGATAAAGGGTAAAGAAAGTTTCATTGGGTTGCCGGCCATAAATTCTACTGGTGAACAGGGGCCAACGACCTCTTTCAATCACTAGCTCGGTAAGGTAACAATTGTTTTCTCTCCTCCAAGAGAAGATACAACGCTCTTTTCCTCCCCCTGGTAGAAGGTCAGCAACATAATAGCTCACTCCCTGCTCCTTATATTTATCCGCCACGAAGTGCCAGATAGGGCGGGGGTTTTGATACTTCCAGTAATAGTACCCCACCTCTTCCGGCCCCGCCCAGAAGACACCCACAAGACCAATCAGAAGTAGAAAGAGTCTTAGGTTGGGGTGGGCGAGAAAGCAGAGAGTATAAAACAGAAGAACTCCCGCGGTAAAGACTGCGTTAGCCCCTTCCAGTCCGGCCGACGCCGCGTAGGCACAGGCACCAAGAATGAGAACCAAAAGAATTTCCCATATTATCCAAAGATTACTAAAAGTCATCGTTTCCCCCTTATTCTCCCCTCTCCTACTTACTTATTTTTCCACAATTCAAGGGAAGGCAAAAAATAAGCCGAAGGGATTTTTTCACCTCTCCAAGAACAGGATGGTACCGCACCAAAAGTGGTCTTCAAAAGGACGATCAGCTAGGATATGCACTCTAAGCAAAGTTTTAATCCCACCTTAGTGGTACTGAAAATCGTGATATTGAAACAGGAAAACTTTCAAGGGAGAAGCTTGACTCTTGACTCTCTCCTCGGTTATAGTAGAAATGGTAGAGGCGGTGAGAAGCCTCTTCCCTAAGCAAAGTTTTAATTGCACCATAGCGGTAGGTAGACAAAGGCGTCTACTACGGGCATAGAAGCTCCCCCCTTGTGCCCGAAGTAGGCGCCTTTTTTAATGATTGCCTTGGGTGAAAAAAGAGATCCCTTCCCAGGGAACCTCCAGTAGAGGTTCTTCCAAGAGAAGAGAAACTGGAAGAGAGCCTAAAACTCCCTTTCAGTTTATTATAATAAAGAGGACTAATTTTAAAAACTTTGGGTGTAAGAGAATGCCGGTCAAACCCTCGATTCTCCAAAATCTGGTGGAACGGTTGAGACGCGAACGAGAAGAAGCACAAGCTACCTTCTCCCAGAATCCCTCAGGGATAGAACACGCTCAAAACCTCTCTCGGCAAGCAGACCGCCTCTTGGAGGAGATTTTCTCTATCGCTTGTGCAGAAGTAGGCGTTAATCCGGAGGACCTCTGCCGGGATTCAGGGCCTCATCTGGCTATCCTCGCTACCGGCGGATATGGCCGCCAGGAACTCGCCCCTCAATCAGACATTGATGTCACCTTCGTTCCCTCCGAAGAAGGCGATGCCGTCCTCGATGAAGTAATGCGAAGGATGTTTCTAATGATTATGGAGGTTTTTGACCGGGGGGCAGGATTGAAAGTGGGATATGCTTACCGCCTGGTAGAAGATTGCGAAGGCTTGGACCATACCATCCAGACCGCCCTCTTCGATAGCCGATTAGTGATAGGATGCCGATCCCTCTACCTCCGGTTTATGGAAGCCTTGATGAATAGTATCTCCCCGGCCATCTTCGCTTTTTTAAAAGACCAGGAACGGAGGACAGCCTGGGAGAAGTGGGGGAACACTGTTTACTGCTCGATTCCTAACCTCAAAGAGAGTCCTGGAGGCCTCCGAGACCTCCAGGCTGCCCGATGGATCGCCCGAATCCGCTTCTCTTTGCATACTCCGGGCCTCTGGGAAGAGCTAAGGGGTTTAAGAATTCTCACCGAAGAGGAGGCTCAAAAGATCCAACAAGCCCAAGACTTTATGTTCCGCCTGCGTCATACCCTCCATTACCTCACTGGGCGTCCCTCAGACCTGTTAGGAGCAGACCTTCACGAAGCCTTGGCGGAACGAATGGGCTACCGCAAAGGGGGAAAAGAGGGTATCATCGCCCTCTTTCGAGATTACTACCAGTATGCTAGCATCATCTTTCATACCTACCAAACCGTGGCTGATGCCTGTTTGTCTGGCCCCCTGAATTTAGACCGCAGATTGATCGTCCTTAACGGCAAGATCTCTGCCACTGACCCTCACCTCTTTTTTGAGGATCCTAGTGCCGTGAGTCGAGTATTTCATCACTATCGAGAGTATAACTTCGCTCCTTCCCGGGAACTCACCGCTTTAATTCAAGGGTTTCTAAGACACGGACCCGAAGCAGTGGTTTCCGCCTCTTGCCGGCAGGTTCTCCTCTCCACCCTTCAATCGCGTAAAGGAGTGGCTAAAGCCCTCCGCCTGATGGCGGATCTGGGCATTCTGGCTAAGGCTCTGCCCGAGTTCGCCCCTCTCCGAGAGCTGGCTCCCCTGAGTATGGCCCACAGCTTCACGGTAGGAGAACACACCCTGCGGGCTTTGGAAATCTTGGAACAGCTTTATACCACCGAGGACCCAGAGCAAGCGGAACTCCGCCGGATTTTAGAAGAAGTAAACCGGCCGGAAATCCTCTACCTTGCTATTCTCCTCCACGACTCGGGAAAGGCGGCTGGGAAACCGAACCACAGCGCCATCGGCGCTCATTTGGCTCGATCAGCAGCCCAACGCTTGGGATGGGATGAGGAAGCCCTCCGCAAAGTGGAATTCTTAGTCCATCATCATCTCCTAATGACCAATACCGCCCGCCTCCGGGATCTGCATCAACCCAAAACCATCCAAGACTTTGTCGCCCGTCTCCCAGACCTAGACACCTTAAATATGCTCTACCTTCTGACCTACGCGGACGTAAAAGCCACCGGACCAGCCATCTGGACAGAACTTCAGGGGCGTTTCCTCGAAGAGCTTTACTACCGAGCAGAAGCACTCCTGGCTCATGGGGAATCCCTACCCAGTCGAGAAACCCAACTTGCCAGCTTCCGTTCGCGGGTGCGCGAAGAGCTCTCTCTGCACAATCTCCCTCCCGATGCCGTGGAAAAACTCTGCTCCCAAATGTCAACCACCTACCTACTGAACACTCCTCCTAATGAAATCGCCACCCATATCCGAGCTATCGAACAACTGGAGTCCACGGGAAGCCCGGTAATCCTCTTTAGCGACACCTCCGGGCGAGCTTTTACTGAGCTCACCATCGTGACTTATGATGATCCTCAACCCGGCTTGCTCAGCAAAATTGCAGGGGTGCTCTTTGCCAACGATGTAGAAGTCCACGCTGCCCAGGTTTTCACCCGAACCACTCATCCTCCCATCGCCTTAGATACTCTTTGGGTGGGTTACCACGGAGGTGCCCTTCCTCCCTTCAAAAAGCAGGAGCTGGAACGAGACCTCATTGAAGTGCTCACGGGCCGGATCACTGTGGAAGAGCTCCTCCAACAAAGGGCAAAACGCCCGGCTCCCCTGGGAGAACCTCGCCGATTAGAAGTTCGGAATGATCTCTCCGAGGGGCATACAGTTGTCGAAATTTTCCTGCCCGATGGACGGGGACTCCTGTACCGTTTAACCAAGGCGATGTCCTCGCTAGGGTGGGATATCCATAGTGCTCGTGTCAATACCCTAGGAGGGGAAGCACGAGACGCCTTTTATGTGACCGACCGCCAAGGGCGCAAGCTGGAAAACGGTAAAGAACAGATCATCCTAGCCCTTTGGGGGCCTCGGTCAGAAATCAAAGTTTAAGAGGAGGGATGTTATTCTCTAAAGTCAAGGAGTCAAAAAGTCTTTCTTTATCCCCTGTCCCTTGAGGGAGACCAGAAGATCGCTATTCTCCTGCCTCCTGGAGGAAAAGGGGATAACATTATTCTCTCGGTTCCTTTAAATCCTTTCCATCTCATCAAAATCTCTCAGAAAAGGAGGTAACTCAATGGCCACACCTCGTGATGTTATTGCACGAGCACAAGACGAAGGCGTAAAAGTAGTGGATCTACGTTTCGTTGATTTGCCAGGCATCTGGCAACACTTCTCCATCCCTATTGAAGAGCTAACGGAAAGTGCCTTTGAAGAGGGGCTGGGGTTTGATGGGAGCAGTATCCGAGGCTTCCAAAAAATCCAGGAATCAGATATGATTCTGGTTCCAGATCCTAGCACCGCTTTTATGGACCCCTTTACCAGCGAACCTACGTTGGTGCTCATCTGTGATGTGATTGACCCTCTCACTCGGGAGAATTATACCCGAGACCCTCGCTTTGTCGCGCGCAAAGCAGAGCAGTACCTCAAATCTACCGGAATTGCGGATACCGCCTACTTCGGTCCTGAAGCGGAGTTCTACATTCTTGACGAAGTTCGCTTCGACCAAAACGCCCACTCCGCCTTCTACTCCATCGACTCCATCGAGGCCATTTGGAATTCCGGACGAGAGGAGAACCCCAACCTAGGCTTCAAGGTCCGCCATAAAGAAGGATATTTCCCTGTCCCTCCTATGGACCACTTCCAAGACCTGCGCACTGAGATGCTTTTGACGCTTCGACAAGTAGGGGTCTCTGCCGAAGTACACCACCACGAGGTAGGAACCGCCGGCCAGGCAGAGATTGATATCCGCTTCGATACCCTGGTCAACACCGCAGATAACCTGATGAAATACAAATATGTGACCAAAAACGTTGCCCGGCGGAACGGTCGAACGGTGACCTTTATGCCTAAGCCGATCTTTGGGGATAACGGCTCCGGAATGCACACCCATATCTCTTTGTGGAAAGGAGAGACTAACCTCTTCTACGACGAGCATGGGTACGCAGGCCTCTCGGAAACTGCGGTCTTCTTTATCGGTGGGCTTCTGCACCATGCATCAAGCATCCTCGCCTTTGCCGCTCCAACAACCAACTCCTATCGCCGTCTGGTGCCTGGCTACGAAGCCCCCATCAACCTCATCTACTCTCAACGCAACCGCAGTGCCTGCGTACGCATCCCTATGTACTCCACCAGCCCTAAGGCCAAACGGATTGAGTTCCGACCACCGGATCCCTCTTGCAACCCCTACCTTGCTTTCTCAGCCATCCTTATGGCTGGCCTCGACGGCATCCGAAATCGAATCGTTCCTCCCGAACCCATTGACAAAGATCTCTATGACCTCGAGCCTGAGGAAAAGAAGGGGATTAAAAACACCCCCGGCAGCCTGGCGGAGGTCCTAGTTGCCTTAGAAAACGACCACGAGTACCTCCTCCAGGGAGGGGTCTTTACCCCGGACGTCATAGAGACTTGGATCGCCTACAAGCGGGAGCGGGAGCTCGAGCAGGTGAACCTACGCCCGCACCCCTACGAGTTCTATCTCTACTTCGATATCTAATCTCTCCACCTATCTGCACTTCCTGGGGCGGAGGAACCCTCCGCCCCAGCTTCCCCCCTTACCCCACCCCTTTTCGGCTCACCAACCCTCCGAAAAACGGGTCCCCCTTGATCTTAGAAAAGAACTCCCAAGCCTAACCTCTTCTAACGAAAACCCTCTGCTTCTTCCCTCCCTTCTCCCTTTCAGCCCCGGTAGAGAAGGAAAACAGATCCCTCATCAACCTCAGATCGGTTTCACACCTTTTCACTCCTCTTTTAACCGCGTTAGAAAGAAGGAATTTTTTCGCCTTCTGGAGAATAAGATAGTAACCGCGCAAAAAGCGGCTTTCAAAAGGAGCGATCATCCATGATCTGCACCCTTTGTTCTTTCCCTAACGCCTACCGCGGGTGTTAGAGAGGGAGGAGTCAGCAACAATCCCTTGCTCCAGGTCCATTCGGCGGCGTTGTAACCCACCCCGCTAGAGCTAGGAGGGAGCTCTAGCGGGGTTCTTACTCATAACCCTCAGCAAGAATCATCCCAAAAGAGTAGGATAATTTATAAATTTATTAAGGAAGATGCTCTTTGCCCAGGGTTAAGTAAATCTTAGACATTGGTAGCTGCAGGCTTTAGCCTACGCAACGCTCTAAAACCTTACACGCTTGGAGGTTATTCCTATGGCAGGTAATATCCCGGAATACCCTCTCTACCTCGCGGGAGAGTGGCGAAAGACCTCCCAGCCTTTGGAAGTTCGATCCCCTTACTCGCAAGAAGTAGTAGGGATCACTTTCCTAGCTGGAGAAGAGGAGCTAGAAAAAGCTATTGCTTCGGCGGTCTCGGCCTTTGAAATTACCCGAAAACTTTCAGCCTTCGACCGCTATCAAATCCTCTACCGCATTAGCCAGGGTATTGAAAGTAAAGCGGAAGAAATCGCACGAACCATTGCTATGGAATCCGGTAAACCTTTAAAAGACGCCCGAGTGGAGGTTAATCGAGCAATCCTCACCTTCCAAACCGCCGCGGAGGAAGCCAAAAGGATTAACGGAGAAGTACTCGCCTTGGATTTAAGGCCTGAGGCTAGAGGGAGGCTAGGGATTGTTCGCCGATTTCCCCGAGGGCCTGTACTAGGTATTACTCCCTTCAACTTCCCCTTGAACTTAGCAGCTCATAAAATTGCTCCTGCCCTCGCCGCCGGATGTCCCATTGTAGTTAAACCTCCTTCTCAAACCCCCCTGACCCTTCTGAAAACAGCCTCCATCTTTGAAGAAGCAGGAGTCCCGCACGGGGCTTTGTCCATTATTCCCCTCCCCCCCTCTCTGCACGATCGGCTAGTAACTGACGAACGCTTTAAAGTATTAACCTTCACCGGTTCCTCTGCGGTGGGTTGGCAACTGAAAGCGAAAGCCGGTAAGAAACAAGTTCTTCTGGAATTAGGCGGCAACGCTGGCCTGATTATTGAACCTGATGCCCCTCTAGACTACGCAATTGATCGCACCGCTAACGGTGCCTTCTCCTTTGCCGGGCAGTCTTGTATCTCTGTCCAGCGAGTCTTCCTCCACGAGCAGATCTTTGAAGCCTTTGCCGATAAATTGGTCCAAAAGGCTCGAAATTTGCGATTAGGAGATCCCCTTGATCCGGAAACGGATTTAGGGCCAATGATTAACCCTGAGGCAGTGAGCCGGACCGAGGAGTGGGTTCAAGAAGCTCTGTCCGCCAATGCCCGACTTCTATACGGTGGGAAAAAGCAACCTCACAACATCTTCGAGCCTACTATCCTGACAGAGGTTCCTCTAGAAGCCCGGGTGTGTCGTCAGGAAGTCTTTGCCCCGGTAGTGGTACTTTTCCGCTACTCCTCCTTTGAAGAGGCTCTTCAGCTCATTAATCAGACGGCCTATGGTCTTCAGGCAGGCCTCTTCACCAGAGACTTCTCCAAAATTTTGAAAGCTTTTGAGGAGATACAAGTAGGTGGGCTTATCGTCGGCGATGTTCCTACCTGGAGAATTGATCCAATGCCCTATGGAGGGACCAAGGATTCAGGTATTGGCCGAGAAGGTTTAAAATATGCCATTGAGGAGATGACCGAGCTAAAAATTATGGTAATCAACCGAGAGGGCTTAGCTGGGAAATGAAGCTAAAATAGGGAAAAGCATCCGAACCCTTGGGGGTGGAGTAGGGTAGATGTACCCTAAAGGGTGCGTATTACGCAGGCTTTAACCTGCGCAATACCACCGGGGCCTAGAAAATGAGAAGAGATTCTTATTATAGAGTACACGGAATAGGGATCCTATAGGCGCGGGGAAAGGCAATAACATTCTCTTTTTAGAGACTTTATTACACTAATGGCCTCCCACCCGGAAGAAAAATGGACTGAAGTTCAACTTTCAACAGGGAAACTGCTCCAAATCCACTTTCTCTTTTACCCTTCTCCCAGGGAAGGCCCTCCTTTCGTCCTTCTCCACGGCTTAGGATTATGCGCAGTAACTTGGCGAAAGCTTTCCTCAATCCTAGCAGACTTAGGGCCAGTCTATGCTCTCGACCTCCCTGGGTTTGGCCTCAGTGATAAGCCAATTGATATAGACTACTCCATCCCCGGACAAGGCTTCCTTTTAGCCCAAATTCTCTCCCGCTTGAACCTTCACAGGGTGATTCTGGGAGGGCAATCCCGAGGGGGGGCCATTAGTCTGGCAATGACGATTCAGCACCCCCAAAGGGTCAAAGGCCTCATCTTAATGGGCAGTCCTGCTTACTATCAATCCGTTCCTTGGATGATCCGCCTTGCCCGATTACCCGGGACTCCCCTTCTTATCGTGCCCTTCGCAAGGTTTTGGGTTAAGCTAGGTTTTCTGGGAGCCATCGCTCATCCTCATTGCCTAGACTCTGAAGCCATTCAAGCTAGCTCCCAAGCTCTCAGCACTTGGGCAGGAGCTCGAGCTTATCAACTCGCTTGTCGAACTCTACGTCCTGAAGATGCCCATCTCTTCTCTCCTAAATACCCCCAAATCTCTTGTCCCACTCTTATTATCCACGGAGCAAAGGACCGAATCGTTCCTCTTTGGGTTGCTCAACGGTTAAGTCAAGATATTCCCCTTTCCGAGCTCCACCTCTTGCCTCAAGTAGGCCATATTCCCCACGTAGAGGATCAGGACAGTGTGGCTCGGATCATTACTGACTGGTACCGGCGAAACTTCACCCCTCCGAATAGAAAGAAGTGCTAGAGATTTTCAAATAATTTATTACCTTAAAGGTGCAACGAAACTTAATTTTCTTCGTCTAATCAATGGAAAACGAAACCCTAGGAGGTTCAAAGATGCGTCGCAAATATGGACTAGGGATCGCGGTGATTGCTCTGCTGGGGATAGGTTCCATTGTCTTGGCACAACCAGGTCCCCCTCCCGGAGGCCCCTTCCCTGGAGGCCCCGGGCCACGGTTCCGCCCCACAATGGGGACCATCACTTCCATCCAAGGAAATCGCCTTCAGGTCAAACCGTTCGGTGAAGGCAATCCCATTGTGGTCATTATCAGCTCCGACACAGATCTCTTCCGCGCCGAAACGGTTCCCCTTTCCGGTTTAAAGCCCGGTGAGAAGGTCGTCCTTATCGGCCGAGAGTCCGAAGATGGGACTGGGCCTTTCCAGGCCTTTCGGATTCAAGCAGGTGAGCCCGGCCGAGGCCCACGCCCCGGTGGAGGCTTCATTCAGAGGTTGGAAGGAGTGGTAAAGTCCACTAACCCTCTGGTGGTCACGGTAGACGGCAAAGACCGACAGGTTAACTACCTAGGAGATAGCGTAGACCGCCGGGTTAACCTTCAACCCTCTCAGCTCAAAATTGGAGATTGGGTAACCGTCGTAGGTGAACAAGGAGCTGAAGGGATTAACGCCCGCTTTGTTCGTGTAGGCATTCCCGCTGAACTCGGGCGTGTTCCGGGCCAAGTCGTTTCGGTAGAGGGGAATATCCTCACGGTACAAGTCCGCTTTCCTGAAGAACGTCAGGTGAAAGTGAACCTTGAGAAGGCGAACCTTTATCACTTTGAACAACAAGAACCTTCTCAGCTCAAAGAAGGGGATAAAGTCCGGGTTGTAGTCCGCCCAACGAACCAAGAAAGACAGTTAGCAATATTGATCTTCACGGGCGAGGTCGAGGGTCTAGATCAGGAGTTAAACATGCTCTTCCGAGGAGGCCCTCGAATGATGAGGCCTGGAATGGGTGGGCCGGGAGGTCCGCCAGCAGGCCCTCCCGAAGGTCAGGGACCAGGAGGCCCTGGTGGCCCAGGGCCGGGTCGCCGCCCTCAGGTCCTGCAAGGGGAGATTGCCAGCACCGATCCTCTTACTTTGAAAGCCGAGGGGAAGACCATTACCCTCCAACTCAGTGGTCAAACTCGTATCCTGAAGGGAACAAAGGCTGCGATCTCTGACCTAAAAGCCGGGGAATTTGTCTTCGTCAAAGGAGACCCTAATCCCGACGGCTCTATCACCGGAAAGGTGGTGGTTACAGGGTTGCCCGCTCCTCCTCAGAGAGGTGGGGGAGGGGGACAGCGCCAACGCCGAGAGCAACCCTTCAGGTCTCCCAGTCCAGACGGGAGCTCCGCTTAAGACGGCTTTAAGGTTCCCATCCCTTTATAAAATGTGGCTAACGCTTCGGTGCATGCTAGTGCTGGATGCACCGAAGCGAGGGTGTTTATGTTCGGTCTACTAGGGTTTTGGTAGCCTGCGTCCCCTCCCCGCACGCGGGGGATTATTACAGGAGGGCTTACCCTTTAGGGTTCGGCTACCAACCGGGTAGAAGAGTTGTTAGGTTCGCAGCAGGCTTTGGTCTGTACAAAACGCAAAGCCTCTGAAAACCTTATAGAAAAGAAGTTTGGGGAGGAGAAATAACGGGAAAGCTGAAAATAGAGATAGAGGGGACGCGCTTCGGAGTGGGGAAAGGATCTTAAAAATTACAAAGCGGAGGTGTGAACAATGCGAAAAAGTTATATCCTCTTTGTTCTGCTCTTATGGGGAATCTTATTCCAAGGAATTAATGCTTTCGGGCTACCCTCACCCTCCTCTCAAGATCCCCCGAAAGCAAAGGCCCTCTCTACCAAGAGTCCCAAAAACTCGGTTAAATTAGGGAAAGCCTCCGCTAACGGGCTTAAGAATCTGGTTAGCCCTGGCGCCCAAGCGAAGGTAACCCTCGATTTCCGCAACGCCGACATTGACCAGGTTTTAAACTTCTTTGCTGTAGTCTCACGCCTGAGTGTGGTGAAAGACCCTAGCCTCACCGGAACTATCACCCTGATCACTCCTGGCCCCGTCACCCTAGACGAAGCCTTCCGGGTGTTGGAAGCGGCCCTGGATAACAGGGGATATAGTCTCACCCGGGATAAACTGATGATCCGCATTCAGGCGAAAGGAGGGGGAGGCCCAGGAAGAGGAGACCGATCTCCGGGAGGTCCTGGAAACCTCTTCCAAGGAGGGCAAGACACCGAAACTCGAGTCTATACCCTGAAATACATTCCAGCACGCTCTGTTGCGCAAATTATTAATGACCTCTATCGCCCTCAACAACTGCCTGGGGGACTCCCCCAACTGGGAAACTTCCCTGGACGCCAAGGAGGCAATCAAGAAGCTCAGGCTGAAAGGGCCCAACTCTTAGCCCAACGGTTTATGCAAGATGTCCGAGCCTCATCCGACGACTACACCAATTCGATTGTCGTCCGGGCTAACTCAAGGGTGTTTGATCAAATCGAGCCGATCATCGAACAGTTAGATGTTCAAGCCCCTTCTCCTCGGGAGACCCGGGTCTTCCCCCTGAGGTATATTAATGCTACCCAAGTCACTTCAGTGATCAACGCGGTGGTGAATGCCAGCCAGGACCCCTACAGACCAGGGCTGACAGGAGGAGGTCCCTGGTGGACACAGGTGTTCCGCCCTGGTGGGCCGAACCAAGTGGCGGTTACTGCCCACGCTGAAACTAACCGCCTTATCGTCACCGCTCAACCTAACCTGATGCCCGTGGTTGAACGGGTGATCAAAGAACTCGATCAACCCATTCAACCCACCAGTACCACCTTCATTCTCTCTCTTAACAACGCTTCGGCCACTGAAGTTGCCTCTTTAATGGATCAAATGTTCGGCCGTCGGCAAGTGGGCTTCAACAACTTTGGCTTTGGCCAAAACCGCTCCCTCTTCGGGAACAATAACAACCGCTTTGGAAACTTCAACCGAGGAGGCTTCGGGGGATTTGGAGGTTTTGGTGGCCCCGGCGGATTTGGCGGATTTGGTGGATTCGGTGCTCCTGGTGGCTTTGGCGGTTTTGGTGGATTCGGTGGAGGAGGCTTTGGCGGATTCAGATTTGGAGGTGGAGGCTTTGGAGGTTTCGGTGGATTCCGCCCCGGCTTAAATATTCGCACGATGCGATAAAACCGCTAAAGCCCCATCCCTTCCGACAGCTATCCGCTTCTTCACTCCACAAAGGTTCCCCTGAGTATTGGGGAACCTTTGTGATTCTGTTGAATAGACAGCAAAAGGAAGAAGGATGATCCGTTGGAACTTTGAATATCCCCGTAAGATTCGCGTAGGATTCGTGGGATGCGGAGACCATGCCTTCCGTAATATCTTTCCTACCTTTCAATTTGCCCCTATTGACCTGATTGCGGTTTGCGACCTTCGAGAGGAGCGAGCCCGAGCTTTTGCCCGCCTCTTCGGTGCCCAACGTTACTACACCGATATGGAGAAGATGCTAGTCCAAGAAGAGCTAGAGGCTATCTTTTTAGTAACTGGCTATGGCCCCGACCATCGCCCCACCTATCCTGCTCTAGCCCGAAAAGCTCTGGAGGCAGGTTGTTATGTTTGGATGGAAAAACCCCCATCTACTTCTTCAAAGGAGATAGAGGATCTCATCACTGTTAGCCAGGAGACTGGTCGCTTTGTGATGGTAGGTTTTAAAAAATGCTTCACCCCGGCTCTCCAAAAGGTAAAAGAGTGGATCCAAAAACCGGAGTTCGGTCGGATCACCTCAGCTTACTTGCGATACCCTCAATCCCTTCCTCCCCAAGATAAAAAGGGAGATCCTCAAGCCCTTCTTGGCTTCTTGGATCATATCGTCCATCCCGGTTCAGTCATTCAATATCTTTTTGGGCCGGTTCGTCAACTTTACTACCAAAGGTCCTTGGTGAACGGAGCGGTCACCGCTCTGCTGACCATAGATTCGACTGGGCCAGTAATCCTCCACCTCACCGCAGGGCAGTCGGGCACTAGCCCTCTAGAACGTTTAGAAGTTATTGGCGAGGGGGCAAACCTCCTTTTAGAAAACGGATGTCGTTTAACTTATTACCGCCGAGGCCGCCGGGGAGAAGGAGGCTACGGGCGTGCTGGCAGTTTCATCGGGCCTGATGAAGATGCCCCCCTTTATTGGGAGCCGGAGTTTTCCTTAGGAACTCTTTACAACAAGGGCTTGTTCTTGCTAGGCTATGCTCCAGAAGTTCTCTACTTCTGCGAATGCGTTCTTTCTCACACTCCTCCTACCATTGCCGGCTTAGAGGATGCTTTAGCCATAATGCGCCTTTATGAAGCCTTCCTTCAACCGGAAAATACCCTGATCCCTGTCCAATAACCCTAGAAGTAAGGAAAGGCCTTCTATAACTCCCCGTCTCCGGGGGATCAGGACACAGAAGCGCCAGAGGGAAGAAGGAGATAAAAACCAGGGTAATATCTACCCTCTCATCTTTAGCTCACCCTCAAGCCGTCGGAAGATTGAAGGGGAAAATAACCCTCCTCCTGAAGCTAGAGCTCAGACCTTTCCCCCAATTTCTGGTGAGAAGGAATCCGATAAGCAGAAAGAGAATAACTTTTTGAAGAGGGGAGCCTCCAACGTTATGGACAATGTCAAAGTCTATTCTAAACTCCCCCTCATCACCGAGAGAAAAAACCTTCGAAAAGGAGGGCCGAATGGGCTACAAAAAAGGTTTCACCCTAATTGAATTACTGGTCGTTATCGCAATTATTGCGATTTTGGCCGCCATTCTCTTTCCTGTTTTCGCCCGAGCCCGGGAGAAGGCTCGACAAACAACCTGTCTCAACAACCTCAAGCAACTGGGTACCGGCTTCCAACTCTATCTTGACGATTGGGATGGGGGCTTCCCCTTTGCTGGAGCCGCCGGGCAACCCCGAGGGTGGGTCATCGCCAAAGACCACTGGATCATTGACGTGCGGAAAGGGAGCCTGTTCCCCTATGTAAAAAATGAACAAGCCTATGTGTGCCCCTCAGAGACCCCCAGAGGCCAGCTTCAGCGCAATTCCCCAACCTTCCTCTCCTATAGTATGAATGATGAGTTCTTCACCCACGGCAACCTTTATCACCAGGAAGACGACCCCATAAACCTATCGGACGTCTATGAACCCGCAGAAACTATTCTGTTGATGGAAGAGAATGAGATGACCAGCGTCGGAGGCCAGGGTCTCAATGATGGCACTTTCTGGCGAAGAGCGGAGAACGATTATCCGGCTAACCGTCATAACGGTGGAGGCAACTGGCTATTAGCCGACCAACACGCTAAATGGTACAAAGCGGATCAAATTCTGGATAAAGTGGGGAGCAAGGTCATTTACGGTCCCCTGTACTATATGTTCTTCGTGGACAAAGAGACTCGAGAGAAGGTCAAACAAGGGAAGAGAGTGGGGTAAAATTAGGGGTGAAAAGACACGGCATCTTCCCCTGCTCAGGTCTTTTCACCCCTTTCCTGTTTTTTTAAGCAGGGGCGAAGTATGCATCGCCCCTGCACTGCTGGTCATTGGGAAGCACGAGCTTCCCGGACAATCTCTCGGAGCTGGCGAGCAAGCGAAGTAACTGCCTCCCATCGTTCCGACTCGGGCACCGGAGGATGAGTGAGGGAAGACCCCACTGCCACAGCAGCCGCTCCCGCCTTTAGGAACTCCCCGGCATTATGCACCCCGATCCCACCGGTAGGCACCAATCGCACCTGGGGCAAAGGACCTGCAATATCCTTTAAATAACCTGGCCCCACTAAGTGAGCTGGGAAGAGTTTGACCAAGGAACATCCCAATTCCACCGCGATTAAAATCTCGGTGGGCGTTAAAGCTCCTGGAAGGTAAAGAACATTATAACGGTGAGCTAATTGAGCAATATCCGGTCGAACTACAGGGCTTACCAGATAATCCGCCCCAGCCCAAATAGCCGACTGCGCTGTCTCCGCGTCCAACACCGTCCCCATTCCTAACACCACCTCTTCCTCCAAGCTTCTCCGGCTCTCTCTGAGCAGATCCAAGGCACTTGGGGAGGTCATTGTAAACTCTAAACAGGAAAGACCTCCCTTTCGAAGGGCCTGAGCTAAAGAACGCATCTCTTCTGGGTTTTTGGCCCGCAAGATAGCAATAACCCCCTCTTCTTCAATCCGATGACGAACAACCTCTGCCGAGAGCATTTTCCCTCCCTCAATTAAGATAACAGTAAGGTCGGGGCCAGAACCTGCCTTTAACGCTCCCCTTAACCCCTTTTTAAGGGAAGCCCGGGTGGGACAAAGCCCGCACAATGTTACCGGTTTAAAGGATGCATCTCCCCTGAGAGATAACCCTCCACTTCCTCCCGACTTATCCAGAGAAAATCTCCTGGAACCGTCTGTTTCACTGTTGCAAGAATATCACCAATTCTTTGCCCCAAGAGGATGTCCTCTACTAAGAGACCATAAAGAAATCCAGCGGTAAAAGCATCGCCTGATCCCAGAGGGTCTACCAATTCAAAGGTATATCGTGTACCTGGATAAAACCGATCCGTCAAGACCAAAGAATCTCGCCATAAAGTACCTTCGGGGCCCCTCCCTCGTAGGGAGAGAACCACCCCCTTAAGGTTAAACTCCCTCCGGGCCCGGTCAGCAATGTCCTCCGGTTCACCAGAAAAGCCAAACAAGGTATTCAAGTCACTCGGAGAGGAGAGAAGGTAATCTACAAAAGGCAAGATTGTCTCTAAGGTTTTTCGGGCTTCCTGGGAGGACCACAACTTGGAACGATAATTGGTGTCAAAGGCAGTGACCATTTTTAAGGACATAGCGGTGTGAAGAGCCTCCTGAACCGCCTGCCGAGGCCCTAACCCCAGAGCAGGGGTGATCCCACTGGTATAAAAGACCTTCGCCCCCGCCAAAATAGAGGGCCAGGAGAAAACCTCAGCGGAAGCCTCTGCAAAAGCAGAACCTCTCCGATCGTAAACCACCTCCGAGGATCGAGGAGAAGCCCCCTGTTCCATAAAATAAAGCCCCATTCGACCAGAAGAAGACCAAAGCAGATGGGAGAGGTCTACCCGATGTAACCGAGCCTGATTCGCCAACCACTTGCCTAAAGGATTATCAGGAAGTACCGAAACCCAGCTGACAGCAGCTCCTAAGCGGGCCAGGGCAACCGCCACATTGAGCTCAGCCCCACCCGGCTGAAGCTCCATCTGGGTCGCCTGCTCGATCCGCTGAAAACCCGGGGGGTTAAAACGGATCATCGCCTCACCAAAAGTAACCACTCTCTGGTCAGGAGGTGGAGGAAGTTTCATAATCTTAAACTCCTTCTCAAAAGAAGCCAATAATTCTTTTAGGATCGGGGAAGGTCATCCCTCTTTTAATTAAGAAGTGAAAAAGGTCTTCCCCCCCCAATCACGAAAAAATGTTTGGAAACCGCTCTTGAGTTTCTTTTACCCCAAAAACAGAGGAGTGGTATTATGGTAGATAACTCTCGCCAATCTCTTCCATCCGCTGAAAAAATAGTCCGCCTACGTATAACTTGCCTCCAACCTTTAGACCCTACGCAATACGACGCTCAGTTTGGCCTCCAGGACAAAAAGCGAAGAGTATACGAAGGGAGAAAACAATCGAACGGCGACGTTCTCTACGATATTGAAGTCCGAGCCAGGTACGATTCTGAGCGAGGCAAACCCAACTTTTTAGGTCCTTGGACTAATGGGACGCCAGATGAACGCTTTCTTTACTTGGCTTGGATGCCCCTCCATCCTATCCCCCCAGAAGAAAAATCCTTCGGCCCTCCCTTATGGCATCGTCGATCAAAAATATATCTGTCCACAATTCCTTGGGAGCAAATTGAGGAAGTGAACCGCGTCCCCTATGGCCTTCTGGAGATCCAAATACCCGGCAGGGGGAAAGATGGAGGGCCTTGTTGCCTCCGCCTCCGGGAAAGGTGGGAAATAAAATCGGATCCCTCTTTCCATCCTATCTGTCCTCAATAAAAAGGAGAAAGGCTATGAACCAGCAAGAAGAGCAGGTAAAGGAGCAATTCATAGACGCCGTCAAGCAAGGCGATAAAGATAAAATCCGGGACCTCCTGGAAGGAAGTCCCTACTTACAGCAAAACATTAATGAACCTTGGTTCGCTTTCGACGCTCCGGCGATCGTATACATCGCTGGACGTGGAGATCGCGCCTTGATAGACCTACTGCTAGAATACGGCGCAGATATTAACGCCAAAAGCCGGTGGTGGGCGGGAAGCTGGGGCGTCCTCCATAGTATTGCCAATTATCAAGGCCTCGAACTAGCCCCCTATCTCCTCCAGCGAGGAGCTCTATTAGACGCCCATTCGGCCGCTGGTTTAGGGATGCTAGATGAGCTCCGAGAGATGCTTCTTGCAGACCCCAGCCTAGCCAATGCCCGAGGCCCGGATGGAATGACCCCTCTTCACTTTGCTCGCACCCCGGAAATTGCTGGGCTCCTTCTCAACTACGGAGCAGACATTAATGCTCGGGACTTAGATCACCAAGGTACCCCTGCGCAGTGGGCCATAGGTAATCGCCCTGATATCTGCCGATTCCTGATCGAAAGGGGAGCCGAAGCGGACATCTTTCTCTTCTGCGCCTTAGGGGAGATGGAGCGAGTCCAAGCTTTACTGCAATCCAATCCAGAAATCGTTCACTCCTGGACTCAAGGGGAAGCTCCCGGTGGACATATTTATGCCTACACTATAGGTATGCCTTCAACCCCCCTCCACGTTGCAGCGCGATTCAACCAATGTGAAATCGCTCGATTGTTGCTAGAAGCAGGAAGTGACCTTACCGCTCCTGGACCCCACGGAGGGACACCGCTACATTGGGCCGCCTGGTACGGATATAGGGATATGGTTCGGCTACTTCTGGAGCACGGTGCTCTTTTAGAAGTAACCTGTAAGGATTTTGGGAGCACCCCTCTAGGATGGGCCGCGCATGGTTCTCGTCATTGCAACAACCCCCAAGGCGACTACGTTGCAGTTGTCGAAGACCTTCTTAAAGCCGGGGCCTCGGTTTATGCTCCGGGGAACCGGTCGGGAGCCACAATCGCATCGCTAGCCAGCGACGCTATCGCTGGAGTACTCCATCGGTGGGGAGGATAACCTCCCTCTTGGGGGACCTATATCTGCTAGGTCCCCCAAGAAACCCTTCATCTTTGGATCACCCCTTATCCTTTTGAATTTTAATCACACCAGAGTGGTATGGAACAAGAAGATAAGAGGCAATGAACTATCGTATACCCTACCTCACCACTCAAATCATCCCTTACATCGGCAATAAACGAACTCTCTTACCCCTCATTGGTGAAACCTTAAGGCAATACGATGAAAATTATGGGAGAGGGGTCTTCTTCGATCTTTTCGCCGGTTCAGGAGTCGTCTCCCGCTTGGCAAAAGCTTTAGGATACTCGGTTATCACTAATGATTGGGAGTTCTACGCCTACGTGATTAACCAATGTTATATCCGAACTAACGCCTCCGATCTGGACCGGCTGTTTGTCCGCCAAGGGGGCATAGACCAGGTAATTAGAGAGCTGAATCGAGGGATGGAGGTAGGGATTGAAGGCTATCTCAGCACCTATTACGCCCCTCGAAAGACAGAGACCGCTGATTACCGTAAAGAACGCCTCTTCTACACTGCCGAAAACGCCCGAGCCATTGACTACGCCCGCACCGTGATTGAAGACTGGTATCCAGGCTTTGACCTTCCGGAACCCCTTCTTACCGAAAAGTTTATCCTCTTAGCGGTGCTCCTTTATGGATCCGCTACTCATACCAATACTTCCGGAGTCTTTAAAGCTTACCATAAAGGCTTCGGGGGACATAGTCAAGATGCCCTTAAACGCATTATGGCCCCCATCCGAATGTTTCGGCCTGTTCTCATCGACTCCCCCTCGCCGATGTGGGTCCTCTGCGAAGACGCCAATAAGATCGCCGGGTATCGCACGGTGGATATTGCCTATTTAGACCCTCCCTATAACCAGCACCAATATGGGAGTAACTATCACCTCCTAAACACCATTGCTCTATGGGATTGCCCTCCTGTTGACAATACTCTCTCTCCTAAAGGCCATCTCATCAACAAAGGAGGTATACGCCCCGATTGGGTAAAGACCAAGTCACCCTACTGCTACCGCCAAACCGCTCTTACTGCCTTAGAAGACCTTCTTCAGAAGATAGATGCCCGCCTTATTCTGGTAAGTTACAATACCGAAGGATTGCTAACCATAGATGAGATGATCGACCTTCTGGAGGAGCGCGGAGTCGTTGACCTAGTTACCAACGAATATGTGCGCTATCGCGGTGGTAAACAGAGTATTCAACGGAAAATCCACAATATTGAATGCCTTTTGATCATCCACTGTGACCTCCCCCGATCTTCAAGGAGGCCGACAAAGCAAGTTTATGACCGACTTTGGCAGACCCGATTACGGATACTCCTCCGACAAACTTTCCACCCCCAACGCATCAAAACCCTCTTTCCCACTTATCAGGATGAGGGGATTATCCTCACCACAAAGGGCAAGGAGATCCTCTTGCCAATGCGGAGATTCTATCAGTTTATTCTAGAGCGCATTGATGGGGAAATCCTCACCTCTTGTGAACCTTATTCCTTATACCAACGCCTTGCTCAAGCGGCATTTAAGAACTACGCGGAAGAGATTGAAGTGCTAACAAACTTTCTATCGGAAGAAACCCAACCAGAAGAAATAAAAATGTTTTCTCAAAGGATTGCCTATCTCTTACGGAAGTTGGCCCACAAGAAATACCAAGAGGTTTTTCATTGCTTGCTTCAACGATTAGAAGAGATACTTCGGCAAAGGAGGGATTTGTTGGAGGAAATCGGTGAAAAGCTCTCTGAAATAAAGGTCTTGGCTGATAAAAGGTTCAAAGGCTAAGCTTCTGTTTTTCATCAAGGTGTAACACCCCTTTATCCTCTACCATCCCTGGGGAATCCCCCTTCTTTGTCCGATAAAGTAAGAGGATACTCCATCTCCCTCAGCCCACTCAGGGACAGAAGGCGTCAGCAGAGGTTGAAAAGTGAAACCTCTCCCTTCCCTGTTAAGCCCCTTAGGTTGGGGAACCCCATCCCCCTATCTTCAGAGAAGAAGCTCTTCTCCTCTCCCCTTCCTTATCCTGAATCTGTTTCTCTGGGGAGGGCTTCTTGCTGGGCAATTTCAAGATCAGGAAGCCTTCTCAACCCCAACCCCTCCGATAGACCTACCCGAGGCTTTTGGAAGCCCGATCCGAGTGGGATTAATTCAGTTTAATCAAAGACAAAGGTTAACCCTCTTCTTACCTCACGGGGGTACCTTAGAGCGGGTGAGTACCCAAGAGAGAGTAAAAACCTTTCCTCAAGGTACATACCTCGTCTTCTTTACTCTTAAAAGATCTGGGGTCACCTTAGAAAACGCCTCCTGCAGTGACCCAGAAGGCTTTCGAGTTCTCCCTCCGCCAGGAGGATTAGTGAAGATCGAGAGGTACCTCTATCCCGGCTGTGTGGAAGTCCTCGCTGAACCCAAGGGAGCTTTACAAGTGATCAACGAAGTCCCCCGGGAAGATTACGTGGCAGGTGTACTAAGAGCTGAGGGATCTGTAAAGTTCCCCTGGGAGGCAAACCGAGCTCTTTCGGTTTGTATTCGCACCTACGCCGAATATAACCGAGGACGGCATAAAGAGCAGGGGTTTGACCTTTGTAACACCACTCATTGTCAGGGATACCGTGGGTTACCCCAAGGCATCCGACCTTACTCCTCCGAGGATTGGGCCGGCCGGATCACCGCCTCAACTCGAGGAGAAGTCCTCACCTATGAAGGACGATTGATCCCCACCGCCTACAGTACAGATTGCGGAGGCCTTCTGGCGAGTAATCTTAACGCCGGTTTTGGCCAATCCTTTTGGCCTTTTCTGGCGACAGGAAGAGACTCTAATGGCAAGAGCGATTTCTGCGAAGGGAGTCCGGTACACTATTGGAGGCTACGATTGTCTCGAGAGCAACTCGAGAGGGTTCTAAAGAAGTTTTTCATTCAGCCGGGCCAGGTAGAAGACCTTCGGTTGATTTACGAAACTCCTGGTGGGCGGGTGCAAAAAGTGCAGTTATGGGGAACACCGAACAAAACCGACCCAGAGAACCCAAAAGCAAGTGGTGGGATAGGGCAAGAAAATTCTAGCTTTAGTTCAGGAGAACCTTTCCCTCTAAACCCAGAGGACCGAGTTTTGCTGGCCGAGCTACCCGCTTACCAGTTTCGTGCTCAGTTGGGATGGGATACCCTACGATCTACCCTTTTCACCGTAAGACAAAAGGAGGACGGGGAATTCGAGTTCAGCGGGCGGGGATGGGGCCATGGCGTGGGGCTTTGCCTTTGGGGAGCCCGGGGGATGGTCCTCTCCTCCTCTTGCACCTATGTGGAGATCTTGGCCCACTACTTTCCCAAGGGACAGCTCGTGAAAGAAACCCCTCGAGGCTTGGTAATGATACCCTCTGGGCGAAAAATTTCGGCGTCACAATAAGAACCCCGGTAAACTCCCTTAAGCGAAGGAGATGCTCATCACTGGTGATAAGATAATGGGCTTGCCCTTCAACCGCAGTAGCTAAAAATTTATCATCCTCCGAGTCCTCCCGAATCACCGGAGGCACCGCTCTTAATTTGACGGAGTAGCCGTGTCGGAAAATATCTTCTACCCAACGGAAGAAGTGAAGGTTTCCCTTCACCTGCTTTAACAAAAAAAGCACCTCCTCTTTCACTGGAGGAGAGTAACAGATCTGGAAAAACTGAAGCCGGCAAGCTTCCAATATCCAGGCAGAGGTGGAACGAGGGTTCCAACGCGCCGCAATGAAGAGATTCGTATCTGCTACAATTCTGAGAGGAGTAGGCAAAACCATTAGCGAAGTCCTAGACGGCAATAGGGACAAATCTGACCAGGCCCAGGGTGTAGAGCACCACAAGCCAGGCATCTCTTCCACCCTTCTGAAAGACGTTTCAGACGCCTCTGCTCTTCCCTCTCAAGTAAAGACCGAACCCGATCTTGGTACTCCTCAGGAATTCCCCGAAGACATTTCTGGATTGCCTCCTGCCGATCTTTAGGGATGGGGGGGAGCTCCTGACTTGGTAGGGGAGGATGAGACGCTGAAACCTCCGGCACCTCCCCTACCCGAACCCACAAGTCTTTCAGAAGAGGGCGTCCTAAGCGCTGATTTAGCTCCTCAAGGAACTTCTCTTTATACAGCTTGAGCTCACAGGCCCAGGTACTGGAGCTGGCTATTACAAAAAGGATCCCGTTTCGAGCCCTCTCCACAGTGGTATGCCGAGCAAAATTCGGCCCCGCAACAGTCGGCCATAAAACCCGACACCGCTGTTCCATCTCCCGATGATGTTGGGGAATCTTCTTAAGGGTGTTTTGCAAAGCAACTTTCAGCTTCAGCACAAGAGAAACTCCTTAATCTTCTCTTTCAGAATTACTGCCGTATCCCTTATCAACTCCTCAAACCACTAATTTTTCCGATCGCACAGCTCACTCAGCAAGATCCCTGGTAAAAGACCTATCTCCATAATAATTGCTTTATAGGCTTCCTCAGACAAATATTCGATACAAAGACGATAAAGTCCTTCAAGATAATGCTCTGCACCTTTAGGGATCAGAAGGGGTGAGGATTGAGGATAAAAAGAGGAAAACTTGGCGCACCCGATTTCGAAATCTATAGTAAGAAGGTGAGGATTGAGGATAAAAAGAGGAAAACCCCTACTCCTTTCTAAATCCCTTGGTTCTTTAATTGCGGTTAGGCAGCAGTGGGTGACTTCTCAACGTAACCGCAATCGTTACATTCGTAATAGCGATCCACTTCCACTAAATGGGGATTGATGGCTCCACATTCTGGACAGGACCGTGGGGCGCCTTTCCCCAGAGTTACTTCACAACACTCGGTGGCCCAAACAATGACCTCCGCTAAAATTCCCCCATGACACTTAGGGCAAGAGGCCATCCTCCTTCCTCCTCTCAAAGTTCCCAAGTTCCTAGAAACCCTCCTTCGGGAGGGAGAGTTCACTCATGCTTCTAACCTTTAACAGTTTCCAGCTCGAGACTTGGCCTTAAAGCCTCTTCTAAAGCTTCGGGAATCATCCGAACATAAATAAACTCCATCCCCCGACGCACCTCTTCAGGTACCTCCTCCTCCACATCTTTTTGGTTGCGTTCCGGCAAGATAACCCGCTTGAGGCCTACCCGATGGGCAGCAAGAACCTTCTCTTTAATGCCTCCTACAGGAAGCACCCATCCACTAAGAGTGATCTCGCCGGTCATCGCAGTGTCGGGACGAGCCTTTCTACCTGTCGCTGCGCTTACCAACGCGCAAACCATTGTGACACCTGCACTTGGCCCATCTTTGGGAACCGCTCCCGCTGGAACATGAATATGTACCCCCTTCCGAGCAAACTCTTCTCCACTTATCCCCAGCTCTCCACTATGGCCCCGGACCCAGCTCAAAGCGGTTTGCCCACTCTCCCGCATTACATCTCCTAGCATCCCCGTCAAGAGTAACTGTCCCCGGCCCCCCTCTGCGGTGGGAATGAGTGCGGCCTCCACAACGATGACTTCCCCTCCAAAAGGCGTCCAAGCCAAGCCTAAAGCCACCCCGGGTTGTTCTACCCGATTCACCACTTCTTCCAATTCAAACCGAGGGTTCCCTAACAATTCCCGAATAACTTCTGGCGTTACTAAAAATTTCTCGGAGGGTTTTTCCAGGCGCTGAAGCACCGTTTTTCGACAGATGGCCGCAATCTGACGCTCCAAATTGCGAACTCCTGCCTCCCGAGTATAACCCCGGATCAGGAATCTCAACCCCTCCTCGGTAAACTCGATATCTTCTTCAGTAAGGCCATGCTCCGCTCGCTGGCGAGGGATAAGATGGCGACGGGCAATCTCCACCTTTTCATGCTCAGTGTAACCGCTGATCTCGATAATTTCCATCCGGTCGCGAAGAGGAGGAGGAATGGGGTCAATCAGATTAGCAGTTGTAATAAACAAGACCTTGGACAGATCAAAAGGAACATCCAGGTAGTGGTCCCGGAAGCTGTGGTTCTGCTCAGGGTCTAGGACCTCCAGCAAAGCACTAGTAGGGTCCCCTCGGAAATCCATTCCTACCTTGTCGATCTCATCCAACATAAAGACGGGATTGTTGACCCCCGCCCGGCGAATACCCTGGATAATTTGTCCTGGAAGCGCGCCTACATAAGTCCGACGGTGTCCTCGGATCTCGGCTTCATCTCGAATTCCCCCTAAGCTGAAACGCACAAATCGCCGGCCCAGAGCACGAGCGATGCTTCTCCCGAGAGAAGTCTTTCCAACACCCGGAGGCCCTACAAAGCAGAGGATAGGTTGTCGCATTTCTGTCCCCCGGAGCTGGCGAACAGCAAAATATTCCACAATGCGCTCTTTAACTTTTTCTAATCCATAGTGATCTTCATCCAGCACCCGACGCACCTCGTCAATTTCCAAGCGGTCTTCTGTGCTCACTTGCCAGGGGAGAGACACCAACCATTCTAGATAATTGCGGATCACGGGGTATTCGGCAGCACCCATCGGCATTCGTTTTAGTCGTTCTAACTCCCTTTCAGCCTCCTTTCGCGCCTCTTCGGGCATCCCCGCCTTTTCGATGCGCTCCCGCAACTCTTCAATCTCGGCGGTCTGCTCATCTACCTCGCCCAATTCACGCTGAATGGCTTTTAACTGTTCCCGGAGGTAATACTCTCGCTGGGCCTTGCCCATCTCCTTAGTCACTCGAGACTGAATCTCCGCTTGCAATTCCAGCATCTGGATTTCTCGAATAAGCACGCCCAGCAAGCGCCGGAGACGCTCCATCAAGCGTGTCTCCGCAAGGATTTCCTGCTTCTCTTTACTATCAAAGCTAATTTGAGCGGCGATCAGATCCCCCAGCTCCTCCGGATCCCGGATCCGGTCCAGTACCCCCAACAATTCATCGGGAAGGTTGGGGGAAAGCTGAACGGCCCTCCGAAATTGGTCAGCCAAGGTTCGCTTAAGAGCCTCCAACTCCACTTGTTCTAACTGCGACTCGGGGTATATCGTCTCCCGAATCTTTACCCGGGCGATAGGATAGGGCGTCTCTTGGAGGGGCTCCCCCAGGTCTATACGCTTAAGGCCCTGAAGGATCAAACGAATCCCTTCCGGTTGCTCCAGAAGAGCACGGATGAAGACCGCAGTTCCTACAGGGTAAACATCCCGATATCCGGGGTTCTCCACTGCAGGGTCCTTCATTAAAGAACAAGCAATAATGCGTTCCCCTTTAGCGGCTGCATCCCGGACCAGAAGGACACTACTCTCCCTCTGAACAAACCAATGGAGAAGCATTCCAGGGAAAACAACCGTCTCCCGCATAGGGAGAACCCGGAGGGTATCCGGGATTTGGGGGGAGATCTCGTCCAGGGCGGCAGCTGGGATCGGCAAAGGATTCTCCATAGTCTCTCCTTGATACAAAAAATATCTAAAACTCAGTTTTTCTCCTTAGCACAGAAATAGGGAACAACAATTTTTATTTCGCCACTCCTTAAACCGGACGCCTTTGGGTCCAATCCACGTCATCCTGCGGTTCAAAATCTTCAATCCAACCTTCTCCATAAGCTTCCCCAGGAGTATCATCGGCATCCAAGTCCAAACCGGTAGGACCAACCTCCACTTCCAGAATCTCCTTTTCTGGGCTAGGAGGATGAAGAGTTCCCTCCGGCAAAAGTCCCCGGGTCTCGGTCAACAAGGTTTCCACATCCACATAACTCATCTTTCGGAGGTAATCGTCTGCTCCCATCCCCTCCTCAGGAGGAATATCGTGAGGGACCATATCAGAGTCTAAAGGGCCTTTGGGAGCTCCTTTAACCACGATATCATTATCAAACTCGGGAGGAAAACCCACGTTTGGGATTTCCCCCTTCTTCCTCTCTCGCTCGAGGTATTGACGCAGACGCTCAAAGTGGGGGAAAAGGTCTCTAGGTTCCGGATCGTGCTGAAGGATCTCCTCTCCTAAATCCCCGACCTCCCAACCTGTGGCAGTGAACTCCTCCTCAGGCTCGTCGGAGAAACGCAACATTACCTCGCTCCTTAAATTTTCTCCCCTCTAGAAAAAGCTTCTTTATCCCTCTTCCCACCAAGAGTCCCCTCTTTTTCAACCCCAAGAGAATAAAAGGGCCTTTCTTCCCTACTCTCCAACTTCTTTTATACCCTATGGAGGAAAAAGGTCAAACAAGGCTCCTCTCCAGCTTCCCTAAAACGGATAACGGAGGAGTAACCTACCCCCCTAGCAAAAGAAGCTGTGAAGGAGGAAAAACTTATGGAGAAGAAGGATCAGGAACTTTCAGAAACCCAACAACAAGGACTGACTCGCCGAGAATTTCTGGGCAAAACCGCAACTTCTGCTTTGGCCTTAACTCTTGGAGCCGAGGCTTTTATTACTAATAGTCAGGTCTTTGGCGCAAATGAACGAGTCAATATGGGAGTCATCGGTGTAGGAGGGATGGGCAGTGGCCACCTGGGCCGATTAGTAGATTGGTCCAAACAACCGAATCCCCAAGTAAAAGTGGTCGCGGTCTGCGATGTTTGGAACAAGCGGTTAGAAAATGCTCAACGCCGTGCCCAATGTGAAGGGTATAAGGATTATCGCCGTCTCCTCGATCGAAAGGATGTCGATGCGGTATTGATCGCCACCCCAGATCATTGGCATGCTAAGATCTCTATTGATGCGATGGAAGCTGGTAAAGATGTCTACTGCGAAAAGCCGATGACCCTCTACTGGCATGAGGCAAAGAGAGTGGCTGAAACAGCTCGACGAACTCATCGTGTCTATCAATGTGGCGCTCAATCCTGTAATGCGGAACGCTGGCGAGTAGCCCAGCAATTGATCAAGGAGGGAGCCATTGGGCCTAAAGTTTGGGCTCAGAGTGGAGCCTTTCGGAACGACCCTAACGGTGACTGGAACTGGGGGATTGACCCTTCCGCCAACCCCTCTAACTTGGACTGGGATATGTGGCTCGGATGGCGGTTCGGTTTGGCCCCCAAACGCCCTTGGGACCCGGAGCGCTATTTCCGTTTCCGCAAATATTGGGATTACTCCGGTGGGTTAGCCACCGACTTGCTCTATCACTCCCTTTCCCATTTGCTCATCGCTCTAGGACCGGAATTCCCTGTCCGGGTGGTGGCTTCTGGAGGCAACGTGGTCTTCGGTTTGGAAAATGATCATCGGGAGGTCCCAGATAACTTCCATATGATTATTGAGTACCCCAGCCACCACACCGTCGTTTTAATGGCAACCCAGGTCAATGACTACGGAGTACCCGACCTCATCCGAGGCCAGCATGCAACAATGCATTTTGAAGGCCCTGGCATAGTCCTCCGCTCCCAAGGGCCTTTTATCAAACAGATGACAGAAAAAGCTAATAGTGGGAAGTTCCAAGGGGCCGAAATCATCCGAGGTCCCGACGGTGGAGTGCGAGAAGTCCGCATTACCGCAGATACGAATGAAGACCAAGGTGCCCATGTGGCTAACTTCTTGGAATGCGTCCGCACCCGAAAGAAACCCAACCTTGACGCCGACACCGCCTACAAAGTGATGGTACCCATTGCCCTCGGAGTTGCTTCTTATAGAGAAAAGAAAGCCAAACTCTTCGACCCTGAAAAAGAGGAAGTGATTCAGTAAAGTCAAGAAGTAGGTCGGGAGCCTTCTCCCTTCCTAGAAGAAGCACTAAAGATTTTTCTGGTGTCTACCAAATATTCAAAGTGGACACCAGAAATTTTTTTAGGACTACAAGGAGGGGAGATGAGAGAAAAGCTTACGAAGAGGCAGGAACAAGTACTCTCCTTTATCATAGCATACCTGCGCAAGGAGGGAGTCCCTCCCACCCTCCAGGAGATTGGCGAGGCTTTGGGTATTCGCAGTTTACGTGGAGTAACGGATCATCTGGAGGCCTTGGAACGCAAAGGATACATCGAACGACTTTCCGGATCGGCTCGAGGGATTCGCCCAATGGTAGAATGGGATAGATCCTCTATAGTCTCCATCCCTTTAGTCGGGCATATCACCGCGGGACACCCTATCCTAGCTCAGGAGAACATTGAAGGATATATCCCCTTTCCTCAAGAGCTGGTTTTAGGGTCAGGAATCTATTTCGCTCTGAAAGTTAAAGGAAACAGTATGGCAGGCGACCATATTGCTGAGGGGGATATAGCGATCATCCGCCAACAACCCTCCATTCAACCTTATGAAATCGCCGCTGTATTAGTGGGGAATGAGGCTACCCTCAAAAGGGTAGAACAAAAAGGGAAGGAAGTCTATCTTCTCTCCTCGAACCCTCTTTATCCTCCGTTGAAAGTGCCCGCAGAGGAGGTGAAAATCCTTGGTAAACTGGTCGGTTTACTCCGAAGTTACGCCTAAAAGGACTGGATCCACAACCTTAGAACCTCCCCAGCCGAGAGAAGCCGTTACCCAGCTCCGCCCAAGAAAAAGGACACGAGGCTTCTGGCAGATTTTAACCTTCCTAAGCAAGCAATCCTCTTCGGCTTTCTGGGCCTGGGCGATTAAGGGGGGAGCGGATACCCTCACTTATCTCGTTCTACTCTTCGCCTCAGGGGTTGTTGCCCTTCAGGTCATCTTATGGTTCTTAATGCGCTGAGAGGTAAGCTGAAGAAGCAAATAGGGTTTTAAAAGAACGGCTTACCAGGGGCTTCACCCTCCTTTACCCAACCTAAGGGGATAACTCTCCTCCGCACGGGATGGAGTCAAAGAATCTTCCCCCATACAAACAAAAGGAGGCTTCGCGAAGCTCTTCGGTTTAGAGTTTAAAAAAGAGGGCAGATAGATGCTTTTCACTTTAGGACCTTCACAGCCCTGAACTTGACTCCTCCCTCCCCATCCCTTAAGATGAAAAGAGGGTGATGGAGTCCACCCAAGGTTAGTTTCAAACGATAAGAATTGCCGATTGCGGCTGATGACTCCTGCACAGGTACCGCTTTCGACTGTGCAGGAGTCTTTTTATTGTAAGCAAGGAAAATTCAGGCGGCCAAAACCCTTTAAGGACAGACATAGTACAAAGCCTAAGACTCCTCAACTTGGGATAGAACACCCTACTAAGGAGGTAAAAGGGGTTGTTGAGTCCAAGAATTTTTCCCCAAAAGGAACAGGAGGGGAGAAAGGATAAAATGCTGAAGTGGTTTGCGTTCCCAGAAATCCGACTGTTTTTCAAAATGCTAGCCATAGGATTAGGAGGTTTTGGAGGCTCGATCGCCCGCTATTTCGTTAGCTTGTGGATCAATTATAAACACCGTACCCACTTCCCCTGGGGTACTCTCATTGTTAATCTTACAGGGGCCTTCTTATTAGGTTTCATTCTTGCTCTTTTGGAGGAGCGAATGCTCCACCGCAGCTGGTATTATCCCCTCTGCATCGGTTTTGTTGGAGCCTATACCACTTTTTCTACTTTCGTCTTTGAAACCCTTCACCTGGCGAGCAAAGGTAACCTGTTTTATGCTATGAACAACGCTCTCCTCAGCGTACTCCTGGGAGTCCTCATGGTATGGTTAGGCCTAGCAACTGCTAAACTTCTGTTATAAAATGGATTGGAAGCCCCTTCTTCAAAGAGGCAATCAAATAAAATGGAAAACGTTCCCAAAATGGGTTTAACCTTAAGTAGACAGTCAGCGGTCAAGTTTGTAGTCCTTCTCGGCGTGGTTAGTCTCTTGGCCGATATGACCTATGAAGGCGCTCGCAGCATCACCGGTCCTTACCTCGCCTTTCTCGGAGCTTCAGCCACCGTTGTGGGTATTGTCTCCGGGTTAGGTGAGTTCATCGGATATGGAGTCCGGCTCATCTCAGGTTATCTTAGCGATCGGACTGAACGGTATTGGTTCTTAACCCTCCTGGGTTATAGTCTCAACCTTCTAGCCGTTCCTTTATTGGCCTTCGCTGGATACTGGGGATTAGCCGCCCTTCTGATTGTTGCAGAACGATTAGGGAAAGCCATTCGCACGCCTCCTCGGGATGCTATGCTCTCTCACGCTACTCAGCAGGTAGGGCACGGTTGGGGCTTTGGCCTCCACGAGGCGATGGATCAAATCGGTGCTCTGGCTGGTCCGCTCACTGTCGCTCTCGTGCTTCTCCTCAGTGGAAACTATCGCCACGCCTTTGCTTTCCTCCTCTTGCCAGCGCTCCTTGCTTTAACTCTTATATTCATCGCCCGTTTTCTTTATCCTCATCCCCAACAGTTAGAAGTAAAAAAGGCGGAGTTTCAGACGAAAGGTTTCCCCCGAGCTTTCTGGATCTATCTTACTGCAGTAGCCTTGATTGCTGCAGGCTATGCGGATTTTCCTCTAATGGCCTATCACTTTGAGAAAACGACCTTGGTATCTAAGAACTGGATTCCTCTCTTCTATGGAATAGCTATGGGAGCAGACGCCCTTTCAGCCCTCCTCTTCGGTCGTTTATTCGATCGCTTCGGCCTTTCGGTCCTCATCGCCAGCACCTTGCTCTCCGCCTTTTTCCCTCCTCTTGCCTTTCTAGGAGGTAAACTCCTCGCTTTAATGGGAGTGATTCTGTGGGGAATAGGAATGGGAGCACAGGAGTCAATTATGCGAGCGGCAATCGCTCAGATGATCCCTCCCGAACGTCGAGGATCAGGATATGGTCTCTTCAACACCGGCTATGGCCTCTTCTGGTTTATAGGCAGCGCCCTTATGGGAATCCTCTACGACACCTCCCTGCCAATGCTGGTCCTCTTCTCTATGATGATGCAAGGGTTATCCCTCCCCTTCTTCTTCATCCTTCACCGAGAGCAAAGGAGGTGAAGAAGCAGAAGGGTAACCCCATCCTCCTCCACCAGGACTACAGACCTTGAGCACTGCTCCAGCAGGCACCGAACGGGAAACTTTCCCTGGAAGTTCCTCCTCACGGCCCTCTAAGGAGAGGATGTTTCTCCCTGGGGCCCCGGGTGCTCCTCCCTGTAAACCATAAGGTCCCTGCTTTCTCCGGTCAGTAATTAAGGTAACGGTTGCTGGAGCAAGGAGTTCAATCTCCCGGCAGATTCCATCTCCTCCTCGGTGCAGCCCCTTGCCACCACTCCCCTCTCGAATCTCATAGCGCAGAACACGAAGGGGGTAATGAGTTTCCAGAGCTTCAATCGGGGTATTGCGAGTGTTTGTCATATGGCACTGGATCGCCGAAGTACCATCCGCCCCAGGCCCTGCTCCGGCCCCCCCTCCCATCGTCTCGTAATAGACAAAAGGCCGGTGGCGGAAAGGATCCCACCCTCCTAGCATAAGATTATTCATCGTCCCACAGGAAGCCGAAGGGATACGGTCAGGAAGAGCCTGAGCTAAAGCACCGAAAAGGACATCCACTAACCGCTGAGAGGTCTCCACATTCCCCGCCGAAACCGCCGAGGGAAAACAAGGATTAACAATGCTCCCTTTCGGAGCAAGGACTCGAACAGGCTTGAGGCACCCATGGTTCATCGGAATGTCTTCTTCCAACAAACATCGGACCACGTAATAACAAGCTGAGAGTGTAACCGCTAGGGGAGCATTCACTGAACCTTTCCTTTGAGGAGAGGAACCCGTAAAATCGAACTCCAGGGAGGGAAGACCCTCAGGATCAGCTGGGATCCGCAGGGTAACTTTCAAGCGCACCGGATCATCGCTCACACCATCGTCGTCGAGGTAGTCTTCAAAGGAATAAGTACCAGAAGGCAACTGAGCTAATTGGCTCCGCAAAGACCTCTCCGCATATTGGATACACTCTTCAATACGTTGCTGAACAATCTCCGGCCCATAAGCTTGGAGGATTCGGAGGAAGGCTTTTTCTCCCACCCGATTGGCAGATATTTGGGCCTGAAGGTCTCCAAGACGTTCCTCCGGGGTACGAACATTTCGGCAGAGGAGGCTCAGGAGATCCTTTTGCAAGCGTCCCCGTCGTAGAAGCTTAACGGGGGGGATGATCAATCCTTCCTGAAAAATCTCAGTACCCACGAAGAGAGAACCGGGCACCATTCCCCCAATATCGGCGTGGTGGGCACGGTTGGCAACGAAGGCAAAGGGAGTTTGGGAGTTGCCCCAAAAGATGGGGGCAATCAGAGTAAGGTCTGGCAGGTGGGTACCACTGTAGTAGGGATCATTAGTTAAAACCATATCTCCGGGTTGCCATTTTAAAGAGAGGCCTCGTCCTCCTATCTCCTCACGAATTAAGGTGGTCATCAGAAGAGGCATAGCCCCAAGATGGACGGGGATATGGGCTGCTTGGGAGATAAGCCGTCCCTGGCTATCGAAAAGGGCGCAGGAGTAGTCTCGTCGTTCCTTGATATTGGGGGAATAAGCGGTCCGTTCTAAGGCCACCCCCATCTCCTCGGCAACACTGGCAAAAAGGTCCGCAAAGAGAGAAATCTCGACCGCAGAAGCCATAGTTTTCTCCGGTTTCCATCGCGGTTTTAGAGGATAAACCCAGAAATCTGTACCCTCAAACCGCTTCCACCCTTTTAGGGTAATCCCATCCGGTTTCTGGGAGGCCAAGGAAGAAGCCTTTTAACACCCAATACCCTCAGGAAAGCCCATTAATGGATCACTGGGTAGCTTATCCTTAACACTCCCTATCCTGAATACAAATCCATTACCAGCTCAGCAAAAAGGCTGTTGGCCCAAGCAAACCAAGGGCGAGTAAACCGCTGAGGATCGTTGGGGTCAAAGGCTTCATGCATCAATTCCGTATCCGCATCCGTGTCCCTCAGCATCACCAAACAATCTTCTGTCTCTGCTTTATCCTGGGCGGTCAATCCCTGCATAATAATAGCGATGGGCCATACACTCCCCTCAAAAGTATGCGGACTTCCCACTCCTCGAGCGTATTTCCCTTCAAAATAATAAGGATTGGCCTTGGAAAGCACAAAACGACGCGTGTTTTGATAAAGAGAGTCCTCCTTGCTGGTATAACCCAGATAGGGGATAGAAAGGAGGCTCGGAACATTGGCGTCATCCATCAAGTTGACATTTCCTTGTCCATCCACTTCATAAGCGTAAATCTCTCCGAACTCCGGATGTTCCACAATACCATAAGAGTGAATCCCTCGGTCAATCTCAAACTGAAGGTTTTGACACTCTGCAACCAACACTGGATCCCGATAAACAACGTGGAGAATCTCCTGCAAATAGTTGAGAACCACCACCGCAAACATCTCTGAAGGAATCAAATATCCATAAAGACAAGCATCATCGCTAGGCCGAAAACCACTCCAGGTCATCCCTGTAGGGATAACAGGATTTCCCCTTCCTTCGTTAGGAAGGGTATCCGAGGGAGGAGCGTTTCGGCGTACAAACCGATAGGAAGAACGCTGATGGTCTTGCTCAACCCGCCACACCTGCAGAATTTTGGTCACTGCACTAAGCCATTGCTGGTCAAAAACCGAAGTATCCCCTGTCGCTTTCCAATACCGGTAGGCAAGACGGAGGGGATAGCAGAGGGAATCCACCTCATATTTCCGTTCCCAAATCCAAGGGTTCATCTCCGTCTCATCCGATTGATGTCCCTGGCTATTCGGTTCCGGATTAAAAGCGTTAGCATAAGGATCGAGATTGATATAAAAGGCTTGCCGTCGAATAAGGCCTCGAATAACCCTCTGCAACAGGGGGTCCTCTTTACAATAGGGGATATAGGGATTTACCTGAGCACTGGAATCCCTTAACCACATCGCTGGGATGTCACCCGTAATGATAAAAGTCTCCTCATCAGTGAGGACCACTGTGGTTTCCAGCGTATTGAGGAGGCAACGACGAAACATCCGGGCAATCTTAGGATCGGGTATGCGTATCTGTTCAATCAGATCCTCCAAAACGGGGGAATGTAAGGGTTGAGGTGAGTTCATCCCGGACTCCTTTCACTTTTTATCTTCTTCCGAGGTTCCCCCTCTCCTTGTCTCCTCCTCACCTTTTTAGAGGAAGGATGGCTCATCAGAAACCCTCTCTCCCCAACCAAAGGAGGAAGTAAAGGGAGTAGCCGTAGGCTTTAGCCTGCGTTAAGTTTCGCCCCCCATCCTAACCCCCTTTATAAGGAGAAAATAGAGGAGAAATGAAAACATATATCTAAAAAAATAAAGGGGGTAGTGCGGTGGCATAGCAGTACAGTGAAGAGGTGATTCACGGAAGGGATCAATCCTGATTTAGAGGAGGTATAAGGAGGAATGAGCAAACTGATTGATAAACAAACCCTCTTAGAAGCAGAGGAAATTTCAGGGGAATCCCTTGAAGATAACTCGGAAGAAGCCACCGAAACCGCTTTAGAAGCTCGAGTCTCTCGCCGAGGTTTCCTTAAGGGCCTTGGTGGAGGACTAGTAGGGACCGCCCTTTTGACCTCCTCCTGTTCTGCAGAGGGACAAGCGGGACGAGCGGTTCGCCTAGGGCCCGGTAAGGTGCCCCTTCGCCTCCAAATCAACGGAAAGGTTTACCAAACTCAGGTTGAACCCCGGACCACGTTGCTGGATACTCTCCGGGACCACCTAGATATTACCGGCCCTAAGAAGGTGTGCGATCGAGGGGAATGTGGAGCTTGCACCGTTCTCTTGAATGGCAAGCCCGTTTACTCCTGTATGATCTTAGCGGTGGACGCCCAAGGGAAGAAAATCACCACCGTGGAAGGCATTAGCCAAGGGAATCAGTTACATCCCTTCCAAGAGGAGATGGTGAAACACGATGGCTTAATGTGTGGATTCTGCACCCCAGGCTTTATCGTCAGCATTACTGCCCTCTTGGAGAAGAAACCGAACCCCTCTCTAGAAGAGATCAAACGCGCCTGTGCAGGAAATATCTGCCGATGTGGAGCCTACCCCCGCATCTTCTCGGCAGCTTTGGAGGCGGCAAAACGGCTGAAAGGAGGTGTGGGATAAATGCCTAAGATTAAGGTCACTATCCAAGAAAACGGGATTGACCGCGAAGTAGAGATCGAGGTTCCAGAAGGTTCTGCCTCTTGGCCTAAACCGGAAGAGATGCAGGTTTTGGGGAAACCCCACCCCCGCCTGGAAGGCCCGGATAAGGTGACAGGGAAGGCAAAATATACCTATGATATTAACCTGCCGGGCATGCTCTATGGCAAAATCCTTCGCAGTCCCCACGCTCACGCCCGAATCCGCTCCCTTGACCTCAGCCCTGCGGAGAGGATGCCGGGGGTCAAAGCAGTGATCTCCTTTGACAAAGAAGTTGTTCGGTACTACGGAGAGGAGATCGCTGCGGTAGCGGCGGAGACCGAAGCCCAAGCGGAAGATGCCTTGGAAGCTATCAAAGTGGAGTATGATCCCCTGCCTGCGGTCGCCCGAGAAGAAGATGCGATGAAAGAAGGCGCACCTCAGGTATACCCCGACCGTCCGAACTACCGGCCGGTAACCCCATCAGAAGAGGGAGACGTGGATGCAGTCTTCGCCCGCAATGATGTGGTTGTTGTGGAAGCAGAGTATCGCACCCAGGTACAAACCCATTGCTGTCTGGAGACCCATGGTGTTGTCGCCAAATGGGATGATGATAACCATCTCACTGTCTGGGCCTCCACCCAAGGCACCCATACCGTTCGGGGGGAACTTGCAGGCCGATTTAACCTCCCTGGCCCTAATGTCCGAGTGATCACCTGGCATATGGGAGGAGGCTTCGGAAGTAAGTTCGGTGCTGGCGTAGAAGGGGTCGCCGCAGCTCTCTTGGCCCAGAAGGCCGGCCGCCCAGTAAAGCTGATGCTGGATCGAAAAGAGGAACAACTAGCTGTAGGAAACCGCCCCTCCAGCATCCAACGTCTCAAAGCAGCAGCCAGCAGAGAGGGAAAGCTCTTGGCCTATGAATGTCGAGCCTATGGAACAGCCGGCGTCTCTGGAGGGGCAGGTTTCCCTGCCCCTTACATCTACGTGGTTCCTAACCGACGAGTTGCCCAAGAAAATGTCTTCATCCACGCAGGGGGAGCCAGAGCTATGCGAGCTCCAGGCCATCCCCAAGCATCCTTCGGAATGGAATGCTTAATGGATGAACTAGCCCATAAACTAGGGATGGATCCCATCGAGTTCCGGAAGAAGAACCTAGGGAACAGCCCAATAGACAACATCCGCCGCCGACAATTTGACCTTGGTGCGGAGGCCATCGGTTGGAACACCCGGAGGAATAAGGTCCCCGGTGCCGGCTCTGGTCCCATTAAGCGGGGCATCGGCGTCGGTTGTGGCACCTGGGGCGGTGGAGGAGGCCCCGGCAACCAAGTCACCCTCCGCCTCCACCCGGATGGAAGTGTCGAGCTCCAAAGCGCCATTCAGGATTTGGGCACCGGCACCCGAACCGCCGCTGCCATTGTGGCTGCCGAGGAGCTGGGTATCCAACCCCAACAGATTAAGGCCGACATCGGCGACACCCGGTTTGGACCCGCCACCGGTTCCGGTGGCTCCACCACCTTAGGGAGTTTGATCCCTGCAGTTAAAATGGCCGCCGCCAACGCCAAACAACAACTGTTCCAACGAGTTGCCCCCCTCCTTGGGGTAAAACCGGAAGATCTTATAGCCCGCAACGGGAAAATCCTGGTAAAAACCGACCCTAACAAAGGGATGACCTGGAAAGAAGCCTGCGCTAAGCTCGGGATGGATATTATCCAAGCGCAGGGTACCTGGGTCCCTGGCCTTAACACGAGTGGAGTTGCGGGAGTCCAATTCGTCGAGGTGGAGGTAGACACGGAAACCGGTCGGGTGCGCCCCATCAAAGTAGTGGCGGTCCAGGATTGTGGTCTCGTTGTCAACCCATTAACTGCTGAGAGTCAAATCATCAGCGGAGTCATCCAGGGATTGAGCTATGCCCTCCTGGAGAACCGCATATTGGATCGAGTGACGTGCCGGATGGTGAACGCTAACTTCGAGGATTACAAAGTGGTGGGGAGCTTTGAGGTTCCCGAAATCGTTCCCATCCTAATGAATATGCCTGAACGCGGGGTGATCGGTTTGGGAGAGCCTCCGGTAATCCCCACAGCAGGAGCGGTAGCCAACGCGGTGTTTAACGCGATCGGACAACGGATCCGGTCTCTGCCGATTACCCCGGATAAAGTTCTCTCTGCTCTCGGAAAGGTGAAGGAGGCCTAAGAGAATGAAAGCCTTCGAGTTTGTTCAACCAACTTCCATCCAACAAGCGATCCAGATGCTGTCCCCCGGCCGATCAAAAGCGGTGGTTTTAGCAGGAGGCGTGGACCTTCTCGGGGAGCTGAAGGAACGAATCCTTACCCCGGATCGAGTGATCAACCTTAAAACCATTCCGGGATTAGATAAAATCCAAGTTACTCCCCAAGGACTCCGAATGGGCGCAGTGGTAACCCTCTCGGAGATCGAGGAGCACCCCACTATCCGTAAGCAATATCAATGTTTGGCGGAGGCAGCGGGCACAGTAGGCTCCGTACAGATCCGGAACCAGGGAACTATCGGAGGCAATTTATGCCAACGCCCAAGATGCTGGTACTATCGAAGTCGGGAGCATGTTTGCCTCAAAAAGGGAGGAGGCGTTTGCTTTGCCATCGCTGGGGAAAACCGCTACCACGCCATCCTCGGAGGCGGCCCCCCTTTTATCGTCCACCCCTCCGATTGTGCCCCTGCTCTCATCGCCTTAGGAGCACGGGTCAAGATCGCCGGTCCTAAGGGAACCCGGGAAGTTCCCCTGGAAAACTTCTTCTTGCTTCCCTCCCAGGGAGGCATCCTGAAGGAGAATATCCTCCAACCCAACGAGATCCTTACCGAAGTCTTTGTCCCTACGCCCCAACCCGGTACTCGTAGTGTCTACCTGAAGTTCAATGAGAAAGGGACAATGGACTTCGCCCTTTCGTCAGCAGCCGTTGTCTTAGTGATGCAAGGGAATAAAGTCCAAGATGCCCGGATTGTCCTAGGAGGAGTAGCCCCCATTCCCTGGAGAGCTCGATCTGCCGAAGCAGTGTTGAAGGGTAAAACCCTCTCGCCTCAAGTCGCCGAGACCGCGGGAAAAGTCAGCACTCAAGGAGCTACCCCCTTGCGAGATAATGCCTATAAAGTGCCCTTAACTCAAGCAATTGTTAAACGGGCCATCTTGGCTGCCGCTTCGGGGAAGCCCGGGGGCATCCTCTAAAAGAAGATCGCTTCGGTTTTCCAACACCCGAAGCTAACACTAACCTACCAGTGAAAAGAACCTCTCCCAAGAGGTTCCTATAAGGAGGAAAGAGATGCCTGTGGATCTCTCGGCCCTTATCGAGCAATTGAAACGATTAAGCCCGCAGGAACGGGAGGAACTTCTTCAACAAGTTCCTGAATTAAGAGGAGGTGCTTCCTCTCAAGAAGAACCCTTAGTAACTGTTCGGATTGAGAAGCCTCCCCCTCCAGGGCTATGTCAACACCTCCGAACGAAAAAAATGTACCTTGCCGGAGTAGCTGACCCCTTTGAGGACTCCGGCAGCACAGTCTACTGGTGTATGAAAACGATGACCTGCCCCGGAGCCGACGGAGGCTTTGTAAGTCCAGAAGATTGCCGGGAACATCGCCCCTGCTTTGAACCACGCGACTAGGAAACAGAAGGCAGTAGGCAGGAGAGGGCATCCCTCCTGCCTACTGCCTTTCCCCTTTAATACCCCCTTCCTGGGATATTAAAGCCCAATTTAACCCTAAGAGGGACCCTAAAACGGGAGAAGAGGAAACCCAGTTTAAATTCCCTGACCAGATGCCCAAAAAGATGGAACTTATCAAAGCGCAAGCCAATCCTTTCGCTAAAATGAGAGCTTCCCCTCCCCTCTGAAAAGCGGTCTGCACCAGCAAACGAAGCGCTCGCCAGTAGAGGATAGACATCGCTAAAAGTCCAAGAATACCCATCTTCACCAGATAGAAGAGGATACTATTGTGGATATGATCGCTAGGAAGGGTACGCCCCTCTACCGGATCGAAGAAATAAAAACGGTACCCCAACCCCCGGCCCAAGAAGGGAGACTGCAACCACTCCTGAAAAGCCACTGAAGCTTCGGAAAGCCGAGCTGCCTGTGAGGGGTCTCTCGCCCCCCGAAAAAAGCTCCGAACACGTTCCACAAGGAGCTGCTGAACCGAAACATTGCCGGCAAAAAGCTCCACAAAACGGGGTAAGACCAAAACCAAGAAGAACCCTAGGACTAACATCAACCCAAAGGCACGCTGGCGCTTCCGTAAATCTAAATAAAAGAGGGAAAGGCTATAACCAAGGAGGAATTGCGCCCATACCGAGCGTGTGAAAGATACCAAAATCCCCAACCCCAAGAACCCCTGGAGGGGAAGATGAAAACTCGCTGGCAGTACCCTCAACCGATATAAGCTGGCAAAGAAGAGAATCAAACTCGCAAAGACAATCGTTCCCGTGGGAATTCCTACATCTCGAACAGAAGAGATCTCCAAAAACCCCGATAAACGACCAAAGAAGGTAATCACCTGCTGTAAGGCCACAAGGATTCCTGCAATCACCAAAGCATAAGCGAGGAGTTTGACCTGCCGAGGATGACCAATAAGGTGGCTAGTGAGGTAAAAGCTTCCAAGAAAATAAACCAAGGTACGCAGGTCCCTTAAAAGCTGATAAGAGGAATTCCCCTGAGCTATCCCCCAAAAAGCACTCAACAGAAGCACGCCCACCATTAGAAGAAAGGGCCATCGAAAAGGCCGGGGGAAAGCTGAAGGAATGGGAGGGGAAATCCCCCTCCTGGAAGTTAGAAGTTGAAAGAAACCCGATAGAAAAGTCGCAAAGACCACCAAATCTAACAAACTTAAAGGAAGACCTTTAGGGGAAACTCCCTCCAACTCCAAGCGATACTCCAACATTAAATTGTAATTTACCCCTGCAGAAAGTAATAAAAGGAAGAACAAGCTATACTCAAAGCGGTAAAACCCTAAACCGAAGAGGAAGAGACCCAACAAACCTAAACAGGTCACCTCCAGGCCAGCAAAGGAGGAGATCGCCAGGAGAGTAAGGGCAACTCCTAAAAGGAGAAGAGTTCCATAGCGTTGTAAGGAAGAACGATAGGAGGAGAGAGGCAGAGGAGATGAAGTTCGAAACATCCGCAAACCCTTTGAACCCACTATCCTCCCTTCCCCCTTATAAAAGGAGGCCAGGGAGATAAAGTAGCAGGGGGTAGACCTTTGAATTCGGGTAAGGTACAAGGCTTTGATCCTAGCTTAAAAAGCTTACCTTTCTAAAACCCTTTTTCTTGAGGCCTACCCCAATCTCCCTTTACTTCCTCTCGCTAGGAAGTTACTTCCTCCTTCTGTCTTGTTAAGACCTACTCTGAGCGTTTCGGGCGGAAGGAGACTCCTACACCAGGCTCCGAATCTCTCTTCCCAGGGCCTGTTGGCTTGCGACCTCGCAACTCCGGCTTCTCAGGTCCTCTGGGGCCGGCAGGGGAGCGAGGAGGTCCTCCCATAGGCCTGCGCACTCCTGGTCTCGCTCCCATCCGATCTGGTTGGGGTGCAGAAGGGCGGGAAATTTCGGCTACAGGTTCTCTCTCCTCCTCCGCTTCAGCAGTGGGGATACCTTTACAAGTCAGGTTGATTCTTCCTTGAGCATCAATCTCGGCTACCCTTACGAGAATTTCATCACCCACATGAAGGGCCTCCTCAATTCTCCGAACCCGGGGCATTCCCAATTCGGTCAAGCGCAGAAGGCCCTCGCGTCCCGGAAGAATCTCCACAAAAGCCCCAAAATTCATCAACCGAGTAACCCGACCGGGATAAATCTCACCTACTCGGACCTCCCGGGTAATATCCTCAATCATCCGTTTCGCCCGCTCTCCCGCTTCTGCATCTACACAGGCAATGTACACTTTCCCATCTTGTTCAATCTCGATCTTAGCCCCAGTCTCCGCCTGGATCTTCTTGATCACCTTACCTCCAGGGCCAATCACGTCTCCAATCTTATCCGGATGGATTTCCACAATAAAGATTCGGGGAGCATAAGGGGAGAGGGTCTCCCGAGGGGCTGGTATCGTCGCTAGCATCTTATCTAGAATATAGAGACGGGCTTGTCGAGCTTGTTCCAAGCCATCCCGAAGGATGTCGAGGCTTACCCCCCGAATTTTGCAATCCATCTGAAGGGCAGTAATCCCCGTTTGAGTACCCGCTACCTTAAAGTCCATATCGCCACCAAAGTCCTCCATCCCCTGGATGTCGGTTAAGACCGCATAACGATCCCCTTCCGTCATCAAACCCATAGCAATACCTGCGACTGGAGCCGTGATCTTAACCCCTGCATCCATTAAAGCCAGGGTGGAGCCACAAACCGAGGCCATAGAGGTGGATCCATTCGATTCAAGAACTTCAGAGACCAAACGGATGACATAAGGGAAATCCTCAGTGGAGGGGATCATCCCTCGAATAGCTCGTTCAGCTAGAGCTCCGTGACCAATCTCCCGCCGACCAGGTCCCCTTAAAGGTCGGCACTCCCCTACCGAGAAGGGGGGAAAATTGTAGTGATGGATAAACCGCTTGGAGGTCTCAGGGCTGATACTATCTAACACCTGCTCCTCTTCCAGAGACCCTAAAGTGACGGTCGTAAGCACCTGGGTTTGCCCTCGGGTGAAGAGAGCAGAACCATGTACCCTGGGGCATACCCCCACCTCACAAGAGATAGGTCGTACCTCATCTACTTTCCGACCATCCGGGCGCCGGCCATAATCCAACACGAGTCTTCGGACCGCCTCTTTAACCACCTTATCCACCGCAAGGGCCAGGTCCATCTCTTTATCGGGGAATTGAGGAAGAAGACGCTCAAAAATCTCCCCCTGAAGTTCAGTAATCCCTGCTTCCCGAGCCACTTTATCCGGGTTTTGGATAGCGGCGAAGATCTCTTCGCCCGCCGTATCTCGCACTGCTTGGAGGACAAGAGGGTCTCCGGTGATGAGAATGGGGGTAGCTTTAGGCCGCCCCACCTCCTCCACTAATCGCTCTTGAAGCTCGATAATCCTCCGAATGATCTGATGACCAAAGGCGATAGCATCAAGGACTTCAGCTTCGGTCACCTGCAAAGCGCCGGCTTCAATCGTGGTGATCGCTTCCTTAGTACCAGCAACAACTAAGTCAAGGTCACCCTGCTCCAACTGAGCGTAAGTAGGAAAAGCAATCAATCGACCTTCAACTAGCCCCACTCGTACGGCACCGATAGGGCCATCGAAGGGGATATCGGAGATGGCCAAGGCAGAGGAAGCCCCGATCATCGCTAAAACATCCGGGGGATTCTGCATATCTACCGAAAGGGGCATACCAATGATCTGAACGTCATTCCGCATCCCCTCGGGAAACAAAGGACGGATTGGCCGATCCATCAAACGGGCAGTGAGGATGGCTTTTTCTGTAGGACGACCTTCGCGTTTGCTAAAACTTCCAGGGATCTTCCCAGCGGCATACATCCGCTCCTCAAAATCACAAGTCAGAGGGAAGAAATCGGTACCCTCTCGGACGATGGGCGACATCACCGCAGTTACTAAGACCATCGTATCTCCCAGGCGAACGACCACTGCGCCATTAGCCTGTTTTGCTACCCGGCCTGTTTCAATAATCAATTCTCGCCCGTCTTCTAGGGGCCATTTTACAGTGTACTCTTTCATCCTTCATCCTTCTCTCTCAAGTGCCCATCCCCCTAGCCCCCTTGATAAGGGGGAATGCGGGATAAGGAAGCAAGATCCTAGGGCACTTCCCTTTTCCTGTGGGGTTAAGCCTGCCAAGCAGACTTTTGCTCTGCGAAAGAACTGATAGCTCAACAGAGATAAAGGTATCGAGGGAGGATTTACCCGTAGGCCTCCACCCGGCCGGGAGGGGGAGAAGAATCTACTCTAACACTGGATAGCCTCTTTAGAAAACAAGGGGTTTTAAGCTCATCCCCTAAAGCCTAGTTTTCTAGCTTACCCCAAGAACAAAAAGAGGCGAAGACAGCCCCTCGGCTGTCCCCAAGGAAACAACTTTTCATCTGACCTTCAACGAAAACCGAGGCTATAGCTTTCGGCGGATACCGAGCTTTGCAGTTAACTCCCGATACTTTGCTGGATTATTTCTCCAAAGATAGCGGAGCAACCGGTCCCGATGGCCAACCATCATTAAAAGGCCTCGGCGAGAGTGATAATCTTTAGGATGAACCTTCAAATGCTCGGTCAATTGCTGAATTCGGGCGGTTAACAAAGCTATCTGGACTTCCGGGGAACCGGTATCTTTCTCGTGCTGGCGGTGCTCCGCGATAATCCGCTCCTTCTGCTCCTTGAGCAACGGCATTGATCCTAAATCCTCCTCTGTCCCTCAATACCTTTATCTCAAAGAAAATCATAACATACCTCGAAGTTTGCTGTCAAAAACCAGGGAGAAAATCCTTCAACCTTTCTCCCCTGCCCAGGTCTGTGGTATGCTTCAATGTAAGTATGAACTCATCTCAAAACCCTCCAGGCGATGATGAAGCAAGCCAGGATCAGGAAGCCCAGGAAGGTGGAGAGCCTCCTTTCATACCTCACCGCAGCCTCCGAAAGCCCCCTTAAGCCACCCAGGTAAATCTCAACCTACAACGGGTTCTGGTAGTAGGAACACTCGGCTAGGTACTCCTACCTTGACGGTAGAAAGAGGGATCGGCCGAGGTCCTTTAATCCGGCAGAGGCTTGCCTTTGGTCTCCGGGGCAATTAGAGTTACCCCAATCCCCAGGAGGTAAATAAAGGCGACTACAGAAGCGGCGGTACGAATACTCCCCAAAGAGGCGGATAAGGCTCCCAAAGCAAAAGGCGCTAGAGCAGCTAAGAAACGCCCCCCGTTGTAACAAACTCCACAACCAGTGGCCCGGACCCGGGTGGGGAAGAGCTCCGGGAAATAAACAGTATAACCTGCGAAAGGCCCCAAAGTACAAAAACCTAGTAAAGGGAACCAAATCATTGCTTGCCAGAAAGTATAGACATATTGAAAGGTCCCCTGAAGGGCTAAGAAAGAGAGGAGGAAAAAAAGCACAAAGGCAAACCTTCGATTAGTCTTCTCAGTAACCACGGTAAAGGTGTACATCCCTAAAGCAGCTCCCACTTGTTGAACAAAAAAAGTAATACTACGATAAGTTGCCAGCGATCTCTCCGGCAAACCCTTAAGAGCGATAGTAAGAAGATCAGGAGACCAGAATCCGATACCCCAAAGTCCACCTACTCCAGCCACTGCCATCAGAGTTCCTACAATTGTATTGCGTCGAAGCAGAGGGTCCCGGAAGAGGTCTCGAAGGGCACCCACTTCCTGATGTTGGGCTATTGCGGTTTCCTTCGCTTTCTGCCACCGTTCTGGTTCCCGAAGGGAACGGCGAATCCAAAAGACTAAAAGAGCCGGGAGAGCTCCTACCCAAAAGACTGCCCGCCAACCTAAGCCTATCTGAGCCAGTACCAAAGTGACCACTGCGGCCATCATATTGCCTACCGCCGAAAGAGCTTGTAAAAAGCCCAGGGCCATAGACCGAGAGCGTTCAGGAAAGACTTCAGCAATTAAAGAGGCACCTGCAGCCCACTCCCCTCCCACTCCCAGAGCGGTCATAAACCGGTAAAAGGCCAATTCCTGCCAGCTGCGCGCGATCCCAGATAAACCGGTAAAACCCGCATAAATCAGGATTGTTAGAATCATCGCCCGAGTACGTCCTAAGCGATCCCCGAGGACCCCAAAAAGGAACCCTCCCAAAGCCCAACCGACAAGGAAGATCGAAGTAATATACCCTCCATAACGGTTGACCTCCCTCTGAAGTGGGCCAGAAGTTCCCTGAGCAAGAATCAACTCCCTCACAGCGGGTTGACGCACCAAGTTGAAAAGATTCTGATCCATCGTATCAAAAAGCCAGCCTAAGGCAGAGAGGGTCAATACTACCCAGTGATAACGGGTAAGGCCCTGCCACCATTTTAAAGGAGTTCTCGATCTTTCAGCAGATCGCACCTTGGTTACCTCTCAAAAAGGTCTTCCTCCCTAGAAAAAGAGAGCCTCCCCCATCTCTCTTTTCGATGCGGGGGCCCCATTTCCTGAAATTCCATAATAGAACATATGTTCCCAAATTGGAGGCTTAACAACCTAATATATTATGGAAGGGTTTCTTTTCCCTCGTCTCCCAATGGCACCCTAAAGGGCACAACTATCCCAACGCTCCTCCCCTGGTGGGTCAGGGCTAAGATGAAAGGATGAGGTCCGGACTCTAAAGAGTAAGACTACCAAACCTGGTCAGAAGGATTGGTTTGGGTAGCCGTAGACTTTAGCCTGCGTAAGGCGCATCCTTCAGGCTAACGATACCTCTTTGCCCTCGATAAGGGAAGAAACCTGCTCCAAACCTTAGAAAGGGGTTCCCCTATGTCCGAATCTTTTGATCCTTCCTCTCCCTCCCCTCCTCGCAAACGCTCACCGCGTCCTCTTTCCTTAGAAGTTTTGCCCTCCCCTCCCCCAGGATTCCCTCGATCCCTCACTCAAGCCCTGGTTGAGGAACAACTCCAGGACCTTATCACTACCCTCCCCCTTACGGAGAGGCAGAAGGAGATTGCTATCCTTAAAGTGGTTTGCAAATATCCTCTTCGAGATATTGCCCGCATCATCGGGATACGACGGCAAAACGTCGAAAAACAGTGGGTCAAGATTAAGAAGAAATTCAGCAAAGGGCTAAGAGCATTAGAAGAGGAAATTCCTCCAGGGGCTTGTCCTTACTACGGATGGCAAGAGGTGTTTCTTCAAACGCTGAAACGAAGAGGTAAAAGATAGCCAAGAATTTCCACAATTTCCCCTGCCCCAGTTTTAGTAGTAGTCGCAGGCTTTAGCCTGTGTAGAGTCTGAGTCAAAAGGCTGGTACAAGGCCTGTCCCTACCACCTGCGGGGCCTCCACGCTGGGGATCCAGGGTGGGCGACATACCCTAAAGGATTCGGCTACTTTGAGCAGAGAATTTCCCCGGAGAGGATAAAAGAGAAGAGAGTGGAGAAATAAGATGGGGTTAAATCAAGGGGGAGACCCGAACAATGAACAATGCCCCCTCCCCTTTAGTAGGGGCACCCCGCAGGGCGCCCCTACCCTGGTCCTCCCCCACAAGGGAGGAGGGAAAGGGAGGTAACCCCCCTATCCCCCGTCAACGGAGGATAGGAACATCGGAAAAACAATGAGAAGGATCAAGGGATGAAAGAGCGTATAGCGTTGCTTCGTGAGAAGATTCAAACTCAAAGATTCCTCGGGCAAGACCCCTCTATCGAAATCTCCCCTGGGGAAGAACTAGAAGATCTTTTGGCCAAGTTTCAAACCGCTCTTGACTTAAACACCCCCTTAGTATGGGGTGATCACCAATACTACCCCGGAGAAAGCCTGGCAGAAACCTTCTTCTATAGCGGTGTCTCAGCCCTCAATTTGTGGAATTTTGGTCAAGCGAACGACCGTTTCGAACGCGCTGGAAGGCTCACCCATAACCCTCTTTTGGCCCAACGGATAACGCTCTTCCAATCCCTTTTAACCCTTGTTCAGGCCCTCTTTGATACAGGCCCCTATAACACACAGGCAAAGCGTAGAACAGGGCTATCTATTGATAGAAAAATCCTCAACCAGGCCCAGCAAGTCCTTCAAGGCCTTGACCAAATCCCTCCTCAGGAAAAACAACACTACCAGCAGGAAATCCAGCGGTTAGAAGGCTTATCTCAAAAGCTTGCGCAAGAAGATCTTCCCATAAGTATTCTTTGGCATTTTGTCCGGGCTAGAAGAAGCGCTATGGAAAACGAATACCTTACCGCTCTTCTTTGGCTTGTCGCTTTGGATAGCTATCTCACCTACCACTCTGTTTATGTGGAGAAGACGGAATATCTAACCCATCTTCTGTCCGAAACTCGACAATCGTTAAAACAGTTCCTCGGTCTCTCTCTCGAAGAGGAACAAACCATAGCCTTGCCCTGTGCCCTAGGATCACTCACCACGCCTTCCCGATTCTGGGACCTCTACGATGCTTTTATACCCGCCCTCGATCCATTAGGGGTAGACGTTCAACACGATATCGCCCAATTCCGTATCCAACCCTTTATCCCTCCTCCTAACACCCGGACGGAAGAAGACGATGAGCAAGCATCCTGATTGGTTTCGCCTGGGGCAAAACCCTAACATCCCTCTCTATGTGGATTTTCCTGTAATCGCTCGTCATCTTCGGGATCGTTCCCGCGAATCCCAAATAGTGGTTGACCTTTTCACGGAGGAGGGGGAACGGTATAGCCGGGCCTATATTTTCCCTCAGGAGTGGTATCCAGGGGCCAAGCATTGCCCCCGTTACTCCCATTACTTCCATTGTCTGAGAGCGGTCTTTGAGGGTCTGAGATCCTTAGGCGAAGAAGAGAAGATCCGGCTCCAAATTCTTAAGGCCATCTACCTCCCTCCAACCGCTGAAAGGCGGGGGCTTATTGTGCTTCTTAAATTCATCTTGGCTCCGGAATACGCCATTGAAGGTGCAAGTTTGGAGACCACCTATCAATGCCCTCTGCGAACCTATCTGGAGGGGTTTATCGGCCTCTCCCGCTCCGTGTTGAAAACTTCGGAGAGCGTGGATTGGACTGCCGGGAAAGCCATCCATCAGGGGTATCAAAAGGTCACCGAGGGTTATTTATCCTCCTTGTCTGGCTCCTCCAGCCTAAACCTCGAGGGAGTCTATTACAACACTGTCCGGAGGTCTTGGCGAGAAGATTTTGTACCCCTCCTCCGAAAGCTCCCTCAAAAAGGGCAACCTCTCGCCCACCACAAACTACCTCTTCAAGCTTGCGAGAGTGTTCTTGATAGAAGTCAAGAAAAGATCGAGTCCCTAGTAAAGTCTTCCCCTCAGTCCTCTTCCCAAGATGTCCCTTCCTTTCATCTCTATTGTGAACGTTTCCTCTATGCCCCTAACCGAGGTCTCTCGGGGAAGATGGACCAAATGATTCTAGCTCCGGAAGGAGCCTATCTCACCGAGATTAAAACCCGGATCAGCCGTGGCGGGTTAGAAGTAAAAGACCCTCGAACGGGGCGGGAAGTTCCAGGAGGTCTACAAGCACTGATTTATCAAGAAATCCTCCGGCAAACATCCCACATTCAGCAAACCTCTATCGAAATCTTTTATAAAGAGGGTTCCGAGGTTACTTGCGAGGAAATTCCGCTAGAACAACACCCCCTATTAAGTTGCTGTAAGAGGCCCTCCCCCGATGATTCTCCCTACGATTGGGACCGGTACCTCGATCTCATTGCCCAGAACCGGAACGTCGGTTTTGTTGCTGAAAGTGGGCTACTCACTGGCTATGACCGAGAACGGATTGCGGAGGTGATGGAAGCTAACCGTTTTCTCCAACCATTAAATCTCAACTACGATTACGTAGCTCGCTTGGCCCCTTGTTCCCTTTGTCCTGCCCAGCAGAGGGGTATTTGCCCTCACGCTTACCAATATCGCGATACCCCTCTCTGGCCTCACTTCTTTCGCCATATCCCTGAATCCCTCTATCAATACTGGGCCTACTTCCATCATCTCCTTACTCAAGAGATCCGGCATCTCCGAGAAAGCCTTTATCGCCTCCTTACCACTGATCTTGCCCAACTAGAGGCTGAAGGGACGAGCCTCGGAGGTCTTCGGTTGGTTTCAGCCGAAGAAAACCGGATTATTCTTCAACGGGATAGACCTCTAGAAACTAGACTGCGAGAAGGAGATCGAGTCCTTCTATCTCCGGAATGTAGTTCTCCCCATCGCCTTACCCAAATCATCAGAGGGAAGGCTCCCGCAACCCTTTCCTCCTCGCAAGAGGGAGAAACTCCCTCAGAAATGATGCCCCTTTTCCTCTCTATTGAGGGGGAAATCGAGGCCCTAGAGACTTATAAGATAATCCTTAATGTGAAGGATATCAGCCTACCTCCTGTAAAAACCTATAGGGTAGACCAATTCTTCCATCTTTCTCTAGCCCGATGGCAGATCCAAGGTTTAACCGACTTTCTCGTGAGTTCGATGATGGCGGTATCTTCCCGGGGGCGAAGGGTTTCTGAGGTCGAGCTCCCTCCTCTGACTCAACTCCTTTTAGGGATAGAAGACCCCTCCCCTTTAACAAAGGGGTATCCCTCCTCAAGCGAAGAGAATCCTGACCTTTCTGCTGATGAAAAGATCTCCCGCTTTATCCCCCCCTTTGCCGAGTTGAATCCTGAGCAATTAGCAATCCTTCGGAAGGTTCTCGCTTTGCCCAAAGGCGACTTTCTCCTTATCCAAGGCCCTCCAGGCACAGGCAAAACTCACCTTGTGGCTTGTATGATCGAAGCCCTGGTACGCCAACAGAAAACCCTTCCTACTTCAGAGGAGGTTCCTGTTTTAGTTCTCACCAACACTCACCGGGCAGCCAACGAAGTGGTGAAAAAACTTCATCATCTTTGGCAGAAAGGAAACCCCTCAACTGAGGAAATCCGTCCCGACTTGATCCGGATTGGCCCACCTCGGCCAGGATGGGAGCCCGAAGTCCGACAATATACTTTAATCGAGCGTTTAAAAGTCGCTCATCGGCTACCCTCTCCTCCCTATGGGGAAAAAGAGTGGAGGGATTTTATTACTCTTTTGTATGAAGGGGATACTCTTTTAAAGCAAGCAAAAATCTTTGTTGGTACCTTGGGAAGCGCGCAAGCAGAGGAATTAAGGGGACGGTTTTTCGCCTATACTATCGTAGATGAAGCGGGTCAAGCCACGGAACCTGCAACTCTTCAGGCTCTTCGCCATCTCCCTCCAGGTTATGCTGGCCGACTCATCCTAGTAGGAGACCATCAGCAACTACCCCCTGTTGTTGAAGGACAGCATCCGACTTTTTCCAAACCGCCTCTGACCTCTCCTCTCAAAAGAGCTGGTTTCCGAGAAGAGGATACTCTGCAAACCTCCCTTTTTGAGCGATTGGCCCGCTTATACCCTCATCGCCTCTTCCTATTAGAGAAACAATACCGGATGAACGAACCTATCTGTACCCTAGTAAGCAAAACCTTCTACGAGGGAAAGCTTCAACCGGGACACCCCGAGATTGCTTTGGCTCATCTGGAGAAATGGCTCCCAGAGGGAGGAGAGACCCTCCTTGGGGAGGAAGATTGGGGAGAAATTTGGAGCCCCCGCTACGCGATTGTCTTCCTCTGCACTGATGAAGACCCCCGGGCTAAGGATCAGGGGGAGGCAGAAAGCCGATGTAACCACCGAGAAGCCCAGCTGATCGCCCAAATGTTGGGTACCCTCCTCCAGAAACTACCAGTAGACCGGCGGCCCCAAGTGGAAGAAGGTATTGGAGTTCTTTCCGCTTACCGTAAGCAAAACAACCTGATCCGCCAGTATCTAGAAGAAGTAGGGATAGGTCAGAATATTCGGGTAGATACCGTAGATCGCTTCCAAGGAGGCCAAAAACCGGTAATATGCATTAGCTTAGTCAACCACAACCCCGAAGGTAGTATCGGCCTCCTACACTCTGACCCACGGCGTTTCAATGTAGCCCTCTCCCGAGCCCAGTATAAACTCATTTTAGTAGGAAGCCGACAAACCTTCACTCGCTTAAGGGGAGACACAGAAGATTCGGCAAAAGAGAAATATCTTCAACTCTTTCAATTAATCGAGCAGATGGCTGAAACCGGTAAAGCTCTGATCCTCTCTACAAAAGACCTTTGAGCTGACTGGGAAAGTGGGCCAATCAGCACCTTTAACCGGGTTTCTGGGCCACAAAATAAGTGCGATCGGTATTTTTGGTGGGAGGGGCCAAAGTCCAGGCTTGGTACTGAGCGAGGACTTTAAAGCCAGCTACTTCGAGAAACCGCTGGAGATCCTCTCGGGGGTAGTAACGCTGGTAATGAACCTCCTGAAATTCCCGGGTAATCCCATTATATCTCACAATGAAACGCATATCCACTCGGCATAATCGCCGTTCAGGGTCATAACGGCTCTTCCAGATATATTCTAGACGACGGCTTCGGGTTACCCCTCGTTGAGTGAAAAGGTCCATTCGATAAGCGTACTCATCGTTCACGTCGAAGATAAAGGCTCCTCCAGGACGGAGATGGTGATAGACTCGATGGAAAGCTCCCTGAACCTCCTCGGGGTTGAGAACATAATTTAAGCTGTCAAAAAGGCAAACTACCAAGTCAAATTCCTCTTCCAAGGACAAATCTTGCATTTTCTGGCAGTAATAGCGAATTCCCCATCCGAGGGACCTCTGTTGGGCCTCCTGAATCATAGCGGGGGAGGCATCTACTCCCACCACTTCCCATCCCAGCCGTCTTAACAACCGGCTGAAGCGCCCCGTCCCACAAGCCAGATCAAGAACTTTATGCACTTTTATATGATAAAGTTCCAGCAGTTCCTGGAGGTAGCCCACCCAACTTTCATAGGGCACTCCAGCCATCAGATCATCATACCAAGGGGCAATTTCACTAAAAGCGTTGGGGGAAGAAAAGGGGTCCTCCGCTTCTTTCGGCGCGTCTGAGGAGAAGTTTCCCATTCTTTTTCCCTTCTTTGGCTACTTAACTCCGGATACAAAGAACATTGTATAAGTGCCTGGTTCAAGGGCTACCTGGCTTTCTTCAAGGGTTTCGATCTCAAACCACTCACTAAGGCGTTGCTCCACATCTTCTCGGTTCCAGAAATGCAACCCTCGGCCATCCGGAAGCCGAAAATGGTTAGGGCCAATAGGATCCCCTCGGCCATATTCCCCATCCTGAGTAGAGCGGATTGCTGCGAAAAAAAGAGCACCGGGAAGCATTGTACGATAAAACTCCTCTAGAATAAATCGAATCTCCTCGTCGGTAAAATCCTGGTTCAAGAAATCGAAGGAATAAACCGCACCAAAGAAATCGTCCGAAACAGGTACCCCATCCAAGACATCTACCCAAACAGGGTTCAACATAGTGACCAAGGGGGTATTGATGACCCGGGACTGGACAATCTTGATAGCGACTTCTGAAAAATCCAAGGCCATCGTTTCTAGGTCCAATCCAGCAAAATAGAGGCTATCCCGTCCTGTACCGCATCCAGCATCCAGCACCATCATCTGAACTCCCCTATCGCGCATCTGCCGACCGGCAAAAAGGGCAAAGGCATTCGGTTCCTTTCCCAAATAATCAGGGTTCTCCCGCCATATGTTATCCCAAGGAGTGGAAGCCCTCTGTTGAAAACCCTGGGTGAAAAATTTCTTATAAAGCTCTTCAGCCATAAGCTCTATATCCGTGGTTCTTCTCAAACGCTCCTCTTTTATTTTCTTTGATCCCCCCCTTCTTGCCCTTTAAAGGTGATCCAATGAGGCAAAAAGACTCGTCGGGTGATCAAAAACTTTATCGAAGGGTATAGAAGAAGACCTAGTTGCCCCTCAATCCATTCTCCTTCTACAATAATAATGCTCCTCACTCTCAAAACTCAGCTCAGTGAGAAAGGACCTAAGACCCCTCGGAAGAAGCAGAATCCGAAGAAAAGGGTATCCAATGAGACGAGGGATCAACCCCCGGGGAGGATCCTTTTAAAGAGGAGGTAACGAGAATGCGACAAGTCATCCTAGGAGATACAGGAATCCAGGTTTCGCGCCTTTGTATCGGCACAGGCACCAACGGTTGGGGTGGGCGTTCCAACCAAACCTCTTTAGGTTTGAAGGGGCTAGCTAACCTTCTTCGGTTCGCCTATGAACAGGGAATCAACTTCTGGGACTCCGCGGACCAATATGGCAGTCATCCTCACATCCGCGAAGCGTTGAAGACTCTAGACCGTCAATCGGTGGTGATTACGACCAAAACAGTGGCTCAAACCGCGGAGCAGATGCGCTCGGATTTAGATCGCTTTCGCCAAGAGCTGAACACTGACTATCTTGACATCGTCCTCCTCCACTGTATGACCTCTCCTGATTGGCCAATAAAGATGAAGCCGGTGATGGAGGTCCTTAGTGAAGCCAAAGAGCAGGGAATTGTCCGAGCCACAGGCGTCTCCTGCCACGATTTTCGAGCTTTTCAGAGGGCCTCGGAGGAACCTTGGGTGGAAGTGGTTCTGGCCCGGATCAACTATTCGGGGATCCATATGGACGCCTCTCCTCAAGAGGTGATCCCTGTTTTAGAGAAGATGCATCGCTTAGGTAAAGGCCTTTATGGAATGAAGGTGATGGGTCAAGGAAGTTTGGGGAAGGATCCCCGGAAAGCTCTGAGATTCGTCTTGGGACTTCCCTGCGTGGATGCAGTAGTAGTTGGTATGGAAAGTGCTCGAGAGATCCTTGAGAATGTCCGTCTTGTCGAGGAGATTGATGGAGCTCTCGTCTCCCTCTAAGGATTGGGAGCGGAAAGGGATACCTAATCAGACCTAAGGAACAACTCACTCTCCTCCCGGAGGCATCCACCCACCACTGAAACCTTTAGAGGCATCTACTACCCGGACGATGAGAATTATAGGAAGCCATTATTATAGCAGAGTGAGCTCGACTGCTGGCGTTACCCCTCACGAACACAGGATACAGACCGACTTATAGTTATGCTGAGCCGCCAAAGGGTCAGGAAGCTATAGAAAACCTTTCAGGACCTTCAACAGTGTAGCTCACAACATTCCTCTAAGAGAAGAGGGAATAACTTTGCTCTTTGCAGAAACAAAACTTGAGCTCCTTTCCCAACGGCTCAATAAGCAGAAACAAGACAACTCTAAAGGAGGCTAAATACAAGCATTATGATTACTCCCGAAAAACAGTATTCTTTAACTTCCGAACAAGTAGAATGTTATCGTGAAGAAGGTTATGTGTTGGTAGAAGGGGTCTTTACACCCGAGGAATGCGCTTACTTCCGAGAGGAAGCCCATCGCCTTGCCCAAAGGTTAGCAGAAGTTCACGCCGAAGGCGCCCGCTTCTCCGGCTGGGGAAGCGCCGCAAAAGTCACCGACCTCCCCCGGGAATTGCTTCACTGCCACAACGTGCAATATCATAGCGCGGTCTTCTCCCGCCTTATTGTGGACCCTCGCTTAACCGACCGGGCCGCTGACCTCATCGGCCCCAACATTCAACTGCATCACACCAAGCTGTTCATTAAACCGCCGGAGAAGGGTGCCCCTTTCCCAATGCACCAAGATTACCCTTACTTTCCCCACGAAAAACACACAATGATGGCTGCTATCATCCACTTTGATGACGCCCCAGAAGAGAAGGGATGTGTTCGAGTGATACCAAGGAGTCACCGTTTAGGACCTCTAGAGCACCTCACCGAAGGGGGTTTCCATCTCCCTGTAGAACAATATCCCCTCTCTTCCGCCCTCCCTCTTCCGGCAAAGGCAGGGGATATCCTCTTCTTCAATTACCTCACGATTCACGGTTCCGGAGTCAACACCAGCCAGGAAGCTCGAACAACCCTCCTTGTACAAATGCGAGACCCAACAGACCATCCTACTGTACTCACCCACTTATCCCGAGGGCAAGGAATGATGCTAAGAGGCATTGACCCCGAAGCGGATGCAGGGGTCCACGTGTCATCGGAGTCCCGCTATGCCAAACAGCTGATCCGGCAAAAAGCCAAAGAGGGACCCGGTGAGAATCGTGGGGATGCGGAGTACCGCATCCCTATTGCTACGGAGGAGGACTCTAGGGCAGAACGAAGAGAGTTGTGGAATCCCTAGTTCCAGAGGAAAGATAACGATGCAAGAACTCATCCGTGGTATTCTTCCTCCTCTAACCACCCCCTTTGACGAGGAGGAAGAAATTGATGAAAAGGCTTTGCGGGCCGAAGTACGGTACCTCATTGAAGTGGCCCAGGTACACGGACTTGTGGTAGGTGGGAGTACCGGCGAAGGACACACTCTAACCCCCGAAGAGGTCCGTCAAATTACCGCTATCACCCTGGAAGAAGTCCAAGGAAGAGTTCCGGTGATTACAGGGATCATCACCAATAGCACCAAATCCGCTATAGAACGAGGAAAAGCCGTTGCAGACCTCGGAGTAACCGCCCTCCAGGTTACCCCTGTCCACTACCTCTTTCGGCCGGATGATCAAGCAATGCGGGATCACTTTATGGCTATCACAGAGAACACAGGCCTGCCTCTTATTATCTACAATGTGGTCCCCTGGGCCTACCTCTCCCCCCAACTCCTTACCGAGATCGTCACTGAAGTGGAAGGAGTGATCGGAGTTAAACAAAGTGCTGGCGACCTCAAGCTCCTTGCCGACCTTCTACTAATGCTTGGAGATCAAGGAGTAATCCTTTCCGCAGTAGACGCCCTACTCTACCCCTCCTTTGTCCTAGGCGCCCATGGAGCAGTCGCCGCAATCCTCACCGCAGTGCCTACCCTGGGTGTTGAACTATGGGAGGCAGTCCATCAGGGGAACCATTGTCGAGCCTTGGAACTCCACCAACATCTCTTACGCCTCTGGAACGCTCTCCAAGGAGACAATTTGCCAGCAAGGGTCAAATATGCGATGGAACTCCAGGGGCGACGAGGAGGTAAAGTGCGTGCCCCAATGTCCAAGGTCAATAGGGCCCAAGCTGAGGCGATCCGTAAAGCCCTCCAAATTGTAGGACTACTCTCCTAAGGGTGTTCCCCTCCCCTAGAATACTCCCCATTAGCTAGGTGAACCGGCTCTCTTCTTACACCCACATTAGTCCTCTTTTTTTACACTCCCTACATCACGAACAGATCAATCCCTCTCTCCCCTTCCCGAAAGGAGAAGAAAAAGCAACCGAGAACAACATTTTGGGAGTTTTCTCCCTAGCAGGATAAAGCTTAATCGAATATCCCTTTTGAGAAGGAGCTCTCTGGTTGCTAGCGCGGGTTTACTCTTCTGCCATCTACGGCATCGAAGGCTACATTGTCGAGGTGGAAGCGGACATCTCCCCAGCAGGAATGCCCTATTTTGGGATCGTGGGTCTGCCGGATAAAGCGGTGCAAGAATCTCGAGAGCGAGTACGGGCAGCTATCCGGAATTCGGGATTATTCTTCCCTGGAGGGAATCGAATTGTTATCAATCTTGCTCCTGCAGATGTAAAGAAAGAAGGCCCTGGCTTAGATCTCCCCATTGCTCTAGGTATTCTCAGTGCCACCGAACAGCTCTCCGCTCCCGACTTGGAGGATTGGGTTTTTCTCGGAGAACTCGCTCTCGATGGCTCGGTCCGGCCGGTAAACGGCGTCCTGCCCATCGCTTTAGCAGCTCGCCGAGCCGGCAAGAGTTATCTAGCTGTACCCACCGATAATGCACCAGAAGCAGCAGTAGTTGGCTCAATGAAAGTGTACGCCATACAAAGCCTAACAGAACTCGTTCAACTGCTTCAAAACCCCCAAGAACGAAAACCTGTCCCCCCAATAGCGGTGGAGAACTTGTTAAGTGACCCTTGCTATGAAGCGGACTTCGCCGATGTAAAAGGGCAGGAACATGCCAAACGGGCCTTGGAAGTTGCTGCCGCTGGTGCCCATAACATTATTATGATCGGCCCACCAGGCTCCGGGAAAACAATGCTGGCCCGACGTATTCCGGGAATTTTACCCCCGATGACTCTGGAGGAGGCTCTGGAAGTCACCAAGCTGTACAGCGTAACTGGGCGTCTTCCTGCTAAAACCTCCTTAATCACTACTCGCCCTTTCCGTTCTCCTCACCACACAGTAAGTAACGCTGGATTGATTGGAGGGGGAAGTACTCCTCAGCCAGGAGAGGTCAGCTTGGCCCACCACGGTGTCCTCTTCTTAGACGAACTCCCCGAATTCAAGCGAGATGTACTCGAAGTCCTCCGCCAACCTCTAGAGGATGGCGTTGTAACAATCTCGCGAGCAGCCGGAAGTCTCTCCTACCCCGCCCAATTTATCTTGGTGGGCGCAATGAATCCCTGCCCCTGTGGATTTCTTACTGACCCCTCTAAAAACTGCACCTGCTCTCCTTCCGCCGTTCAACGCTATCTCATGCGTATCTCCGGCCCCCTCCTGGACCGAATTGACCTACATATTGAAGTACCTCGCCTTAAGCAGGAAGAACTCCTGGGGAAACCCTCCTCCGCCTCTTCGGCAGAAATCCGACAACGCGTAACGCAAGCGCGCCAAAAACAACAGAAGCGCTTTAGAGGGTTGGGCATCTTCGCCAACGGACAGATGAAGTCCCGGCATATCCGAGAGTTCTGTAAAGTTGACTCCCAAGGTATGGCCCTGCTCCGTACAGCGGTTCAACAACTCAACCTCTCTGCCCGGGCCTATGACCGTATCCTCAAAGTAGCTCGTACCATCGCTGATTTGGCAGGGTGTGAGGAGATTGAGGTCAGTCACATCGCTGAGGCGATTCAATATCGGAGTATGGACCGTAGGCTATGGCTGTAACCTCCACCTTCACTCCTTGCGGTCAAGCACTAGAAAGGACTCGAGGTGAGGAGTCCGAGGGAAGAAGTTATACAACCGGCGCCACACAACACGATAACTATCACAGAGAAGGCAGACATCCCGGGCCTGGGTTGAGGGGTTGCAGGAGAGGTAGAGGAGACGTTTGGGCCGCTCTTTCAAGATCTTCTTCACCACCTTAGGATGCAGGCCCGCCCGGGGAGGATCCAGAATTAATACCCGATGGGGTTGAATCTCCTCCAACAACTTCTCCGCTCGACCCGCTCGAACCTCAAACTTACCCTCTAAGCCATTCAAAAGAATGTTCTGCTTCGCAAAGTTAATGGCCTGTTGATCACTCTCCACCAATATACAATGCTGGATCCTCTCACTTAGGGCGATCCCAATACTGCCTACTCCACTGTAGTAATCCACTACCTCATCGTTCTCGACAAAAACCTGCATATCCCTTAAAGCTTGCTCAAAAACGGGAAGATTAATCTGGAAAAAGCTTAAAAGTCCGTACCGAAGGCGCTTTTCCAACACCGTTTCCACCAATTCCTCTTCCCCCTCGGTAAAAAGGAGAGCAGTAGGAACAGAAGCAGGCGTTCTGGGGTCAGAGAAGAAGAGTGAGAGCCCCTTCAGCGGAGCCTCTAGGGAGATCCGGTCCCTCAGGCGGAAATACGGATCGGAGACAAAGAGGCCAGCAATCACCTCTCCGAGCCGATTGCTTCGGAGGATTAACGATTTTAACTGACTAGCTTTTGCCTGCTGATCCTTCAACCAGCGGCCGAGGATTACTCCTGCTTGTAGAATCGATGCCTGAGCAAGGCAACAACCGGTTACAGGGATGACCTCCCAGCTCCCGCGCTTGAAAAAGCCCAAACAAAGACCTTCCGCCGTCTCTGTAAAACTGAATTCCATCTTATTCCGATAACCGAAGGCTACACCATCGGTGTAAACCTCCACATCCTCTAAATCCAAGCCTCCTATCCCCCGGAAAGTCTCCTTGGTTATCTCACCTTTCCACCAAAGCTCCTGATCATCAGCGAGAATCTGCCAAGGACTACAGGAGAGAAAGTGATCCTCCACAGGTTCCCGACGCTCCGGGGATGGTTTTAAAATCTGAACTGCAATCCCTTCTGCATAGGTTCGCTTCTTCTTGATTAAATCTACCAACACCCGCTCCCCTGGAAGGGCATTCCAGCAGAAAACAATTCGTCCACTGCCATCTCTACCTAAACCCTGACCCCCAAACACTAATTTCTCGACCATTACTTCCTTGAAGGTTTTTTCCATCGCAGAAGCTTCCCTTTCAACCAATAGAAACACTCCGCTTAGGATGAACAAGCTTACTTTCCACGACCATATCGGAGATGAGGAAAAAATCAAGTCTCGAATCGGCAATTGTCAATCGCTTTTCCCTTCCTTTTATTTCGGCGTAAAGAGGAAGGGACGCGAAATCAGTCCCCCTGCTGATTGCGCGGGGTTTAACCCTGTACTAACCCGAAGGACGATCACGTTAGTCATACCTGGACGCAGGGCTTTAGTGACTTCCACTTCCATCGGCGTGGGACGAACATAGGCCTCCATATAAGGACGATGGCCAATATATTTCCCATTGACCCAACACCATGCCTCTGTCTCCACAGTAGGCACATAAAGTATTACCTTCTTCCCTTTTGCCGAATTAGGAACGTTGACTTTAAACCGGTACCAAAGGTAACCGACATAGGGGTATCCTTGCTGATCTATATAGCCCTGACAATAAAAGGGTTTAGTTACTAAAATAGGTTTCCAACCCGCTTCGTTAAGGCGCTGATGGTACCATCCAGCAAAAATCCCTTCGTCGTGGGGATCAGTGTGGAACAGTGCCCTTTCGGGCAAGAAGGTTACCAACTCTCCAGTCTTTCCTGAAGTCATATTTGCTAACGACTGATAAAATTTCTGCCGATCTAAAACACCCCAATACCAAATGCCGGAGTGGTAGCGGGTTTCGTCAAACCAGATATAGAAGGGGTTAATCGCGTAAAGTTGCCGGCGCAGTTTCATCATTCGTTCCGCCTGTCGTTCTGCCTCAGCGAAATTCCCCTTTGCCTCTGCCCTGTTCATCGCTACATAGGCCCGAAGATGCTCGTAGATAAGTCGATCCGCTCGAACGTGCAGCCGAGCCCGTTCTGTATCGGCAAGTCGCTCCGCTTGGGCAAGGTACTTCTGCAGTATCGCTAGCAGTTCCGGCGTATAGACCTCAGGCAGGATCCGGTCTTCGTGCCCATGCATCGGTGTCTTCTCAATAGTCTCCTCAATAGTATCATAAAAGGCCCGCATAGGCTGAGCAGCCTTACCGTACCAATGGGCATAGAAATCCTTCAAGATAGCCTCTCCATCGGCGTTAGCGTTCCACTCCAGTTGAGCACGAAGGTAACGACTAGCAATACCACACTCTGCCCACACATTACGCGCTTCGTCAAAGAAACCGATAACCCCCCACTTCTTCAGCAGAGGAAAATCTCGGCGCAGTTTGCGGGTCTCTGGCAAGGGTGTCAGTGCTGACACCAGCATTTGCTCATTATATCCGTAAACCCAAACGTTCTTGCTTAACTCGCACCAACGCTTTAACATCTGCCCCTGCCGAACTTTCTGCCAGCAGTGAGGGTCATCGTAAGCATGTAAAGTACAACTCCATATAGCGGCGAACATCACAACAATGTGGTCATCCAGCTGGATACCCTGGGGAGGAAGGTTCCGGTTGGCATATCCGTTGGTTGCTATATAGACTTCAGGAAACTCCTTACGCACTTCAGCGGTAACCCGGTTGACAAAGGAAAACCATTCCTCACTAATGCTCACTTCACCCGGAACCCCCGGCCGGCCTAACAGATCTACAAACCCTTGATTTAAGCGAACCGTCTCCGGGCTGTAATCCCGGGGCAACCCATCGTCAGGGGCAAAACCGTAGGAGTTAGCACCCGGATTTTTGCGGAAGAAGTCTTTAATAATACCAGAAGCAATTTCAACTGCTTTGGGGTGAGTCAAGTTAGGGAGATAAGGGTTACGACTGCCATCGAGGTTCATCGCAAAGTATTCAGGATGCTCCTTGAAATACTGGTCTGCCGGTAAAATGTTCCGAGCGCTGCTGTCGGCGGGAATAGCGAACATCGGATCAGGATTCATCTTATTGCGGATCTTCCAACGACGCTCCTGCTCCGCCAGATCTGGGGAAATATGTACCCACCAATTGCGCATAATGAAATCAGGACGCTCTCGCACAAACAATTCTGGGACAACAATGGTGCTCCGCTTCGGCACATATTCACCATACTCGCCAGGCATAAACCAACGGACCCCAAGGCGGTTCAAGAAGTCGTAGACTGCATACTCTGTACCGTGATAAGGCCCTTCATCATTGCCCGCCAGCACTAAGCGATTACCCCGACAAAGAATGATGAACCCTTCTTCCCGACGAGCGTTGGTCAACCCCGAAGGGATAGACGCCTTCATTACCTCGGTAAACCGGCTTTTGCCTATAAGAAGCAAAAGGCCTTTCGGGTTTTGGCTATCAGGAACGATGGGAAGCTTCGCTCCCGAAATTTTCTCAAGGTATCGCTGTAACTCCTCGGCTGCCATCTTCACTTTTTCGTTGGCCTTGGCCGAAATAACGATCACCGCCTTGGGTTGGCCATTCACCACAAGGGCTAACCCTTTGGCGCTAGCCTTTCCTAGCAGGCAAAGGATTCCTAAAACAGTTACCTCGGCAAAAACTTTTATACCTCTTTGTCTTAGGACTGCTACGAGATATGCAACGGGAACCATCTTACCCCCCGCTCCTCCTCTAGGATAGAATTTTAAGGACGTTCTCCTTCTGATTGGCTTAACGCCACGGTCACAAAGCTTCGAGCGGAGATAGCCACTTCCACCGCGCCTTGCCGAAGGGAAAGTCGCTTTTGCGGTTTGCCCAACAGATCAGTTTGCCATGCCTGCTGGATGTGCAGACCAGGCAAAGTACACCGAACTTGAATACGCTGAAAGGTTGGATTGTAAAGCCGGACGAACAACCGTGCCCCGTCGCGTATTATCCCACCAACGACAACCGTTTCAGGTTCAATCCGTAATAACGATGCCATCGGTAGCTCAGGTGATTTCGTAAGCCATCCTTCTTGTTCACCGTCCCTCCACACCGCTTCATCGCCACCTTTTCGAGGGTCGGGCATCGTCACTAATCTTTCCCACCCAAACTTGGTTGCCCGAAGGGGGTCGAACCTCCCTAGATCGAAGCTCACCGAAAAGGCAAACACCAAGTCACCGCCTTGCTCCGCTTTGTAGTTCGTATCCCAGTAGTTGTTGAGCACATATGCGAACAACCAACCGTTGATATGATCGAGCTTACTGCGCCATCGTCCTTTAAAGAAATCGTTCACTGTAAGCAAAGGAGTATGAGGCATTGCCAAATATGCAGTCACTGAACCATCGCTTACCGCTGCAAAGCTATGAGTGGCGAACCATTCTCGACACCCCCCAGGCAACTGCTCTTTCTCCACTTGAAGCACCCCGTAGGGCAACTCTACAAACGCCTGCCCTTTTTCTGGATACTGCAGTTTGAATGGAAAAGCAAAATAACCTGCCTCTTTTGCCGTTGTTGGTTCTTTGTGCAAGACGTTCAAAAAAGTCAGCCGTCTATCCGGCTGAACGATGACCCAGGTGTCAACGGGTGGCGTTTTTTCGCCGCGCCGGCGAAGGCACAACACTGCTAGAACCGGCCCATTTTCCACTAACTGTACTTGCGTCTGCGTATGGGTATAAACCTGAAACCTCGGTTCGGCGAGATGCTCCCGAACCAGCCGCGTCCCTTCCCCTCCCAATACATAAAGGAACTGGTTTAAGCCATAACCGCTTTGGACATCTACCCACTCGCGCCTTGACCAACGGTCTCGCAAGCTGATGACTGCGCCTGTCTTGGGATCAAAACGCAACTGGAAGTCGGGCGTTTCCCACATCCACTCACCACCACCCTGCTTCAGTAGCAGACCTGCTTGTAGTGCAGAGTCCTTGCCGATATCTCGATCATTAGAAGCGGGTGCTTCCAACAAATAGCTGCGATAACCCAGCGGTGGGACCTGCTCCGCTATGAAGAATAACCGCCCGTCTTGCTTTTGAACGGGTAGTAAGCGTTGAGTGACAGCATCACGAACTCGCACAGATGATTGATCCTTGGGCAAGCGAACACTAACCAAAATGTCACGGGACCAAGACAAATCATTCCAAACGACAACAGCTTGCCTAGAGCCACTGTAGCGCAGGCCATTAGCTTGGGTCACAGACCTTGCCAACATTCCCGCCTTTTTCGCCGCCCGCTCCGCGAACGCCGCCTTGATCGCCCATTGGTGGCGGGTTTGCTCGTGATAAGGCTCAGAGATACTACACCAAGCACCCCAGGTATGCTCGTCATAAAAGAGCACTTCATCCCAGGCATCTTGGATAGTGTCCACAGGGAAAACATAACTGGGGTTGTGGAAGGACATTAAGGCGTAGCGCCGCTGAGCCGCTTCTAGATCCGTTTTTGCCCAGCGCACCAATGAGGTTTCATAAGCTGACGAAGCAGCACCGTCCTCCCAATAGACACCCATATCACCCCGGAAGACGGGTAGCACCTTAGCAAACTTCCTTTCCACATAGCGGAAGAACTCGTCCACCCGCGTGAGGAGGATTTGAGGGTAGTCCCACTGCTTGTTCCACTCCCAAACAACCTCAGCATAACGTGGATCTAGCGGTTCATTGTCACCGAATGCACCATAAACGAAAACAGCGTCATAAGGATAATCCTCTCGGTCAAATCCACGCAGCCACAGAGGGAGGCGACGGATGGTTTCCTCTACACTACGTGTTAACCCTAACTCCGACGCTTGGGCATAACCCTGAGTGAAGATCGCCAGAATTCGTGAGCCATCTAGCCCCTCCCACCAAAAAGGTGACTGCTGAAGCTGGCGAGGAGCATAACGAAAAACGGGGGCGCGATGTTGGTTGACTCCTTCGGCAAAGTAGCGAATGCCAGCTTGTGAAAGTAACATAGGCATTGTTCCGACAGAAGTCGGTACATCGGTCAGGATAGCAGACTCCACACGGAACCTATGCTCTTGCCCCAACGCCTGCGCTCGCGTCAACGCTTGCACCAGCTCTTCACCTGAGCAAAGCCCGGTCAACATATTCAGGTATAAGCCCTGCAACCCTATACGCCCCTCCCGAACACGTTCCATCAATCGCTCAAATGGTCTTTGGCTGTGCCGACGGAAAAGGAATGCCTGAAACGCTACCTCTAGGTTCCACTTGAACAACGGGTTCCTAGCACATGCTTCTAAAGCGGCAGTGGTGTTTTCGTTGTGTCGAACAAAAACACGTTCTTGAAAATCAGTGTAGCCAATGTCCGTATGAGTGGATGGAGTGATGAAAACCTTCCATCGGCGCTCTTTATGTCCTTCAAACTCGGTATGGCGTTCCTGGGAACCGACCTGTACGGAGAGCCGCACTCGTTCGGATCCCTTAAAGGGCGAAACGAACAGGTAGAAAGTATTACTACCCGGGAGCAGATGTACAGTTTGCCTCAACTTTCTAGCACCGCTGAGGCGCACTATTCCGGAACCCTCTAACCCAACATTGTCCAAAATCACCCGAATTGCTTGCCTTAACTTTCCGCTTACTCGTTTGAAGAACATCGTGGACTCCACGCTCACACTGGCGATTTCAGGCCCTTGCGGCATTATTAAGCCTCCTTCCAGCCAAAGAGCATCATAGAGCAGCCAGCTCCCTGCAACAGTAGTAAGGGTTATGTAATTACGTCCTGGCTGTAAGTAATGAGCGGGAAAAAACAAAGGCAGAACAAACTCTTGGCCAATGCTAGGGTTCGCCAAAGCACGCTCATCCGTACCTCTAGGCAACTGAAAGCAGTAATGAGCCTTAGCGTTGATATCAATTTCCAACAAGGGTGGATCAACAGGATGGGTGTTCACAAAGTCTAAAGTGAAACGGCAAGCACCTGAGGGGGCTGCTGAAAGGTTAAACTCTATACGAAAGGAATGTTGCCGAGATCCCGCCCAAAAGTCGGCGGGACCGGGGTGGATAAACGACCAATCGCGCTCCGGTCGGCTTTGCCCCAACTGAAAGACAACGTCCCGAGGAAAGCGATAGGAATACTCAGTGTAGCGCCCAGCTCCAGCGAACTCTCCGTAGCGATTATCAGCCACACCGATACTCCAAAGAACTTCAGCACTCACTCCACTTGTCACCATCATCCAGAGCCATACGCCTAACCATCTGCCCCTTCGCTTAACCAACTTTCTCCCCTCCTACTGTGGTCACCGCCCGCATTATACCGCAAAACTCAAGAGGCGTTAAGAGAGACCAGAGAGCTAGCTAGTAGGAATAAGATCCTGGAAAGGACAGGCATAAAAATTCAATAGGAGAAGATCAAAAGATTATGGAAGAAAAATCAGGAGAGAGAAACAAACCCCTGAAGTGGGAGACTAAAAGTGAAGACGGAACATCCTCACCCCTCTAATGGTAATCCCTGGGCCGATGGTTGGGACTACGAACTCTATATGGGCCGGTGGAGCAAGCTCTTAGCAGGAGAGTTTCTCAAATGGCTGACTGTACCCCCGGGAAGCTACTGGTTGGACGTCGGTTGTGGCACTGGAGCCCTCCTGCAGAGAATCTTGGAACTCGCCTCGCCACAAATTGTGATTGGGATAGACCCCTGGAAAGAGTGTATTGAATTCGCAAGGGCTTATATCTCTGATCCGCGCGCCTGGTTTATTCGGGGAAATGGGCAAACCCTAAGCTTTGTGGATAAGTGTTTTGACGCCGTTGTCGCAGGCCTTTCCCTTGATAAGATGCCAGATCCTCTTCTCGCCGTGAAAGAGTGGTCCCGGGTCACCCGACCGGGAGGAATCCTTGCAGGATACGTCTGGGACTTCGCTGGGGAGATGCAAATGTTGCGCTTCTTTTGGGACACCGCAGTGGAGATAGACCCTCCAGCCCACAAGTGGGACCACGCCCAACGGTATCCTCTCTGCAAACCAGAACTTCTCCTCGATCTATTCTGCTCGGCCGGGCTGCAAAAAGTTGAAGTTTGCTCGTTGATTATTCCAACCCTCTTCCAAGATTTTGAGGACTACTGGGTACCCTTCCTCCGCAACGAATCCTATCTCCAATCTCTCGAGGAAGAGCGTCGTACCCTTTTGAGAAACCGCCTTTGTTCCAGGCTTCCTATCCAAGCAAAGGGTTCCATTCCTCTGATCGCTCGGGCTTGGGCTGTTCGAGGGATACGCTTAGCCTAGTAATAAGGATTGGGTGTTTCCAACCTCTTCCACAAAAGGAATCTCATTCCTGTCTCATAATGGATTTAGCCTATCAATAGACCTCTTCCACCTCTCCTTCTATAGCCTAAAAGGAAACTCTCCTCGTTTTCTCCAACAGAGAGAGGAGGGGGATAAGTCATCGGGGATGGGGAAATCCTTCTTGGATGTCCTTGGGAAAAGAGGCCTTCTCTCTTGAAGAAGAGCTGTTGACACTATGAGAGGAGTAGCTTTATGGGGCAGTACTTCGTCATCCCAATAGAAGTGAGGGAGGTCCCTGCCCAAGCGGAATTTGTTCCCGTCTCCGTGTCTCTTTCCTGGGACTCTCTTTTAAAACAAGGAGGTCTTTCAGGGGCAGTAGACGAACACTCCTTGCGCCTCTACCGAGTGGAACCGGAGGGGAGGGAAGTGGAAGAAGTCTTTCAATATACTCCAGAAGTCCAGGGTCGCTATCCAGAGAGACGCCTCTTGCCCGAGACGCCCGAAACCGTAAGTTGGGTGGGAGAATGGTCTGCAGAAGCCGTACCCTCCTCTCTACGAGGGTCAGGCACTTTAACCTGGATAGTCAAAGGAGGAAACTCCTCACCCCTGAGGTACAATCTTTACCTGAGAATCCCTTCCCAGGGACGCTTTGTCCAAGTCCCCTATCCTCCTTACAACTTACGATACTTTGATCCTCAGGGTAATCCGACTCCTGTTCGTTGGTTTCCCAGCCTCCAAATCCGGCCTCAATGGCCTTTGGGAGGGACTTTGTCTCTCTTGTACCAAGGAGAACCTTTAACCATATATCACCTTGGGCCAAGTTTCTCTGAAAAACTCAAAACCCTCTCCCTTTCTCCCTTTGAACCTCGCCGGCCCTATTTTTATCCCGTTTATGGTCCTGGGAAAGCCAGTCTTACCGAACTGGGCAAACCCCACGATCCCACTGGAAGCCATGCCCACCACTATTCCCTCTGGATTGCTCATGCAAACATCTCGGGAAAGGATTTTTGGTCCGAGCGCGGGGGTTGGCTTATCCACCAACGGTTTGACCTTATGGAAGATGGCCCGCTCTTCGCGCGTTTCCTCCAGCAAATCCATTGGAGCGATGGGGAACAAGTATTGCTCAGGGAAAAACGCCAGGTCACCTATTACCTCCCTGCGGATTCCTTTCGCCTAATAGACCTTGAATTAGAGCTAGCCCCTATGGAGGAAAAACCTCTTATCCTAGGGAAAACCCCCTTTGGATTCCTCGCCGTCCGCGTTGCTCAATCGCTGACGGTTTTTGACGGGGCTGGAGAGATTCTCACTTCAGAAGGCTACCGGAATGAAGAAGGAGCCTTGGGAAAGCGGTCTGCTTGGCTTGATCTCTCCGGACCCATTGGGCAAGGTCTTTGGGGAGGGGTAGCTCTCTTCGACCATCCGGATAACCCACGCTATCCTACCTTCTGGCATTGTCGGAATGATGGTTGGGCAGGATCTGCCTTTAACTATGAAGACCCCTGGGTCCTTGAACCGGGTTATCCTCTCCGCCTGCGCTACCGAATCCTCCTCCACCAACACAATGCCAAAGAAGGGGAGGTTACCCGCCACTATCAGGAATTTATCTGCCGGCCTAAGGTTTTGGTCGCTGGATTGCAACCAACAGAAAAGGAGATGGGAGGATAAACCCTCTCTTTTTAATAAAAGCCTAACCCTTGCAAATGCGGAGAAAGGATGCTAGCCCCTAGCATTATTGAGATAGTTTTCCTTGTTGTTTTACTCCTCCTTTCACCCATAACAGGAAACGAAACAATCCAGAAAAACTGTGACACAGGTAAGAGAGAAGAAGCCCTTAAAAGGGCCTTCCGATTCCTGGAGTATTTATTCGATCCTTCCCTCGATTTGCTTCCCGAATACCCTGGTGCCAAAGTTTATTGGCTTTATCACGATAACTATCTCGCCAGCAAAATCTTAAAGCCGGTACGACCAGACATCACCCAACGTATTGAAAAAGCCATCCACCACTACGGAGTAACCTACTCCGGTAAAATTGAAATCCTCTTTGGGGAAGCAAAACACCCTCTCCCCTTCCGCATCCCGGAACTGGTGACTGTTGCCTGGAAGGGGCCAAAACAGATCCGCACTGAACGGATCACCAACCGAATTCTTAAAGATTGGCAGGAATATAGCGATCTACTCTTTCTGGCAGGGATCGCTCAAGCGAGAACTCAACCTCAGCAAGCGATTCAGTACTTTCGCCAAGCCCTGGAGATGTGGGATGGCAGAGGCTTCTATGACCGAGTGGCACAAAATCACCATCTCTACAGCACTTATAAGCTAGCTCTTGCTCTTCTTGCCGCGAGAAAACTAAAACAACCTCTGCCGATGAGAGAAGAGATCCTGACTCGATTACTGAGGCAACAAGATTCTTCCGGGGGGTTTATCACTGATTACAACATAGAGGGTCAACCTGTAGGCCTACCCAATGTGGAAACAACCTGCTTAGTTATTTTAGCCTTGTCCCCCAAAGGCTAAGCATGATCATTGGAGGTGAATCCGGCGGGCCTCCTCCAACTGCTCTCTCACCCTCTCTGGCGCCGTACCCCCGAAAGACTTCCGGCTTGCAACACTTTCGCGAATCGTGGGCACTCGATAATGATCCGGGAAACCAGGCCAAAAACGACGCAATTCCTCAAGGGAGAGGGCCGAAAGCGATCTCCCTTCTTGTTCACAATAGAGGACCATCCGACCGACGATCTCATGAGCTTGGCGGAAGGGTACTCCCTGCATAGCAATAAAATCGGCAATATCCGTGGCCACTATAAAACCGGTATCTGCCAGCTGTTCCATCCGTTCGGGAATAAAGGTGGCGGTCTTTAACATCCCTGCAAAAACTTCCAAAGCGCCCTGTAATGTATCCACTGTATCGAAAAGGGCCTCCTTATCCTCCTGGAGGTCAGTGTTGTAAGTAAGAGGTAGGCCTTTTAAAACGGTGAGAAGCCCCAAAAGGTGGCCATAAACTCGTCCGGTTTTACCCCGAACCAGTTCGGCCACATCGGGATTCTTCTTCTGGGGCATAATACTAGAGCCTGTGGTATAGGCATCATCCAGGATCAGAAACCCGAACTCTGGAGCGGTCCAAAGGGTGATCTCCTGGGCCAATCGGGAGAGGTGCATCATTGTTAACGCAGAGAAGGCCAAGAATTCGACTACAAAATCCCGGTCTGCAACTGCATCCATCGAGTTAGGGCAGGGGGCAATAAACCCTAATTCTCTTGCTACCTCCTCCCGGTCTATAGGAAAGGGGGTTCCCGCTAAGGCGGAGGCACCTAAGGGGCAGTAGTTCATTCGGCGTAGCGCCTCCTGCAATCGCTCCCAATCTCGCTGGAACATCCAGAAATAGGCCAGGAGATGATGGGCCAAGGTTACAGGCTGTGCATGTTGGAGGTGGGTAAATCCGGGCATAATCGTTTCAAGGTGCTCTTCCGCTTGCTCCAGCAGAACCCCTTGAAGTTGACGGAGAAGACCCGCGATTCGCTCCCCCTCCTCCCTTAACCAGAGACGGAGGTCGGTTACCACTTGGTCGTTCCGGCTTCGGGCAGTGTGAAGCTTACCGGCAACTCCACCGATCAGCTCCCGCAAACGGACCTCCACTGCAGTATGAATATCTTCCGCAGAAGGGTCAAAACAAGGCTGGCCTCCCTCCACCTCCTCTAAAATTTGCTGAAGCCCTCGAAGAATTTGATCCCCCTCTTCCTGAGAAAGAATCCCCTGCCGTTGAAGCATTCGAGCATGGGCAATACTTCCTATCACATCCTGCCGAGCAAGGCGGACATCGAAGGGGAAACTTCGCAGAAACTCCTGCGCCTTCTCCTCCGTGGGTTTAGCAAAACGTCCTCCCCAAAGCTGAGTCATCGTCGTTCCTACTAAAGACTAGAAAGCCTCAGCACTCACCCAAGTCTGTGGGTAAGACAAGGCTTGGACCCTTCTTTATCCTCCTTTGAGCAAAGCCCGGAAGGGGGATAGTTGACCGCTAACCGCTGTCTGCTGTTGACTAAGCTGAAGGTACATCCGTGCTTGAAGGCCGTGAGTTTTCACCGTTCCCACCGATTCCCGCTGATCAAAGGCTTTGGAATCAAAAGAAGCGAGCTCTTCCGAGTAGAGCGCCCAATCGCTTCTTCGGCCAATCACTGTACAATAACCCTTGAACAACCGAAGGCGAACGGTACCAGTGACCCGGCGCTGAGTAGCTTGAATAAAGGCGTCCAAATCCTCTTTAAGAGGGTCAAGCCATAGGCCAGCGTAGGCCAAGCGAGCCCATTCCGCATCCACTAATGCCTTAAAACGCTGCTCTTCGGCGGTAAGCACCAAGGCTTCCAGCGCCTTATGAGCAGTGATAAAGGTAACTGCCGCCGGGCATTCATAGTTCTCTCGAACTTTCAGGCCCAAAAGACGGTCCTCCATAATATCTATTCGGCCCACTCCATATTCCCCCGCAATTCGGTTCAAAGTTTGAACCAAAAGTACAGGAGATAGGCGTTGGCCATCCAGAGCAACAGGTATCCCCTCTTCAAACGTGATTTCAATGACCTTAGGTTCATTAGGGGTCTCTGCTGGGTTTTTAGTCCACTGGTAAATCTCCTCCGGCGGGGTGTAATCTGGTTCTTCCAAGCGTCCTCCCTCAATGCTTCGCCCCCAAAGATTCTCATCTATAGACCAAATTTTTTCCGCTGTCTGGGAAATGGGAACACCCTTGCGCCGGGCATATTCGATTTCTTCAGAGCGTGTAAGATTCTTCTCCCGCATTGGGGCAATAATCTCTGCATCCGGCATCAAAGCACGGATCATAAACTCGATGCGAAACTGGTCATTCCCTTTGCCCGTGCACCCATGGCCAAAAGCCTTTGCCCCCACCTTCTGGGCTACTTGAACCGCTTTTAGAGCGATTAAAGGTCGAGCCAAAGCGGTACTTAAAGGGTACCCCTCATAGCTCCCATTGGCTTGAACCGCCGGCCAGCAGAGGTATCGGACAAACTCTTCTTTAGCATCAACCGTATAATGTTCCGTCCCCAAAGCCCGAGCCTTTTGCTCGGCTTGGGCAATATCCTCCGGCGGTTGACCAACATCCACGGTTACCGTGATGATGTGGTCGAAACCATATTCCTCCCGTATCATCGGGATACACACTGAGGTATCCAACCCTCCCGAATAAACCAAAACCACCTTTCTGCTCATCAAAATACTCCTAAACTCCAAATTTTACGACTTTAGCACCTGAGAAACCCCAAAATATTATTCCCAAGAAAAAGGTTGGAGGGCAATGATCTGCTTTCTCCCCACACTGAGGCCTTATCCACCCTCCAAGGCTTGAGCCAGGTCTTCCATTAAATCCTCCGGATGCTCCAGGCCGATAGAAAGCCGAAGCAGATTGTCCGGCGTCCTTGTTCCCGGCCCTTCTATCGAGGCCCGGTGCTCAATAAGACTTTCGACTCCGCCTAAGCTGGTAGCACGGGTGAAAAGACGCACCTTGCCTGCCACTGCCACCGCTCGATCCTGCCCTCCTTTCACCTGGAAAGAGAGTACCCCTCCAAACATTGTCATCTGGCGAACCGCAATCTCATATCCCGGATGGTCTTCCAAGCCGGGGTAATGCACTACTTCAACTGCAGGATGATTCTTTAAAAACTGGGCGATTTTCAGAGCAGTCTCTGACTGAGCACGAACCCGATAAGGCAAGGTTTTAAGCCCCCGGCGAGTCAACCAACAGTCAAAGGGAGAGAGCACCGCTCCTCCAGAACACTGGATTTTACGGATTCTCTGAAAAAAATCATCCTCAACCTTGGCAATGACCGCCCCTCCCAAGGCATCACTATGGCCATTGAGGTACTTAGTGGTGGAGTAGACAACGAAATCCGCCCCCCACTCAAAAGGGCGTTGAAGTACCGGAGTAGCCCAAGTATTATCACACACGCAGAAAGCCCCCACCTGATGAGCCAGATTGGAAATCCGAGCGATATCCGTAATCTTCAACAGAGGATTAGAAGGGGTTTCAATCAAAAGGATCTTAACCCTAAGATCAAGCACCCTTTCCACCTGGAGTGGGTTGGTCATATCCGCAAAAGTAACTTCCAACCCCCAAGGAGCTAGAATCTCCTGCAACAGGCCAGCCGTCCCATAATAAAGATCCCAAGGGGCGATTACCCGATCCCCCGGTGAAAGAGCCTGGAAAAGACTCATCATTGCGGAGGAGCCGGAGGAAAACACTGCACAAGCGGATCCTCCTTCCAAAACCGAGAGGCATTTTTCCAAAGCCTCTCGGTTTGGATTACCCAACCGAGTATAGATATACCCCCTGGGATAGCTCCCATCTTCAGCCCGCTCAAAAGTGGTCGAAAGATAAAGGGGCGGAGTGATAGCTCCCGAAGTGGGGTCAACTGTCTCGCCTGCATGCACCGCTAAGGTCTCGATCCTCACCCCTTGTCTCCTCTCCTTGAAATAAGAAGAAGCCTATCTCATCGCTTGATTCAGCAGATCCCCAAACTCCTCTAACAAATCGTACCTTCTAAGCCAAGTGGTGTACATCAGCCCTCGAACTTGAGGGGTCTTGCGAGCTAAAGCAAGCCAATCCTCCACATCTTTCAAGGTGTCCGCATCATAGTAACAAGCGATTAAGGTCTGAAAATTCCGGCTGGCGAAGAAGCGTAGGCTATTCTCTCGAGGCTCTCCCCCCCAAACTGCAATTACTAAATCTTTAGGGACATAATTCCAAGAGCCTGTAAAATCCCCTTGCACCAAGTAGTAGTTGCTGTGGGCATTATGATGAGGGTCCAACATATCCGACCAGATGTAGATCTGGGCTTTGGGGTTATATTTGCGAAGGATTTGCACCTCCTTGGTAACACATTCCCCCAATAACCGAGCCATACTCTTCCCTTCACACCGTTTACAGGTTCCTCCCATTCGCACTTCATCCATACTCAAAAGAATACGCTTGGGATGAAGATATTTTGCCAGCAACTGGGCTTCATGGTCAAAGATTTCATAAAGCTCTGGCTCCGCCATACAAACGGTGACCTGATCTTGGTAAATCACCATCGGATGGTACCAACTAACTCGCAACCGCTGTCCCTCTCGAATACAACTGCCCTTTAGGATTTGCAAGGAGGGAGCTTCCCGGTCTACATTGTAAAAATTAAAATCAGGGTCTACGAGGGGAGCATAATCTTTTCCCTCCTCATAAATCACATTGCCCTCTTCACTCCGGACCGTAACAGGAGTCCCCGGACGCCGTAAAACGTTGATAGGGCCTACCTCTTCCAGGGTAACATCATCTAGCCATACCTTGCCTTCCCGCCCTCCCCAAACCCCCGCATAAAGACGGACGGAGTCGTAACCGAGGCTGTTAAAGAGGAGGGTTACCTTACGCCAATCGGAAGAGGGGGGAATATCAAATTGGCGAGGGGCCAAATCCCGGTCTCCCGCGAGGACCAAAATACGGAAGAGATTACTAGGCCTTAGGCCTTCTGTTCTCACCCATAGACTTACCCGATAACACCGATAGGGATGGACTTTTACCTCCTGCATCACTCGGGCATTGCCCGCTGGCTGAGCAGAGAAATTTTCCATACGGATAGAAGTTTTGCCGCTGTGAACGATTTGGTGGTCCGGGAAGCTCACTACTCCTGGCTCATCGTGGAAGTTCCAACCCCGAAAGCGGTTACCTTCCAACTCTTCAAAGCCTCCATTAACCAAGCGCACTGGCGGATCGGGAAGAAGAAGCCCTCTTCCTTCTCGAACAATAAACAGAGCCTCTTTAACCGGCAGACCCTCGGCGAGATTCCGATTATGGGAAAGAACCCCTCCTCCATAGCCAATAGAAAAAACACTGGGGATCAGCTCCAAACCATTGTGCTCACAAAAGGCCTTTACCTCTTGAAGCCGGCGAAAGTATTCGGGAGGCTGTTTACAGAGGATGTCTAGGTTGGCTGAAAGTACAGCCCCGTTATAGCCGTGCTTGGCTGCCCTTTCAATAATTTGACGCAGAACTTGGACATCCTGATCCCTGCGGAGGCTCCATCCGAAAAGCCATACAAAACGATCTTGGAAAGCGCTTAAAGAGTTACCTGGGGCTAACAATCCCATCACCACCAAAAGGATAAGAAGCTTTCCGAAAATGGGAAAACGGATCATCTCTCTGAAGCCCACCCTTCTAGAGAGTCTGACGGCCTAAAGACGTGGGTTGTCCACTTAAAAGGAAGAGGAGAAGAGCTTTTTGAACGTACAACCGATTTTCTGCTTGGTCGAGTACAACAGACTGAGGGCCATCTATCATTTCATCCGTGATCTCTTCCCCTCGATGAGCAGGAAGGCAATGCATTATAATTGCATCTGGCTTGGCGTAAGTTACTAATTGAGAGTTTACTTGATAACCGGCCAGATCTCGGCGTCGTTCCTCAGCTTCCTCCTCCTGCCCCATAGAAATCCAGACGTCGGTGTAAACCGCATCTGCTCCCATCACTGCCGAACGAGGATCTTGAAGAATCTCGATGACCGCCCCTGAGGCCTGGGCCAATTCTTGGGCACGAGTCACCACTTCCGGCAGAGGTTCGTATCCTGAAGGGCAAGCTACTCTTAGGTGGGTACCGTAGAGAGCGGAGATTAAAATCAGTGAATGACAAACATTGTTTCCATCTCCTACCCAAGCCAGCTGGATTTTGGAAGGCTCACCTTTATACTCCTCAAGGGTCATAAAATCGGCAAGAACTTGGCAAGGATGTTCCAAATCCGAGAGGGCGTTAATCACAGGTATTTGGGCATATCGAGCAAGGATCTCGAGGTGCTGATGCCGGTAAACCCGGGCAGCGATGGCGTGAACCCAGCGATCCAAATTCCGGGCAATATCGGGGACGCTCTCCCGGGAACCCATCATTACCTCCTCTGGCCCCAAATAAATAGCCGTGCCCCCCAACTGCTCCATCGCCAATTGGAGAGTGACCCGAGTCCTCAGAGACGGCTTCTCAAAGAGGAGGGCTAAATGTTTCGCGTAAAGGGCTTTACGAAACTCATCCTCAACAGGAGAAATATGCTGTCGAGCCTTCAGCTTTCGGGCTGCGGCGATAATCAACCGCGCCTCCTCAAGGGTGAGGTCTGCAATGGATAAAAGGTCTCGCCCTCGTAAAGGATTATGCGCCAGTAAACGTGGAAGAGTAATCGGCTCCATTTTCCCCTTCATAACAATGGCTTAAGATACCCCATATTGGTCAATCACCTGCTCTAAAATTGCCAAACCCTGGTAAACATCCTCTTCCGGGATCACTAGCGCGGGTAGAAGTCGGATAGTGTATTCACTGGAGGCGTTGATCACTAAGCCTTTCTCAAGGGCAGAAAGCATCACTTCTCGAGCCACTGGCTTTGCCAAGTCAAAACCGATCATCAACCCAAGACCACGAATATCGGTGATCGCCCTAGTGCGCTCCCTGATTTTATAAAGCTCGGAGAGGAAGAGCTGGCCTAATCGTTCTGCTCGCTGGATCAACTGCTCCTCCTTAAGAACCTTTAGAGCGGTAAGCGCTGCCGTACAAGAAGCCGGATTCCCCCCAAACGTACACCCGTGGTCACCAGGGACAAAAGCCGAGGCGACTTCCGGCTTAGCTAAACAAACCCCTATAGGTAAACCTCCCCCCAGGGTTTTAGCATTGGTGACGATATCCGGTACAATGTCATAGTGTTCATAGGCCCAGAAACGACCAGTTCGCCCAAAACCGGTTTGTACTTCATCCAAGATCAGGAGGAGGCCCTTTTCATCACAAAGTTGGCGCACTCCCTGAAGGTACTCTCGAGTAGCCGGGTAGATCCCACTCTCTCCGAGAATTGGCTCCAGCATCACCGCACAGGTATGAGGGCCAATAGCTTCTTCCAGAGCTTGGAGATCATTAAAAGGGACATAACGGAAACCCTCCGGGAGAGGCTCAAAACCCTTTTGAAACTTCGGTTGACCAGTTGCGGTGATTGTGGCGAGGGTTCTGCCATGAAAAGAGTTTAAAGCAGTAATAATTTCATAGTAAGCCTCCCCCCGGTTCTGCTTGGCCCATTTCCGAGCTAGCTTGATAGCAGTTTCGTTCACTTCCGCTCCCGAATTATTAAAAAAAGCCCGACAGCAAGGGGTTGTTTCCGCCAGCAAAGAGGCTAACCGCCCCAGAGAGTAGTGGTAAAAATCGTTAGAGAGGAAAAGCAGACGGTCAGCCTGTTGGCGGAGGGCCTCAGCAATAGCAGGGTGGGAATGCCCTAAAGCATTGCCAGCTCGCCCTCCACTTTCAAAATCAATATACTCCCTCCCTTCTGCATCCCATAACCGGGCGCCTCGGCCTTTTACAAAAACCACTGGCAGGCGGGTATAAGTCCGCATCACATACTGATCAATCCATTCTTTAACTTGCTCTCCATCCACCGTCTCGGGTATGGGCACCCAATCCTGCTCGATCATCCTCCTGTTTCTCCTTTCCTTAAAGGCTGGCTTAGCCTCTCAGAGCCTCCCAAAACACAAAAGTCTCCTTTAGAGTCTTCTAATCTCAAAAAGCCTCTTGGACCTCTGGGTTGTCAGGAGTAGATAGAGGAAGGCCAGAACCAAAGGTTCAAACTCGGAATCGCTCCCTAACCCTTCTCTGGTTGATCCAGACCTTACCTCCCTGATTCCCTTTCTCAACTTTTTGGGCTCATTTTCAGTGTAAACTCTCTCTTCTAGCGAAGTCAAAGACCCCTTGAGCTAAAGAGAGTTTTATCATAAGGGCAACCCCCAATCTGGGCCAAAGTTTGGCCTGCTTTAAAAGGACGTTCCTTAGTTCAAAGGGCTAGGCTTCCGATGAATCCTTAGGTTTGGTAGCGTTCCTTTCCGGTAGGGTTTCGGTAGTCGCAAGCTTCAGCCTGCATCCCCTCCCTCGCCCGCGGGGGATTATAGAAGAGGTGCACTCTAAAAGGTGCGACTACCTGATGCCCTCCCCCCTTGTGGAGGAGGGTTAGGGTGAGGGATAAATAGCTGCAGGCTTTAGGTAAAAGGAGCTAAGCTCGGTAGCAAGCTTTCGCCTATACCCAAGATTGAGTAAAGGCAGGCCTAAAGACCTACCTTAAAAAAGTTGACAGAGGCCCCAGAATCCGATAGGCTTAAAGGCGGTGCTGTAAAACGATGGCAAAGACTCTTCATTTATACCCCGCGCCCGCGGTTATAAGAGAAGTCTCTACCCGACGAAAACCTTCTCCCGGAGGAATCGTGGAGGCAGTCCACCCAGGTTCTCCAGCAGACCGAGCCGGGATCAAACCTGGGGATCGTCTTATTGCTATTGATCATACTCCTGTGCAAGACCTCCTGGATTATCGCTTTCGCACCAGTGGAGAACCCTGCCTCCTCACCTTCGAAACCTCCGAAGGGAGGCAGATTCAGTTTCGTAAGCCAGCTTTTGAGGACGCCGGTGTAGAGTTTGCCTCCGAACTCTTTGATCGGGTTCGGATTTGCAACAATAATTGCCCCTTCTGCTTCATTTACCAGCTTCCTAAAGGGATGCGCCCCTCCCTCTATATTAAAGATGATGACTACCGCCTCTCTTTTATGCACGGCAACTATATTACCCTAACTAACCTTACCGAGGAGGAATTCGAACGTATCTGCCAGCAACGAATCAGCCCCCTCTACGTCAGTGTCCATGCTACTATACCCGAAGTCCGAGCCCGTCTCTTAGGAAATCCTCACGGAGGCGATATCCTCACCCCCTTACGCAAGCTCATCGACGCCCGCATCCAAGTCCATTGCCAAATCGTCTTTTGCCCTACCATTAACGACCGGGAAGTGCTAGACCAGACGCTGACGGACCTTGCTCAACTCTACCCAGGGACCCAGTCTGTGGCGATTGTGCCTGTAGCAATGGGAAAACACGTGCCCAAAAAGCGCCGCCTTCCTACCACTTCCCCCGAACTTGCTCGATACACCATCCGACAAGTTCACTTCCGGCAAAAAGAATTTCTGAAAACTTTGGGAACCCGTTTCGCTTTCCTGGCGGATGAGTTCTACTTTCTGGCCGGAGAACCGATCCCCGGTTACGCCCATTATGAAGGCTTCCCCCAGCTAGAAGATGGTATCGGTTTAGTTCGCCTCCTCTGGCATCAATGGGGATACCTCCGACGAACCCTCCCCCAAAAACTCCCCCTTAAATACCGCATCACCCTGATTACCGGGGTTTTGGGCCAACCCTCCATTGCTCCTGTTGTCGCAGACCTCAACCGGATTGAGAATCTTCAAGTGGATATCCTAGTGGTTCCCAACCGTTTCTTCGGTGAAAGCATCACAGTAACAGGCCTCCTTACCGGCCAGGATATTCTAACCCAATGTCTCTCCTATTTGAAAACTCGGAAAGCCCCCCAAGAATGGTGGATACCCGATGTAACCCTGCGAGACAACCGTTTTCTCGATGACCTCGAACCTCGGCATATCGAAACCACAACAGGAATCCCGGTAAGAATTATTCCTGCCTCTGCTAAGGGTCTTAGAGAAGCGATTAAAAGCTTGGCCTAATCACTAATCACCTCCTGGAGGCCTCCAGAAGACCACACCTAGCGCGATTTCCTCTTCGATCAGGTTAAAGTCATCTGGCGAGAGAAAGGAACACCGGTTCCTACCAACTTCTTGAGAGTTGGAGCATATAAGACTAAGACTCCTGAGATAGATTCTCAGGATGGCGATAAACCGGGCTTTGAAGTAGGGGAACGGTGTATTCTCTAATCACAAGTTTTTACCCTCCGCATTCCTCTAGAATAGAGAAATCGACCAAATCACCCTTCCAAAACTCTTTCCCAACCCAGGTAGGGGTGCAATTCATTATACCCCTACCTTGCAAGGATTGGAGGAAGCCTGAGGCTAGAACCCAAATAGGTCTATTGGGGGAAAATCCTCCCTAACCTATTAAGGAGAAAACTATGCCAGGAATTGCAATTGCCAGTTTTGCCCACGTTCACACGGAAGGATACGCCCGAGAGCTCGCTCAACTTCCCGAGGTCAAAATTGTGGGAATTTGGGATGAGGAGCCTGAGAGAGGAAAAGCTGCGGCCCAACGCTATCAAACCTCCTTTGAACCGAACTTAGAGAAGCTCTTACAACAGGAAGAAGTTGAGGGAGTAGTCCTTTGTTCCCCCACTTCGATGCACCGAGAAATTGTGGAAGCCTGTGCCCGTTACAAAAAAGCAGTCTTCTGTGAAAAACCCTTGGCAGTCAATACCCAAGAAGCCAAAGCAATAGTAAAAACGGTTGAGGAGAGTGGTATCCTCTTCTTGATGTGTTTTCCTTCCCGAACGCGTCCCGAGGCTTTACTGGCCAAGCGTATTGTTGAGGAGAAACTCATCGGTGAGATTACCCAAGCTCGGGCCAGCACAGGTCACTCCGCCGCTCTAGACGACTGGTGGAAACCGGGGAATTGGTTCCGCGACCCCCTCCGAGCCGGCGGAGGAGGGTTCCTCGACTTAGGTGTCCATCGGATGGACCTCCTTCGGTGGCTTCTGGGGAAACCCCGCTGTGTCACCGCCCGGATTGTCAACTTTACCGGAAAGTACGAAGTAGACGATAGTGGGATAGCAGTCATCGAGTTTGCTTCCGGTACTCTTGCCAGCCTGGATGCTGGTTGGGTGCGGCGAAGTGGTGCTAGCCCTCTAGAGCTCTATGGAACCGAAGGCTTTTATGCCATTGGCTACCCAGGCCGTGGCCCTCTCTTCCAATCCACTGCCCTCGAATATGCTCACCTAAAAGGACAATTAGAAGTTCAATTGGGGCCTGGCCTCGACAGTCCCCTCCGCCAATTTGTCCAATGCCTTACTGAGAAGAAAGCCCCCTCAATTACCGTATATGATGGTTATAACGCTACAGAGTTAATGGAAGCCTGCTACCGCTCCTCTCAGGAAGGCCGAACAATCGAACTCCCCCTTGACTAAAAGTGATTTCACAATTCTGTTCAAGCAGAGGAGGATAAAAACCAGGACAACAAACACCCTATAGAGGGTATAGACTCGTGACAGTGAACTCCAAGATGATAGGAAGGCTTTTATCAATCGAACGCCCATTTGATAACTGAGCGCTAATCCCTAATCAAATCTCCCCTCCTTCCCTTAGAGTAAAGGTCCTTCGCCCCCTCCTACAAACCCCTTTCGAGGGAGTACAAGCTCCTCTCTCTTCCTTAGCAAATGTCCCTATTTACAAAAGCAAGCCTCCTACCCCACTCTCCCAAGGATCCCTCTTTGCAACTTCCCAAAGAGTAAAACGTCTAAGATTGAGGGGAAGGAAAGAACGATGAAAAAACAGCAATCTTTAAAAAATATGCAGACTCAAAAGAGACTTCTGGCTATCCTTCTGATGGGAGGTTCTCTCTTCCTAGGCTTAAACGTATTCCTTCGCTCGGATCCTAAAGCTTCGGGAGAAAGAACCTCCCAGCCTCGGCAGAAGAGTTCAATCGCTAAGCAGCAATCCGTTGATCCCAAAGGACCTAAGCCTCTTATGGCCTACTCTGCTCTCCTTCACACCAATCCCTTCGCCCCAATGGTTAAAGCAAACGGGCGCCGGAACGGTTCTCGCCAGAATACCTTAGTAGAAGGTACCTCGCCTCTGGCTCCTCTTCCTCCCTTAGGTGTGGACTTGAAGGTCGTACCCTCCGACTCTAAGACTACAGACAAAAATAAACCATCACCCTATCGCTATACCGGATACGTAGTGGTAGAGGGTATCCCCTATGCCCTGATCGAAGAGACAAAAGAAGGGCAATCCGGATACTACCGACCTGGAGATAACTTTGGGAACTTCCGGATCAGTAAAATCACGCCAGAGAGGATAGTCCTAGCATCGGGCCGGGGCACTTTTGAGCTTCCACGATCGGTGGAACCCCCTCCAAACCCCAACCGAGGGCGTAACAGTCGCCAAGGGCCACCGCCGGCACCTAGTACTCCTATAGCTAGCAACAAAGAGGCTAACCCTGGAGAAGACCAGTTTCAAAGCACAGAAGCCGAGACACCTAACCTCCAAGGAAACCCACCTGAAGGGGGGAACCCAGGCCGGAGGCAAGGCCCTTGGAGACGCCGCTTCCGCTTTTTTCCTAATGGCAACTTTGAGGGTAATGCTCTGTGAGGGATAGAATTTTGATCCTCCCATCTTCTAGAAGAAACGCCGTGGAAGCAAGAGGATTTTCTGAACAACCGTTTATGGCGAAAAGTTTTTTAGTTGTCTCCCTTTTGATCTTTGCTTTATCTCCTCCTCTTGCATCTCCCTCCCATAGCACCAACACTCCCTCCCACACCCGGCCTTCCGCCCCAAAGGGTCTTCCTATTTTGGGACCGGAAGGCCGGGTGAAAATTGATTTCCGCAATGCCTCGATTGACAGCGTTCTCCATTTTTTTAGTGTGACCCTAGGCTCCACCATCATTAAAGACCCCTCCCTCACCGGAACCGTCACCCTCATCAGCCCCCAACCGATCACCCTCCGGGAAGCCTTCTCTATTTTGCAAGCTTATTTGGAAGCCCGAGGCTACCAGATTGAGCAAAAAGCAAACTATATCCAGGTAAAACGGAAAGAAAAAGGGGTCGAAGGGGGCCCACCCTACGAAGACACTCCCCTATCCCTACGGGTTTTTCCCCTCCGACACGCTAGTGCCGAATCGGTGGCCCGGATCATTAACGATCTTTTCCTTCCTACAACTGATAAAAGCGAACCCCCCCAAAACCGACAAAGTTCTCCTTCCCTCCTCCTCCGAGCGACCGGGGATACACGCTCTAATGCAGTTGCGGTTAGCGCCTCCTCCTTCCTTATGCCCCAGATAGAAAAGGTGATCCAGGACCTAGACATCCCTGGCCTCCCTAATCAGCAAACGAAAGTTTTTAACCTGAAATATGTTTCCGCCGAGAAGACCGCTGAAGCCCTCAATGAACTCATCCAAAAGAGGGGGGATACTACGAGTGCTTCCCCTTCCCCCAATCCCTCCCCCGAGGCGAAGGATTACCGAGGGATTACCATTGTTCCCCACGGGGAAACCAACCGGATTATGGTATCCGGCTCAGAGGAGCAGATTCAATGGATAGCCCAACTCCTTCAGGAGCTAGATAAACCGCTTCCTCCTAAAAGTGTCACCGTGGTTCGCACTTTACAAAATGCCTCAGCTTTAGAAATTGCTCGTTTATTAAGAGAAATGTATGGCCCTAGGGAAAGCCTTACGACTATCACCGATCAACCCTCCGGGGGGCTTCTATCAGGGTCTACTTTTGGCTCATTATCTAATCTAACGGTAGACCAACAAATGCCTCCCAACGTTACCGTTCCTGGTGGCCCTCTACTATCAGGATCTGGTAGCAGTGACGCTCCCTCTAACCGCTACAACGCCTATTCTATCTCTCCCGGGGGCAGTAGCTCGCCAGATAACCCCCCCCTCTCTTCGGCAAGTCAACAACTGCTGGCCCAGGTCCCCCGGGGCACAAACCGCCAAATCAGACCTGTTCAGTTTCCTCCTTTTCCACCGGGGCCTCCTATAGGCCAGCTACAACAAGCAGGACCTGAAATCGGTCGAACTCCTCAAGGGCAAATCCGCAGCCTTGTTGATCTAACAGGAAATATTATTGTCGCCCCTGATGTAAATACCAATAGCCTCATCATCACCACCGAACCCGCCAACTTGCCCGTACTCGAACAGCTCATTAGCTCTTTGGATGTGGTTCCGGAACAAGTGCTGATTGAGGCTTTGATTGTAGAGGCCACCCTAGACAAAACCAACAAACTTGGCTTCCAGTTCCAGTTTACTGGAGAAGATACTTTGGGGATAGGAGGCTCAACGGGCACAGCTAACATAGATGTTCGCCCTCCCAGCCTAACCGGAGGATTACAATACACGATTGTAGGGAATAATTTCCAAACGATCCTCCAAGCGATTAAAACTGACCGACGGTTCAAAGTCCTAGCGACTCCCAGGATCTTCACCGCCAACAACCGCACCGCGCAAATCAGTATTGGCCAACAGGTGCCTTTCATTACCGCCCAAATCGTGCAACCGACTGGAACTCAAACGACAAGCTTCGCTTTCCTGGATGTGGGGATCATCCTCAACGTCACCCCACATATCTCCCGAAGCGGATATGTGACAATCGACGTTATCCAGATGGCCAATGACTTTCAAGGTTTTACCTCTTTTAATGCTCCTCTGGTCACCCAACGGGCCACCACTACAACGGTTACTGTCAAAGACGGTCAAACAGTTATTCTTGGGGGGTTAATCCGCAACTCGGATGTGAAATCCCATAACAAGATACCTATCCTGGGAGATCTCCCCCTGATCGGTAATCTTTTCCGCTCGGTAGATCGAAGCACCACTTCCACTGAGCTGATGGTTTTTCTAACCCCCCGGGTCGTTCGGACTACCGAAGAGGTGACTAAACTCACTCAAGAGCAACGTGACCAGCTCCATACGGTCAAGCCTCCTCTCTCCGCTCCTAAACCCCAAGTACCCTCTGCGGGCCCTTCTCAGCCGACCCAACCCCAGCAACCCTCTATTGAAGGAGGCGGTGGCGGCCGGGGTGAATCGAATCAAGGTGAAGGAGGAGTCGAAGGAGGCTCCCAGGAATCCCCTGGCCAAGAGGGAGGGGAAGGAAATCCTCCCCCACCCCCTCCAGAAGGAGGTTCTGGCGAATCCGGCTAGTTCATCGGCAAAGGACAAAACCCTATAACGCAAAGCAACTTCTAAGGAGGGCTTAAAATGAAGAAACAACTGTTTTCCAAGAGAGGGTTGAGAGGGCGTCTGCTACTAGTGGGCCTCAGCCTGTTACTCCTTATCTCCCTCGGCATCTGGCGGGTCCGAAGTGGCGCCCAGGCCCAAGAGATCTACCCAGAACTCGATGTCTTAGAAAGCCTAATCACAGGGGATGAAGGAAAGACTTCTGAGGGAGGGCCAACGCTATTGACCCAAGTGCCTCCCCCTCCCCCTGCTGCACCTCCCCAAAGACGTGATCAACCTTTCCCTCCCCGAATGCCCGGGATGATGGGACGACCTTTACCTTCAATGATGATGCCTCCCACTCCCCTCCCCTCGGCCATCGTGGTAAAAAACGACAACGTTTTTGTCCTTCGGGGCAACCAAATCTATCGGCTTCGGGCCAGTGACCTGCGGATAGAAGCGGAACGAACCCTGGCCCCCGGCCCGGGGAGACGGACCAGACTTCGCATCGAGCGCTTTGGAGAGCGTCGTCCAGAAGGAGGTCTGGAAGGAGCTCCGGTGGGTATCCCTCCTAGCCCTATGCCTTTTGGACCTCCACCCCCTGTCTCCCTGGTAGTTGAAGGAAACAACGTCTTCGTGTTGCTGGGGAACCAGCTCTTCCGCCTCCGAGCGAATGATTTGGAAATCCAAGCTCAACAAACCCTAGGACCTACTCCTCCGGAACAACGAGCTATCGAGATCGAACGCCAAAGAGCTATCGAGCGCCTAAGAGAAGAGCAGGTACAACGAGAGCAAGAGGAAAAGAGTAAGCGCCAAAGAGAAGAGCAGATACAGCGAGAGGAAAGGAGTAAAAAAGAAAGGCCTGGGCAATAATTCCCTGAAGCCTCAAAAGGGAACCTAGAGGAGGGAAGGAGAGTCATTATAAATGGAGACCCGAACCTCCTCTTGACTCAGCACTGCCCTAACACCACAGCCCACCCTCCACGTGCCATCCGACCCCAGCAGGATCGGCAGGCTTTCCTCCTTTCCCCTGCCGATCCTGTTTTTATCTGCCATTGAAAGCTCTCCCAGAGCGAAATCTCACCCTCCTATTGCCCTCAGCGCTTCGGATTCCCCGAAGATAAGCCGACTAACATCGCCCCAAGAGCGATGAGAAAAGCTCCTACCCAACGCAACGGCGTCACCTGCTCCTGGTCCCGAAGAAAGAGATGGGCAAAGATCACTGGGACAACAAAGCTTAACCCCGTTAGAGGAACCACCCGACTCATTTCATCCCAGGAGAGAGCGGTGGAGAAGAGAAAGAAATAGGTAGCCAAGCAGAAGATTCCTGCCCAAACAGTACGATTGCTGAACATCTTGAACCCTACCGCTATAAGGTCTGTCATCCCTCGGGGAGAAATCTCTCCCACTTGCTTCATCCCCCGGGCCAGAAGAGTGTCCCCTGCAGATCCAGCAAGAATAGCGATCAAGAGAATAAAAAGTGTTCGAAATTGGATCAATGGTCTTCTCCCATAAAAAGGACGCCATGACTCAAGGTCAAGGCGCCATCCATCAATAGGTTTTTAAAAAGAGCGATTTGTCTCCTTCCTCTACTCCTGTCAGATGCCGCTGGAATATCCCTCCTCGCAATCTCCTACTCTAATCCTTGTTTCCACTTCATTGAAAGGTCTCTTCAAAACTAACCCTCTCTACCCAGGCTTGGCAGCGGTATCTTTTGCAGGTACGCCCTTATGATTCCCTGTCAATGGGGAATGCGCAGGCTAAAACCTGCGCCTGCCAAATATCTTGTGCAAGCTGAAACCTACAACTACCCCAATCTACTCTTACCCTTTCCTGTTGTACACCCCATTATCGTCCTAATAACAGCACAAAAATATGGTCAAGAGAAGAAAGAACACCCAGAAGGAAAAGAAAGGTCTCTTCAAGAAAAATATATTAAGAATTGATCTTCCACTTAGGGAGAGGAATATGGGTGCTTTAAACCGAAAAGGTTTCACTTTAGTTGAGCTTCTGGTGGTAGTAGCAATTCTCGCCCTCCTAGCTGGTATGCTCATTCCTGTTTTGGCTTCGGCCCGGGAGAAAAGCCGGCAGACAGTTTGTGCCAGCAATTTAAAACAAATTGGCTCCGCCTTTCTCATGTACCGGCAGGAGTGGGATGAGAACTTTCCAGCCTACGCCCGGGTTCGGCTGGGGACAACAACCCAAGGTTGTCAATTCGGCTGCCATTGGTCACCTAAACTGCGCGACTATATTAAACCTGCCCAATTGGATTCCAAAGGCACTACACTTACTAACTTCAGCACCTTTGTATGCCCTTCTAGCGCCATCCCTACCGGTTCTTATGCGATGAACCTCTGGCTCGCTTATGCCGATTCCTATCGGGTTTCCGAACGGGTAACCGTTTTACCAGAACCTCCTCGGTATAACATTACCCCTCTTTCGGAAGCAGATGTGAAGAACCCTTCTAAAACGGTGCTCGTTTACGACACCCCTACAAATGTCCGGGGTAATTGGGGAGTGGCACCTCTAGACCACTGGGGCTCTCGGTGGGCACATTGGACCATCGCTCGTGAAGGAGATCTCTCCGAGGATTTCCCCTCCTCCCGAGCCCGGTCCGAGGTCTCCCCCGGTCGTCGGCTCTATTATCCCCGGCACCACAAAGGTAACAACATCTGCTTTATAGATGGACACGTCCGATACTCAACTCGCCTCATCCAGTATTTGGGGGTACAACCCGACCAAGACGCTCTATCGGGGACGCAAGGCTTCCGCTGGCGATAACCTCACTCACCTCCGGGCAGAGACCTAACTCCTCTGCTCGGAGGTCAATTCAACTGTAAAGAACCGATAAGGGATCGAATATCTCCTGACCGTCCTTCAGCAGATTCTCTCTGAAGATACTCCCTCAAGCCTGCAATGATCCGGAAGGGAGCCTGAGGATCATAAAAGTTAGCCGTACCGACTGCCACTGCCGTAGCCCCCGCAATCATAAACTCTAGCGCATCCTCAACGGTAACAATCCCTCCCAAACCGAGGATAGGAGCGGTAATTCCCTCCTCCTGAAAGCGCTGGTAAATCTGCCAAACTCGGAGCAAGGCCAAGGGTTTAATGGCTGGTCCAGAAAGACCACCATAGTTGGCCCCCAAAATCGGCCGACGCCTGCGTACATCAATCGCCATCCCCGAAAAAGTATTAATAGCCGACACCGCGTCGGCTCCCCCCCGCACACAGGCAACTGCCACTTCTGCAATATCCGTTACATTCGGAGTCAGTTTTGCAATCACCGGAACCTCGGTTAAGATGCCCTTCACCTCAGAAAGGACTTGGCTGGCAGAAGAACAACTGGTACCAAACTCCATCCCTCCCTCTTGAACATTAGGGCAAGAGATATTTACTTCCACCGCAGAATAACCCGAAGCCTGGGAGAGGACTTGGGCAATAGCTCTATACTCCTCCCTAGTGAGGCCGGCGATATTTACGATGATAGGAACTGACAGGTCTTGTAAAGCGGGCAAATATTTCTCAACCAGGGCTCTCACTCCCACATTTTGAAGGCCGATACTGTTAAGAAGGCCTCCATAGGTCTCTACCGTCCGAGGAGGGGGGTTCCCCTCCCTAGGCTCTAGGGTAACACTCTTTAAAATAATGGCCCCAAGATCGGCGGTGGGATAATCCTCCACCACCCCCTCCATATCCTTCCCATAGCCAAAGGTTCCGGAAGCTACCATTACCGGGTTCTTCAGGGTCAACCCCGCAAACTCTACCGAAAGATTAACCTCCTGAGCCTCTTCCCCACCTTGATGGCCTTTTTGCCTCAACATTTTTCCCTTCCTCTTCCCGGAAACCCTAAAACTTCAGTCAAAGACAGCAAATCCTTAAAAGGAGGGCACCTCTAACTCAACAATGGTCACCCCTGCCCCTCCCTCCTCCTCGGGAGCTAAGCGAAAGCTCTTCACAAAAGGAACCTCTTTCAGGTAATCCCAAACAACCCTCCGCAAAACTCCGGAACCTTTACCGTGAACAATCCTCACCGAACCGATTCCTGCCAAGCAAGCTGAATCCAAATACTTAGCAAGCTCCTCCAAGGCTTCATCGGCCCGCAGAGCACGAAGATGGAGTTCCCCAGGTAACTCCATCGCCTTCTTCATAGCAGTCTCAATAATAGTCGCTCGACTGTAGGTTCGCTTGGAAGCAGATTCTTCTCTCTCTATCCTCCTAAGATTCTGCAGAGGAACAGACATCCTCATCACACCAATTTGCACTTCCACTTTATCTCCCTCTTTTCTTTTGACCAAACCTTTCTGACGGAAGGGTAAAACGAGGACTAAGTCGCCCACTTCAGGTTCCTTTCCCCCTCCTGGGATGCCTTCTTGATAAGGAAGGGGTGCCAAGGGTTGCTCCGAAGGGAAAAGCTCCGCGATCTCCCTCTCCAGGCTCTTAAGCTTCTCTTGAGCCTGATAAGTTTCCCGGGACTCTCGCTGGGCCTTCCTTAGGGTTTCTAGAATCCCTTCGGCCTCTTCCCTTACTCTTCGGAGGATTTGTTGAGCTTTCAGAAGGATCTGCTCGGTCCTGGCTTCTTTCTGAGCATACCAATCCGCCAAAGCCTTTTCATAACGGACACGCAGAGCCTCTGCTTCCTCCCAAGCTTTTTGCGCCTCCTGCTCCCGCTTCTCGGCTTTCAACTGAAGCTCTTCCAAACGCCGATAAACCTCTTCAAAAGGCTTCCGATGAGGGTCAATAAAACCCTGAGCCTTTGTAAGAACCTCCTTAGGCATTCCCAACCTCTCGGCAATGATCAAAGCTTTACTACCTCCCGGAACCCCTATTCTTAAGCGATAGGTGGGCTGTAAAGTCTCAACATCAAACTCCACACTAGCGTTGAGTATCCCTGGGTGAGAGAAAGCAAACTCCTTTAATTCTCCATAATGAGTAGTGGCTAACACTCGACTTCCTCTTTCCAAGAGGGAAACCAGAATCGCTTTTGCTAAAGCGGAACCCTCCTCAGGATCAGTCCCCGCCCCAATCTCATCCAAAAGCACCAGAGTTTTCGCATCGGCGGACCGTAAGATCTCCACAATATTTCGGATATGGGCAGAGAAGGTTGAGAGGGATTGCTCGATACTTTGTTCGTCCCCAATATCGGCAAAGACCTTACGAAAAATCGCTACTCGGCTTCCTGGATCCGCAGGAATAGGCACCCCTGCTTGAGTCATCAAGGTCAACAATCCCACAGTCTTTAAGGTAACCGTCTTCCCTCCTGTATTTGGCCCTGTGATCAGGAGACCTTGAAACTCCTGCCCCAAGTAAACATCAATAGGAACCACGGGACCAAGGAGCAGAGGATGGCGTGCTCCTCTCAAAGCGAGGCAACCTTCTGGGTCAAGGATCGGCGTTACCGCTTCTTTCTCTTCGGCCCAAAGAGCCTTGGCGGAGATAAAATCAATCTCCCCAAGAAGGTCCAGAGCTTTCCGCAAATCGGGAAGGACCGATCGAAGGCTTTGTGCTATCTGGCGTAATATCCTTTCAACTTCCTCAGCCTCTGCCAGCTGGACCTCCCGGATCTCATTCCCCAGTTCTACTACTCCCTGCGGTTCAATAAATAGCGTAGCCCCGCTGGAGGACTGGTCGTGAACAATTCCTTTGATCTCCCGCCGGGCCTCAGCTTTGACCGGAAGGCAGTAACGACCATCACGGAGGGTGATGATCGGTTCCTGCAGAAGAGGGCGAATTTCCGCACTCCGCAGGAAAGTGGATAAACGATCCACTATCCTCTGATGTAAGGTCCGCAAGCGCGAACGAAGCCGTGCCAGCTCAGGGCTAGCCGAGTCCTTGACTTCGCCCTTATCATCAACACAACGGAGGATCTCCTCCTCAATGCGAACAAGAGAGGGGATTTGCTCCCCTCGCTGAGAGAGGCGGGGATAGGTTCCAGCATCCCGGGAGAGGTACTGCTTCATTAAACGGGCTGCCCGGAGGGTATCCCCCACTTCCAACAGTTCCGAGGGTTGTAAAAACCCTCCTAGAGCGATCCGGTCCAGGTAAGGGCTAAGGTCATGAAGCCCCCCTAAGGGGAAAGGCCCATACTTTGCCATCAACTTTCGGGCCTCTTCTACCTCACCAAGAGAACGCTCAATCAAAGCGAGGTCTGAGGAAGGTTGTAAAGCTTCAACCCTCTTTAACCCCAGGCTACTCGCGGTGTGCTGGCCAATTTGAACCTTGATCTTGTCCCACTCTAAAACTTTCAGGGTATGCTCGTTCATAATCCTTTTTATTATAACCCGTGTTGTCCTCCTAGGGAAATGCTCCTGGGCGCAAGGGGAGGATTCCTTTAACCAAAAGAAAGGGAGGATAAAGGAGTATGGAAGGGAAAGGTTTATCGGTCCTTACCATTGATCAAATCAATGCAGAGAACGTTTTAATCGCACCATAGTGTATTGAAACAAGAACCTTGCTTCTCATAGAAGTTACACCCTGGAAGGAGGAAAGAAGCAGGATGAAGATGAATCGTCGAGGCCTTGTGCAAGGAGTAGCCAGTATCATGATAGTTGAGATGATGACTCTATGGGCATCCACCTTGGGGAAAGAAACGAGATCTCAACGATCAGGGTCGCTGTCTCTCAAAGGTCCCCTCCGCCTTCACCCTCGCAACCCGCGCTATTTTGCCGACTCCCAAGGCCGGATCGTTTACCTAACGGGTTCACACACTTGGAGTAACCTCCAAGATATGGGCCTAGACGATCCTCCGAAGCCCTTTGACTTTGATTCCTATCTCGACTTCTTGGTTCAGCACCATCATAACTTTATTCGCTTGTGGCGATGGGAGGTACCCCGATATCGCTACAGCCCCGATTCTTCCGTCAGCTTCTGTAAACCCCACCCTTGGCAGCGGAGAGGGCCAGGGCTTGCCCGCGATGGAAAGCCCAAGTTTGATCTGTCCCAATTCAACCCAACCTACTGTGATCGCCTCCGCCAACGCTGTCTGAAAGCTGCCCGGAAAGGTCTTTTTGTCTCTGTTATGCTTTTTGAAGGGCACTGTGTGCAGTTCGCTGAAGAAGGCTGGGTCTATCACCCCTTCCATCCTGATAACAATATCAACGGAATTGACGGTGGCCGGCTGGATTACTATACCTTAAAAAACCCAAAGGTGTTAGCCCTACAGGAAGCTTATGTCCGCAAGGTCATTGATACAGTAAACAGTTTAGACAACGTGCTCTACGAGGTGTGCAATGAAGCGGGCGGATACTCAACGGAGTGGCAGTATCATATGATCCGCTTCGTGAAGGCCTATGAGGCGAAGAAGGCAAAACAACACCCTGTTGGGATGACTTTCCAGTATCAAGGCGGAACCAATGAGAATTTATTCAATAGCCCTGCCGATTGGATTTCGCCTAATCCCGAAGGTGGCTACCGCGACGACCCGCCTCCGAGTGATGGAAGAAAAGTTGTCCTTAATGACACTGACCACCTTTGGGGAGAAGGAGGTAACCCTCAGTGGGTTTGGAAAAGTTTCACTCGAGGGCATCATCCGCTCTTTATGGACCGCATTGCTGAGCTCACCAACCGTACTGTCACCTGGTCAGGTCGGAAAGCAGAAGATATTCCAGGAGCTGACGCTATCCGAAAAGCAATGGGGGTAACCTGTAGGATAGCAGAACAGGTGGGATTAGCGGAGATGTCTCCTCTACCCCAGTTAGCCTCCAGCCGATACTGCCTAGCCGCCCCAGGCAAGAAATATGTTATCTACCTACCAGATGAGAATGAAGTAACCGTCAACCTATCTGAAGGCAAAGGTCGATTCCGTGCCGAATGGGTACACCCGATAGAGGGCACAACCTTTCCAGGAGGAGTTACAGAAGGTGGTAGCCAACGAACCTTAAAACCCCCTTTCGGTGGCGACGCTGTTCTACTAATCACTCGAGCTCGGTAGGTAGAAGTATCCTCAAAACGTGAAAAGCCAAAAAGGAGGATGAAACGACGGAAGTTTTTACAACTGGCAGTTAACCTGTTTACGATAGGACAAGGAGGATACCCCAAAATGGGAGAAGCTCATATCGTTACACCTTCCCCGCGTCCCGTCAACTTAGCAACCGCGCGGCGTCTCTTATCTGAGCATCGCCTTCACAAGATTGAAACGCGATTACTGCAAGACCGCTACCCTCGCCCCATCGGGCGTAACTCGAGGTTGGGACATCATGGGCGCGGTGGACAATACCAAATCCGTCTCTTAACAACAGACAAAGGAGCAAAAGGCTGGGGAATGTCCTATGGTTCGGACGAACAAGTGCAGAAATTCATTGGTGCGAAGGTGAGTGACTTGTTTGACCCCCAAGAAGGCACAAAGGAGGAAGCTCTTGCGCTAGACCTTCCCCTCCACGACCTGGCAGGGGTCATCTTAGGCATACCAGTGTACACTCTTTTAGGGGCGAAAGGGTCACCAAAAGTGCCCATCTATAGTGGAGCCATCTACTTTGACGACCTTGATCCCGAAGATAACCCTCGAGGTATAGCCGGTGTACTCAGCTCCTGTCAGCAAGACTACGATGCTGGCTACCGCTCTTTCAAGCTGAAAATCGGACGAGGATTCAAGTGGATGCCCCCAGAAGAAGGTATCCAACGGGATATAATGGTCACCCAGGCTGTGCGGGAGAAGTTTCCTAACTGCTCTATCTTGGTGGATGCCAACGACGGCTACTCTTGCAAAGACCTTATGCGATTCATCAAAGCTGTTGCTGATTGCGACTTGTTTTGGATTGAGGAACCCTTTCCCGAAAACCGTGATGACCTGCAGAGATTGAAAGAGTATATGCACAAAATAGGTTGCAAAGCGCTGATCGCCGATGGCGAAACTCGAAGGGAGCGTTCGGAAAGGTGGTGGCGTTACGGAGGTTATTCTCAACAACACATTGATACCTTATTCACCTTAGCAGAGGAGAAGTTAATAGACGTACTCGTGTTGGATTTAGGCATTGTCGGATTCACTCATTGGCGACACATTATGCCAGAACTCGAGCGTGTAGGGGTAAAGGCTTCCCCACATACTTGGGGTTGGATTCCCCGCCCCTATTATGTGGCTCACTTGTCTGCAGGCACCGGTAATATTCCTATCATAGAAGGCATCCCAGGCACCACCGACGGCGTAGATTACTCCGCCTTCCGCCTGAGTGATGGGATGCTGGTTGTACCTTATACACCCGGCTTTGGACCCCACTTGAAGTAAAAAAGCCCACCAAACTGGAGCAGAACTTGTAAGATCGCTCACCAAAGTTTGACAACACAAAAACTCTTTAGTACCCTGAGAGAGGTAGAGAGTCAGAGTTTTCCCCTAAGAAGTGGTGTCCAATGGCCATCCTTTCCCGAAAAGATGTAGAGCATATCGCCTTTTTAGCCCGGCTTCAGTTCACCGAGGAAGAGCTCGAAGTCTTTAGAACCCAATTAGATAGCATTCTCAATCACTTTCGCCACCTTCAGGAATTAGACACCTCCGATGTACCCCCCACAGCCCATCCATTGCCTTTAACCAATGTTTTCCGGGAAGATGAGGTAAGACCCTCCTTATCGGTGGAAGAAGTTCTTGCTAACGCTCCGGAACGCCGGGAAGCTTTCTTTCTGGTGCCCCGGGTGGTGGAAGATTAATTTTTGCAGAATTCTTTGGATCCAACTATGGCGGAACTCTATCATCTCCCAGCTCATAAGTTGTTTGATCTCGTAAAAAGGGGGGAAACCTCCTGGCAGGAGGTCTGCCAAGCAGTACTTCATCGGATTCAGCAGGTTGAGGAGAAGGTGAAAGCCTACGTTACCCTAACCCCGGAGTGGGCCGACCAGCAAGCGAAATTTGCTGATGCCCTACTTCGGCAGAAATCGGAGGAAGTTCACCCCTTAACCGGAGTACCTATTGCATTGAAGGACAATCTGTGCACCCGAGGGGTGAAAACAACCTGTTCCTCGAAGATCCTCTATAACTGGATCCCTCCCTATAATGCTACAGTGGTTGAACGGATTCTCGGTGTAGGTATGGCCCCCATCGGCAAAACCAATATGGACGAGTTTGCGATGGGCTCCTCCACCGAGAATTCAGGGTTTTTCCCCACCCGCAATCCCTGGAACCTGAATACGGTACCCGGAGGCTCCTCAGGCGGAAGCGCAGCGGCTGTTGCCGCCGGAGAAGCCATCCTCGCTTTAGGTTCCGATACAGGCGGAAGTATCCGCCAGCCCGCTAGCTTCTGTGGCATCGTGGGGTTAAAACCCACTTATGGCCTCGTCTCCCGCTATGGTCTCGTCGCTTTCGCTTCCTCCCTTGATCAGATCGGACCGTTGACGAAGGACGTAACCGATGCTGCTCTCCTCCTCTCTATCATCGCAGGGCACGATCCTCTCGACTCTACCTCCGCTCCCCTATCCGTGCCCGACTACACTCAATCGCTAGTCGCCGATGTCAAAGGTCTGAAGATTGGCCGTCCTAGAGAATATTTCGGAGAGGGGATCGCTCCAGGGGTTCGAGAAGCAGTGGATCGAGCTCTCAAACTGCTGGAGGAGCTCGGGGCGCATATTGAGGAGGTTTCTCTTCCCCATACCGAATATGCTCTTCCTGCTTATTACCTTGTTGCTCCTTCCGAGTGTAGTTCAAACTTGGCTCGCTACGATGGCGTCCGCTACGGCTACCGGACTCCCGAAGATGTGGATATGATCGGGATGTTCCTCAAAACCCGAGCTGAAGGCTTTGGGGCCGAGGTTAAACGGCGGATTATGCTGGGCACTTATGCTCTCTCCGCAGGCTACTATGACGCTTATTACCTCAAGGCCCTAAAAGTTCGCACTCTGATTCGCCAAGACTTTGAGCGGGTGTGGGAAAAAGTAGATGTCCTTGCAACCCCCACCTCCCCCACAGTAGCCTTCCCTCTGGGTGCCAAAAGAGATGATCCTTACCAAATGTACCTCTCTGATGTCTGCACCATCCCTGTCAACCTAGCAGGATTGCCTGCTCTCTCCCTCCCCTGTGGCTTCGATGAGGGATTACCTGTTGGCCTTCAATTCATCGCTAAACCCTTCGACGAAAGCACTCTCTTTCGAGTTGCCTATACTTATGAACAGAACACAGACTGGCACCGCCGACGCCCCAGCCTAGAATAGAGCAGAGGTAGGGTTTATGCCGATCGAAGATTACGAAGTCTTTATCGGAATGGAAGTTCACGCTGAGCTCCTAACCGAGAGCAAAATGTTCTGTGGGTGTAGCGCCCGCTTCGGTGGCCCACCGAATAGCAACGTGTGCCCCGTTTGCCTTGGCCTTCCAGGTAGTCTCCCAGTGATCAACAAAAAAGCTGTTGAATATGTGGTGAAAACTGCCCTGGCTCTTAACTGTGAAATCTCCTCCCCCAGTATCTTCTATCGCAAAAATTACTTCTACCCTGACCTTCCTAAAGGCTACCAAATTTCTCAGTATGGGGAAGATCCTATTGGCAAAAAAGGATGGATTGATTTTACGGTCAACGGGAAAACCAAACGCGTTCATATTCGCCGGGTACACCTGGAGGAGGATACAGGAAAGCTTTACCACGTGGAAGGAGGACTTTCAGAAGTAGATTACAACCGGTCTGGGGTTCCCTTAATGGAGATCGTCACCGATTTCCCCCCCGATATTCACACCCCTGAAGAGGCCCGAGAGTATCTGATGAGCCTGCGGGCCATCCTGGTTTACCTGGGAGTTTGCGATGGCAAAATGGAGGAGGGTTCACTACGCTGTGAGCCGAACATCTCCCTCCGACCAAAAGGATCTCAAGAGTTTGGCCCTAAAGTGGAATTGAAAAACCTGAACTCCTTCCGAGCAGTCTACCGAGGCTTAGCTTACGAGATTGAACGACAAGCCAAGATTTTAGATGCCGGAGGGCAAGTGCAACAAGAGACCCGCCGTTGGGATGACGCTCGTGGTGAAACCTTTGTGATGCGTACCAAAGAGTTTGAACATGACTATCGCTACTTTCCCGAGCCGGACTTAGTACCGATAGTTTTCGCTCCAGAGTGGATTGAAAGCCTCCGTAAGGAACTGCCAGAACTACCTGAAGCTCGACGCCGCCGCTTCGTAGAGCAATATGGGCTTCCAACCTATGATGCCCAAGTTCTCACTGATGAGAGGAGTATTGCTGATTTCTTTGAAGCCGCCGCTCAGAAGTACCCTGACCCCAAAACCGTCAGCAATTGGGTGATGGGAGAACTTCTTCGTCTGCTCAACGACCAAGGGATTGAATTAGCCCAAGCTCCTATTACTCCTGATCACCTCGTGCAGTTACTCCAGCTGATTGATAACAAAACTCTCAGTATCCCCATTGCTAAAAAAGTATTTGAAGAGATGTTCCGTACTGGTAAAACAGCAGACCAAATTGTAGAAGAACAAGGCCTTCGGCAAATCACCGATGCAGACCAGATCGCCCGAGTTGTGGAAGAAGTGCTATCCGCTAACCCCAAGGAGGTACAAAGATATAAGACTGGGGAAACCAAACTGCTTCAGTTCTTCATTGGCCAGGTGATGCGTGCTACTCGGGGAAAAGCTAATCCAGAAGTTCTTCGCCAGGTTCTAGAAGAACGGCTTAACCACTGAGACAACTGGGGGTAGAAAGCCGAAAAAAGCCCCGGTATTCCATAGTCGCAGGCTTTAGCCTGTGCTCGGCTCAGCCGGAGCTTCGCCCCTTCCAGGGAGGAAGGAGGAACCTCCGTTGATGGGGATGATCGTTAGGATAACTTTTGCAATACCGTAGATATTACGCCCTCTTCGCTAACAATGGAGCTTGTCCATTATAAGCTGATCTCTCTCAGCGGTTTTTTCCTAGGGATACGCCTTCTCCTGGGATTTGTTAACGGTATCCCAGAAAAAATGAAGAAAACCCTGAGTGACTATGCCGAGGGAGGCGTCATTGCTTGCCTCGTTTCCCTGGTCCTCATCTCTTTTGTGTTCCAAGTCTCACGGGTTGAAGGGGACAGTATGTACCCTACCCTTAAAGATGGGCAGTACACAATTGTCAACAAGATTATTTATCGTCTGCACTCTCCAGAGCGGGGAGACATTGTCGTGTTTCGTGCCCCTCGAGAGCCCTCTAAGGATTATGTCAAGCGAATCATTGGCTTGCCTGGGGAGAAGGTAGCCTTCCACCATGGACGTGTTCTTATCAACGACCTTTACCTTCAGGAACCCTACCTCTCCACTCTCCCCGACTATGAAGACCCTCAGCCGGTAAAAGTTCCCCAGGGCTATTATTACGTCCTAGGTGACAACCGGGCCAACAGTGAAGATAGCCACCAATTCGGCCCTATTCCAGAAAGAAGTATCCGAGGTAAGGCTTCTCTCATCATCTATCCCTTCTCGGACTTCGGCTTAGTAAAAGGCCTTCCTCCCAAGCGGTTCTTTTACCCCGGTGGTCCAAACTCCCTAAAACCCTAATCCCTTGCCCCTCACACCCTACCGGCTAGGAATCCCTTTACCAAAACCCCACAGAAAGACAAAGATCCCCACGAGCTGAAATTCCCCTCTTGATGGGGGTCAGGATAAACGCAGGCTGTAGGGGTGAACGACCAATCGCCCCTACTCACCCCTCCCTCCAACGCTAAACACAACCCTCATACTCACGACCACGAATCAAAGGAAAGTGGGGTTTGCGCTCCGAAGGGCCTGTAAAGAGAGAGCGAGCGCTCATATAAGTGACGATCATCGCCCGCCGAGGATAAGGAGAGGTATTAGGGGCAGTAGCGTGAAGCAAAAGGCTGTGGAAAATTAGACACCCTCCCGGTTCCAGAGGAATAGCCACCTCTTGGGAAAGGTCTAACTGCGATTCGTCCACCTGGTAATCCTGAAGGTGCTGATGTTTGAGCATCCCCCACTTGTGGCTTCCTGGAAGCACTCGCATACAGCCGTTCTCTAGACCAGCTGGGTCTAAGGCCACCCAACAAGAGACCAAATCGGGGGGTTCAATACTCCAATAAGCCGAATCCTGGTGATAAGGCTTCGCTGAACCGATTCGAGGCGGTTTCATCATCAGTGCATCTCGGAACATCTTAATATCCGGACCGATTAAGTCAGCGATGATATCAGTTAACTTGGGATTCGTGGCAAAACTCCAAAAGAGCTGGTCATGCTCTACCAGCCCTTCAACTTTCCGGATCGCTTCTAGAAGGGAACCTGACTGAACCTCTCCTCTTTGAACTGCTGGCTCAATCTGAATATGGATCCCCTCAGGCCGAGGAACACGCTCCCAAACCAAGTCCTCCAAGCGCTTTAAAAGGGCTTGTATCTCTTCTGAAGAGAAGAGAGATTCAAAAACGAGGTACCCCTGTTCTCTATATTGTTCTTTCTGTTCTGCAGTGAGAGCCATAAGGCTTCACCTCCTTAATTTAAAAATTGTCTAAGAAAGTAAAGCGTTTAGTTAAAGAACAAGGCTTCATCTTCTTTTACACCAAGATTAACCGAAATCCCTTCTCGATAAGATAAAAACCGTTGGGCACCTTATAACAGGTTATTCGCTCAGTTTGTTCCGATATGAAAATGCTACCGAGATTACCAAAATAAATATTTAAAATACACCAAAATACCTTTAAGAACCAATAAAATATGGTAAAAAGAAGGAATTCCGACATTTCTGTTGTATATAATAATTGGATGGTAAAATCCTTTCCTGCTATACTGTTTCTGGATTAATTTGTTTATTTAATCCAATGATGTAAAAGAGAAGCCAAAATGCTAGAGCAGACGATAGTGCCGAAGCAGATGTGGATGGATGATCCCCGGGATCAGAAGATGATGGAAGGGTATCTCCGAAGTCTCTCCCGAGAGTACCGGTGATTTTAAGATGCTCTTTTATGTCCCTTACTTCAAAGGAGGTGGTGCCTGAGGAAAGATTACTAAAAATATCCACCGATGTCCTTACGCCCTCTTGACAGCGGAATTCCTACTTCCGCACCTCTCTTAAACACAAAAATCCCGATAGGAGGTAGAGTAAGGTGAGAAAAATTCTCACTTTCTGTCTTACTCTCTTAATGGTGAGTGCTCTCACTTCGAGCACCTTCGCTTTGGAAAAAGCGGTTTACCGGGATCCAGACTACTGGCTGTCCTGGATGAATGCCGATGTCGCTGACCGTTTAACTGAGTATCTTAAAGGAAAGGGCTATCAAGTTTTGAATGCCCAAGCCCTCCGCCAATTTATGTTAGATCGCATTCAAGACCGGAAACCGAGTGTTGTGGTAATGGCCAATGATGTAATACCAGACACCGTTGCAGAGCTCGATGAGAAAAACCTCGTAGGGTCTGGTGAAGACTGGGCTGTCCCTTGGAACACCTTTGTCCGTTACCTAAACCACGGCGGAAAAGTGGTCTATCTTGCGGACTGGCCCGGCTATTACGTTGGTCAACCTGGAGGGGCCCGAACCCCTGGGGCAGACACTCGAGCTGCCCAAGCGTTGGGCAACGTCTGGATTACCCGCTGGGGCTACCACGATACTTGGGAATCGGTGACTTTTACCGATGCCGGAAAGGAATGGGGTTTGACCAAACCCTGGGCTAGCACTCGCGGGACCGCTCCCGCTGATGTAGACGTCATTCTCGCAACAGTTAGGGGCGGAAGTATCGCCGCTGGTCGTGTAAAATACTACACCCTCGGCCGAAGAGGGATTGGCTTGGTCTACATCTACGACCGACCTATCGGTGCCACGGATATGGATGAAGAGGATTTCGCCCAAGTTCAGCGGGTAGCCGAGTACTATCCCGATGAAAACATCCCTCTTACCGCAACAATTAACGGCACCGTTAAACTCCCCTCCGGCCCTGTGGTGGGAGGAGCAGTGACTATCCTAGGCCCAGGAGGGAAAGTCACGGTTCCCACCAACGACAAAGGAGAGTTCTCCCTAGCTATTGCCCCTGGCAATTACCTGGTCAGCTATCAGGTTGTTGGCCTTGAACCTTTCTTTGCGTCAGTCACTATCAAGGAGGGAGAGACGAAAACTCTTTCCATTGATCTAAAGCCTTTACGGACTTTAGATCTGGGTACTGCTGCTGGGATCGCCACCTGGAAATGGTCTCCCGCTGGCTCGAGTGCCCCCAACCTCGACCCGGTAAAGCCTGACTTCAATGACAGCTCTTGGCAGGATGCTCAAGCCCCTCAAGACTTAGGTCCTGACCTGGATGATGACTCCTGGTTCTGGTACCGCGCTAAGTTCTCTTTACCCTCGGACTGGCCAGTGGATAAACCTGCTATCCTCCACTCCTTTAACGTGGATGACTCCGACCGCACTTGGGTTAATGGCGTCCTGGTAGGCAATCTCGACTGGCAATGGAACATCAACCGCTCCTACATCATTCCTCCAGGAGTTCTCAAGCCGGGGACCAACGTTATCACTATCCTCGGCTTCGACGGTGCAGGAGGCGCTGGCTTTAACCTAACCGACCGTTCACCCAAGCTGAGTGTCGCCTCGGATTCAACCGGCCATGTACGAGGCCAAGTGAAACTAGCAGACGTATTCAACGCCACGGTCCGGGGTGGAAATACCGTGGAGATCGTTAATGATGACAACCCCGCCATCCGGTCCTCCTTCAGCCTCCAAAACACGGGAACCTTTAACTTCGTTGATTTGCCTCCTGGCAACTACACCCTAACCTTCAAGGGTTCCCTCTTCGATGGTACCATCACCCGGAAGGTGAAAGTAGAAGCCGGGAAAGTGGCGGAGGTTACCGACGTGCAACCCCTGCCTGCCCTCTTATTAGCCACTCGATTCCTACCTTCCGATGTGAGTTGGAGGGCAACCGACAAGGGTGATCCAAGCGACCTTAAACCTGCGGATCCGAAGTTTGACGATTCCAGCTGGCAAAAGGTCATCGTTCCGCTCCGCCTGGAGGATGATCGGAACGGGGCCTTCGGAGATCAATATTGGGGTTGGTACCGCTTCAAGTTCACTATCCCTGCCGATTGGCCTAAAGACCGGTGGTTGAACCTGACAAACTTCAATATGGATGACAGCGATCTCGGCTTCATCAATGGCCATCCGCTCCAATCTTTCCACTTTAATGCAGGTGCTACCCGCTCCTACCTCATCCCTCCGGATTGGGTGAACTTCGGCGGAGAAAACACCCTTGCCATCCTCTTCCAGGAGGGCGGAGGTGATAGTGGCATCACCGATCGAGCCCAAGAGGTACGGATTAACCCCTTCAACAAGGACTTTGTCCCGCCACCTATCACCTTCATCGAGAAGCCGGATCCCGATCCTCGGGATGATAAGTTCGCTGGTACGACCCTAGACCCCAAGTGGCAAGCTAAGGACATCGGCAATACCACCGGTGGTGATCACAAGGTCTCCAATGGAGTGCTGACCATCAGTGCCGATGGAGCAGACATCTGGGGGAATGCCGACGCCTTCCACTATGTCTATCAGAAGGTGAGCGGAGACTTCGCTGCGGTGGTCAAGGTCCTTTCCGTACCGGATACTGATCCCTGGTCTAAGGCGGGGATTATGATCCGTGCGAAGGATACGCCAGAGAGCGCTCATGCTTTCGTCTGCGCCACGGGAGATAACGGTGTCCGCCTCCAATTCCGACCTGCAGATGGCGGTGCCTCCAGTGATCTAAACGCTGGCATCAAGATCCTTCCGCAATGGATCAAGATCCGCCGGATCGGCACCAAGGTTGAGGTATACCGATCGGATGACAATGGTCAGACCGGTGCTCTAGTGGCCTCTGCAGATGTGCCAGGACTAGCGAGCAAAGACGTCCTGCTAGGCCTGGCGGTCACTTCCCACTCCGATGGGAACGTCGGTACCGCTAGCTTCAGCGACTTCAAGGTCTGGACGCTAGAGGCAGTTGCGCCGCCTCCTCCACCAGCTGCCGCCGTTTGCGGAGATGCTAACGGCGACGGCCGAGTGGCTGTTAATGACGCCATCCTGGCCTTGCAGATCGCTGTAGGCACTCGAACCGCTACGAATGCTCAACTAGCCGCTCTCGACCTGAACGGTGATGGCCGAGTGACCATTGCCGAGGTCATCCCTGTGCTGAGGAAGGCAGTCAATCCGGCCTTCACTCTCACCGGGAAGAACTGTAAGTAAGCACCGGCTTTAAGCCGGCTGACAGTCGGGGTGGGTTTTAACCCCCCCGACTCCTTCGAATAGACCTAGAGCAAGGGATAAATCACCGCTGGGGGCCTCCTTTTTACAGGAGGCCCCTTTCTGTCTGTCCTTCTCTTAAAGAACCGATAAAGAAGGTGGTTTTAACTCTCCCCGTTCTGAAGGGATAACGCTTTAAGCCAAGAATAAAATTATCGGCTGACATAAGAAGAAACTATTTTAAAAACTTTCCTTTCTCCCCTTAGAAAGAATGATCCCTCAGACTAGAGGAGATGATAGATATGGGATTAACTTTAGCAGAAAAGTTACTCTCCGAAAAAGTAGGGCGTCCCGTCCAAGCGGGGGAAGTCGTCATCTGTGAGGTTGATTGGGCCATTGTGCAGGATGGCACGGGAATGCTTACCTTCGAAGTCATTCGCCAGCTCATGGGCCGAGATTACCTCAAACACCCTGAACGGGCCATTATTGTGCTGGACCACTTGGGACCCCCAGGAAGATTGGAATATGCTCAAATGCATCAGCAGTTGCGTCAGTTCGCTGCAACTACAGGATGTATTCTCGAGGACCACGGTCAAGGGATCAGTCACAACCTCCTCACTGAAAAGTACGTTAAACCGGGGGATCTTGTGGTGGGAGCAGATTCCCATACCAACACTTCCGCAGGAATGGCTGCCTTTGCCACGGGTATGGGGTCTACTGATACTGCTGTCGCTATGGCTTTAGGGAAACAATGGTTTCGAGTACCGGAAACCCTTCGGTTCGAACTTATGGGAGACCTTCCCGAAGGGGTTTACGCCAAAGATATCGTCCTCCACATCATCGGACTCATCGGTGAAGAAGGCGCCAACTATAAGGCGATGGAGTATGGCGGAGAATTGGTGCCTCAGTTGACGATGGACGCCCGCTTCACTATCACCAGTATGGCTAAGGAAGCAGAAGCTAAATTAGGTTTGTTCCCCTCCGATGAAGTCACCCGAGATTGGATGGCTCGAATGGGACGAGAACACCAATGGAAGCCGATCGCTCCCGACCATAACGCTCAATATGAACAGGTGATCGAGGTCAACTGTTCTCACCTGGAACCCCTGGTCGCCTGCCCCCACAACCCCAGCAATATCAAACCCGCTCGGGAGGTAGAGAAAGAGGGGGTGAAAGTCCATCAGGTCTTCTTGGGCACCTGCACTAACGGTCGCTTGGAAGACCTTCGAATAGCAGCCCAAATCCTTAAAGGGAGACAGGTAGCTCCAGGAGTTCGCTTCCTTGTATACCCAGGTTCTCGGTGGACCTATCAACAAGCTCTGAAAGAAGGCATCATTGAAACTCTCTTAGCAGCTGGTGCGGTAATCGGTAATCCAGCTTGTGGACCCTGCCCAGGGATGCAATTCGGTTTGTTGGCCGATGGGGAAGTCTGTTTCGCCACCCAAAACCGAAATTATAAAGGTCGAATGGGTAGTCCAGAATCCTTCCTCTATTTAGGTTCGCCAGCCACAGCAGCGGCTACCGCCATTGAAGGGAAAATCGTTGATCCGAGACCTTACTTACAATAAAGAGTTCCACCCCCTCCCAATCTCAATTAAATCAAAAGGAGGCACTTCGATGGTCATCCGAGGAATCGCTTGGAAATTCGGGGATTTTATCTCTACCGATCTTATCGCCCCAGGACGGTACACCCATTTAAGAAGTAATCTACCGGAATACGCCAAGCATTGCCTAGAAACAGCAAACCCTCAGTTCGCCTCTGAAGCGCTTAAGGGGGAGAAGACTTATATTGTTGTCGCGGGAAAAGCCTTCGGAACCGGCTCCTCTAGGGAGCACGCCGCCCGCATTCTGAAATATTGCACTCCCGCCTTACTTGCAAAATCTTTTGGACGAATCCTCTACCGCAACTGCTTTAACATTGGCCTCCCCGCTTTAGTGGTAGACACTGATCAAATTGAACATAATGATGAGATAGAGATAGACTTGGAAAAGGGGTATGTCCGTAATCTTACCAAGAACCTTGAGTTGAAAATTGCCCCGATCCATCCTCTTATGTTGAGAATCCTGCAGGAGGGAGGGCTGATCCCTTATATTAAAAAGTATGGAGACTTAGTGCTGGATACCCCGGCGGGAACTCAGTGACGTTGGTAGTCACCGGCTCCAGCCAGCTTTAGGTCTGATAGGGGCACGGTATGCCGTGCCCCTACAACTTAATCCCCCAAGTGAAAGGGGCGGGGCACTGCTCCAGGAGGGAGAGTTCGGACTCGAGTTTCCGCCCTGTACCGATGGTAAGGCAAGAACAGAGCGGTACCTCGCAAAGGTTGACCAATCTGAGGCCAAAGCTCGACCTCATACCAACCAGGAGGGAGGGTAAAAACCCTTTGGGAATAAGCCGGAACGCTAATACGAGTCCAAGTCGCTCCGGTAAAGATCAAATCTATTGAACCAACATCGCTATTCCAAACCGTGATCACAGGAAGAAAACCCCTTCCCTTTGAAGGAGCAAACCAAGGACTTCCTGCAAGCGAAAGGGTGACAGGAGGCCTCCCCAAAGGGTCAAGAAGAGATGGTTCTCTCCAGGAAATTCTAGGGGGGCTTAGGAGGAGGGAAGAAGAAGGAGATAAGGGTTTTAAAACGGAGGTATCCCCCTGAGTAAAGGTGGCTACGAAGAGCGGAGGACCGGGAACAGAGATGAAACTTGCTAAAACAAATAAAAGTATAAAGAAGAAAGCTATCTTCCTTAGTAGAGCAAAGCCTTCCTTGTCTTCAGAAAGCAGCGGAATTCCGAGGTTACCAGCCATCTTTACTACTGTTACCCAAGGGAACTGCCTGGTCCCCCAAACTGTTCCCTTTCCCTGTTTATTTTTCCCGCTTTTCACCTTCTTTAAGCATATCGCCTTTTTCTTCCTCAACAAATCCTTCTCCGGCTTCCCCTTCCTCCTCAAAAAGGCGCTTGCGACGCTGGAGAAGACTTCTATAAGCGAAAATTAACCCTCCAAACATTAAGATAAGGATCAAGGTGTCCGCGAAAGCAGGCGTCCACCACCAGTGGGGTCTTAAAAGATCCTCTCGCCACTGCTTCTCGAGGAGGGATAAGGAAACCCCGAAACTTTGTCTCAAGGCTGTGGGAAAAGGGGTTCCCTGAGCCATTAACAAGACCACTCTTTGTAAGGCTTGATCCCCGTAGCCCTTTCGCAGAAAGGCGACAAAGGAACGTGATTGAGCATAAGCGAGGCTCCCTTCCTCTCCCCGAGGAAAACTCTTCTCCAAAGCCTCAAAAGGAGCGAGCCTCCCTAGATAACCTGCCTGGATCAGCTGGCTGTCGGTATCGGGAGCTGATCCTGACAAAACCTCTGCTAAACCCTCATTCAACCAGAGAGGCATCTTGGGAAGATGATTTTTTAGCCGTCGGAAAAGCAAGATATGCACTATTTCGTGAGCCAAGAGACGGTCAGAAGCTATCAGATAGCCTGAGCCATCCATAGCAATGTAACCTCGAGAGGAAGCAAAGCCGACTATCCAATCCTCTTTGTCCGCTCCGGTATCGGTAACAAAATCAATATAGCGAGGATAGACCACTACCCGAAGGGGAGGGTAAAGAGGGAGCGAAAACCACTGAGCCAAGCGAGGCAGATGTTTTTCCCCCTCTTCAGCCACTTTTAAGGCGATCTTCTCTCCCCCTGGCCGATAAAAGATGGAGAAGTGGGGGGACCTATATTCTAACCACCTCCCCTCTGAGGAGAGCGGAGGAGGAACCATTAACGAGGTCAACCAACAACCTAGCAAGCAAGCCCAAAAACCAAACCGTCCACCCGTCTTTCTTAAGAAACCCAGGCCTGATGGACGGTCTTTTTGACAAAGGCTCCTCAAAGAAAACCCAAAGATGGGATTTACTATCCCTCTAAAGATTTTGTCTTAGGCCAATCACCGGAATTAACCCTTATCCCCTCCTCTATCGCCAGCTGAAACTCTCAGACCCTGCACAGCTCATAGGTCTTCCGAAGGGCCACAATCGGATCCCCCTTGGGAACAAATTCGTGGGCTACGAATCCCGAGAATCCGGTTTCCGCAATTGCCCGCATAACTGCAGGATAGTAAATCTCCTGATGTTCATCCAGGTCCCGGCGACCAGGATTACCCGCAGTGTGGAAATGAGCGATGTATTGGATGTTATTGCGAATGGTACGGATGAGATCTCCCTCCATAATCTGCATATGATAAATATCGTAAAGGAGCTTCACCGCAGGGGAATTGATCTGCTTACACATCTCCACCCCCCAAGAGGTGTGATCGCATTGATAGTCTGGGTGATCCACTTTACTGTTAAGCAACTCCACGCAAAGGGTCACTTTCTTCTCTTCAGCAACCTTGACCACCCGTTGAAGGCCTTTTACTGTATTTTCCAAACCCTCTCGATCGGATTTCCCTCTCCGGTTTCCGCTAAAACAGATCAGGGCAGGGATTCCGTATTGGACCGCCAGGTCAATGTTTCTTAACAGCTCTTCTTCAATACGACTATGGTTTTTAGGGTCGTTCAAACCATCAGTAAGGGTACCGTGACCGACAATGATAGAGATTTTCATTCCTGCTTCCCGAATGGCATCCCATTGATCTCGGGGAGGCATATCAAAACCTTGGTACCCCGCCCTTTTAGCCTCTTGAATCAACCGCTGAGGAGTGACGCCCTCCCGCTGGAAACATCCCCAGCAGAGGGCTTGTTGGAAGCGTCCTCGATGGGGTGGAGCCTTCTCTTCAGCGACACTCCTCAGGGAAGGGGCGAGGAGCCATCCTACCATCCCTAAACCTTTGAGTACCGAGCGACGTGATATCTTCATCATTGGAGCTCCTTCCACTAGCCCTGGCTAAGGATCTCCTTCATTGTCGCCACCCCTTTTCGGTCAACTGCCCTGCGGACTAACAAACCAACCAAGGTAGCATCTCGCCCATTGTAAACTCCACTAACAGGTTTACGTCCCTCCTTAATAGCATCAAAGAAAGAGCGTAAGCTCTCTCGAGTATCATTCACCCCTCGCCCTACCGTTCGTGGCTGGCGGCCATCCCGGTAAATAAAGCGGCCTCCTCCTAAATCGCATCCTCCTTTCAAACCGGCCACCCGTTCATACACCCCTGTGAAGGCTCCATCATTCGGGCAGAACCAAGAATGGTGGAACATCACCGAAAATCCATTAGGATACTCCAAGATGGCGGTATAATAATCGGTTACATTTCGGTCCGGCTCATCAGCAGTGTAAATATCCCTGCGCCCCACTCCGAAAGCCCGAAGAGGGAGAGCCTGGGCTACCCAGTTAAAAACATCCCAAGTATGGCAAGCCTGCTCTAACATCCAATCGCCCGAGCGTTCTCGGCGGGAAAACCATCCTCGCAGAGGTCCCCAAGCGTTATCCCAAGCTCCTCTCCCCTCAATCGGAGGCCCGATTTCTCCCTGATGAATTAAAGCGATAGCCTCTTGGTAACGAGGGTTAGCCCTTCGCTGAAAACCGATTTGAACAACGAGATGGGGTTTCTTCTCTTGAGCGCTAACCAACTGGTTTGCCTCTTTCACCGTGAGGCACATCGGCTTTTCGCCATAAAGGTGCTTATTCGCAGCGATAGCATCCAGATACATTTGAGCGTGGAGATCACAAGGAGTAGCAATCACCACAGCATCTAGGTCATTCCTCTCTAGCAAACGGCGGTAATCAAAAGGCCCTGCGGAATAGCCTTGAGGGCGTTTTCCCTTGGCCTTCTCCACCATATCCAAGGCCCGATTGAGGTTATTCGGGTTAATATCACAAATAGCAGGCACCACCACATCCGCAAAGTTGAGGGTCTCCCCCAAAAGGCCGGTTCCTCGACCTCCTACACCGATGAAACCACATCGGATAACCTCTCCTCGGGGCTGAGCTAAAACGACTCCCCCCAAACCGACAGCAGTAGCAGTGGCAACTCCCATTTTGATAAAATCCCTGCGCGTCACACCTTTCTCAAGCATCACATCTCCTCCTTGGCAAAAAGTTGACTCTCCCTCAGTAGCTTTCGAGAAAAACCGTAAAGATGCCTCCTGACCCCCCAATATCATTGCCACAGAGCTTTAACGCTTTAGAGGGCTCTATTTGATGAAGGAACCAAAGAGAGATCTTCTATCCTCGCAGATCGCCTGAAAGCTGAAATCTCATTCTTTTCCTTACTTGAAAGGTGAAAAGCTCCTCACAAAAGAGTTCTTGGGGGCAAACCTCCTCTGAGAAGGGGGTTACAGGAACTCCTTCAACTCTTAAAGAGCGGACATCCCTCCATCCACATCCAGCTGAGCCCCCGTTACCCAAGCCGAATCCTCCGAGGCCAGGTAAACAGCGGCCCAAGCGATATCCTCTAAGGTGCCGATTCTTCCCAGGGGATATTGAGAAGCATACCTTCGGATTCCCTCTTCAGGAGTAGGGGCCTCCTTGACCACGTACTCTGTAAAAGGGGTGAGCACTAAACCTGGGTTAATCAAATTCACTCGAATCCCTTGGTGGGCATGATCCAAGGCCATTACTTTCGTCAGATAGGCCAAAGCTCCCTTAGAGGCGCAGTAAGCTGCAGCCCCGGGTTTCACATGGTGTAACCGCATTGAGCCGATATTAATAATGGAACCCCCACCAGCTTTTACCATATGAGGGATAACATAACGTGCCACCAACAAAGGACCTGTGGTGTTTACTCTGAAGGCTTCCCACCACCCTTTCAAATCCATCTCCACCACTGTACCCACAGAGCCTCGTACCCCTGCGCAATTAACTACCACATTAACCGTTCCAAAAGCTTGAACCACCTTTGACACCATTTCTTGAACCTGAGTTTCATCGGTTACATCGCAAGGGATTGCCAAAACCTGAGTTTGCCCCGTTTGGATCTGGTGAGCAGAGGCTGAAAGCTTATCAGGGGAGCGCCCCACCAAAGCTACATTAGCCCCTTCTAAAACAAACCGTCGGGCAATCCCAAAACCTAACCCAGAACCACCGCCCGTGATGATAGCATACTTTCCCTTTAACCGCATTGCTAGCTCTTAACCTCAGAGACCGGGGATCAAGGCGAAACCATCAAAGAACATGCCACTGCTACCCCTCTTCTTCGGAGGAGAGTCGGCTGACGTAGATAGTTGAGGCTAATTCCCGGCCGATCACACATTCACTCCCCCCGACTTTAAGCCGGATAGGCCCTTTAAAAGGGGCTTTCTCTAACACCTCCACTGTAGCTCGAGGGACAAGGCCTAAAGAGGCCAGGTAGCGGAGGCATTCCGGATCATGGTCACTGACTCTACGGATTGAAGCCTGCTCCCCTTCTTCCAGTTCGGAAAGGGGGGCGGTAGCGATATCCGGCATTTCTAAGTCTTTATTCGGTATAGGGTCCCCATGGGGGTCTTCTAAAGGGTATCCCAAAATCTCCTCGATCCGTTTCTCTAGGTGCTCCGATAAAACGTGCTCGATCCGTTCCGCTTCGCTATGTACCTGATCCCAAGGCAAGCCCATCACTTGAGTGAGGTACAGTTCAAAAAGGCGATGGCGACGGATCACTTCTAAAGCAATCCGCTTTCCTTTCCCGGTTAAGGTAACCCCTTGGTAAGGAGTATGTTCCAGCAAACCTAGCTCGGCGAGGCGCTTCACCATTTTGGTAACAGAAGCCGGGGAAACGTCCAATTGCTGGGCTAGAGCAGTGGTGGTGACCCGTTCCCCTCCCGACTGCAACTTAAAGATGGCCTTCAAATAATCTTCGATAACGTGGGTAATACTGGTTTCTTCCGAGCTAACCATTGAAACAACTTCCTAGCCGAGGGTTTGAGGAAGAGCACTTTCCTCCCTTTCTATCATATCACAGTTTCGGGGATCGAACGGAAGCGACACCAACAGAAAAGGCCCTGGTTTTCCAGGGCCTGATGGCGCGCCCGGAGGGATTTGAACCCCCGACCTTCAGGTCCGCAACCTGATGCTCTGTCCCCTGAGCTACGGGCGCAGAGGCGGAGTGACCGGGATTCGAACCCGGGGTAGCCCTTTTGGGGCTACAGCCGCTTAGCAGGCGGCCGCCTTCAGCCACTCGGCCATCACTCCACGCACTTTGAGTATATCATATCTTCTGAAAAGAGACAAGGAACCGTCTTCCTTAGGATGCCTCTTCAGCTTCCTCCTCAGCCTCCTCCTCAACCGCACGCACCGGAGTTGAGATATGGACTAATACCGTCTCAGCGTCATCCACAGCAATCACTCCCTCCGGTAACCGCAAATCTCCCACCGTTACTGTATCTCCAATTGACTCGAGAGGAGAGAGGTCCACTTCAATATACTCAGGAATCGAATCGGCAGGACAACGCAGAGTAACTGTCTCGTGCTCAGTAACCAGAATCCCTCCTTGGGACACAGCAGGTGCCACACCAACAAACTTTAAGGGAACATCCACATTCACCCTCTCCGCACCAGTGATGCGGTATAGATCCACGTGGCGCAGGATTCCGGAGGTTGGTTCCACATCATACTGTTTCACCAAGACTTGGATAGGGGGATGACCATTAATCACCACCGGGAAGGGATGGGTAGTACCCGCCCGATGATAAATCTTTAAGAACTGTCCCGCAGGAAGAGCAATAAGAGTAGAATGGCCATCTGCCCCATAAACCACTCCAGGAACCCATCCCTTGCGCCTTAAAGCTTTGACATTCATTTTAGGGTCTCGGATTATAGCCTGTAAGGGAGTTTCTATACTCTCGGCTTTCGGCATCTCCCACTCCTCCTTAGCTCTCTGAAAATTCATTCATACCAAACCAATTTGAGAGGTGTAATGAATGATACTCCCACCCAAGCCCCCTTGTGGGGGAGGGCTAGGATAGAGGTAAAACCCTGCGCAGGCTAAAGCCCACGGCTACCAAAACTTACCTGTCGTCAACCTTTATTCTCACGGTTTTGCGCTAACATCTCTTCAGCTCGTTTAATCCAATCTTGACCCTCTTCCCAAAGACGGCGCAGCTCCCGTCGTTGCTCCTTAGTTAAACGATCCACCATCTCCTCCAGGTCATACCCTCCCCCTGCCTTATGTACTACCTTGCCTACAACTTCAATCTCCCCGGCACACTCCGCAAAGGGGTCTAGCTCCTCCCCACAGCACAAGTACCTCTCCTCATCCACCAAGGTACCCGCAGTCCACTCCCCACAATGGGGACATTGCTGCAAAAATACCCGAACGGTATCCCCCTCTTCTAGATCATCCACAGTAATACTTGCGTCCACTTCAACCGGCTCTGGAGAACGGTTCGAACTCATAAGATCCTCCCTTCCCCCTTTTTATTCTACACAAACCTCCGACTTTACCTGAAGCTAGGGACCTCAACCCCCTCAGAGGAACCCTTGAAAAGGCCCAAAGATCAAACCTTAAAACCTCCTTCCCCTTGGACAATTCCCCTTTCTCCTCTTCCCCGTGCTACCCGAAAGATCAGAAGAAATCATCTTATCTCCTCCGAGAGAGACTGAAACCATAGACTAAAAGAGGAAGTTGACAATCATCGCAAAAACGGGTAAATTAAATCAAGGGATTAGCACTCTTTACTTAAGAGTGCTAATCCCGATTGACCCTTACCAGGAGGTGAAAAAATTGGTACGCCCTCTGGGGGCCAGGGTTCTAGTCAAACCTGAGGAGGAGGAAGAAAAGACTTCCGGTGGTATCGTCCTCCCCGACACCGCCAAGAAACGACCTCAGGTAGGAACTGTAGTAGCGGTTGGACCAGGCCGGTTGCTGGATAACGGCCAATATGCTCCCCTCTCTGTAAAAGTGGGGGATAAGGTCGTTTACTCCCGCTATGGAGGCAATGAAATCAAAATAGACGGGGAGGAGTACATCCTCCTCGAGGAAGACTCTTTGTATGCTATTAAAGCGTAATCTAAGTTTAAGGAGGGTAAAGGAGGTTAGTCCCTATGGCAGCCAAGATGCTCGTATACAATGAAGAGGCTCGAAGGGCTTTAGAACGCGGAGCTAACGCCGTAGCCAATGCAGTGAAAGTCACCCTAGGGCCTAAAGGCCGCAATGTGGTTATTGAGAAGAAATGGGGAGCTCCCACTATCACAAAAGATGGTGTCACCGTCGCTAAAGAGATCGAACTTAAAGACCCTCTAGAGAATATGGGAGCTCAATTGGTGCGTGAAGTAGCCTCTAAGACGAACGATGTTGCCGGGGATGGCACCACCACTGCAACCGTACTCGCCCAAACTATTGTTAATGAGGGGCTCAAAGTCGTAGCTGCGGGGGCCAATCCAATGGCAATCAAACGAGGGATTGAAAAAGCGGTAGAAAAAGCAGTAGAGGAGATCAAGAAGGTCGCTATCCCTGTCTCTGGGCGGGAGGAAGTAGAGCATGTAGCCGCCATTGCTGGCAACGACCCGGAAATTGGGAAGATCGTTGCCGAAGCGATGGACAAAGTCGGCAAAGATGGTGTGATCACTGTTGAGGAATCCAAAGGAACCCAAACCACCTTGGAAGTGGTAGAGGGGATGCAATTCGATAAAGGTTACATCTCTCCCTATTTCGTTACCGACCCCGAGCGGATGGAATGCGTGCTCGAAGACGCTTACATCCTCATCCATGAGAAGAAAATCAGCAACGCTGCCGATTTCATCCCCCTCCTTGAGAAAGTAGCCTCCGCCCGACGCCCTCTCCTCGTCATCGCAGAAGACGTGGAGGGCGAAGCTCTGGCAACCCTGGTGGTCAACAAATTACGAGGAGTTCTTAACGCCTGCGCAGTGAAGGCCCCCGGTTTTGGTGATCGCCGCAAAGCCATGATGGAAGATATCGCCATTCTGACCGGAGGGACCTTCATCTCGGAGGACCTGGGCGTTAAGTTGGAGAACGTAGGCCTGGATATGTTGGGCCAGGCTAAACGGATCGTGGTGACGAAAGAAGAGACGACGATTATCGAGGGAGCTGGCTCTCGAGAAGCAGTAATGGGACGGATCAATCAAATCAAGAAACAGATTGAAGAGACGGAGTCCTCCTACGATCGCGAGAAACTCCAGGAGCGGTTGGCCAAGCTAGCCGGCGGTGTCGCGGTGATTAAAGTGGGAGCCGCGACCGAGACAGAGCTGAAAGAGAAGAAGCACCGCTTTGAGGATGCTCTCTCCGCAACCCGCGCGGCAGTGGAAGAGGGGATTGTCCCTGGCGGTGGTGTAACCTACCTCAACATCCAACCGGCTCTTGATGAGCTCAAGCTGGAGGGAGATGAGCTGATTGGACTGAACATCGTTCGACGAGCTTTGGAAGAACCTTTGCGCACCATCGCCGATAATGCTGGCCTAGAGGGCTCCATCGCTGTAGAAAAGGTTCGGTCCCTACCGAAAGGGCACGGACTAAACGCCCTTACAGAGACCTACGAAGACCTGGTCAAAGCCGGGATAGTAGATCCCGCTAAGGTCTGCCGATCCGCTCTAGAAAACGCTGCCTCCATCGCCGGGATGATCCTCACCACTGAGGCTCTGGTCGCCGAGAAGCCGAAGAAAGAGGAGAAACCCGCCGGTGGAAGTTACCCCGGCAGTGACTACGAAATGTAACCCAGGGTCTATAGCCAGTCCCCTTAGCCTCCTTTGAATGAAGAGGCAGGGATCTATAAACAGATCCCTGCCTCCCTGCTTCTCTAAGCCCCGTTCTCAAAACCCTTAAACCCTTCAAAAACTTTCTTCACTAACCCCTCCTTTAAAGCCATGAAAAAGCAAGGGAACCGGAGAGGCTCCCCTCTACTCTTGTCTCTTCTCCTTCCAGGGATCCCACAAGGCAAGTTTACCCGGCCCTCCCACAAGGAGGGCAAGAGCCACTAAAAGCAGATTGAGGGGATACTCAAAACCGTTATTTTGAGTAAAATAGCCGTGAGACCAATGTACCTTGAAAATAGCAGTGAGCATCACAGGAATAATCAACAAGGCACCTAACTCAGTGATCACCCCTAGGAGGACTAACCATCCTCCCAGAAACTCACAGAAGGCAGCTAAGTATCCCAGGAACAGAGGCAAACCCATATTTTGGCTCACAAAAGAGGCGAAACCGGCCAAACCTGGCCCTCCGAAGAGACCCAACACCTTTTGAGAACCATGGAGAATAAAGGTACCTCCCAGAAGCAGTCTGAGAATCGTCATTGCCCAAGCTTTTGCCTCTTTATCTTTCAACATAGTTTCTCACCTCCTATTTCTCTTTTACCATAAATTTAAATCTTTTAAACTCAAAAGAAAAGATTAAGAACCCCCCTTATCGTCCATCTTTGATCTTCAGGCCTAGCTTCCGGCACAAGCGCCCTAGCTCCTCTTGCTCTGAAGGGGTCAGGACTTTCATCTCCTCCACAATAGCGGATACATGGCGAGGGAAGATCTCCCGGATGAGCTCTTGGCCCTTCTCCGTCAAGCTCACAATGGTACACCGGCGATCTGAGGGGTCTTGCTCTCGCTTCACCAAGCCTCGCTTCTCCAAATTGTCTACCACTACGGTAATGTTACCACTCGTTTTTAAAATCTTCTCACCCAAAGTCTTTTGGCTTAAAGGCCCTAAATGGAACAAAGCCTCTAAAACCCCGAATTGACTCAAGGTCAACCCCGCTGAGCTCACCGAGGGTTTCAAGCGGGCAGTCACCGATTCGGCTGCCCGTACCAATTTGATATAAGCGTTTAAGGCTCGGATCTCTTCTTCGGTCCCCCGATATTTAGTGCCCATTTTTAGCTTAACCCCCTTAGTCCTATCCACCCTCTATAAGAATAGTAGCTTGGGACGCCCTTAATCCTCGGTCCAGTAAAACACTTACCCTAATCATTAGCAACTCCTCATAAATTTAATATCAAATCTCCAAATATCAATTTACTTGATTTCAAAAAGAATGTCAAGAATTTCTTTTCCTCCTTGACACCCTGCTGTGTGCCAGTTATTATTAACGCAGGGGAAGAAGCAAAAGGTCATTAGTCGGAGGTCTTTTTCTCTCCCCCTACCCTTGGACTCAAACCCCAATGCCGTTAGCCAGGATTTTACATCTTTCAGATCCTCAGTCCTTAGGGGCAGAACTAGAACGGATCGGCTCTTCAGCTATCGTGGCTCGAGACGGCTTGTTCCGCTTGGTAGAAGTCAAAGGACTCTCTCCTGGGATAGCTCGTTCCCTCTGGGAAGAGATTTGGGCGGTGGGAGGAGTAGGAGCCTTAGGCACTCCAGGCCAAGCGACTTCTATCCTGCTGATGGCCACCCTGGCCCAATATGACCGATTAATGGAGCGGCTGGAAAGAGAAGGGCCTCAGCTCCAGGAAGTTGCCCATCTTATCGCTCGGACCCTCGCTGCTTACGATTCCTACCCTGAAAAGCCTATCTTCCCTGAATGGTTCCCTCACTCTATCTTCCCAAAAGGGGTACAACGCACCCTGATAATGGGCATCCTTAATGTGACCCCTGATTCCTTCTCGGATGGAGGAGCCTACTTTTCTCCCGAATCGGCCCTCTCTCGGGCCGAGGAGATGATCCAGGAGGGAGCAGACCTGATTGATGTTGGAGGGGAATCCACCCGGCCTGGTGCTGAACCAGTCTCTCCAGAGGAGGAAATCCGAAGGGTACTGCCTGTGGTCCAAGGCTTAGTTCAGAGAGGTTACATCGTTTCGGTAGACACGACGAAAGTAGAAGTGGCGGAGCTCGTTTTAAAAGCAGGGGCTCACATCATTAACGATATCAGCGGGCTTCGTTTCAACCCGGATTTGGCTAAAATTGTTGCCAAATATCGCGCAGGGCTTGTGATAATGCACAGCCGAGGCACTCCCCAAAATATGCAAACTCTAACGGATTACGAAAATCTCATCGAGGAGATCTACGAATTTCTTGCTGGTCAAGTGGATTTCGCCCTCTCCCAAGGGGTGTCTCCCGAAAAAATTATCCTTGATCCGGGGATCGGCTTTGCTAAAACCGTTGAACAAAACCTAGAAATTCTTCGGCGTTTGCCAGAGTTTAAGAGCCTAGGGTACCCTATTCTAGTGGGGCCTTCCCGAAAATCCTTCATTGGAGCGGTGCTAGGAGGCCTTCCTCCCTCCGAGAGAGTGGAAGGAACCTCCGCCTCAGTAGCTTTGGCTATAGCTGGGGGTGCCCGAATCCTGCGGGTTCACGATGTGAAAGCGATGGTTCGTGTCTGCCGAGTCACCGAGGCGATTCTTTGGGGAACTCTTTAGAAAGGAAGGTAACGAAACGTAAGGAAGGATGGACTTATAGACCCCCTCCTATCTAGGACTATACCGATGGTGAAACCCTCTCGAAAAATCTTCTCTCCTCCCCTTGCCCCTACTCCCTTTCTTCTTATCTCCGGCTTCTCCCTTCTCAGCCTCTTCTTTCTAATGAATCATCTCCCCAAACGCTGGGAGGCTCACCCTGAAGCCTATGTCCCTCTCTTTCTAACAGCTTTCCTCCTCTACCTCTGGGTTATCTTCTACTTCTTAACCGTCTATGGGCCCAATTTCGACCTCTTAAAACCCTTCCATCTTTATCTAATCCTTAGTTTCGCTCTATTATGCCGATTGGTTCTTCTCTTCCAACCTCCTACTCTCTCCACCGATATTCTTCGCTACCTCTGGGATGGCCATGTGGCTGAAAGAGGCGGGATCAACCCCTACCAATTTGCCCCTTCGGAGGCGCCTCCCTTCCTCCGAACCCCTTATTGGGGGGCGATTAACCATCCTACTTGGGTAACAATGTATCCCCCCTTCTCTCAAACCTTTTTTAAATGCCTTCACTGGCTGGGGGGATGCAACCTTCTCCTCTTCAAATCCGCTTTCACCCTGCTGGAGGTAGGAGGCCTTCTCCTTTTACTCCTCCTCTTTAAACAAGCGTCAATCTCCCCTTTTTACCTCCTGATCTACGCCTGGCATCCCCTGGTTATCATAGAGATTGCCGGAGCAGGTCATCAAGATGCTTTGGGTATCTTCTTCCTCATTCTTACCGTTTACTTCTTAGGACTTTCTATCCCCAAAAGGGACTCCCCACCTTATTCCTCTCAGGAAAACAATCTCCTCTCTCTAAAGGGGCATCTTCTTGGTGGAGTCACCGCGGGTCTCTCTGTGATGAGCAAGGGGTATCTGCTCCCTGCCCTACCCCTCTGCGCCCGAAACCAGCCCCTCCCTTTCCTTCTAGCCTTCGGAACAACCAGTTTCTTACTCACCCTCCCTTATCTCACTTCAGGGAGCCGAATTCTCGAGGGACTAACAACTTACCTAAAAAACCGTTTGCGCAACGCAGGCCTTCTCGCTTGGATAACTGAGGCTTTACGACCCTATTCCGCGGAACCTTTATTCTTGGCCAAGCTTCTCTGTTCTTTCTTCTTACTAACGGTCCTTTTGAGGCTTGCCCGGCACCCTTGGCAAGATATATCCGACCTGATGAAGCGCCTTCAAAGGGTAATGGGCCTCTTCTTCCTCCTGGGTCATACTGTTTACCCCTGGTATGGAACCTGGCTAATTCCTACCCTCTGCTTTCATCTCTCGCCGGGGTTCCTGATATGGACAGGTTTAATTAGCCTAGCCTATCTCAACCCTATTCCTCAGCGGAATCCCTGGGTTCCAACAGCGGAATATCTACCGGTTCTCCTCCTCCTTCTTCTAGAAGGATGGCAAGAGAGGGGAAGGAAATAGAAGCATCTGAACTGATCCGGGAAGAGCTCACTGGCTCGAGCCTTACTTTACGAGATTCTTCTTCTATCAGGTAAGGCTTCCATCACTTGGACCGCCACACGCCAATTATTGGCAGGAGGGAGTAGGTAAACCCCCTGCGAAACCGGATAAGCCTTCTGAAGAAATTGCTGGGCCTCTTCAATTCCATATTTTCGGGCATCCTCATCGTTGAGTTCAGCGATCTTCTTACGAATACGTTCAGGAATGACGATGCCCGGAACTTCATTGTGGAAAAACTCCGCGTGACGGGCACTCCTTAGGGGAAGAATTCCTACAATCAGAGGGATTTCTAACTCCTGGCAAGCGGTTACCGCTCTTTCTAAAGCAACTTCTTCGTAAAGGGGTTGGGTGTAAACCAGCTGGGCACCCTCTTCTACTTTCCTATGGAGACGGTCCAACTCCTTAGAATAATCCGGAGCCAGAGGGTTGAAGGCCACCGCAATCAGGAAATTGGTCCGAGACCCCATAGGGTTTCCCGCCAAGTCATAACCCTCGTTGAATCGTCGCAAGATACGCACTAAACCGATAGAATCAACATCCCAAACTGTAGTCGCCGTTGGATAATCACCGATTTGGGCTGGGTCTCCGGTAATCGCTAAAATATTACGTAATCCTAGGGCATAGGCACCCAGCAAATCTGCTTGAATGGCCAATAGGTTCCGGTCCCGACAGGCAAAATGGGTCATGACATCAATCCCCACCTTCTCCTGAATCAGGTAGGAGACAGCGATCGGACTCATTCTTAGCCGGGCTCGGGCTCCATCGGAGATATCAATACAATGAACTCCATATTCCTTAAGTTGGCTGGCCCCCTCGAGGAGGCGAGACATATCTAACCCCCGGGGGACATCCAGCTCCACGGTGATGATATACTCCTTCCAAAGCAGATCAGCGATCCGGGAACGTTTCTCCTCGACCGGCGGTGCCTCAACCACCCTTGGGGCTTTGATAACAGGGGGAACGGTCACCGCCACCCGGCTCGGTTGACGTGGAGAAACCTCCGCCACAGCTTGGGCCAAAGCCCGGATATGGGTTGGCGTAGTACCGCAACACCCTCCAATAATGTTTACACCGGCCTCCGCCAATAAACGACCGTAATGGGCAAAATAATCCGGCGTAGTGTCGTAAGTGATCTTCCCATCAATCAACTGAGGTAGGCCTGCAGCTGGCATCGCGGAGACATAACAACTGCTATGAGGAACAAAATCCTCCATAATTCCCAACATTCTTTGAGGGCCTACCGTACAGTTCGATCCGATAACCAAAGCCCCCCACTGGGATAGCTGTTCAGCCACCCTACCGGGCAAACCCGAAGCCAAGGTGTCTCCATCCTCAATAAAGGATTTTTGGAGGATAATGGGGAGGTCGCACAGCTGGCAGGCGATTTCAAAGGCGAGGCGAAGCTCCTCTAAATCGGTAAAAGTTTCCAGAATCAGGCAGTCTACCCCTGCCTCCACCAAAACCTGAATTTGCTCGCGAAAAGACTCAGCCGCTTCCTCCTGGGGAATACGCCCAATAGGAGCAATAGGTCTTCCACAAGGCCCTACAGCTCCTGCGACAAGAGCTCGCCCTTGACTAGCGGATTTGGCCAACTCCACCCCGGCTTTATTAATAGCAACTACTTGATCTGCAAGATCATAAGAGGCCAACTTAAAACGGTTGGCCCCAAAAGTGTTGGTCTCTATAAGCAAAGCTCCTGCCTCTACATACGCTTGGTGAAGACTCTTAACCACTTCCGGATGCGTGATATTAGCGTAATCGTAATGGCCAAAAGGAATCCCCCGCTCATGGAGCAGGGTCCCCATCGCGCCATCCGCAACAATCACCCGATTTTGAAGTAACTCCTTGAAATCTAACATAGTCCCAGTCCAGTCTGGTACCGGGGATTAGTTCTCTTCCTGAGTAGAAGCAATTAGCTCCGCAACCGAGCTTCCATCGGCCTGAGCCTCCTCTTTGGCCATCAACTGATCTAACAATTCGGGAAATTGAGAAGAGATCATACCGTTAGTAACCACTAAGTCCGCGCCCAGAGCACGAGCATGGTCAAGGGTTGCTGTTTGTTTGTGGCTTCCGAAAGCAAGAATAAAGACCGGTTTTAACTGAGGATTTTGCTTTACTGTTTCAATGAGCTTCCGCCACTCTCTCTCCTCTTTATTCAAGTCCAAAACCAATAAGGAGGGAGGAGCCTTCTGAATTTTCTGAAGAGCTTCCTCGGCATCCATTACAGGCTCAGCACGATAACCCATCTGAAGCAAGACATTGACCAAGCGTGGGATAAAGAACAAATCCGCATAGACTAGGGCGTAACGTTCATCTCTCATAGCTAGGCGTACCCCTTTCAGTCTCGGGTATCCAAAGCACTTCCCCTACTCCTTCCCGGTGATTCACCCATCTAGCCCACACAAAGAGGAGATCGGAAAGCCGATTAAGATAAACTAAGAGAGCAGGGCGCAAAGGCTCCTGGCGCCCGAGAGATACTATACTCCTCTCTACCCGTCGGCAAATCGCTCGGGCAAGATGCAGATAACTAGCTCCCAAAGACCCTCCTGGCAAGATAAAATGTTTTAGGGTCTCCAGATCATTAGAGGCCTCATCAATCCAAGCCTCCAACTGCTTTACACGCTCATCCGGGAGGGTCCGGGTCTTCACACTGGGAGGGGCATTAGCTGGAGTGGCCAACTCCGCCCCGATATCGAATAAGTCACTCTGGATCTGGCGAAGACGCTCCAACATCTGAGCGTCGGAGATATAACAGGCGACTACTCCTAAAACTGCGTTAAGCTCATCTACCTCGCCGTAAGCTTCTACCCGCGCGTGGTCTTTCCCTACTCGGGGACCACCAATCAAGCCGGTTTCTCCCTGATCTCCTGTTCGAGTGTAAATTCTCGCCATTGTTCACTTCCCAACATTGGAATTTTACTCATTAAAAGGGTATCTGGGAGACTCCCTACCCCCCCAACTTCCTGACTCCCTTAAAGGGGCTCCCCAAGCCTCCTCTAGGTTATGCAAGGATAAAAATCTTACAAACTTAATCTTACCCCTAACCTGTTTCTAAAGCAATGGGCAGGCTTTTAAGATACTGCTCCTTTAAAGCTTGGATATCCGACATCAGCTGATCCAGTTGAGGGAGCAGGAGGTTCCCCAGAGATCGGGTCTGAACAATCTTCCCCAAGTGATAACCGATGATTGCTGACGCATTCTTAAGGTCCTCAATCACCTGGAGGAGTTCTTTAACAGCGGGGTCATTTGGGGCATACTCCTGTTCCAAAACTTCCTCCAGATGAAAGATCCGGTCCTTGATCTCCGAGGGCATAGATCGCTCCAGAGCTTCCGCCAGGGCTTTACCCTCCTCTTCCCTCTCCACCCGATGAGGGATAGACTTCTGGGCGATTTCCAAAACTTTTTGCAGTGCAAAAGCTTGCCCTGCCCGGAAGATCAAGCTTTGGAGCTTCGACTGATATTGAGCCTGAAGATGCTCTACTTCTAGAAACAGGGATGCCTTCTCCTCCAGCAATTGCTCTAATTGAGCTCGTGCTTCCACAATCTTTCGGCGAAGGTCCTCATCTACTTGCTGATTCCGGACATCCTCCAACGCTTGGACTTCTTCTTCAGTTAATTTAACCTCTCTGAGAGCCACTTCTACTTCCCCCTACTTGCCTAACTATAACCCCGCTTAGGAGGATGACGCTGGTTATAGATTTTAGCTAAGGCTTCTTTTCGGGCAAAATCAATCATAGACCGGCTGGGCCGATGAAGTTTCTGGTACTTGGCCCTCCCCCAAGCAACACGCTGAGTCTCCCTCTCCACCCATTCCCTCTCTTCAGGAGACAATCCCTCCTGTTCTACTTTCTGAGCCTTCTCATAAATCCGGGCCAACTCCGGGCCCGAGTAATAAGGAGGAGGCACTGGTTCAAGAGCTTCCCAATCAATCCCTTGATCTGAAGCCACCTTTTATCCTCCCACTCCAGGAACACCTATCTATAGGGGTACCATCAATGGCGCCCCTTATCCTTTTTGACGAGGAACAGAACAAGGGATACGAGCAAAGGACCTCAAGCACCGATGCCCAGCTTTCGCAGGGTATCTCGAGCAGCCCAACGAAGCTCAGGATCGCCACTTTTAGCTAACTGTTGCAAAAGGGGTACTGCGGGTTGAACTGCAGAGCGATCCTGAATATCACCCAGAGTTAAGGCACACCACTTCCGAATCTCTGCATTCCCTCTCCGAAGGGCTGAGGTTAAAGCAGGAACTGCAGGTTGACCAATTTGGCTAAGGATTTTAGAAGCATAATAGACTAGCCGATAATATCGCTCCTTAGGCTGGCGAGTATCTCCAAAGAAAGCAATAAGCGGTTGCATCACTGCTTGGGCCACCTGAGGCTGAGGGTTTTCGCTGGCAGAGGGAGTCACAGCCAAAGTAGCAATATCGGTGAGAGCGGTTACCGCAGACTGGGCTACCTTAGCTTGTTCTTTATCATCCTTCAGTCGTTCCAATAAAAGGGGAATGGCTCTAATTGCATCAGACCCCCGGAACTTCGCCGATCCCAACACCGCTTGCTCTCGCACTTTGGAATCAGGGTCCCGAATAGCCGTTAAGATCGGTTCCACCGTTTCAGAACCACCAATAGTGGCCATACAAGCAATGGCATACCTACGAACTACAGGGTTAGCACTTTTTGCATCTTTAAGTAATCGGGGGATAGCCGGTTTACCGATCTTTTGAAGAGCGCCTACAGCAGCGTTCGGAATATCCCGATCCAGGTCCGTAAAAAGGTCTGCCAAGGCATCTACCGCGCGAGGGTCTCGAAATTCTCCTAAAGCACTGATACATTCTGCTTTAACCTGAGGGTCCTCTTTTAATATGCGCAAAACCGCCATCGTTGCTTGGGGGTCAGCAATTCCTGTAAGGGTACGGAGGATTTGGCGGCGCAGTCCAGGAATAGGATCATCCAGATGGGCGATCAACTCAGGAACCGCTCGGGGATCATCCAACCGGCCTAACAAGTCGGCAATAAAAACGGGGAAATCCTCCTGGTCCGGGATACGGAGGTTCAATAAAGGGATCACGTAGGGCACGCTCGGTTTACCAATCCTTACCAGGGTATCTCCGGCTTTTCCTCGATAATCTCTATCAGGGAGTACCGCCAGCACCTGAGGCAAGCAAGGAAGGCCAATAATCCCTAAAGCCTCTACTGCTCCATCCCGAATAGGCCCACTGGGGTCTTTTAAGGCCAATATCAAGTCCGGAATCGCCGGCTCACCAATTTTGCCTAAAGCTTTCCAAGCCACCTCTCGGGCTGCCTTCTCCTCATCCCTCACCATAGAGGAGGGATCTGTTGCCTCTCGCTCCACCCCTTTCATCAGCTCTATTAGGGTCTTAATCACCACGGGGCGGAGCTCAGGGATTTCAGCCGCTTCAGCAATCGCTCGGGTGCAAGCTTTACGCACACTCGCATCCGCCTTAACCACTTCTCTCCGCTTATAAAGACGGTAGAGCTCTTTGTCTTCCTCGATCACCATCGGCTGAGCAAGAATTAACTCAGCCGCATTATCCCGATGCAGTAACCTCTTCGCCGCATCCAAACGCCGGGCCTTGTCGGCCGATTGTAAATCAGCTATCAAGTCCGCATTGGCTTTGTTAACCCACCAGGAACGAGCAATTAAGAAGAGGATAAAAAGAATAAAGAGACCAATAATGCGATTACGCCAACGGGTTTCCATAATCCGCCTCTTAAGCAGAGATTTTACACCGGAATAGCCCTCTCCCAATCTTCCAGAGAACCCGAGACTACCCCTGCATAAGGTACCCCTTCCTCCTGAACCCGGCTAACTAGCTGATAAATCAACACCTCCTCCCGAGGAAGGGCGAACAGGAATAAGGCCTCCTGATTACGAATCCAAGCTCGGAGAGGGATCTCCAGAACTTGAGAAACCTCCTTTAAACGGGTTTGTGCCTCCTCCCGCAAACGAGGAAAAATCACAAAACCTACAAAACAGAGTTCTTTTTCCATCCTAAACTCTTTTTCGAAAGAGAGGCGAAATCATCCTGCTGATGCAAATCACGCACTTAGAAGCCCGGCTCCCAGAAGAAACTCTTAACCATTGGCTCTCTCGTTGGATTAAGAAGAGAGGATTTCTCCAGCAAATCGCCATACGCCTGATTCCAGGGGCAATAGAGATCCAAATCAACGGCCTCCTCCCTCTTCTTGGAAGCCACCCGATACTCGCTCGAGTGACTCCTATAGTCAGCAACGGAATGATTTTCTTTCATTTAGATAATTTTAACCTTCCCCTCATCCCTCAAACCCTCCTCTGCCGATGGCTAGCTCATCTGATCAACCATCCCTCCCTCACTGCCGAAGGGGAAAACCTTAAAGCAAACCTCTCGAGCCTTCTAGCCTCTTATTCCATCGAAATGGAGATCAAGGAGATCGTCATTGAAAGAGGCTTCCTCCGCTTAATCGGCGGAAGCCAATCCCGAGGATAACCCCAGAACGGAGGCATTGCCCTTTCAGTTAACCCAAAATAATGCCCCGACTATACCCCTCGACGGGAAGACCCATAGACTAATATGTGTAGTTGAGGCAAAACTCGGAATTGGAATTGCTGGTCCTCTAAAACCCTCTCTTGGAGCCACTGCAAGCGCTGAAGAAGCGTTTCCCTGGTGTCTAACCCTACTTTATCCACCGGCTGTAACACCCATTGAACCCGATTGACGCAATCTCCTATCTGGTCAGATAACTGACGGTAAACTTCACAAGCAAACCGATAATCCCCTTCGTCCGCAATCACAAACTTTACTTGCACCGGAGAAAAGGTCTCTAACGTTTTCTGAATCACCGAAAGGCAAGCATCCTCTCCGGAAGAAGGGGTTTTACAATCGAGGGATATCAGATCACAAAGGGCGAAGATCTCCGGAGCATAGAACGTTCCATTCGATTGAAGGATAGATTGGTATCCCTCTTCCTTCAACTGGCGGAGTAAAGAATAGAGGGGTTTTCGCCAAAGAAGAGGCTCTCCTCCAGTGAGAAAAACTCGCCGACAACCGAGAGAGCGAACACGGTGATAAACCTCCTCCACTGAAACCCACTCTCCCTCTGGAGCCACCGAGGTGTAAGGGGTATCACAAGGCCAACCGGGGCACCGGAGATTACATCCGCTAGTCCGCACAAAAACAGCGGGCAAGCCAATCTCGCTTCCCTCCCCACAAATAGCCAGGTAGATCTCACTAATAAGGAGAGAATCTTTTACTTCTACCGTCATATCCTCTATTCCCACTCCATTGTGCCGGGAGGTTTGTGAGTAATATCATAGAGTACTCCCACAACAGGAAGATTTCTCCACATCTTCTGTGCCAACCCCTTTACCTTTTCTTGGGGTAGCTTTGCGAATCGGGCAGTCATCACATCGGTGGATTCCAGAGGACGCAGAACCACACACTCTCGGGTTCCCTCCTCCGACAGGGGAAGCAGAATGGTTGGCATCTGAAAAACTTCTTCCATTAAACCCCATTCCTCTAGGGCAGACATCGCCAGAGCATCCAATTCCCTTAAAAGGTCTAACCGTGCCCGGGTAAGATAAGCCTCTTTCAGCTTCAGAGGGGGGAGATCCTCAGGAGCTACCAACCAAACCACTCGATTGACTTCCGCCACGGTGTTAGTAATAGCTGTTGAGAGGTTCTCTAAGGTTTCCCAGTCTCCCTCTCCAACCACCACAGCAGGAAACCGATAAGTTCGGAAATCCCCTTGCACTCCTACGCTCCGCAAGGGGAGGATCTCCGCTTTAAACCCCCGATCCCTCGCGATTTCTTGAACCTGTTCCTTAGCCAACTCAGAAGGCTCTACCTCTATCTCTCCCGTGGAACATAAGCATCTGACCGCCAAACCAGGGCCGGGGAAAGGATGGCGAAGGAGAATATCCCGAGGAAGGCCTAATTGCCTGCCTACTTCCCTCACTTCATCTTTGTAGAGCTGGCTGAGCGGTTCAATGACCAACCCTTTTTCTAGAAGTTCAGTGATCCGATCCACTCGGTTATGATGGGTTTTGATCACCGCAGAGTAACGGCTCCCTCCCGATTCAATAATGTCAGGATACAAAGTTCCCTGGCCCAGAAGCCATTGATCTGATCGAATCCCCAATCTCTCCATAGCCGATTCACAAACCTCTAAAAAGAGGTTCCCAATGATCCTCCGCTTCTCTTGGGGGTCCACAACCCCTTTAAGAGCCCCTAAGAATTGCTCACTCGCATCAATCACTACAAAATTGTGGAAGTTCATAGACTGGAGCCACTCCTCCACCTTCTGAGTTTCTCCCTTGCGCATTAGGCCGGTGTCCACGTGCAACCCCAAGACTCGTTCTGGCCCCAGAGCTTTATTGAGCAAAGCGAAGGTAACAACACTATCCACCCCTCCAGATACCAGCAAAAAAACCTTGCGGTCTCCCACCTGGATACGAATCCGCTCTTGAGAGGTTTCAATGAAATTGGCCATCGTCCAATCTTTGCGGCACCCACAGATTCGGAGGAAGTTCTCTAAAATGTGCATCCCGCAAGGGGTATGGCTGACCTCCGGGTGGAACTGCAATCCGTAGAACCTCCTCCGGATGTCGCCCATCACCGCAACAGGACAATCCTCTGTACTGGCGAGAACTGCAAATCCAGGAGGGACAACCCTCACCACATCTCCATGACTCATCCAAACAACTTCTTCCTCCCCTAATCCCTCAAGAAGACCCTGAGCTTGGTGAACTTTAAGGCGAGCAAGACCATACTCCCTCTTTTCGCCAGGTTCCACCTTCCCACCCAATAAATGGGCGAGAAGTTGGTGCCCATAGCAAATACCTAAAAGAGGAACCCCCAATTCAAGGATCCTCTTATTCAGCTGAGGAGCATCAGGGGAGTAAACCGAGGCCGGCCCCCCGGAAAGAATGGCCCCTTTTAAATCTCGGAGATGGGAAAGATCCTTCTCCGGAGGCAAAATTTCTGCGTACACCCGGAGGCGTCTGAGACGATTAGCGATTAAATGGGCGTATTGCCCTCCAAAATCGAGTACAACAATCCGATCCATAGGCTCTACTTTATCTTAATCTTAGAGATAAGCGGGCATCGAAGTCAAGGCCTACCAACCATACCGCTCAGGCCCCCACTCCCGGTGTTCCAGCTCCTGACGCACCAAAAGCATTGTCCGAGGAGGTACATCCTCATATACAACAACTCCTGGTCCCACCACACTATAGGCTCCCACCTTGCACCCGGGCATTAAGATAGCGTTGACTCCTGTCCGGCAAAAGTCCCCCAAGTAGCTGGCATTCGCTCCGATTGGGGGAATCTCCCGCCGGCCCCCTATCCGATGAATGGTCTCCCGGTCATCAAAACGCAAGGTACCACAAACGGTGGCAGCTCCGATATCTACTGCCTCTCCCAAAACACCCAGTACTTCACAGTAATGATACAGATAAACCTGATTCAAAGCCATCCCTTCAAACTCCGCTCCGTGCCCCACAATACACCGATGCCCCAAAACGGCATTCCCTAACAAACAATAATCCCGAACTCGGCAATCTCGCCCCACAATTACCTTCCCTCTTAAAATAGCCCCGTTCTCAATCCGAGACCCTCTCCCTGCAACAAGTAATCCTTCTACTATCACTCTTTTCCCAAGGATCACATCCTCCCCCAACACCAACCTGCCCCTGATCTCCGCACCATCATCAATCTGAGCAGATGGATGGATACGATTCTCCTCGGTTTGCAAGAACCACTCCTCCGCAATAGTCTGAGAGGCCTCCAGCAAGTGCCAGGGCTTATCCACGTCAATTACAAACCCTTCCGCCTCCACTGCGGAAACCACCTCTCCCGCCTCAATCATCATTTGCAACGACTGCTCCAAAGGGGCCTCCATAGGAGGCATCCCTCCTACAGGAACGCTTCGCATTAATCCAGGATTGCGCTCTAAATAAGGAATGACTTTTCTGTTCAAAGCAAACAATCCACACAATCGGTGGCTGGCTTCTCGAGGATGTCCCTCAATTTCCAACACCCGATTTTGGTCAACCTGAGCACCGATCCAATCTCGAGGGTCTAAAGGTGGAGCCATCCTCTGCACCAAAAGGGTCACTGCAGAATCTCCCTCCTGATGCGCCTGAAGGAGGGAGGGGATCTCCTTCTCCGAAAAGACCATATCGCCGTAGACCACCAGAAAATCCTCTCCAGAGGTGATCTGGCTTAAGCCAAGGAGAACCCCCTCCGCAGTACCCTCCGGTTGGGGCTGAAAGACATAAAGGACCTCCGGATACCGGGCCAAAGCCTCCCGAACCTGCCCAGCCCAATGACCCACCACCACAACCATCTCTTCAATCCCAGCCCGTTTCAGCTGGCGAACCAACCGCCGAATAATGGCGTCATTCCCCACCGGAAGAGCACACTTCTGACGCGTCAAGTCATAAGGAGCGATTTTCCTTCCCCTTCCCGCGGCAAGAATAATAGCAGATTTCAACCTTGTTACCTCCCTATGCTTAATGGAAAAAGGCGAGGCAGTAATCACCGCCTCGCCTAAAGAAGAGAGGGGGAATACCCCTCTATAACTCAGGAGCTAGGGGAGTGTCTCCAGCCCCAAGGCCGCCCGCAGGATCCGGGTGACATCCGCTACGGAGACTCGGCCATCCGGACTCCCCTTAGGCGCAACATCAGCCGCCTGGATCTGATCCGGAGTCCCTGTAATGATCCGAAGAGCAATGCGCAGCGCTAAGGTGGCATCAGCCACCGTTACCCGGCCATTACCGTCCACATCACCAGGTAAAGGCCCTTTGGCGGTGCGGAAGGTGGTACTGAAACTAGCTGTATCTAATCCTCGACCTCCACTGGACACCACCACATAGTAGAGGGTATCCGGCTTAAGGCCTGTTAGGGTGATCTGATGATCCTTCCCTCCCGGAGCCGCAGGAGCCACCTGATCCGGCGGTGATTGGGTGCCGAACACCACCACATTGTTGTCCGTCTCCTGTTCGGTAGACCAAGTAATGGTGGCGGTGGTGGTAGTAGCCTTAATCTCAGGGGTCTTGGTCATAAAAACCCGATTAGGCGTGGTACTATAGGCCACATTAAAGGCTGATGCGGTAGGAATACTCTGCCCTTTGGTGGTATCGGTGATGAAACCATTCACCCAAAGAATATTCATCTGGGGCACCGCCACGGTATAGAGCAATTCCAAAGTATCCCCTGCCGGCTGGGTCACTTTCTTCCCATCCGCCGCCTTCGGAGCCTTGTTCCTCAAAGTCGCCAAAACAGCGTCCTGCTCAACGGTAGCGCCAGGGCCGAAACCATCAATCAGGCGGGCACGTAGGCTGTTCCCCGGTGCATTCGGATCACTCAACAATTTGAGCCGAGCAATACTCCGGGCCTCCGGAGCCGACCCCAGGAGGGACACAAAGAGCAGACGATTATCCCCCTCCCGAACATATTCCACATTCGTCGGCCGGCTCAAATTCGTTGGGCTGATGACCGTCCCGTCATTCTCAATAATAATGGGACGACCCACACCTACCGAGTTACCACCCAGGTCTTTATCAGTGAAGCCCAACCCTACTCCGCTAGCATTAGCGGGGAACTGCCAAATGCGGGCGTTCACACTGTCCCGGACATTCCAGTAAGAATTCCCGTCTTCATCCACCGTAACTCCGTTGACTGCCGAGCTGGTTGGCTGAAGCTTCCGGTCAGCCCGGTCACCCTCCGGGAAGAGGTCGCTGGACCAAACGCGATGCCAATTCCCTCCAGCGTTGCTCCACACATCCGCATGCTGGCCCATCGCCAGGTAAATTGTAGTAACATCCCCTTTCGTTAAGACCGCAATGCCTCGATTGGTGCCACCTAAAGGCTGTCCATTCGGTCCAGCATCATCCGTCACCTGGAAGAGGAATTCCAGAGCAGGGTTGGCCGCCGAAGTGTCACCTCCCTCAGGAGCACCTCCTAGAGTACCCCCCTTGGCCCGATAGACCTTCGGAGTAGCAGAGGGGCGATCACTATCACTGGCGAGAACATACAAAGCATCACTGACCGAGTCGAAGTAAATGCCTTGGACAAAGCCCAAACCGGGATCCGGTGCAGTAATCAACCCTGTATCAATGAAGTTAGATACCGCATCGCCTGCCTTCGGATTGACAGACTTGCTCAAAGGCACCAGACGAATCGCTGCAATCCCTCGCTGACCGTTGGCCCGGCCATCCTCTTTGGTAACAGCACCTCGGGCCACGTAGAGAATGCCACGCTTAGCATCTACCGCAATATCCCGCTCCTGACCCACCGTCGCTGAGAACAAGTCATGGTCCTGGCTGGTGATCGTTCCCGTGTTATCATTCGCAATGTCAATCACATTGTTGCCACCAATGAAGGTGAAGTTGCGCCCCGGTGTTCGGGTGGTAAAGGAGGCAATGGCACTCTGAGCAGGTTGAGAACCTGCCGCTGAAGAGGTTACCCGATAGAAGTAGTTGGTCCCCGGTAATAAACCCGTAATCACCACCCGGTGGCGGGTGACCAAAGTAGCATCCGAAACCTTAAGCCCCAATTGCTGAGTAGGGCCAAATTCCACTACCGAATCACTGAGAATATCGGTCTCCCATACGACAATCGCAGAGTTGGAAGTGATCCCGATGACAGAAGGCCCTGCAGTAATCTTCACCTCAGGAGGCGCCGTCTTGAAGGAGAGTATCTCCGAAGTCACCGGGTCTAAACCAGGCCCAGTGGAAATGACCTGGTACTTGTATTCGGTATTCGGCTTCAGGTTCTTCAGCGTGACAATATGCTCGGTAACCAGCTCATCAACCTTCTCCGATAACCCGAAGTTCTCATCCAGACCATAGTGCACTGTGGAATCCGACTTCACATCGGTAGTCCAGATAATCGTTGCCTCCGTTGCAGTGATGTTAATCGCCTGAGGCCCCTTAGTAATCTTCACCGGAATCAGAGGAGTAGCGAACTCTTGCGGCTCAGTGACCGCCGGTTCTAAACCCGGCGAGGAGGAGATGGTACGGAAACGATAAGTAACCCCAGGCTCTAGGCCCGTAATCGTCAATGAATGATCCGTGCCAATAGGCCCTTCTACCTTCTTATCCAGCTTATCCCCCGTTCCATACTCAACAGTGGGCTTGGCAAACTGCTCAGTCGTCCAGACCACCGTTACCTGGGTCGGCTGGAGGTCTTTTAAGGTAGGAGGAGAAACCAAGCGTACTCCCGCTTTCGTGGAGAAGAAGAGGAGATCGCTCTGAGCCACCTCCAATCCTTCGGCCCGAGAAATCACACGTGCCACATAGTTGGTTCCCGGCGTCAGGTTCACCAAAGTAACGGTATGATCGGTCTCCACTGCCTTGGGGTCACCAGCGGTCTGCCCCAGTTTGGCATCCGTCCCCCACTCCACCTCGGTGCTGGCCGGTTGATCGGTCTTCCAAGAAAGAGTAGCGGAAGTTGCTGTTGTGATAATCTGTGGGCCCTCCACAATCTTCAGCGCACCCGGAGTGGCAAAGGTGATCACCGCCGAGGTTACCAACGACCGGTTCGCCACTCCCCCCGAAGTAACCCGGAGGAAATAGTTGGTTTTCGGTTGGAGACCCGTAAGAAGAACCCGATGCTCCAGCACCAAGTCGGTGGATCGAGAGGAACCCTTAAGGGTGGAATCCGTTCCAAACTCCACCAGGGAATCTGAGGGAACATCAGTTTTCCAAACCACCAGGGCCGAGGTGGAACTGAGGACAGAAACCTCCGGCCCAGAAGTAATCAGAATCGGGTTGGCCCCAGTCCGGAAGGAGATGAAAGCGGAAGTCACTGCCTCAAAACCCGGTGCTGAAGAACTAACTCGAGCCACATAAGCAGTATCCGGTTTCAAATCGGTTACGGTCACCGTATGGGCGGTTACCAAGTCCGCAGAAGTCACCTTAGCCACTATCGTCTGCTCATCCGTACCCACCTCTACGGTGCTATCCGAGGGCACATCCGTTGTCCAGGTTAAAGTCACCCGGTTGGCTCCTACCTCCGAAGCTTTCGGCCCATCGGTAATCTTGATCAAACCCAAGGTTTTGAAGGAGAGGACGTCCGAAGCTCCTCGAGCCTGACCCGGTATGGAGGAGATCACTCGCAGGAAATACTCCATACCCGGGGTTAACCCCTTCAGCTCCACCCGATGGGAAGTGACTACCTGAGCATCCGTAGCCGAAAGGTTCAAATTAGCAGCCGAGGTACCATACTCCACCCGGGAATCCGAGGCTAAATCGGTAGCCCAGGTTACCACCGCCGAGGTACTTGTAATCGAATCCACGGAAACATTGGAAACCGAGATCGGCTGCAGCTCCGTCCGGAAGGAGAGGACATCGCTCACTCCATCGGCCACTCCTGCCGCCGAGGATCGAACCCGAAGGAAATACTGGGTTCCCGGTTGGAGACCAGTTAAAGTAACCGTGTGATCGGTGGTAGGTGTTCCCGGCTCTTGCACCGTTTGGGTAAGGGCAGAAATACTGGTGCCAAACTCCACCTTTCCATCAGCAGGCCGATCAGTCTTCCAACTTACTTTCGCCGAATTGAAAGTAACCTCCGAAACCGTAGGAGCCGCGGTGAAGAGCACCGCAGGAGTAGTATTCACCGCTTTCAGTGCAAAAAAAGCCCCCAAAACAACGGTAACAGAGGAAACGGTCCTTAAATCATACTCCGTCTTACCATCCTGATTCACATCCGCAGGATTGAGGCTGGTATCCAGCTCTATTAAAGTTAAGCTGATCTCCGGAGGCACCTCCTGGAGATTCCACTTGAGGGTGACTGCGGTAATATCACTGGTCTTTTGAACAATAATCGGTTGCCAAATTTTCACCCTCTGAGGGTCAATAGGGCTTCGAATGTCCCGGCCATAAAGGTCGAGAAAACGGTTTGGGAAGGTGGGTTGAAGAGGATCTGCAGAAGAGTGACGCACTCCCAAACGAAGGGACAGTGAAGGGGAGAGAGGGGCTTGGACTGCATCTTTATCGCTGTCGTACCCATCCAAAGCACTCGAAGCAGTACCTACAAAAGCTTGACTGGTGACAAGGGGTTGCGTGGGATCCGCAGGCTGTCCTTCTGCCCTGAGTTCCACTGTCCAGTCGGAAACAGAAGCAGAAGCTTGGCCTATCCAAAAGGGGATAAGGAGCAGGCTGAACAGTGACAGGACAATCCAGCGTTGCTTCATACAAATAAACCTCCTTAAAGCGGCTATGCGTACCTTTCTGCCGGGGGCAAGGCCAGGTTTCTCCTTTCGAGTTTGAGGGGAGGTATCAGGTAGGGGCGACCCAGGGGGTCGCCCCCCTTCCATTATGGGATTCACCGTCTGAGAGTGAAGAACCTCCTTACCTTATCGCTTGGAACCCGGCCTGTGGAGGCCACCCAGCGGCGGTCGCTGGGTGGCCTCACCATCCCACCCTTACGGAGCAGGGATCAGCAGATCCACGTCACGGAAGGCCAGGATCCAATATCCAACCCAAGGATCCAAGGACGCCTGATCCAATCGAACAGCCACATAGGTCCGACTGGCGTTATCGTATCGGAAGAGCGTCGGCTGGATCCAACCCTGGGCAATAGCCTGGGCCACCGACAGGACGGTATCTCCACTCCGGAACAACAGACTGTTACCAGGCACCGAGACGTTGGCATCAAAGGAAGCAGCAATCCCGTTCCAGCCTTCCTTCAGGGAGATCACCTGAGTACCCACATTCGGCGCACCCAACACATTCAGCGTCGTGTTGGCTCTCGGCTGGATCCAGTAGGCCCGGTTCACCTCCATCTTGGAGAACTCAGGGTTGATCGGCCAGATCTCATAACCCCGTCCCGGTGTGAACCGATAGGTCACCTGAGGAACCAGACCGAACAACACGCTGGCCGGATCCGGATTCTGCGGCTGAACCGGGATGCTGATTAGGTTGAAGCCCGGCGAGAAGGTCTTGCTCACCAACTTCGGTGTAGCCACCCGGATCGACAGGCGCTTGGTGGTATCCACTCCGTTTGCAGCAACCTTGAAGGAGAAGGAAGACATCTTGCGCATATCGTAACTCTTGATGCCATCACCATTGATGTCGTCCGGATCCTTCAGCTCTACCGCATAGGAGAAGGGCACCTCACGCCCCGGTACCGCTAGATCCCAGGTCAAAGTGATCGTCGCCGGAGCCTGATCCACACCCAGATCGGTAGTAATCGCAATATTCGGCCAGCTCCTCTCCTCACCCTGGGCAGGTCGAGCCATCACATCCTGGGTGAAGGAGCCACCTTGCCCAGCACCAAACTCGGCATCGGACCGGACGCTGGCCAGGAAGACGTGGTTGGCACCCGGAGCCAAAGGCTCAGGAATATCCAGGTCGTCCCGATCATTCTTGGCGTTAGCGTCCACACCAATGAAGTTGTTCACGTCCACGCTCGCACCCGGCACATCCGCGGTCACCGAGAGTTTGATCCTCCAATCCCGCCGGCCCGTTTGCACCAAGGCCTCCCGGCGGGTGTTGGCGGCAATCGGGTTAGTGGCTAGGTCTTTGACATCGCTGACTTCAAAAACCACCTTATCCCGCTTATCCGGATCCGTCTCTTCTTGACCTTTGGTCATCGGCTGACCCAAGATCAAGGTTGCCGTCCGGGTAGCCGCATTATACTCGATACTCTGGATCGGGATATCCTCAACGTCAAAGCCAACATCCCGAATCTCAGTTCCATCCGGCCGGAAGCCCCGGAAGCGATTCCGGTTGAAGAAGACGTGACTGATCTTCCCCTTACTGGCCACTTTCTCTTCAGAAGTCCTATCCACAAGGTTCCCACTACCGGGATCAAACTTCAACGGGGCGACGTAATTGGCTGGGTTCGCCGCACTCACTCCAAAGCCAGTGTTCGCATCTACGTTACCCGGATCAGTGGTGGAAACAACCGGTTCGGAGTACTCGACAACAGTGGTGTCTCGGGTGCTGATGACGCTGACAACAGTCGGCGGAGTTACCTCAGCGGGAACATTAATCACGAAGTCTGTTGCAGCGCGTGCAGCCGGGTTCGAGTTGATGTCGTTGAGCAAGGCCAAGTTGTTCTGAACATTCGGCCCTTCGTTCCCTGCCTTGACCGCTCGATCCTTCACTCCCGCCTTTACGCGCAGTTTGAAAGTAAAGGCACTCCCCGAAGTCGGCTTCGGGAAAGGATCGTGAGTGAAGGTCACCGTCTTGCCATCCGCCGAAATCGTCTTCTGAAGCCCTGTCACATCCCCACTATCATCACCCAGGTTCTCCAGGTCTACCGAGGCCAAATCGACCGGCTCACTGAAGGTGATGATAATCGGATCCGTGGGATTGGCCGGGTCGGTAGGCTTTGGTTTAATATCCACCACGATCGGCGGAGTCTCATCCTCCAGGGTGAAACTCAGGCTCTGCACCGTCTCATTCGGCGTTGGGGAAGGCCCTGCATCACCGGATAACTGCCTCACCCGGGTATCCTGAACCTTAACTTGCACCTTGAACTGAACCGGCACCTGGTTCAGACTCCCATCAAAGGGGTTGATCGGTTTATTCGGATCAAAGCCAGCAGTCCCATCCCCGCTGAGTTGCAGAAGAGTCTTAATATCTGTGCCCAGGGTGATAGTTGCCTGGCTTCCAGTGATATTGTTAGCATCCTCCCGGGCACCTGCCGTTGGATTGGCACCAGCAATGTCATTACCCGTGTCACCATCCCGGACTATAGTAACACTGGCGGGGACGTTGTCAGCCTGCGCTCCACCAGGCCCTAGCGTCTCATTGATCCGTACCCGGAACCTCGTATTGGTAGGCACATTGGTTGCTCCAGCCAAGGGCTTCCACTGAGGATCTCCATCCGTGGTGCCATCATCCTTGACGTTAGCCAGGTACTCGATGCCTGCAATGGAAGGAGGCGTGGCATCGATGGTGCTGAAGCCCTGAGCAGCGGGAGGCACTAAAGGATCTCCCTTGAAGTCCAACCCTGATTGGATGAGAAGATTGGTATAGACTGGGACTGTAGGTTGGATTTGACCCCCTGCTCGCCCATAGCTCTGGTTCGGACCAATGAAATCCTGGCTGTGGGTGTAAATGGCAACCGTATTCGGCTTTTCAGCATCAGGCGCATTGGGATTGATCGCCCCCACCGTCGTAAAGGAGACACTCCAACCCCCAACGCTGGGCACCATCGTCGGTACACCAACGCTCGTCGGGTCCATCCGATGGTCGAAAGTCACCCGCAGTTTGGAGTTGAGGGGAACCACCGCATTCAGAGCTGGAGGCAAATCCTTCCAATCGAAGCGGTTCACATCATTGTTGTCTATGAGCTTCCCACCGTCCAGGTCACCTGCTGTCTTCGGCAACTGAACCTCGAACTTCACAATCCGAGGTCTCCGCTCCGTCCGATAACTTAACAGAGTGTTCAACTTCGGGTCTGCAAAGCTCCCTACTGCCTGACTCTGCCGATCGGTTGCGGAGATAAACTGGAACTGATGGAGATTAAATTGCCCAGCAGCAGGGGACTCCGGGAAATCAGCGTGCGTCAAAGTGACCGTCCTCAAATCGCTGCTGTAAGCACTGGCTTTAGCCCGCCATCGCTGGAAACCTGCAGGTGCACCGGCAATGGCGTCAGCTGAACTAGAGAAATCATCCCCAGCAGTAGCGTCAAAGACCAAGCGATCCGTGTCTGCATTGCTCATCGTCTTGCTGAACCGTACCACGATCGGTGCCTTCAAATTGACCACATCGGTGAAGTTGACATTATCATTAGCAGTCATCTGAAGCACCGACCGTCCTCCAATAACGATGTCGTTCAACACAGGCGGTCGGGTATCGTTAACCGCTACTGCATAGGGGTTCGGCGCCGCATCTGGCCTCAAGGCATTCCCGAACCGATCCTTGGCAGTGACCACTTGAACCACTAACACATCGCCTGGAGCAAGAGCCGCATTGGCTGGATTATTGGCATCGACGGGCTTGCCATCTTTCCGAACGGTATTGAGCAGACGCAAAGTAATCGTCTGGTTATTGTTGGACAAGGCAGTGGCCTTCACTTGTACTACCGTCGTGGAAGCCCCCGGACCGCTCAGGGTTGTAGCATCATTGGGATCGACAGCCGGCCCTACCGCTCCCGATGTATACTTCAGGCTAATCAATGGGAGTTCGTCGGCCTTCAATGGCTCACTAAAGTTTAGAATCAACGTATTCTGAAGCCCAGCATCCGGTTGAGTATCATCCGGATCTACGGCGGCACCGTTCGCGGGTGAAGTGGTAGTCAAAGCTGGTCCCGTCAAATCCCTGGTAACAAAGTGCATCACATTGTTGGGAATTGCTCCAGGCACCAGGTCGTTCCCCGAAGTATCCTTGGCGGATTTGACCTCAAAGCGATAAACCGATTTATCCCCTGCCTTCAGAGGAGCATGTTGAATCGTAGCAACGGTGTTGTTATTGCTCCAGGTAACCGAAAGACCTCCTACCTGATCGGCCGCTCCCTTCTCCCGGAGATCAAAGGTGAAACTCGCCGGATCAATCGGCTCACTGAAAGTTACTACAATGGGATCCGTGGGGACAAAGCGAGCGTTATTATCCAAGGCAGGATCAAAGCCATCCGGATTCAGATTGGCTTGATCCCGCTGGTTCTCCGGCCAGCCAAAGCCTGGTACCGGAGACACGGCGATAATCGTCGGCGGGATCGTCTCCCGAGTTCGGAAGGAAAATCTTTTCTCCGCAGCAATGAGATTCCCTTTGGCATCCCTAAAAGCAGTACCCGGCCGATCTGCTCCCTGGAAGATAACTACCTCATACTCAGTATCACCTTCAAAGGAGGCTTCATGGAAGATCGTAACGGTATCCGAGGTTCCAGTAGAAGGACTAATCGTCACCACCCCCGGAAGCAGATTAGCCAAGGGATCATCCGCCTTCTTATGGAGAACAAAAGTCGCTTGGGCTCCCGCCACCTGACTTTGGGTTTTAACCACATCCAGATTGACCGGCTCATCAAACTTGATGATGATGGGAGCATCCTTGGCAATCCCTGTCGCTCCTCCTACCGGAGTGGTGGACACCACTGAGGGCCCTACAGAGTCAACCGTCTTGAAGGAGAAGGGGTTCCGGTTAGAGTCATTGACTCCTGCAGGGTTGTCCCTTAATGGGTTCCCTGACAAGTCCGTACCCCCTACTGAAATCGTAACCGTTCCCCCTCCCTGAATGCTGGCCGTTTTCCAAGGAATGGGATTACCATTAGCATCCTTCTTGCGACTAATGGTGAGAATAACACCATCCGGTGAAAGCGAAAGCACAGCGTTCTCGTCCGGGGGAGAAATAGTGGTCTGAGATAAGACACTTGGCGGATCCATCGGCTCACTAAAGGTAATCGTTACCTCGGCAGTAATCGACACATCCGTCGCATTGTGAGCGGGAACATGGTTTTGTATAAAGGGAGGTCGAGTATCTACCGTCGTGAAGATAAAGGGGTTGGGCACATCCGTACGACTGAAAGTGTCGTTAGAACCAAGAGCAGATCTACCCTGGTCATCTACTTCATTGGGTTGGGCGAAGTTAGCCGAATCTGTGGTTCTGATGGACGCCAAAACCCGAACGGTATACAACTGCCCTTCTGCAAAAGGCACCGAATGATTCAGCACCAAGGTCTGACCATTGTTTTCATAGGTGGCGCTAAAAGCAATCACTTGCCCTCCAGACCCTGTGGCAGGGTCTAGAAGAATGTTTTGATTAACCCCAGTGAGCTGAACGGTGTTTTGATCAATCGGTGCGTTGAAAGTAATTTTAATAGGGTCTAAAAGCCCCACTCTGCTGGCGTTATGCGCCGGCGATGTGGAGGTAATCTTAAAGGCTGGTTTTCCTTCTGTTGCTAGTGCCTGGCGAGCCAGCCCCACTGCCAAGAAGACCCCGAGAAAAAGACTCAGGAGACTTCTGACCCGTGGTTTTAAAGATTCCATACGCTCTTTCCTCCTTAGAGAGTACCTTTTAATCTCATCGTCTTGGCTTACTCCTTGTTTCGCCAAGAATAGTGGAAAAGGGTTAAAACCTTTTTTCTTGTTGATGGGGCTTTAGCCCCCACCTCACCCCTCCCCCTATGGGGGAGGGAAAACGCTTTCTTCCTAACCTCTACTCGATAGGATCCCCTCCTTTAAAAGATGAACTTCGTCCTACAGCAGGAAAATTGGCGAAAGACGGGTAAAAGCTCCTATCACATTCTCCACCCTATTGGATTATGGAATTTTTAAGCGCCTTGTTAAGGGTTGACCTTTTTGGCAACAGGGGAAAAGGGTTATCGTACCAAAAGGTCTCTTCCTGGCCTAAGAACAAGAGGTCAGCTTATTTTCCCTGGTTATTATATCACGCCTGGCAAGAGAGTCAACGGAGGAGACAAACCTTGCACCCGCTGGAAAGGCCCATTTATCAGAGGAGATGCACCATTCATCAGGTAAAAAAGGCTGAGTTTATAGGAGGCTTAACTACCCAAATCCCCCGTGGGGGATTTGGGTAGGGGCACGGGCATGCCGTGCCCCTACGGATTACAAACACGCGGTATTCTGTAGACCTGCAGTATCCCTCCAGCTAACCTCCCGTGCCTAGGGCAAGGCGCAGAAGGGCAATAGCATCCTTGGCATCTATCTTGCCATCACCGTTCAAATCCCCAAAGGGAAGGTCTGCAGACCCCGGTTGAGGGATTTGGCCCACTGCTATTCTCAGAGCCAAGATGGCATCCGCTACGTTCACCTTTCCATCGTTATTCAGGTCTCCTTTGGCCCTACGGAAGGCCCTTAAGGTGCCATCTGCACTGGCAAAAGCCACTTCCTTGTCCCCGATCACAGCGGTACCGGACAAAGCCAGGGTGAAGAGGGTTTCCGGAGGAGTTGTTTTATCCACTGTAACAGGGACATTCAGAAGAACTCCTGGCCCATCCACTGGATTAGGTAAGGAGATCTTGGCTCGGATTTCAAAAGTTTTGGTATCCACCGTGGTTTCGAGAGTGGCATCCTTGGCCAGGGGACCCGAGGAGATATTAGCCGAGACCACCTTCAGCTTGGGAGCGAAAGGAGGGTCACTTTGGGCGAAGCTCATCCGTAATTGAGCTCCCTTAAACCCCTTGGTACCCTCTCCCAGGACCACCTGGAAGGTCGCCGAGCTCCCGATACTCGCTTCCGTATCGGGAATGGAGAGGGTAGCCAGAGGAGCGGTTCCCGTGGCTTTAAAATCTACCACTCGAACCCGGTGACTTCCTGTTTCCGCGATGTAGAGCCGACCGTCTGGCCCCAGGGCCACATTTTCAGGGATACGAAGAGGCGTTTGAGCGGAAGGGGTGTCTTCCGCTCCCTGGCCAGGCCGTCCGGTCCCCACAACGGTGCGGATCACCCCATCGGGGCTGATCATCCGAACCCGGTGATTGCCTGTATCCGCGATAAAGAGGTTCCCGTCTGGGTCTATTGCTATCCCTCCGGGACTGTTCAGGGCGGCACTGTAAGCGAGTTCTCCGTCTCCACTGAAACCAGGGCGTCCTATTCCCGCCCGGACAAAAACATCCCGGTTATCTACGATTTGGTAGATCCGGTGGCTGAAGACATCCGCTACATAAAGGACATTTCCCACTTGGAGAAGGGCAACGGGGGTTATGGGAAGGAGGTCACTTCCTAAGAGGGTGGTAAGAAAACCATCCTTATCCACCTGGCGCAAGCGACCTCGAAAGGCCTCGGCGATAATCAAGTTTCCGTTGGGGGCAAAGGCAAAGCTGGAAGGTCCTCCCAGCATCCCTTCTGTAGCTTTCCGTCCTTCACCGAAATCCAAGCTCCAGTTTTGGCTCCCCACCACCGTAGAGATATTGCCGTTGGCGTCCACCACCCGGATCCGGTGGTTTCCCGTATCTGCGATATAGAGGAGGCCATCGGGACCAATCGCCACCGCTTCTGGAGAATTTAACAGGGCCTGGGTAGCGGGCCCTCCATCCCCCGAGAAACCGGCTTTACCACCGGTTCCAGCGACAGTAGTGATAATCCCCTTGGTATCCACCTTACGGATCGCATGGTTGCCCGTGTCCGCGATATAAACGGTTCCATCAGCAGCAACGAAGACTCCCCCTGGGGAGTTCAGCTGAGCCAAGTTGGCCGGCCCTCCATCGCCCGAAAAACCGGGGATACCTGTTCCTGCCAAGGTGGTAACTTTTCCATCGGTCAGGCCGGACCAAGTGAAAGGGGTACTACTCAGCAGAAGGATCAGGATCACCCCTGGAAACAGCACCTTTTTCATTGTTCGCTCCCTCCCTACTTCGGTATAATGATTTTCTCTTTAGGATCGTCCTTGTATTCGGGGGCTAGGGTGTTCAATTGCCCCTGATACCAAGAAGGGTAAGGCCGATCCCGCACACTTCGCCCTTTAGGGTCGTCCCACAGTTGCCGAGGGATCACCGTCTGCTGAACTCTCAGCCATTTGACACTGCCATCCACAAAGGCCCAGTGAGACCCCTTCTGATGGGAGGTGAACCATCCTTTATTGGGGAGAGTAGTGCCTCCAATTACCCAAGGCCCGGCATCAGTGTAACCCTCGCGCGACTCCAACACCATAATGATATGCTCGGGATCGGTAAACTCGGCAATGTTTCGGGGGATCCAGGTGGGCATTTTCCCTTTCTCTTTAGCTGGGAGAAAGCGGAGGGCATTCTCGTGGAAAGAACCTCCTCCGTAGGCATAGGAGATCGGGAAACGTCCGGTACCATCACGCAGATTACCCCGCTCATTAGCAGGGCATACCCATACACTGGGATCAGGGAGGAGGGGAGCAACCCCATCCTTCCAGCTCCAGAAAGCAGCGTCACCATCATTGGGGGGCCAGGTACCGGAGTTTTTCGGATTGGGATAGCGGTTTAGGGGAAAGGCCCCATCCCATTGTTGAGTGTAGATGAGCAGAGCCTGAGCAATGGCCTTCATATGGCTCTGGCATACCACGGCGGCGGTCTTTTCCGCAATCCGTCCGAAAAGGGGGGTAAAAGCGGTGCAAGTGAGGCCCATTATTGTGATCAGGGCCAACAAATGGCTTACTTTGAGGCGTGAATCTTTCATTAAACTCCCTCCTCTCGATGAATTTTCTCTCCCCTATTTCCCTATTCGGAAGATAGACTCCCGAGCGAGGATCAGATGGCTTAAAAAGGGGTAGGTGAAACTCTCTCCTTCTAGGGAAACTGAGAAGAGATAACCTCCTTCAGAGATTCTTTTCTTGAGAGGAGGGAAAATTCCTTCTCACAGGTATCAGATTGAGCTTTTGGTGGTGCGGGAGCACTACCACGGGGTTTTAGTAGACGCACCCTTGAGGGTGCGTTAGACCTCCTCTTATCCTCCGCCAATGGGGGACAGGATGCAGGCTAAAGCCTGTGGCTACCCAGGTTCCCTCCCCCTTGAGGGGAGGGGTAGGGTACATAAAAAAACGCCCCCGGCAGGACTCGAACCTGCGCGCCCGGCTCCGGAGGCCGGTGCTCTGTCCCCTGAGCTACGGGGGCCTTCGCAATTTTACTATACCAAGACCTCCCTCCAGCGTCAAGAACCCCAGAGAATGGGTCTTTGTGAGGATTATCTTTAAGGATTAGAATAGATAGTGATGAAGCCAACTCTGTACTCCTGAAATAAGGAGAACCGCAATGCCCCAGATCGAAATCAAACGCCGAAAAGCCGGAATTACGGAACAATCTGACTCTGAAGGATATTGTTATGTTGTCCATATCACTCCTGGCCCTGGCGAAACCCTCATTCCTGCAAAAGAGCTGAATGCTTTCAACCTAGGTCTGCAATTCTCTGAAGGAGCAGCAAACTTCTCACGAATTTCAGAATCGACCCCTGATCGGCAAAAAGCGGAACAAGTGGTCGAAAAACTGCGCCAAATGGACCTTTTAAAATCTCCTACTCCAGGCGAGACTGCTCCTCGAGAAACCTCTGGCCCTAGAGGAGGTGGTTTACGAGGCTCCTTTGGGATAGGGGAAACTTCCGGGTGAGATAAGTTTTAAAAGCCGGGGAGCAATTTACCCGGTTCTATCCGAAAAAGCTCCCTTACCTTTCTGCCGTTAGGTAAATCCTCCTTCAGAATCTGCGGGAGGTGAAGCGGTAGAGAGGTTCTCTACCGCTTCAGCGATCCCTCCCTTCTGAAAGGGTCAAGGACCTAAAAGGGTAAAGAATCTTTGAGAGAAAGGAGAATACTCTTGGAATATCATATCAGAGATATCGGTTTGGCCGAAAAGGGGAAACTGAGAATCGAATGGGCCGAGGCGGATATGCCTGTACTCCGCCTGATTCGGGAACGCTTTAGAAGAGAAAAACCGCTTCAGGGAGCTCGCCTCACCGCCTGCCTTCATATCACCACGGAAACCGCTAACTTAGCCATTACCCTCAAAGAAGGGGGAGCAGTCATCGCTCTCTGCGCCTCCAACCCCCTCTCCACCCAAGATGATGTCGCCGCCGCCCTCGTTGCTGAGTACGGTATTCCCGTCTTCGCTATTAAAGGAGAAGACCACGAAACCTACTACCGGCATATCCACCAAGCCTTGGATATTCATCCGAATCTCACCATGGATGACGGCGCGGATACCGTCGGGGTGATCCATCAACAACGACAAGAGCTCATCCCCAACATCCTTGGAGGCACGGAGGAAACCACTACAGGCGTCCTTCGTCTTCGGGCTATGGAGAAAGAGGGTGCCCTTAAGTACCCCATTATCGCTGTTAACGACGCGAACACCAAACATCTTTTTGATAACCGCTATGGAACAGGTCAATCCACTATTGACGGGATTCTGAGGGCAACGAACCGACTCCTAGCGGGTTCTGTCTTCGTGGTAGCAGGATATGGCTGGTGCGGGCGGGGTGTTGCTCAGCGGGCCAGAGGAATGGGTGCCCACGTGATTGTCACCGAAGTTAACCCCTTAAGAGCCTTGGAAGCGGTGATGGATGGCTTTCAAGTCATGCCTATGTCCCAGGCAGCTCGTGTGGGCGATATCTTCTGCACCTTAACCGGAGACATTGCTGTTCTGCGCCGGGAACACTTTGAAGTGATGAAGGATGGGGCCATCGTAGCTAACTCCGGTCACTTTAATGTGGAAATTGACCTCCCTGCCCTTGCCGAGATGGCAGTCAGTAGAAGACCTATCCGGGACTTCGTGGAGGAGTTCCGGCTGGCGGACGGGCGGAGGATCTTCCTTCTGGGAGAAGGCCGACTCATCAACCTGTCAGCCGCCGAAGGTCATCCCGCGGCCGTTATGGATATGTCCTTTGCCAACCAAGCCCTTTGTACCGAGTATATCTTCCAAAATGCCCAATCTCTCAAGCCTAAGGTCTATCCTGTTCCTCAATGGATTGACGAGGAGATCGCTCGCCTTAAACTTCAGGCGATGGGGATCGAGATTGACCATCTCACCCCAGAGCAGGAGAAGTATCTCTCCTCCTGGGAGGAGGGTACCTAGACCGGTTCCCTTGGCCCCGTGGAGTAGATTTAGGTAGTAGTCGCAAGCTTTAGCCCGCATCGGGTTTGGCAACCAAAGCAGGCACCCGCCTACCCCTACCCTTGCCGGTCTAGAAGGAACATCTTTTAAAAACCAGGAAAAACAGCACCCCAAGGGAATATGGATGCGGAAGATCATTCCCTGATTACTTCTGAAGAACCTTTGAGCCTACCCACCTTTGAACTCTTGGGCTGTCGGATTCACCGAGTGAGGATGGCAGAAGCCGTCGCCTTAAGTGAGCATTTTGTGGCGAGAGGCTCTCCTCACCTCATCGTCACTGCAGATTCTTCCGCTATTGTCATCGCTCACCAGGACACCGAGTTCCGGCAAATCATTAACTCCGCCGACCTGGTTGTTCCGGACAGCCTAGGGATCCTCTGGGCCTCTCACCGTTTAGGCCAACCCCTTCCGGAGAGGGTACCGGGGATAGATCTGATGGACCAGTTATGCGCTCGATCTGCCCAAAAGGGGTGGAGGGTCTTTTTATTAGGAGCGGAGCCGGGGATTGCTGAAACCGCAGGCCATCGCCTTCAGCAACGCCACCCTGGGTTAAACATCGTGGGCACCCACCACGGATATTTCCCCCCCCAAGAGGAGGAGCAGATCGTCCAAAAAATTATTCAAGCTTGTCCTCAACTCCTCTTCGTAGCGATGGGGATCCCCAAACAGGAGAAATTCCTTGCCCGCTATCGGGACCAGCTAAAGGCTTCTGTCCAAATGGGGGTAGGAGGGAGTTTGGACTGCTTCGCGGGGAAAGTGCGCCGTGCCCCCCAATGGGTGCAGCGAATGGGCTTAGAATGGCTCTTTCGCCTCGTCACTAATCCTCGTAAAATCTCCAAAGTAGCCCTACTCCCCCGGTTCGTGGTTCTCGTTCTCCGCTCCCAAAGCCAGATGATCGACAAAAGGGGAGTTTAATGCTTTCTCTCTGCTTAAAAGTTCCTTAACTCTCTATTCTCTTTTCAAGGAGGGCTTAGTGGCAAGAGTTCTTATTGTGGGTTCTGTCGGTATAGATGATGTGAAGACGCCTTTAGGAGAAGTCAAGGGTGTTTTGGGAGGAGCTGCTTGCTATGCCTCCGTCGCTGCCAGCTTCTTCGCTCCGGTCTTACTGGTGGGTGTTGTGGGGGAAGATTTCCCCTCAGAGCATTTGGCTTTTCTTGCCAGTAAAGGGATAGATTTAACGGGCCTCCAGCAGGTTCCAGGAAAAACTTTCCGCTGGTCTGGTTACTACGATTACGACCTTAACCAGGCTCACAGCCTGGATACCCAATTAGGTGTGTTCCAGGATTTCCGTCCCCTCCTTCCAGACTACTACCGGGAGGCTGAATATGTCTGCTTGGCCAACATAGACCCCGAGCTCCAGCTAGAAGTTCTAGATCAGGTACGCCAGCCTCGATTGGTGATGTGCGACACGATGAACTTCTGGATTCAGCACAAAAAAGAGGCTCTGAAAGAAGTCCTACGCCGGGTAGATATCGCTTTTATGAATGATGCAGAAGCCCGCCAGTTGTGTGGAACTTTTAGTTTGGTGAAAGCGGCCCGCCAAATCCAAGAATGGGGTCCCCGGGTAGTGATTATTAAGAAGGGGGAACATGGAGCGGTGATGTTTAGCGATAGTGGCCACTTCTCTGCCCCTTCTTACCCCTTAGAAACAGTAGTGGACCCTACAGGCGCAGGAGACACCTTCGAGGGAGGATTCGTTGGCTACCTCGCGAAAGTGGACAATCCCACCGAAGTCGAGTTGCGTAAAGCGATCATTTATGGAAGTGTGCTCGCCTCTTTTAACGTGGAGGACTTCAGCTTAAACCGAATGCGTACTCTCTCCTTGGAAGATATTGCCCAACGCTACCGAGAGATGAAAGAGATCGCCTTCTTTGAAGCAGTGGATGAAATCTCTATCTTGGAAATGGAACTCAAGAACTTTTCGGATCTATAAAGTCAGGAGGCAATGGGCGACCTCCTTCTCATCTCTCTCTAGGTTGGGGCCGGATCTCGCCCCTCTCCACCTCACAATCAGGTAAGGCTTTATAAGTCTGGGGTTAGAGATATTAAGAGATATTACGCAGGTAGAGACACGGTGTAATATGTCCCCGCTGTCAAGCCCCTCATTTGTTGTCTCCTACCCCAACCCTCCCCCCTTTGTGGGGGGAGGGGCAACCCCCACGCAGGCTTTAACCTGCAACTACCCAAGTTCCCTCCCCGTGGACGGGGAGGGTTAGGGTGGAGGCAAAGTAGCCCCCCTTGAGGGTGTGTAACTCCCGTTAGATTTCTGGCTCTCCTCCCACTTCCCCAAGTTTTAAAGCTTCATAATCCTCAAAACCTTCGCCCCGAATCCGGCTACACCTCTCCCGGGGGTCATACTCCACCCACAAGCACTGATCCATCATATCGTGAATAGCTTCAATGTGGCTGATGACGATAATCTGGTCAAAACGACTTCGCAAAGCCTGCAGTACCTCAACCACGTTGGCCCGGCGTTCATTATCCAAAGAACCAAAAACTTCATCTAAGATTAACAGGTTTAACGCTTGCCCCGACCTCTCCGCAATCATCTGGGAGATAGCCAGTCTTAAGGCAAGGTTTAAAATGTCCTCCTCCCCTCCAGAGATCACCGGCTTAACTTCTCCATCCTCCTTGAGGAAAAAACGATATTTCTCATCAATATAAACCTCGTGGTACCGCCCCTGGGTCAGATCGTCTAACAAGCTCCCCACCCGCTCCGCCAGCTCCGGCCCGATCTGCCGGTTTAAATCATCCCGGAAACCTTTAAAACCCTGACTTAAGACCTCGTGTAAGCGATGTTCCACCTTAATCTCTTTTAAACGCTGGCTTCTCCGCTGAGCCTCCTCAATTTGATCCTTAACCGCTTTTAACTCTCCCTTCAGGGATTCTAGATTCTCTCTCGCCCTCGATAAGCGTTCTTTAGCCTGATCTGAATGTTCCCGTGTAGATTCCTCTCGCCTTCTCGCTTTTTGGTGTTGTTTCTCGTCATAGCCAACCTTTTGGATCTCCTCCTCCACTTGAGCAATCTGCTCCTCCAACTGATGAATCTCCTGAAGGAGCTCCTCCTTCCTCCGCTCTTTCCTTTCTAGCTCCTCAGAGCTGTTTTGGATCTTTAAAGCCCGATCCCGATAAGGTCGAATCTCTTTCCCTCGCCGTTTGATCTCCTGAATTTGCTGTTCCAGAACTTCTAAAGGGGGAACCTCAGGAAGAGCAGACAATTCTTGCTGACATTGGAAAATTTTCTCCTCCAGCTCCTTGTACTCCTCCTCCAGCTGCTGGCGGTTCTGCCATGAAACTTCAGCTTCCCCACAGGATTTTTGACACTCCTGTAGTTGACGGAATAAGTTCTCTTTCTTTCTAGACAAAACCCTAAGGTCCTCGGGTTCCTTCTTCAACTCCTCCTGCCTCTGGCGCAATACTCGGAGCTGGGAATCTATTTTCTGGATTTCCTCATCAAAATGATGAAGGACACTTTTATAATCGGAACCCAGAGGTCGTTTACAAGTAGGGCACCGCCCTTCTACTCCAGCCTCCTGAATCTCTCCTCGGTGCAAGATCATTTGCTCTTTTTGCTCTTCTTTCTGGCGAACTTCTTCCTGAACTTGCGAACTCTCCTGTTTCCATCGGTCCCTAACCTTTTGAATCTGCTCATCGGCCCTCTGAAGCTCCGTTTGTAACTGCGAAACCCTCCTTTTCAGTTGGGCGAGGTTCGGTACAGGTTGAGACAGTTGTTTTCTGAGAACCTCCCTCCTACTGCAAAGCTCCTCTAAGCGTTGCTCTTTATCCCTCCTTTCTTTAGCCATATCCCGCTGCTCCAAGATCTTCTGATTCTTATTAGAAAGATCTTCGAACTCCTCCACAAAAGACTTGATCCTCTCATATTCCTCCACCTGGGCGGTAAGAGTTTCTATCTCTTTTTTTAAACGATCCCATTCCTGAACTTTGTTCTCCCGGTCCCTTCCCCATTCCAGTTTTCTTCTCTCCAAAGGTTCAACTCTTTCCTTCTTCGACTCCCAATCAACCACCTCCGCTCGAGCTTGCTTCCACTGTTCTATTGTCTGATCCACTTCCCTCTCTAACTCTTCTAGCTTGGAGGAATCTTTTTCAATTTGCGTCAGCAGAGCTTCTCTCTTCTTCTTTAACTCTTCAATGTTCGGTAAGCCTTGTTCTAAACCTGCCACCTGACTTTTAAGATCCCTCCGGTTCCGGTCGGCCAACTCAATAGCCCTTTCAATCCGGTCATAACCCAGCATTCGGGCGATGGTAAAAGCCTTCTCCTGAGACTGGAGATCCTTCAAAAAAGCGAGCTCTTTCTGGTTAGTAAAGTAGGAGGCGAAGAAGAGTTTATAATCCATTCCCAAAAGCTGAGTGATCTTCTCGGTAACCGCATCTACTCCCCTAGCTAATAAATGGCTCGATTGGAAAAGGATAGCATCCCCTAAACTTCGTCTCACTTGGTATCGGTTAGTCCCCAGCTCGAACTCAAGCTCCACCTCCACAGGTGCCCTCCCTCGGGCACCTAGCCACTTAACGGTCTCTTTAGTACCCCGAAGGGCAGAGGCTCCATACAAAGCCCAAGCAACCGCTTCCAAAAGAGTAGATTTACCCGATCCATTCGGGCCAATAATCCCTGTTAGACCCTGGGGAAACTCGACGCAAGCTTCTTTATATTGGCGAAAGTTCTTCAACTTTAAACCGATCAAGCGCATAGAGGCCCCCTATAGATCTTGTTTCCTACTCATCTGCAAATACTCCAGCCCTTTGTTAACAAACACCTCTCGAGGAACATCTTCAGGAAGGTCATAGCCCTCCGCATACTGTTTCCAAGCATCCTCCAAAGTGAAGACTTCTAAAGAAGCTCCCTCTGTTCGCTCTTCTGAACGGTGAGGATTCAATTTCAGTTCAAAGTGCAAAGCCTGATTTTTATACTCCCGAATTTGGGACCAATCTAATTCCTTTTTAAGGGAAAGATCGAATTCATCTATGTCCAGACGCACAATTTTATCCTTAATCCCCCCCTCAACACTCGCCACCCGCTCCTGAATGGCCTCATTAATCTCCTGGATTGTCTGATCCCTTGCTCGAATCCTCTTCAAATGGACCACTTGCCGAGTGGGAATAGAGTGAAAGGTAGGCTTACGGTCATCTAAATCGTATTCAATAAACCCCTTTTGAGGGTGCTTCCGGGCTTCAGTCCAAATATCGCAGCTGGTAAACTCCAGGGAACCACTATAAAAGGCACGACGGGCAACTGGGGTATAAATATGATAATGGCCTAAAGCAATGTAATCCCACCCATCCGTTAAAATCTGGGACCGACTAATCCGCAATTGATCGAAACCATCCAGAGACAGGGGAATGCCCTCCAGGGTTCCGTGCACCATAAGCAAGTTATAGCGTGCTTTGGGATCAGGGGTTACCGCAACCCGGCGGTCTGCCAGGTCCGGCAAACGGGAATAGGGAATGCAAGTAACCGAAACTTGAAGATCCGATAAGTGGAAGGTTTCAATATTTCGCCAAGATACATATACCCCACTATAGGGGAGAACCATAGGGAGCAAGCGTAAAACGCTTCCTGTTTCCAAGTAGCGGGGAGACTCGTGGTTACCTGCGATAAAGATAAAGGGAACGGGACACCGCTTTTGAAGGCCCTGAAGCCCTAGAAAGGCTCTCTCTAAAGTCCTGGGAGAAGGCCGGACGGAGTGGAAAAGATCTCCGGCTATCAACACTAAATCCGGCTCAATTTCCCGGATTTTAGCCAAGGCCCTTCCAAAAGCCTCGTAAACGTCCTCTTCTCTCTGGTTAAGGCCCGTGGTAGGGTTATACCGATTGTACTGGCGGTAGCCAAGATGTACATCTGCAAGGTGAACCAAACGCATAGCCTATCCGAACTCCTCCTCCCCCGCAAAGGGGTCCCACTGATCCGCCTCCTCAGGAAATTGAGGAGTAGGCCGATCACTCCCGTTACCCCCAAGGTCGTCTAATCGAGCTTTTTTCCGGATGAGCTGGGCAAATCGGCTCACAGCCTCCTTAGGAGGGATGGACTTTTCTAACCGGTAGAGGCCTAGTGCCTCCTGAAGCTCTCTCTCCTCCACCCCTTCAATGACCTCACGGATATGAACCCGGTTGACCTTGGGATTGTGCCGCTGAATCGCCTGGAAAATCGCCTCCTCGATATTCCCCCAAGGAGCCGCGTTATACAAGGCGATCCCATCTGGGCCGCGCAAAACATTAGGGCGGGGAAAACGGATAAAAATCGGTTGGCTAAAGTGAGGATGTTTCAACATCAATTGGCCTTTCCCCAAGTTGGCCAGCTTCTCCTTCTGAGCTTGAGTCAAACTCTGATAAGTGGGAGAAGAGAGCTCTTCTAAATCCATCCGACCATATAAAGCGGTGGCGCTATTCCCCACAATCCGCTTATGAACCTGGCTTCGAAACTGCTGAGCACTAAAGAGGATCAAACCGATATAGCGGCCCCTCTCCGAAATATCCAACAAGGTCTGACGAATAGGAGTATCCCGGCCCTCACTCGGAGCATATTTGTTCAACTCATCCACAAAAACTATCAAGTAACGAACGCCCAACCTCTGCTCCTCCAAAAGCTCCTTTGCCTTACTCACCACCCGAGTGAACACCAAGTCCTGGGCTTGAGAATCCAGCTGGGAAACGTCCACCACATATACTGTCTGATCTTCAAAAGTCTCGTCAAAAAGGTCCTTAACTTCATCTCCCTCCGTTAGCAAACCTGCATAGCGGGTGGTGAGATTAGTGAGCCGGTTGTACACTTTGCGAAGGGTATGAGGGTGATGACTTTTGAACTCCCCTTTCCCTCCTTCTTCGGTAAAATCCAATACAGCTTCAAACCATTCTTTTAAGTCCCTAAAGTTTCGAACTATCCCCCTCCAATGTCCTATCTTACTCTCTCGATCTATCACCTTCCCGCGGATATACTCAATCAGGGCATCCGCCTTGGCGTCAATATCATCCCGGTTCAAAACTACCTCTGTGTACTCCAAGACCTCCTTGAGCCCCCATTTGAGGGGGCGAACATTTCCGGAAACCGCAGGGTGCCGCCGGAGGGTGTTCAATTCTCTACCCCCAGGCCGTTCCGGAGCATAATAGATCACTTTCTCAAAGGGTTTCGGCTCCAAACCCAACCGCCGGTACATCTCTAGCTCTTGCTCGGTTAGGCTTGGGATATGGAGGCTTTGGTAAGCATGAACCACCTCGGGGTTCTCCTCTAGAGGCATCGTCGGCTTATCCAAAAAGAGGAGATCCGGCCCCTTTACATTAAAGAACAGAGCCGCAACCGAATAATCCCGATTAGGCTCCTGAACCTTCAACTGCTTAGCCCTCTGGAAGATGGCCTGGGTGAGAAAAACAACCGCACTGGTCTTAGTAGCCAGACCCGAAATACCTGTAACGTTCAAATGGGCTGATTCAGGCCCTAGCAGAAAATTCCAATCGAGGTAAATCGGAGAGAGCTCCTCCCCATTCTGGTAAAGGCCTACAGGAATACCTGAAGTTTGAGCATAACTCTCCATCCCTAAAGCGATGAGGACATCTTCATCCCTGGCCAGATAAACTTGCCCCGAAGGCACCGGCTGGAGAGGCTCCTCAGGTACCAAGCGCAAAACATTGGCAGTGTAGATACGGATCTCCGGCCTTCGGCTCGGTGCCCAGTCTTCAGGATTCCCCTCTTGACCAATAAAATCTACCAAAGGGGATTCAATATCGCTGTAGCTCTGGCCATCTACCACTACCCCATAGGCCCTAATCTCCTGATCGCCTCTCCTTCCCTTGGCGACCACCAAAGTACCAATCCCCACTTTGGCATCTTCTAAAGGGGTCCAGAAGTGAAAGGAGAAGGCGGTATTCGGTTTCCTCTCCGTTGCCACAATCCTACCGATGGGCTTCATCCTTTAGCCTCCTTGCCTCAAAATCTTCTAGCCAGGTTTAGGAACCCTCTCACCTCAGTAAACCCTCTAGCAACCTTCTGCTAGGGCCTAAAGCCTTTAAAAATTGTTCACACTCATAAATGGGATAGATCAACCGGTCCCAGCGAGGATCTGGGCGAGAAAGAGGCCGCCGCTCAGCCATTAACCAACTGGAAAGAAGGTCTGCCAGCTCAGAGAGTGTCTTCCAATCCCTTTCATAGCTGATTTCCACTCGGACTAAGCCAAAATCCATCCTCCGCCCCTGAGGAGAAAAAAGCCGGAGGTACCAGGAGAAAACCGGCGCCCAATCACTCTTCTTGATAGGTCGAAAAACGCTCGTCCTCTGCCCTTCCTCCATCTGGAGAATTTTCTGATATTCGGCCCAAGGGAAAAGGGGCACTGAATGGGTCTTAATCAACCCCACGATCCGGGGATGCCGAGAGGCGGTAATGCTCCGGGAGAGAGGACCATCTATTAAAAGCCACTGACCTTCGGTCTCCTTGGCCCCAACCCATCTTTGGATTAATTCCCCCTCAATTTCCTCCCGACAGCGGTGAATCGCCTGGCGTGTTCTGTGGAGGAGATCTACCATCGAGAAAGACCTTCCCAGGAACCTCTCCGGCAAAATATCCACCACCTCCATCTGGGTCTCTCTCTTCCACTTCTCGATATCGAGATACCTTAGGGGGAGGAAAAGGTTATGCCGACACTCCGGGCCCGCCCAGGTGGAAAAAAGGCGGTCGGATCCTCGCTGCCGAATAGCTCCTGCGGTGTATCCGTAAAAAACTGGAACGCCTTGATAATGGCAGAGACAGCGGGCACGCTGAACCCCATCCAGAAAAAAGGTAAACCCCGAATCGGAAAGTCGCTTTACAGGATAAATCCTCAGCGCCTCCCCTCCCTCCACAATCTCCGCAGAGGCCTCAATCTCCGAGTTTTCTCTCTCCTCCTCCAACAAATCCTCAGGGAAGCCTTCATATCGCCGAACTAAATGAACTCCTGGATCCTCTTGGGCTAAACGGGTAAGGAAGCGTGCCACTCGGGATAGAGGAGAAGAAACCTCTTCTTCATAAGTGGGATCGAAAACCTCCAAAAGGTTATCCTCCCTTCTGCTTGAATTCCTTCCTTGGGAAACGGCTCTGTTATCTCAACTAACACGGCCCCTATCATCCCCCGTAAACAGGGGATTCTTGCGTTCCTTCGGACACCCGAACAATGCCAACCCTTCTTTACCTTAACCCTTTTATTAGGGAAAGGGCAATGACGCTCCTCGCAGAAACTCTTATACAAATTCTGAAAATTTTCAGCCTTTTAGGGGTTTGCACCAGCATTTGCTATTGGCTCATCAGTTTATTTTCTGCCAAGCGCTTCTTTCAGCAACCCTCTCACCCACCCTCCGCTCCCCTTCCCCCTGTATCCATTCTGGTTCCTATGGCAAGCTGGGAGGAGAGTAGCTACCAGAACTTGTATTCGCTCTTACACCAGAATTATCCTTCCTTTGAAGTGATAGTGGGATTCCTAGAAGCAGAACCTTCCATCCTCCTAAAGCTGGAAAAAATGGCAGAGGCTTGCCCCCCTGGACTTCTCTCTTGGGTTTTGGGGGGAGAGAAGGACGGTTTTAACCTCAAGGTGTGTAACCTCGTCCAAATGGAAAGGAAGGCTCAGCATCCTCTTCTCCTCCTTATAGACGCTGATATGCAGGTAGCCCCCGATCACCTCCTCCGCCTCGTCCTCTACTACCTCTCCGAAGAAGCGGGCTTAATCACTTGCCCCTACAGTTCTGTAGAAGTAAAAAATTGGGTGGCAGGCCTGGAAGGTTTAGGTATATCTACGCACTTCATCCCCTCGGTTTTAGTCGCCTTACTCGGAAATAACCCCTCTTTTGCCTTTGGGTCCAGCATCCTTATCAGCAGAGAGACCCTTCGGCAAATCGGAGGGCTCTCCTCTTTAAAAGATTATCTTGCCGATGATCAACAGCTGGGGTACCGGGTTGCCCAGTTGGGGAAGAGAGTCCGAGTGGTGCCTGTGATCCCTCGTACAGTGCTCAACAGTCCCTCCTTTAGGGATTTCTGGGCACGGCAAGTTCGCTGGAACCGCACTATTCGGGTTTGTAACCCCTGGGGTTATGGAGGGTTAATCTTTACTCAAGGAATTACCTGGGGACTGTTACTGTTACTTCTGGGAGGGGGAAAAAACCTCTATTGGCTCTTCTCCCTCGTCGCTCTTGGCATCCGGTATCTCAGTAGTGGGGTTATAGCAGGCCTGTTTCTAAAAGATGAAGCCTACCGGAAGTACTTCTGGCTTCTCCCCCTTTCCGACCTTCTGGGCACCTTGGCCTGGATGGCGGGTTTCGGAAGCAAAATCTATTGGCAAGGGAGAAACCTCCTAGTCAAACCTGATGGCCGTCTTGTAAAATAGGAGAGGAAAAGTTATATATATCACAAATTACTAAAAAGAGGAATATAGCAGGAGGTGCTTATGAATTACCCCCTTTGGGAGGTGCCTTACTTAACAGGGGGCGGGCTTATCGCTATTGTTGCTATTCTCCATGTAGTCCTTGCCCATTTCGCTGTAGGGGGTGGGCTATTTCTAGTGCTCACTGAAAGGATGGCCCTCCAAGAAAATCACCCGGATATCCTCCAATATGTGCGTCGGCATACCCAATTTTTCGTTTTACTCACCCTTACCCTGGGAGCCTTAACGGGGGTGGGTATCTGGTTCTCCATTGCAATGGTCACTCCTACAGCCACTGCTCTTCTGCTGAGGACTTTCGTGTGGTTCTGGGCCTGTGAGTTCGTCGCCTTCCTTGTGGAGATTACCTCCCTCTTGGTTTATCACCAGACTTGGGACTTACTGCCTCCAAGAATCCATCAGCGAGCAGGCTGGATTTATTTCTTCTCTGCTTGGGCCAGCCTCTTCATCATCAATGGAATTCTCACTTTTATGCTAACTCCTGGAGAATGGCTGAAAACCCGGAATGTTTGGCAAGCTTTCATTAACCCTACAATGCTCCCCTCCCTTGGACTTCGCACCCTCTCGGCCTTGGCCCT
>CAYSAW010000003.1:307837-309863 GCA_964429225.1 uncultured bacterium
CCCTCTCGGCCTTGGCCCTTGCAGGCCTTTATGCCTTAATCACAAGCTCCTATCAGCGAAGGGAAGAAGTCCGCAACCGCCTCATCCGGTACTCGGCCCAATGGCTATGGCCTGCTTTCATCGGAATGCCTGTCTGTGGAGCCTGGTATCTAGCAAGGATTCCAGCTTATGCTCGGCAAGAAGTGATTGGAGGTTCTCCCGTTGTGTTGATCTTTGTTAGCCTCAGCGTGGCCTTCTCTTTCCTTATTTTCCTTTTCTCCTACTTAGGCCCTTACCGGGAACCTCAACGGTTTTCCGGCTCCATCGCCCTCCTATTCCTCCTGATGGGTTTCGTGGTAACTGGCACTTCAGAATGGGTTCGAGAAGCAGTTCGTAAACCTTATCTCATTGCCGGTTTCCTCTATTCCAATCAAATTTACCCCAGCCAGCGAAAAGAAATCGAAGAAAAAGGGATTCTCAAGGTAGCCAAATGGGCCAAAGTTAAAGAAGTAGAGCCGGGCAGAGAAGGAATAGCAGGGCAAGAGATCTTTCGATTAGAATGCGGTTCCTGCCATGCGAAGCGCGGCTACAACGGCCTTCAACCGATGATCGCAGGTTGGTCTGAAAGTTACCTCGATACCCAACTCCAACACTTGGAAACCCTAAAAGGTTTTATGCCCCCTTTTATGGGTACTCTGGAGGAACGCCGGGCGTTAGCAAAATATCTTGCTCAAATGGCTCAAGCCTCTAACCCACTGAGGGGAAAAGAATCTTTTGCTCAAAGGAGGAATGAACGATGACTATCCCCGACCCTGAACCGATTGCTCTCCCCGGCTCGATCCCTCTCCTTCGCTTTCTTCTTGTACTAGGGTGGTTACTCCATTCTTTCCCTATGAACCTCATCCTCGGAGGTAATCTCCTCCTACTCATCACCCATTGGAAGGCTTCTCGTGGAAGCACCTTTCATCAAGAGTTGGCGGAGGTCCTCAGACCTCTCCTCCCTATTGCTACAGCCTTCACTGTAACCTTCGGGATCGTCCCTCTCCTCTTCGTCCAGGTGCTTTATGGTCAAGCTTTCTTTACCGCCTCTATCCTCATCTCTTGGCCTTGGTACCTCCTCTGGGTCATTGTATTGCTGGCTTACCTCGGGATGTATGCCCAACTTCGAGGGATCACGCCCCAAAAGCGTCTTATCCTCAGTGGCTTGATCTCCCTGCTCCTGGTATGGGTTGCCTTTATGTTCACCAACAACGTTACTCTCATGATGACACCTGCTCAGTGGGAGGGTATTCACCGAGCAAAAGGGATTTTCTACTTAAACCTTACTGAACCCACTTTATGGCCCCGTTTCCTCCACATCCTTGTGGCTACTATCGCAACGTCCGGAGCCTTCTTCGCCCTCTTTGCCGGCTTAAGGCAATGGCTCGAGGAGAAATTAGGAGGCCCAACAAATCAACAACGGTGGATACAAATCGCTCGCTGGGGGTTGAAATGGCTAGCAGGATCTCTTCTCCTCGAGTTTATCCTCGGCCCTCTCTTTATGCTTTCCATCCCCGGTCCATTAAGAAGTCAGTTCTTGGGGGGCAACAAGGTTCTCACCGGTGCGTTAAGCCTAGCGATCCTCCTTGCTATAGTGACCTTCTTTGTCGCACTCCTAAGCCAACGGGCGGATCGCCCCTGGCGAGGAGGCTGGATAGGCTTTCTCCTTCTGATCCCTGTAGTTGCAGATATGGCTTGGAACCGAGAAGCCTTACGACAATTATACCTCCAATCCTATATCTCCGTGGAAGAGCAACCCGTGCAACCTCATCTTCTTCTCATCGGTATCTTCTTCACCCTTTTACTGATAGGATTGGGGATCATAGGGTGGTTAATATGGGTAGTCATCAAACACTACAAGAGGCTTCCGGCGGAACAAGGACCTTCAAAGAGAAGCTAGGGAGAGTACTCTCCCTAGCTTCTCTTTGAACCGTTTAGAGAAGATTTAGAACATTATTGCAAGCTGTTATCCAGCATCCACTGGTTGTTAGGATACACTCCCTGAACC
>CAYSAW010000004.1:0-176745 GCA_964429225.1 uncultured bacterium
GGTTACTATGATGATAACATAGTACCTAAGGCTTGTCAAGAGGTGAACCAACGATGCTAGCCGAGGAAAAAGTACCCTACCCTCCTCCAACGCCTGAAAAAAGTAGGGGGTGGAGGGGAGGCAGTAAACAAATAGGTGAAGGGTGTTAGGGTAAAGGTAGCGTATAGGATAAGGGTGATGCAGCGTTATCAAGGGTTTGGGGTTTTATGTTGTGGCAGGAATAAGGGATATGAAGAGACGGTGAATTGGGTGGCTGGATTGGTAAACCTGGGGGGAGGATAAGGAGAGAGGAGGGATGGGTGATGGGAGAATAAGTTGGTGAGAGATGAAGGGGGTATTGACAGAGAATGGATGAAAAGGAGAACCCACTCTCTCACAAGAAGTTTAGTGAAGAAAATGTCGGGTTCCGGTAAAGACCATTGCAAGGCCATAACGATCCGCAACTTCAATCACCTTGTCATCCTCCTTTGCACCCCCGGGTTGGATGATAGCAGTGATCCCTGCTTTGGCAGCGAGCTCGGGGCCATCAGGTTTGGGGAAAAAGGCGTCTGAGGCGAGAACTGAACCAACAGATTGATCGCCAGCCTGTTGAATCGCCAGGGCTACCGAAACTAGCCGGTTCGGCTGGCCCGCCCCCACTCCGACCAAACGAAGCACCTCTCCGGGGCCGGCATCCCTCTTCGCTAGAGCAATCGCATTAGACTTGATATGTTTACAGACGATCCAAGCGAAGAGGAGAGCAGACCACTCCTCCTCCGAGGGCGGACGCTGGGAAACCACCTGGAACTGAGACGGTTCCGCCTTTAGAGCATCGGCTTCCTCTACTAAGATTCCGCCTGAGATACTCCTCAAAACCCAAGAGTTTTTCCGATCACTCCTACCTAAATCCCCACAACGAAGGATACGGATATTGGCACCCCATCCCTTTCGGGTTTGGAGAAGTTCCAACGCTAAAGGGTCGTAATCGGGAGCAATAATCGCCTCGTAAAAGGACCCCTTGGAGAAGATCGGCACCTCCAGCCACTCTCCATGAGGGCGAGGAACCCGGAGAGTCGTTTCAAAGGAGAGATCTCCGCGAATAATCTCCTGGGCGGTCGTGACATCCACCCGACGATTGCAAGCAATGATGCCTCCAAAGCGAGACACCGGATCTGCATCCCTTGCCGACGCAAAGGCAAGGGATAATTCATCAGCAACCGCACATCCGCAAGGATTAGTGTGCTTGACGATGCAAGCAGAAGGGCGATCAAACTCGCTGACTAACTCTAGGGCCGAACTTAAGTCCAGGAGATTGGTAAAAGAGAGGTCTTTCCCCGAAATCTGCTCGGCGCTGGCAATAGTCCCTTCTCTCCTCTCGGATAAAAGATAAAAAGCCCCCTTTTGGTGCGGGTTTTCGCCATAGCGAAGGACTCTCCCCCGCTCTAAGGGGAGGAGCCAATAGCTGGGGAAGATTTCCCCCTCCTCTTGTTCCAAAAAGCGTTGGATCTCAGCATCATAGCGGGAGGTTGTGGCAAAAGCCTTAATCGCCAGTCGTCTCCGTACCTTCTCGGGGATCCCTCCTTGGCGGAGGTATTGGAGGATCAGGGAATAGTCTTTCGGGTCCACCACCACAGCCACGTTCCGCCAATTCTTGGCTGCTGAACGAAGCATTGCGGGCCCACCGATGTCTATCATCTCAATGGCGGAATCAAGTTCCACTCCGGGGCGAGACACCGTCTCGTAAAAGGGATAGAGATTCAAAACCACCAAATCTATCGGCTGCCAACCTTTCTCCTCCAACTGACGAAGGTGAGAGGGCTTCCGGCGGTCTGCCAAGAGGGAAGCGTGAATGGCGGGATGAAGGGTTTTGACCCGGCCCTCCAACATCTCCTTAAAACCGGTTAGGCTTTCGGCCAGTGTTACAGGAATACCTGCAGACTGTAGCGCCTCTGCTGTTCCCCCTGTGGAGATGATTTCCACCCCGAGATGATGTAACTCCTTGGCAAAAGGTATCACCGAGGACTTCTCGTAAACGCTGATCAACGCCCTTTGAACTTGAAGGTTCATCCTTTCCTCCTCGTTGCTTCCCTCAATTTCTTAAGCTGATTAAGGGGGCAGGGATACGCCCTCCGAGGTGTACAAAATCTTCGGAGGCTCCTCTCCTTAGGGAGATCACCGGGCATTCTCCGAGCAATCCTCCGAAAACCGCTTTATCACCGGCTCTCTTCCCTGGAACGGGGATCAACCGAACCGCGGTGGTTTTATTATTCATGACCCCGATAGCCATTTCATCCGCGATCAGGGCAGCAATCGTCTCCACCGGGGTATCTCCGGGGATGGCAATCATATCTAACCCCACTGAGCAAACCGAGGTCATAGCCTCCAGTTTTTCTAGGGTAAGATGTCCCTTAGCTGCCGCTTCTCCTAGAGCTGCGTCTTCACTCACTGGGATAAAGGCCCCTGATAAACCGCCTACCGAGGAGGAAGCGAAAGAGCCTCCCTTTTTGACCGCATCATTCAGAAGAGCTAGAGCAGCTGTACTTCCCGGCCCCCCAATCTCCTTCACTCCCATCACCTGGAGGATTTCACCAATGCTATCCCCGACCTGAGGAGTTGGCGCTAAAGACAAGTCCACAATACCAAAGGCCACTCCCAGAAGGTCTGCCACTTCCCGGCCAATCAACTCCCCCACCCGGGTGATTCGAAAGGCAGTGTTCTTGATCTCCTCCGCCAAGTCTCCTAGGTCAATCTTCTCACCTGTTTCTCTCAAGCGTTCGATAGCCCGTTTGACTACTCCTGGCCCTGAAACTCCGATATTGACGACTGCCTCCGGCTCCCCTACTCCCAGATAGGCTCCGGCCATAAAAGGGTTGTCCTCGGGGATATTGGCGAAAGTGACCAACCGAGCGCAACCGACCCCATCCTTCTCTGCGGTCCTTTCTGCTAAATCTTTAAGGACCTGAGCCACTTTAAAGACCGCCTCCATATTGATTCCGGCGTGGGTGGAGGCCACATTGATGGAGCTACAAAGATGCTCTGTTTCAGAGAGGGCATAAGGGATGCTCTCAATCAAGGCCACATCCCCTCGGCTCATCCCCTTCTGCACTAAGGCACTATAACCCCCGATAAAGTCCACCCCCACCTCCCTGGCGGCTGAGTCTAAAGTTTTGGCCACTTGGCAAAGGCCGTCTATCCCGTGCCCAGCAGCCACATTTGCAATAGGGCTGACTGCAATCCGGGAATTGACAATAGGGATGCCATACCGGGCGGAGACCCTTCGGCAAGCTCCTAACAACCCTCCAGCATAATAGAGGATTTTTTCCCGGATTTTTCGACAGAGTAAGGTGATTTGAGAGTCGGCGCAATCAAAGAGGTCAATCCCAAGGGTCACAGAGCGGACATCCAAATGCTCCCGTTGGAGCATATCTACAGTGGTAAGAATGTCTTCGGTGCGAAGCAAGGTTCACCCGCCTCCTTCTGTAGGGGAATTATTGGCGGTAATCCGACCCACCGCGCTTAACTCGCTGGTGGCACGGAAAATATTTTCGTGCTGGAGGTGAGCAGTTAAACCAAATTCCTTCCCCAGCTGTTCAATATCCAGCTGAATTTGCCGGGCGTCCCATTCCCCAGGGATAGCCACCTGAAGGATCATCACAAATTCGTGATCAAGGATATAAGCGTAGAAATCCTCAATATTAATCCCCTTCCCCGCCAAATAGGAAGAGATCTGGTAGATGATCCCCGGTCGGTCTAACCCTCGAGCGGTAAGGATAAACCTTTGGGCATTCCCTGAAGGGACCGGCGGAGGTACTGGTTGGTAGGGTTTTACACCGACAGCGAATTCTCCAGGGGCACCAGCCCCCTCCACCACTTGGCGCACCTCTTCCGCGGTCACACCAGAGGGCAATTGCGCAGAGATGATCAGGGTGAAGTAACCTCTTAGGACGGTTTGACTCAGGTGGGTGAGATTCGCCCCTAAGTGGAACAAGGCCCCGGCCACCGCGGCGACAATGCCCACCCGGTCAGGCGCCATCACTGTGATAATAAACTCATTTTTACTCTCGGTAGAAGTCTCCATTGAATAAAAGGAACAAAACAAAGATGAACGAAGGTTAGAGGGGTGAGGCGTATCTCTCCCCTTGTACAGGCTCAAGCCTGCGACTACCAAACCTAACCCCTTCTACTCAGCCCGGTAGCCACACCCTTCACAGGGGCACACACCGTTACCGGTTCCTCTCCCCCGGTAGGGAAGAGGCTAGAAGTAGGAACAATCCCTACCCAACACCCTTGTTAGACAACCCCGAGAGGCATAGACCTTCAACTCTGGGTTAACCCCAACTCCCCAGTATCCATAGTACCGAAGGAGAAAGAAGCAGGTCAATGATAGATAAAGCGCAGGAGAAAAAACCTTTGCTCCGGGAAGATGCCTTGGGCACCGCAAAAGGAGGAATTCCCTATTCTCCTCTCGAATAGAAATTTACCAGGTACTTTCAAAGTCCTTTTCTTCCCCCTAACAACCCACTAATGGAGGGTAAGGCCATGAAAAAGTGGAGAAGGATTCTCTTTTGCCTACTCCTGGTAGGATGGAACTGGCTCCCTCAAAACCTCTGGGGCCAGGAAGCGACTGCGGTTGGTACTGTAACCGAAGCAGGCAGGCCCATTGTTGGCGCGATCATCCTAGCTCGAGAAGTGGGAGGGACAGAAGATATACCCATAGCAGTTACGGACCAGGAAGGGAAATGGACTGCTAGCGGGCCTCCCGGAAGCTACATCCTGAAAGTGAAGTTATCAGGCTATCGCAATCTAGAACAAAGAGTGACTGCGAAAGAGGGGGAAACCAAAACGGTTGACTTTCAACTTGAGCCTCTGATCACTATCCTGGGGATTTCCGCTCCCAAAACCCTGGCTCAAGGAGAAACCGCTAAAATCTCCGTTCAAGTAAAAAATGATTCTCCCGACCGTTATATCCTTGAGGATACGGGCCTCCTCTTTTACCAGGGGGAGAAAGACCTGCTCTCCGAATATACGGTGACCCCTGATAGCGCTAATCCCACTACCCTCGAGCCCGGGGCTACAGCAACACTGAATTTTACAGTGGCTGTTTCGGGTAAAGCTTCTACAGGAACTGTGACGATGAGAGCCAGCCTCTTCGCCTATAACTCGAATATTGGGGCAGGGAAAAATCTGCTGAGTAATTCCGGCTTTGAAAAGGGAAGCGTCGGTTGGGGTTTTGGAACGGACAACAATCCCGACTCCCGAGGGCGTATCGTCACCGGTATAGCCCTAACCGGCCAGCGGAGTGCTCAGATCACCAACCGAAATGTGGGCACTGATGCTCGAGGGTACTGGACTCAAGTGGTTTCCGTCCAACCCGGAACCTACACCCTAAGCGGGTATGTCAAAACCGAAGACCTCCAAGGCACTGGTGAACCCCGTTCGGGAGCCGATGTTTATGCTCCTGTGGGCAAAATTGGGGTGGCGATTCCCCAGTTTGAGGCTCCTTACCTCACCGGGACAAAAGATTGGCGGAAAAATATTATCACCTTCACTAGCCCCGAGGGAGTTGACGACCCCACCATCTACGCCCGAGCCGAGGTCTATTTAGCGGTGGGCACCGCTTATTTCGATAATATGGCCCTTAGTGCGGGAGAGGTGGACGGAAGCCTTACCGTTACCGGCGGAGATACCGCCATCACTATCACCCCTGCAGGCCTCTCAGCCCCTACTCTCCTCTCCCCGAAGGAAGGGGAAGTTTTCCGAGCAAACCCTCCCACCTTCTCCTGGGAGGCGATCACCGGCGCAACCCGCTATGAAGTAGAAGTTGCCAGCGATCCGAACTTCACTCAAACTCTCTTCAAAGATGTTGCTCAAACTGCTTCCCTGACCCCGAGCCGGCCACTTCCTATGACCCGGCTGTACTGGAGGGTCCGGGCGTTATCTGAAACCCAAGCATCCCCTTGGGTCAGCGGGAGCTACCTTCAGAGTTTCACCCCCAAACTCTCTATCATCTCCATCTCTGGCCCTGTTATCCCTCCTGGAGGAACAGGAACCATCCTTTTGGAAGTGAGAAATGAGGATCTTTTTACTTACAATATTGATGCAGTAGGGGTGCGCTTCCTCTCTGGAGGGCAAGACGTTTCAGGAAAATATCTGGTAGAGGAAGCAGTAGATAACCCCAAAGCCCTCGCTCCTGGAGAGACCGGTCGCTTCAAGCTCAGCGTGAAGGCGGATCCTGACGCTCCTTCCGGCACCATCAACGTTACCGGGAACCTTTTCGCTTATAACACCGCTGTAGGCAGTGGGGCCAACCTTATCGGCAATCCCAGCCTGGAACGAGGAGCTTTCGCCGAGGAGGCTCTTCCGGAGGGCTGGGCTTTTATCAATGACGCTCCCTCAGAAGCCGACCACTTCTGGGTGAGAGATACTTTTGTTAGCGGGAACAAGGCTATCCGGTTGGATAAAACCGCTCCTCAAAATCAATCCTATATTCAATGGCAAATCCCTGGAGAGCTCCTCAAAACCGGAACTCCCTACCTCTTCTCCGGTTGGGTGAAAACCCAGGATCGCCCCGAGGCTGGCGGGGAATCGGGCTTGCTCCTCTGGTGGAATGATGGCAACTGGAACCCCAGTGGAGTTGAAGCGATTAAAGGAACTAAGGATTGGACCTACCTTGCAGTAGCTTTTACCACGGGGGAGAAGCCCTTACAGCAGGCGGTCGCCCGAGGCAATGTCTTCGGTACCGAAGGGGGTTCCGCCTGGTTTGACAATTTCGCTCTCAGTGAAGGGTTGATAGACGGGGCAGTTACCCTCCGGGATGTTGGTTCAGGTACTCTAGGTATAGTCCCGCCGGCCATAATCCGGGGAGATCTAAACGGTGATGGAAAAGTTGGCCTTCAAGATGCTATCCTAGCCTTGCGAATAGCGGTGGGCTCTCTCAAACCCAACGCTCAACAACTCTCCGCAGGGGACCTTGACGGAGATGGCAAAATCTCCCTAGGGGAGGTGATTCGAATCCTCAGAGCCGCTGTGGGGATAGGAAAGCTATAACCTCCTTTCCAGGGGTGACCTCCTGGCCACCCCTGGAAAGGGGTGGCCGTGCCCTTGAGGGCCTGCATTGCGCAGGCTAAAGTTAAAGTAGGGGTGGGTTCGAAACCTACCCCTAACGAATCTTATCCCTCCAGGGAGTAGGGAAAGAAGGGGTATTGCTAGGTTACCCCTCTAGGAGGTCAAAATGGGGAACCAACGGGCTTTCACCCTGATCGAACTGCTGGTTGTTATTGCTATCATCGCTATTCTGGCTGCTATCCTTTTCCCTGTCTTCGCCCGAGTTCGGGAAAACGCCCGGCAAACTGCCTGCCTTTCCAACCTTCGGCAAATTGGCCTAGCGATCCAACAGTATGCCCAAGACTGGGAAGACACTCTGCCTAATTGTCTACCCATCGACGAAGCAGGAAATCCTCAAAACCCCCGCAATTTGCACCAACTCCTCCTCCCCTACGTTAAAAACCGGCAGGTCTTCCTTTGTCCCAGCGATTACACCAACCTTTTCGGAGGGAACTCTATCTTCGAGGGGTTAGGTTCCAGCTATCAAACCTATGGAGAAAGAGACACCCGGGACAAACGAGGGGATCTCTATGGCTTATCCTGGCCTGTTCTGCTTGGAGATATTAAGGACCCCAGCAATACTCGAATAGTGAGAGACGCGACAAGTTGGCATTTTCTTAACCTGAGGCGTAGTCAAGGGGTTGGTGTTTGGGGCCTTAACGTCCTTTATGCGGATGGTCGGGCGAAACCTTATCGCTCCTCGGCCCGAGAAGGAGAGGTAGACTTCGCTGGAATCTTATGAAAAACCTTTAGAGGGAGGGGGAATTCAAGGGTAGGCTAGCACGCTACTTATCAAAACCTAACGCAGGCTCAAGCCTGCGACTACCAAAATCTACCACCCTCTATCCCGGTGGTAGCTTCCGATCTCCCTCTCCCTCGAGGAAGAAGGTTGGGGTAGGGATGGTTGTCTTCCCCTTTGCGGGAAAGAGCAGGAGTTCGGTAGTCTTTCCCTTTAGAGTACGCACATTACTAAACCTAGCGCCCCTGAAACCCCAGTTCCCCCCGCTACTCCTGATATTGACTCCCCCTCCCCCCTCGTTGTACCATTAAGTTGTCCTTATAAAGTTCATAAGTGAAGATCATCCCTCCCAAACTCCCCTGTCCCAAGGTGAAATGCAGACCGATAACCGAAAAGTTGTCCTGCTCAAAAGCCGAGAAACCCAAAATCGCTTCTACGCCCTGGCTACCCCCGAAAGCGGATGGAAAAACGCTGACCTTATTGACCGCTACCCCGACGATGTCATCCTCGGAATCGCCTACCCCTGCCTAGAAGACGGCCTTAACGACTTCGCTACTATCCGTACCACCTTTGAAACCCTCGACTTCTTCCCCGAAGACCAGGACCTCCGAAAAGAGATGATGCTTATTATCAACGAGGCCAGAGAAAACCTTCGAAAACGCCTCACCGAACTACGCGACCGCATCGCTAGAAATCAAGCCCACTTCCTCGGTACCGACCTCAAGGAATTTAAAGAGTATACCCTCAACCTCTGCCGAAAAGGGGTCATCCGACGCACCCTGGATAATATGATGAAACTGGATGTCTTTGAAACCGTTGCCGAAACCGAAGCCCAACTGAAGGGAACTCCCCCAGAACCGATGTACTGCTACGAGTTCCGACCAGGAACCCCCCTAGAGGAGCTGGAGCAACTCCCCCCCCGAGCCTTCGTCGTCCGCCTCTTTGATGACATCCTTAGCGCTGTAGATGACGACACCAGCTTTGAAAGTAAGTATACCTTTGATAAAAATGTCTTCCAGAAGTTCATCGCCCTGATGTTCGTCAACTACGCTACCACCGAACCGATCTTCTACGGCACTCATAAGGCGGACTATGGGGTCTCCGAGGATAAAGATATGTCGGATACTCCCCTCTACCAAGCAGTGGGTAAGGCCCTTCGGGAGATTGAAGAAAGGCTCCAAAGAGGGGAAGTCCCTGAAGTGGTTACCGCAGGGCCTCCTCTAGAATTTCCTACCGAACCCCCCCCCACATCCCAGGAACAAGAGGAACGGATAGAAATTTCCGAAGAGACCCCTGAAACTATCTCCCTGGAAACCCTTTTCGCTACGGCCCCCACCGTGGGTAGCGAAGAAGGCGATTCCTCTACCCCTCCCGAACGGACCACCGCTACCCGAGTGGTCGAATTGCCAGCCATTCCCGTTATGGAGCAGAGACTTCTTACTCCCTTGAACTCCATCATTACCACCGCCGAGAGGCTTGCTCAATTGGAGCATCCTAGGGCCAGAGAATATAGCGAGGTTATCTTACGAGCGGTGAACCAAATCCTTAAACAACTCAAAGATTTGGAAATTGTTTCCCCCATGGCGGAGGCCCATACTCCCCGCCATAGTCATTAGGAAACGCTAACCCACCGTGATTAAGCTATTGCCCCTCCCTTTCAGCAAAGCGGAGCCGGTTCTCTTCGAGGAGGGGGACCGGGAAGAGTGGAATCAGTTTACCGCCTGGGTAGAAGGGGCTGACCTCCTTCAATCCTGGGAGTGGGGGGAGCTCAAAGCCCGAAGCGGATGGAAACCAATCCGACTAGCAATCCTAGAAAAAGGGCAGATTACTGCCGCTGCGAGCCTGCTCAAGCGCCCCCTGCCTATTCCTGGTAAATCCATCTTTTACGCCCCTCGAGGCCCTCTGCTTCGCCAATGGACGGAGGAACGATGGGATGCCCTGCTCCAAGCAATGAAGGAGATCGCCCGTCAAGAAGGAGCCCTCCTGATTAAAGTGGACCCAGCCCTTGAAAACCCAGTAATTGCCCAACTCTTGCGGAAGAGGGGGTTTGTTTTCGCAGGAACTCCCTACGGTTTTGGAGGTATCCAACCCCGCTGTGTCATGAAGTTAGACCTCTCCCCCTCCCCCGAGGAGCTGATGGCCTCCTTTAAACCCAAATGGCGATATAACATCCGCTTAGCCCAAAGAAAGGGGGTTACCATCAAGACGGAGTGCACTAAAGAGGACCTCCAAACCTTCTATCGCCTTCTTATAGAAACCGCCCAGCGGGATGGTTTCACTATCCGCAGTTACCGTTACTTCGAGGACCTGTGGGACATCCTTGTCCCTAAGAGGATGGCTAAGCTCTTTCTGGCAGAATACCAAGGCCAGGCGATTGCCGGAGCCATCTGTTTCTATTATGGAGATACTTGCTGGTATACTTACGGGGCCTCTTCTAACCAACACCGGGAAAAAATGCCGAACCACCTCCTCCAGTGGACGATGATTTTGTGGGCCAGGGATCACGGATACCATACCTACGACTTCCGAGGGGTCTCGCCTCGCCAGTTACCTCCTGAAAAAGATCCTCTTGCGGGTCTCAACCGCTTTAAGGAAGGTTTTGGGGCAAAGTTTGTCGGGTATATTGGCGAATATGACCTCCCTCTGTCCCGGATGCTTTACCCCCTATGGGTCAAAGGAGTACCTCTCCTCCGAAGAATCCTTAAAAGATGGGGAAGGTTCCTTCAGCCTACATCCTCTTCAGAGGTTTCGGAATAAACTTATTGAGAAGAGGGGGAAGGATTCCTAGTCAGAACGATAACACCATCGTCGCCTCTATAGGCGAACAATTTGCCCTCAGGGGAAAAAGTGACAGAAAGAACGCCTGTTCGGCAGCTGAATCGTAAGTTTGGAGCAGAGCACCATCGTTTACCTTAACCCCCAAGGGTTTTTTAGGAGGGTGAACCTCCTGATGAGCCGAAAAGGGGGAGAGGAGTAGCTCAGTGAAAGCCCTGCCCCCTCTCACCCTACCAAAGGGGGTGTCCCCTTGCTCAACCGATGGATTGAGATTAACCAAACCGCTTTAAAGAACAACTTAAAAAGAATCCGATCCTGCTTACCCAAAACCTGCAAGCTGATGGCAGTAGTTAAAAGCAAGGGTTATGGCCATAGCCTAGAAATCGCCGGGCCAATCTTCCAAGAAGCTGGCGCCGATTTTCTCGGAGTAACCCTGTTAGAAGAAGGGATTCTTCTCCGAGAAAAAGGGGTGACCTTGCCCATTCTCGTTTTTGCCCCTCCCCTTCCCGGAACCGCAAAAAACTTTCTGGATTACAACCTCACTGCTACCCTACCCGACCTCCCTACCCTCAACCTCCTCAACAAAGAGCTGGCTAATTCTTCCCAAAAGCTGGAGGTACACGTAAAAGTGGACACCGGAATGGGAAGGATAGGATGTCTTCCCCAAGAACTCCCCCCTCTCCTTGAAGCAGTTGCTCAGTCTCCCTCCCTCACCTTAACCGGGATATACACCCACCTAGCGACCGCTTTTACAAAACGAACTAGAAGCTTAGTAAAGCAAATTAGGCGGTTTCGGGAGGAGGTCCTCATACCCCTTCTCAAAAAGAATTGGCCTATTGGGTGTGTCCATTATCTGAATAGCGCTGGATTCCTCCGAAAATTAAAAGGAGAACCTTCCTTGAACCAAGAGTGGTCGCTCTGGCGGAACCTTGGCCCGGGATTAGAAGAGGGGTGGGGAACTATGGTACGTATCGGTACCCTCCTTTATGGCCAGTATCCCTTTCCTGGCGAAGATCTGTTATCTTTGGAATCGACTTGGACCTTCAAAGCCCGGATTCTTCAGGTACGAGAGATCCCCAAAGGCTGGAAAGTGGGTTACGGTTCAGAGTTCCAAGCCCCCCGACCGATGCGCATTGCCCTTCTCCCTGTTGGCTATGCCGACGGGTTTGGCGTTGAACCTGTAAGCCTTCTTCAAGGATGGCGGGGCCTGCCCCGATGGGTCAAAGGAGTAATAGGGAGGAATCCCCTGAAAGTCCGGGTACGCGGGCAATGGGCCGAGGTCATTGGCCGCCTCTCTGCTCAAATGTGCGTTATAGATGTTAGCCATATCCCAGCAATCCAACCTGGTGAGGAGGTCGAAATCCCTACCAGAAGGGTGTTAACCGATTCGGGTATTCCCCGTTGGGTAGTGGATCGGGTGGATAATCCGATATAGGAAGGGTAGAATTATAATAGAGAGTTTTCCCCTTAACGATAACGAGAGAACTCCTACCCCGAACCCTATCGCCGGTTGGAAAAGAGTTCTCACCGCCTTCGGGGCGAGGTAAGGCGGAAGGAGTAGGATTGGATGCAGGAGCTGAGTATACCTGAAAGGTGCAAACCGGGTCAACAACGCGTGACCGATAACTTGGACCAACTCTTAGAAGTTATTCCCCCGGACATCCGAGCTAGCCTGGAGCAACAAGAAAACCTCGACGAACTTCTGGAAATCGTTCTCGATTTAGGAAGAGAACCCGAAGCCCGCTTTCCGGACAAGGTGGTCTTCCTCTTGGATCGCCCCGTCACCCACGATGATATCGAATACGTTACTTCACGCATTGGGGAGTTCGGAAAGGATAACCGGGCGGGCATTGAAAGAACCCTCCATCGCATTTCGGCCATTCGCAACCGCCGGGGCAAAATCGTAGGGTTAACCTGCCGGATTGGCCGAGCAGTTTACGGCACAATTGACATTATCCGGGATATCGTCGTCTCCGGGAAGAGCATTCTCTTATTAGGCCGACCGGGCGTGGGGAAAACCACCAAACTCAGAGAAGTCGCTCGAGTTCTCTCCGAAGAGTTCCAAAAGCGAGTCGTTGTGGTGGACACGAGTAATGAAATCGCAGGAGATGGCGACATCCCTCATCCTGCCATTGGCCACGCCCGGAGAATGCAGGTTCCGGAACCTAACCTCCAGCATGCAGTGATGATTGAAGCGGTAGAGAACCATATGCCAGAGGTCATTGTAATTGATGAAATCGGTACGGAAGCGGAAGCCTACGCGGCGCGCACCATCGCCGAGAGAGGAGTTCAGCTCATCGGCACCGCTCATGGAAACTCTTTGGAGAACCTGCTGATGAACCCCACCCTCTCGGATTTGGTTGGAGGTATCCAGGCGGTAACTCTCTCCGATGAAGAGGCTCGTCGGAGGGGTACTCAAAAAACTGTTCTGGAACGCAAGGCTCCTCCCACCTTTGATGTAGTGATTGAGATTATGGAGGTGGACAAACTGGCCATCCACCACGATGTTCAAACCACCGTAGACCAGCTCCTTAGAGGGATTCCACCACGCCCGGAAATCCGAATTCGAAACGCCGAAGGAAAGATCGAGGTCATTCAACAACCTTCTATCCCTCCTTCTCCAGCCAAAGAAGAAGCTCTCTTGCCCCTCACCAGGCCAACACCGGCTCCTTCCTCCCCAACCCCTATGGGGGCAGGGAAGGAATGGCCCACCGTGGTTCGGATCTATCCCTACGGTGTCAGTAGAAGCCGGCTGGAGCGGGCTATTCGAGAGCTCCGGGTACCCGCCCAGATCGCCCGAGACCTCTCTGATGCAGATGCGATCATCGCTCTCAAGGCCCACTATCGCAGGGAACCCGAAAAACTACGCGAAGCCTTGGGAACCCATATCCCTACCTTTGTCGTGCGGAGCAACACCTACGCCCAAATTAGCTCCGTCCTAAGAGAAATGTTCCAACAAACTGACCTGGATGAGGAAGAACTGGCCCTCAGAGAAGCAGAAGCCGGCGTCGAGCGGGTTTTAGAAACGGGAGAACCTGTAGAACTCTTGCCCCAAAATGCCTACCTCCGCCGCCTGCAACACCAACTCGTCCAAAAATATAGCCTGGTCTCAGAATCCGTGGGGCAGGAACCTTATCGCCGAGTTCGAATCTATAAACCGTGAACCCCTTAGGATGGCTAATTACTTTCGAGGGGCCAGAAGGAGCGGGTAAAAGTACCCAAATCCGTCTTCTCTCTGAAGCCCTCCAACAAAAAGGATATCCCGTCTTGATTACCCGGGAACCTGGCGGCGTTCCTACCGGTGAGGCTATTCGACAAATCGTCCTCTATGCTGAGGGTATTCTGCCAGAAACCGAAGCCCTCCTCTTCCTAGCCGCTCGCGCGGAACACACCCTAAAAGTGATTCTGCCAGCCCTGCAAGCGAATCGCATTGTCCTCTGCGACCGATTCATCGACTCGACCATCGCTTACCAAGGATATGGTTTAGGCCTAGACCTAGAAGTTTTGAGACTCCTCAACCGATTCGCCACCCGAGGTTTAACCCCTCACCTGACCTTCTTGCTAGACCTAGACCCGGAAGTCGGTTTGAAGCGCGTCAACCACCAAAAACGCTCTCGGAGATCGGCCTCCGCAGGGCAAATGGAGTTCAGCCTAGAACAACCCAGCGGGCGACCTCCTCGGACGCGCTTTGAGGAACGGGATAAAGATTTTCACTACCGGGTCAGGGAGGGATATTTGATAGAGGCTCAAAGGGAGGCCCACCGCTTTCGGATCTTGGATGCCACACTTCCCCCTGAAGAACTTCACCACCACATCCTTGAAGAGGTGCTCTCCTTAATCCAAAACTTCCAAAGACCCTAGCTTAACGGGAGTCAACAAAAATGAAACTGGTGATTGCAGTCGTCCACGATCGAGACAAACATAAGATTATGGATGCCCTCCGGCGAGCAGGCTTTCGCTTTACCCAAGTGGCCAGCACCGGAGGCTTCTTCCGCGAAGGGAACGTCACCTTGTTGATTGGCACCGAAGATGAGGATGTAGAAGCCCTCCTCAACCTGATCGGCGAACACTGCAAAACCCGGGAGCAGTATGTGAACCTCCTCCCTCTCGACCCCTCCCAAGTGGGCGGTTTTCCCCCTAGCCCAGTCAAAGTGCTTGTCGGAGGAGCTATCGCCTTTGTACTCCCCGTAGAACGCTTCGAAAGGTTCTGACCCTCATGTCTTTTCGCCAGGTGATAGGTCATCAAGAGGTGCTTCGCCTCCTTCAACAGGCAATCCAACGTTCTGAAGTTGCCCACGCCTACCTCTTCTACGGCCCGGAAGGGGTGGGGAAATTCACTGTTGCCCTCCAGTTCGCCAAAGCAGTCAACTGCGAACAAAATCAAGAGGATGCTTGCGATCGTTGCCTCACCTGCCGACGGATTGAACATCAGAACCACCCCGAAGTCAGAATTCTCCAACCTGGATCAGCAACGGGGGAGAAGGTTGCCATTGACCAGGTTCGGGAGCTGTGGCAGGATGTAACACGTCCTCCCCGGATGGCCCGCCGAAAGTTCTACATCCTCCCCAATGCCGAGAAGCTAAGCCCACCGACCTACCACGCCTTATTGAAAACCCTCGAAGAACCCCCCCCTTATGTTACCATCCTTCTCCTCGTCCCTGAGCTCACCCCTATGCTCCCAACCGTTCTCTCCCGATGTCAAAAGATCCGCTTCCACCCTGTTGAAGAAAAATGCCTGATCCAATGGCTGGTTCAAAAAGGTTCTGACCAAGAGAAAGCCCGCCAGATCGCCCGCCTATCCGGAGGAAGGCCTGGTTTGGCTCTAAGGTTAGCCCAAAAGGAATCCCTCTTCGCCTCCCGAAAAGAGTTAATTTCTCTTTTAAAAGAGATTGCCTATCAGCCGGACCCCCGTTTTGCCCTCCGTTGGGCCGAGAGATTCTATAAACTGGCCCAGCAACATATAGATAAAAACTCTCAGGAAGAGCCCTCTGAAACCAATGAGGCCGATCTCGGTATCCGCAATGAACGGTCAGCTCTCCTCTTCCTCCTAGAGATGCAAACAAGTATTTTAAGAGACCTCTTCTTGCTTCAAAATCACATCTCTCCCGAAAGCATCAGCAACTTGGACTTCCTCCCCGAGCTAAGAGACCTGGCCTTCCAGCTAGACCCTCCTGCCTTCTATCGCAGCTTGTACTACTTTCTTCGGGCTCCCTTTTATATCCGCTCCTACGTCCAACCCCGCCTTGTTCTAGAAGTGGCCTACCTCCGGTTGGCTCACGCCTTCCGGCGCTGACCTCTAGAAAACTTCGGAATGACATCCTTCTTCTAAAAAGTTCACAAACAAGCCTTATGTTCACCCCTAAACCCCGAGGTTCCCCGAAGACTCCCTCCTCCGACCCCCTTCCTCAAGACTTATCTTTTACCCAAGGAAAACCTTGCTAGATTTACTGAAAGCTGACGGAAGATAGAAGTCGCCAAAAGGAAAAAGAGGGGATAAAAGGAAATTAATCTCGGTAGGGATAGCTGGGCACAACCAGGCAGAGAGAGGAGGGAAAACCAAAAGCAAAATCTAATATCCAACTACTACCTTCTCTATCCCGTTAACTATCTAGGGAGAAACATAGCCAGGGAGTAGGCGAATGAGATTGATTATATTGCTGGGATGCTTTTGTTGCTTGTTGATAGGTTGCGGTGGTTCCCGCACTACAACCCCAGTTCCCCCTCCTGAAATCCGCTCCCCTCTACCGGGGATCCTCAACTTCGGAGTTCTCATCCAACGGGATTCTCAAAAGTCCTTCCTTCCCTTTATTGACCCCCGGGGAGTGGAGACAACCCCATCAGTCCCCATAAAGAGTCAAGTTGCTTTCCGAGCCAGTATTACGAACGATACTGACGCCCAACCCATTCGGGAGGTTTGGATCTCCAGCCCCGAACTACCGGATCAGAAAGTACCTCTGTTCTTCGAGGTCTCTGACGACCCCTTGATGGCCCCCTTCACCTATACAACATCCCTTATGCCAGTTCCCTTCTCTACTCCTGGGGAACACATCCTCATCCTCCATGTCACCGATGCAGGAGGAGATACCGCAACGCGATCTTTCCGAATTAAAGTGGTTCAATAAACCTCTACCTCATATCATTACCTGCAGAAGAAAACTCGTCATTGATTTTAGGAGGCATAGGTATTAAACCTATGCCTCCTCCTTAACGGAGGGAAGAACGAACTGCATTAAGGAGGCCTGTAAGGCCTTATCCGTTAGGGGTTAATCTCAATCAAACTATCTAGAGATAAACTTCTTCCTTGTCGGACAAACCTCAGGGCTTCATCCCCTCGGAGCTGGTAAAGAGAGGAAAAACCCCTGGAGATAAGGAAAGAGAAAGGGGGGTAACCAACTCTCCCCTTCCGTGAGAATTTGGGATTTAAGGGAGGCAGAAACTTCAGGTGAATCCAAACTTTTCTTGGTGGGTTTTCTTGCTTTTAGCTCTTTTATCCTCCTCCGCTTCGGCCCAAGAGAATCCCTCCTCCCCCCTTACCTCTACCCTCATCCTCAGTCTAGAAGGACGCAAAGTAGTGATTGGTGCAGGCAGGGCTCAGGGTGTTCAGCCCGGGATGATCCTCCCCGTTGTCCGGGAAGGGAAGCAAATCGCTCTCGTTCGGGTTCGAGAGACCGGCTACCAGACATCTATCGGTTTCCTCGAGCAAGTGGAGGAAGGGCAAGTGGTACAGGTTGGAGAGGAAGTACTTTTAAAGGGTGTCTCTCCCCCCGTGCTAGAAATTCCCCCTCCCCACCCCCCCTCGGAGCTCCTTAAGAAATTGGTAGAGGAGGGATTGGAAAACCTGGTGGTCAAGAGTCAGCCTGGTTCCCTCCGGGTGGAGTTTGAAAATCGAGTATATCGCTGGGAGGTAGACGCCCTCTCCAAAGTCCTTCAGCTAGCCTCTCTATCCGCCCAGCCCCAAGACGAGCTGTTGATCATCGGCAAGCGGCTCAATGTTCCCATTTATGAGTTTCGGGTCCCTAACTCAGCGTACCAAGCCTTCGTCAAAGGCTTAATGCCTCTTAAAGAATTCCAACAGATTGCTGAAGTAAAATATCCTCCAAAAGAAACCTCTCCCTCTAAAGGAGCTAACTCTTCTTACGGGCGAGTGGATTTGACCACCGGTCTGGGTTTAAGGGGTTCTCTAACTTCAATTACAGGAGCCAGGCCGGCCGAGCTTCAGGTTCGAGCCCGCCTTGGCCTGGAAAGCCCCCTTCTAAAAGGTACCCGATTACGGCTGCGCCAGTGGTTCCCCTTTGATAGCACCCCGGAATTCTCTGTTGCCCCCCGCCCCGCTCAGTACACCCTAGAATACACCCACCAAGTCGGTCGAGGGATCTACGGAACCATTTCCCTAGGGCGTTTTAACGAGGATTACAAAGGAATCCGTTTCGATGGATATTTAATACCCTCTAAGCTCAAAAATAATATTATCGGCTTCCAGCTGGCTCAAGTAGCTCGGAAAGACCGCTTTAACCTCACCTCTATCTTGGGTTTCCTACGCCATCAACTTCCGAACGCCGACACCGCCCTGATGATTAAAGGGGGACGATTCCTCAGCAAAGACACAGGAATTACCTTTTCCGTTGTCTCCTCCTTTAGAGACCGGGACTTTACCATAGGTTTCACCGATACAAACCGTGGTCGCTTTGGGTTCCTCGGCATCTCTTGGCCCATCTGGGTCGGAAAACATCTCCCCCCTCAAACCTTTCGGCCCCGGATGGAGAACCTCTTTCGTCTTATTTATGTAACCAGGGCAGAAAACACTGGAGTATCCCTGCCGGACATCCCCTTCACCGATCAATGGCAGGATTTCCAGATTCCGGCCAACCTACCTAACTACTACGAGTTCCTAAAACCAGAGGAGGGAGAAGTCCCCCCTCAAATTAAGGGGATGGAAACCGTTCCCGATGAAAAAATCCTCGGTCCTTCTCTTTTCGGAACCACTGGCCTTTGGCAAATGCCAGCCGCTGAAACCCTCCCTTATGGCTATCTCTCCATCTCCGCCAATTTTGTGCGCTTCGCTGACCGCCCCGGATGGGCCAAGGGGATGCCCGGCACCGTTGCCCATATTATGAATGTGGGCCTTTACCCCCGATCCGAGTTCATGCTGATGATTACCAACGTCGAAGGGAAACTAGGAGTCCAAGGGCGAAGGGTTGTCCCCGGTTCCACCCTCGGCGGTTTCAACATAGACCGAGCAGTAAGTGCCCACAAATTGCTTTGGAAGGAGACCCAGCGGTTCCCTGCAGGAGCCATAGGCTGGCAGGATATCAGCATCTCAGGTCTGGGAACTCGCCTTTACACAGCGAAATATTTCGTCCTGAGTAAACACATCGCCAATTGGGGAGTTCACCTAGGCTTCGGCTCCGACCGCCTAAAAGGAGTTCTCTTCGGACTGGACCATCCCGTAACCCCCAAGGCCCGCCTCCTCCTCGATATGGGGAAAACTTTCCGCAATTTCGGAATCCGCGGTTACGTTCTCCCCCACCTGCGCGCCGACCTCTACTTCACCGACTTCAAACGGTTGGGATGGGGAGCCGCTTTTATTAAAAAACTGTAAACAAAACAGGCAGTCAGAGGGCCAGCCTTGCTGTGCCCCTATCTTTCCGCTGGAGGGTCCACGATTTATCTTAGGGAGGAGAAAGCTATGAATCCCCTTAGAAAGACACAGCAGTACTGCATCCTTATCTTTTGGCTCCTTCTTGTTCTTTTTGCCCTCGCTGGAAGTCTCAGCATCTCTGGCCCGCTCAAGGCTCAAAAGCCGGTCAAGGTATTAATCGTCACAGGAGGGCATCCCTTTGAAAGGGAACCCTTCTTTCAAATGTTTTCCAGTTTTAAAGAGATCCAGTGGGATGCAGTTGAACAACCTCAAGCTAATGCTCTCCTAGCCTCTGAAAAAGCGCTCCCATATGATGTTATCGTCCTGTACGATATGTGGCAGGAGATTGCCCCAGAACAAAAAACTGCCTTCTTAAAGCTCTTCCGGGAGAAGGGGAAAGGGTTAGTCGCCCTCCACCATTCTCTAGACTCCTACCAAAACTGGGATGACTATGCCCGGCTCATTGGAGGCAGGCATTTTCTTGGACCAGGCAAAGCCCCAGATGGCAAAGCCTATGAGCGATCCGAATACCACGGCGATGTCCTCTATCAGGTAAAAATTTTGGACCCTAAACACCCGATAACCAAGGGGCTTTCCGGTTTTGAGATGAGAGACGAAACTTACAAGAATTTTTGGCGTTCCCCTTCTACCAAACCGCTCTTGGGAGTCCAGCATCCTCTAAGTGATCCAGTGATTGGCTGGGTCCAACAGCAGGGCAAAGCGCGAATCGTCTACCTTCAACCCGGCCACGGCCCCTCTGCGTATAACCATCCCCTCTACCGAGAATTAGTACGTCGAGCCATCCTCTGGGCTGCCCGGAGAAGAGAATAATGTCTGATTTTACCCTCCAAGACCTGGAATCCTGCCTCGAGGATTTTATTAACTACCTAAGGGTAGAAAAAGGCCTATCTCCCCATACCCTAGAAGCTTACTCCCGAGACCTCCAGGATTTTTTGACCTTCTTAAAGGAACTCCTCCCTAAAGCTCCACCCTCCGAACAAAATCCTCCCCCAAAAACCGGTAGAACACCCTCCTCTTCCCCTACCTCAACTCTCTGTCTTAGTGAGGAGGCACTTATTAGCTACTATGCTTACTTGGACCGACAAGAATTCCGACCTCGCACCATAGCAAGAAAGATCTCCTCCCTCCGAGCCTTCTTAGCCTTCCTCCGGAGAGAGGGATACTTAACCGAAGACCTGAGGCACTCGTTAAAAATTCCCCGGCTTCCCCGATCCCTCCCCCATACCCTAAGTGTGGAGGAGGTGCAGAAGTTCTTGGAAGAACAATCTGCAAAGGGGGCAGAGAAGTGGATTAACCTAAGGAACCAAGCGATCCTCGAATTGCTTTACGCGGGAGGTTTAAGAGTCAGTGAGTTAACTGCTCTTCACACCTCTGATATAGACCTCGATCGGGGAATAGTCCGATGTTTTGGAAAGGGGGGTAAGGAGCGGGTCCTCCCCTTGGGAAGACCTGCGATTCAGGCACTCCAAGCTTATCTCGCAGTAAGGCCAGGGGGTATCCCTGGCCCCCTGTTCCTCTCCCAAAAGAGAGGACCTCTCACTCGCTCTCAGGTGTGGCGGATAGTTCAAAAAAAAGCCTTGGAGAAAGGGATCAAGAAAAGAGTTCACCCCCACACCTTACGACACTCCTTTGCAACTCACCTTTTAGAGGGGGGAGCCGACCTTCGAGCGATTCAGGAATTATTGGGGCACTCGAACATCGGAACGACAGAAATCTACCTTCACCTTAGTCGTGATGCGCTAAAAGAGGTGTACCTACAGGCTCACCCCAGAGCGAAGAAGAGGCGGTAGAGGGTCTCTCCATTCCTCGCCGCTTGGCTGAAGCATTCAGCTTTTCGCCTAAGCTTGCCAATTGCTCAAGGAGTTGGACATCCGCCTCGGCGTCAATCTCCTCGATCCGATGTTGATCAATAGCATTAATAATCTGCTCAGCCAAGCGAATGGCACCTAAAACCAACAGCTCATTTTCATAACGGAGGTAAACTCGAAACCGCCCGCGGGGGTCAATGTGCCAATTCCAATGGGTCTCCCCACTTAAGCAAGGAGACAACCGAACCTGCCCTTGGAGCTCAATGATGAGATGCTCCAAGAGATGGGGAAACTCGGTCGCCATACACTCCTGGTCAAAAGGAAGCCCCTTACCATTCTCACATTCATGCTCAGCCATTTGGGGAAAGAGCTGAAGGAGGGTAGCAGGAATATAAGGGGCTTTATCCGTGGTGAAACGATTAAGATCGGACATCTCAACGGTAAGTTCTACCGTTTTATCATCCCGGAAGCGAATCTCAACGACGCGCACGGTATTCCCTCCCGATCCTCTTTCCAAGTTAAAAGAGAAAGAACAAGGCAACAGGTTTTCACTTCATCAATCTCAAACTTCTAATCTCCAACCCACAGCCTACACCACCCCCGCTTGTAGGGGATAATAGGGGACCACTCCATATGCAGGAAATGATAAGGGACCTTTAGTCAATCCTTTTTAAGGAAGCACCGATTGTAAGGCTTCCTCCTCGGAGGCGTAAACCGGAAAGATGGTATCCAAATGGGTGATCTTCAACATCCGGCGGATAACATCGTTAGGGTTAATCAAGCTGATGCTTCCTCCCTCAGGGCGCACTCGCTTGATCGCCCCTAATAGTGCGCCAAAACCGCTGGAGTCCATATAAGTTACCTCGGTCAGGTCTATCAAAAGGCGGCGATGCCCCTTTTCGATCCACTCCAGCAACTGCTGCTTAAACTGGGGAACAGTATAGATATCTATCTCTCCGCGGGCACGAACGATCGGTTGTCCTTGAACCACCTCTGAACGGACTTCCAAACGAAGATCTCTCATAACCGGTTTTTCTTCTCCTTCAGAAACTATTTACCACTTCAACCCTTAAGGCAAGGGGATCTGGAGGGCCTCCATCCATCCTCGCAAAACCTTTCTCCGCTCTGAGGCATCCGAAGGGAGGGATAAAGGCCGGCCCCGCCCATCGAGGATCAGACCTACTGCTCCCCCCGAAACCGTAACCTCTCGGGGACGCCCTTTTCCCGCCCCTACATCAAACCCCCTCTCCGGGCGAATCCGGATCTGGAGGCTCTCCTCCCGCCCCAGAGGGATCAACCGAAGCTCTCCACCCTTCAGGGTAAGGGGACTGTGCTTCTCAAGGTCGAGATGACACACCACCTGCCCTGGCCGAACATTCCCCACAGGAGCGATGACCGTTCCCAAGGGAATCAGGCAATCCCGCTGGAAAACCTGCATAGCCGATTCCGGATGCACCGTTGAGAGGATTCCCAACTGAGGCATCATAAAGATAGAATCCACTGCTAGCCGAGTCACCCCCTCCGGCTGGAAAGCATCCAGAAGCATCAAGGCAGACTGGTTTCTCCTCGGGGCATGACTGAGTACTCCCCCAGACCCCACAATTAAATCCAGCCGCATCAAATCCACATAGGTTTGCCCCGTGCCCGCTTGGGTCAGGGCTTCCCCAATAGTGCGAGTTTGCTGAACTCCCTTTAATCCCCGGGCCAAGGATTTATGGTGCTCCAGGGCCAGCCGCAAAGCTTCTCGAGCGACTGCTTGCTCAATATAGAGGTCCTCCAGAGTATAGGGGATAGTTGTCGGCCTAATCATCTTGTTTCGAAGACGGTCCCGAATCTCCTCTGCCGAGATCTCAAAGGGGATCCATCGGAGAATATTAGAGACTCCCGCCTCGGTCATCACATTACAAATAGAATAAGACATTCCCAAGTTCGCTGAAACCGTGCGGGTAAAATGCCCGTCAAAGACCGAAAAGACGTCAGTGGTCGCTCCTCCAATATCTACCGCCAGGACATTAATCTGCTCTTCTCTAGCAATGGTCTGAATAATCTGTCCCACTGCATTTGGGGTGGACATGATCCCTCTGCTGGTCCAGGAGAGCAGTTTACTATAGCCAGGAGCTTGTTGCATCACATGCTCTAAGAAGAGCTCATGGATCGCTTCTCGAGCGGGCTCCAAGTTCTCCTGTTCTAGAGTGGGGCGCAGATTCGGGACGATTCTCAGATCCACTTTTTCCACCAGGATTTTTTTCACCGCCTCCGCTGCGTCCTTATTGCCCGCATAAATCACGGGAATTCTCATCCCCGTGCCCAACCGAGGCTTAGGATCCGCACTCAGGATCATCTCTGCGAGTTCTACCAAGTGAGTGACAGTCCCTCCATCTGTACCTCCGGAGAGGAGGATCATATCGGGCCGCACCTGGCGAATCCGCTCGATCTTCTCGTAGTCCTTACGACCATCATCAACAGCGATCACATCCACCACAATGGCTCCAGCTCCTAGAGCAGCCCGTTGGGCGCTCTCTGCAGACATGGTTTTGACCACCCCGGCGACCATCATCTGAAGCCCCCCACCCGCTGAGGAGGTGGACAAATAGAGATCCACTCCTACTCCATCTGGCCGGGAGGGAACAATCGGCCCCTCTGCTCCTAGAATAGTTCTTCCGGTAAGCTCCTCTACCTCGCGGATCGCGTTGCGCACACCAACGGTGACATCATCAAAGGGGGCCTCAACAGTGGTAGGAGCCTCACCACGGACCCTAAGACGATATTCCTCCCCTTCCTTCTCTATCAGGATCGCCTTGGTGGTCGTACTCCCGCAGTCCGTGGCTAAAATTGTGCGTAGGTTCTCCACGCTTTGAACCGCCTCTTAAGGGAAAGGTTCGCCTTGATTGTAACATACCCCCTCCGTTTTTTTCAACTTCCCGAAGGCGCGACCCACAGAATCACCCTACCTCTTTCCTCGAACCGGTTGAAGGCTCCACATCTCTACCGGAGGACCTTGCCAATTGGCCCCCACAATGCTAAGATTTCTCCCCTTTCCTACCCTGCCCACACAAAGGTTGTGGGAACCCGTCCTAGCAACAACCAGCAAGTCCCACTGTTGGCCCTTCTTCCGGTTAAAAAAGACACCAACTCGCTTGGTTGCCGACTGAGCCATTTCAGCGAAAACCACATCCAAGAGGCCATCCCGATCCACATCAGCAACTCTAACCCCATGAACAAAGGAGACCGGGTCTGCAATAACATGCTCCCTCCACTGCTCAGCTGAAGGAGCTGGTGGAGCTTCAAACCACGATAGTCTCCCACCACTCTCTGAAGGAGCTAAAAGGATGTCAGGCCGACCATCCTTGTTAATGTCCCCTACTGCCACATAAGCCAGCTGAGGCCACCCGGAAGCAACATTATGTTTCTGCCAAGCTCCCTCCACCTTGCCTTCTGGATTTTCCAACCAATAACCATTTTGCACAATGTCGGGATAGCCATCTCGATTGATATCTGCCACTGTCATCCCCTCTCCCCTTTCAGCCCTGCTTATTGGAACCTTCGCCCAGCTATCCGAACCTTTTTGTAGCCACAAAAGGGTTCCCCCATCTTTCACCCGAGTCACCACATCAACCTTCCGGTCTCGGTTAAAATCTCCAACCTCCACATCATGGATAGGCCTTCCCTGCCGTCCAAGGATATGTCGCTTCCAGGGAGATACCTCTGGATCTCCCCTAGGCCGAGGGTTCTCGAACCAATATAACTCCCCCTGATGGCTATCAGGAATAACGATGTCCAGGTCTCCATCACCATCTATATCCACCACCTCCATATCCGTCGTAAATTCCTGCATCGGAAAAGCGAGGATCACTCTCCTCCAATCCGGCGAAAGGTAAAGAATCAGCTTGCTTCCTCCCACAACTACATCCCCCTGTTGATCACCGTTGAAGTCACCGATACCCTTGCAATCCCCATAAAAGGTAGGGTCAATCAAGGTATGCTCAAAAGTGAAGGAAACCGCTGCCAGTAAGGGGGCAAGAGCAAGTAATACCCCTACCCTGGGTAGCTTTCTCAACCCTAGTGCCATCTTCTGCCTCCCTACATTGATCATCTTTCACCTCCTCTTACTCTGCCTACCTCCTCACTCCTCCACAAGGACCCTTTCTCACCCTTCTGGACGGAGGGAATGCAATCACAAAAGATCGGAGCATTACCCTATGAGAGCGCAAAAGGGCAAGATTCATTCTGCCTTCCCAAGAGGAGGTTTAAGCCTCTTGCATTCCCTTTGAAAGGATGGTAGGATTATATGTAGCAAGGCAATGAGTGCCTTGCTTTGATAGAGAGCAAGGACAAAGGCGTCCGCTAACTACCCTCTTGGGTCAATAGCGGACGCTTTTTCTTTTGCTCTCCTTCTCTGGACAAAGGCGTCCTCCTCTCCAAAGAAGGAGAACCGATACCCATCCGCAGGTGAAAATACCCTTTACAGGAGGAGGTCCTAGATGAAGCGTCTCGTAGGTCTCAGCTTCACTTTCGGTTTTGTCGGGTTAGCAGCCACCCCTCTTTGGGCCCAAGGGAAGGTAGAAGTAGATACAGGTGATACTGCCTTTCTGCTGATTTCAGCGGCCCTCGTTATGCTAATGACCCCCGGCTTAGCCCTCTTCTACGGAGGGATGGTCCGAACCAAAAACGCTCTCAGCACCATTATGCAAAGCTTCATCGCCATTGCGGTGATTAGCATCCAATGGATTCTGTGGGGATATAGCCTGGCTTTCGGCCCAGACAAAGGCCACTTTATCGGTGGGCTTGAATGGTTTGGCCTTCGTGGTGTAGGACTTGACCCCAACCCCGATTATGCAGGGACCGTACCGCACCAAGCTTATATGATCTACCAAGCGATGTTCGCCATTATCACCCCGGCCCTCATCACCGGAGCCTTCGCGGAACGCAAGAAGTTCAGCGCTTACCTCCTCTTTCTCGTTCTCTGGGCCACTTTGGTGTACGATCCTATCGCCCACTGGGTTTGGGGAGCTGGAGGCTGGCTGAAAAACCTAGGAGCTCTGGACTTCGCCGGGGGTACCGTCGTTCATATCAGCTCTGGAGTCTCCGCTCTAGTTATCGCTCTTTGGATTGGCAAACGGAGAGGTTATCCCGATGAAGAGATGCGCCCCCATAATTTAACAATGACCCTTCTAGGAACGGGGATTCTCTGGTTTGGATGGTTCGGTTTCAACGCTGGCAGTGCAGTGGCAGCCGGAAAACTCAGCACCAGTGCCTTTGTCGCCACCAACACAGCGGCCGCCTCAGCCGCTCTCGCCTGGATGTTCATTGAATGGCTTCACCGCGGCCAACCCACCGCCTTAGGAGCCGCCTCTGGCGCTGTAGCAGGCTTGGTCGGGATCACCCCTGCCTCAGGATATGTCGGCCCCATCTCTGCCTTAATCATCGGGGTTGGAGCAGGAGCTCTCTGCTACCTCGCGGTCTCCCTCAAACCCAAGCTGGGGTACGATGATTCCTTGGATACCTTCGGCGTTCATGGTGTTGGAGGGACTTGGGGAGCCATCGCCACCGGCTTATTCGCCTCTAAGATGATAAACCCTGCTGGAAATGATGGTCTGTTCTTTGGCAATCCCTCCCTGCTCCTCATCCAGCTCCTTGGGGTTATCGCCACCATCCTCTATGCTATGGCGGTTACCTTTATCCTTATCCTCATCCTGGATAAAACGGTTGGCTTGAGGGTACCCCCTGAGCATGAGGATCTAGGCCTCGATATTACCCAACACGGGGAAGAAGCCTACCACCTGGTACCCGGGTCATAAATCCACTAAAGCGTAGCAAATCACCGCCACGCCCAAAGAGGGAGGGATAGCCCCTAGCTATCCCTCCCTCCGAGAAAAGACCATCCCCCTGATGGGAAAGATGATCAACTACTTTAATTTTTTTATTGCCCTTATTAAAGCAAAAGCGTTATGATTCCATTAGCAGAAACCTGCAATCCTTAACAGGAGGGGTAGAGTGTTAGCCCTAAAAACCCTTACTCCCAAACAGAAAGCTCAATTTGAAGAGGAAGGATTCCTTATCGTTCGAAGCCTCATTCCCAGAGAAGAAGTGGAACTTCTCCGAAAGACCTTCGCGACGATCCACGAACAGGGTCTGCGAGGAGAACTCCCCTGGTACAAACCCAAAGGGGAAGACGCTGGCGGAGACCCCCTGCAAGTTTGGCCCCGAGTGATGCATCCTCACCGTTGGAACGAAGTGGCGAAAAAGTACATGCTGGACCCCCGGGTGATGGACATCCTCGTTGACCTCTTTGGTGAAGAACCGATTGCCGCTCAAAGTATGTACTATTACAAGCCTCCTGGTGCCCGAGGACAGGCCCTCCATCAGGACAATTTCTACCTGAAAGCCTCTCCAGGTACCTGTATCGCCTCCTGGCTGGCAATTGATCGGGCAGACCGAGAGAACGGTGGGCTAGTGGTTGTCCCCGGTTCTCATCAAATGGAGATCGTTTGCCCGGAAGAAGCAGACCCCTCAGAATCCTTCACGATCCACTTGGTCCGCCCCCCAAAAGGGTTAAAAGAGTATCCCGTTGACCTAGACCCCGGAGACGTTCTCTTCTTTAACGGAAGTATGATCCATGGCTCTCCTCCTAATCGCTCAAAAGCGAGATTCCGGGAATCCTTCATCTGCCACTACGTGGGAATATCCTGCAAGAAGATCGCTCAGTACTATTTGCCTCTTTACCTCCGAGATGGAAGCACTCTTAATATAGAGATCAACCGGGAGGGAGGCCCCTGCGGAGAAGAATTCCCCCAACCCAAAGGGCCTCATTAACCCTTATTAATTCTCCCCCTTCACCGGAGGGGTCAACAGGTTTGTGCTCCTCCGGTGACCTTCCCTCCTCGGTACCTTCCATACTCCTTCCCCACTTCGTACATCACCCTTAGGTTCTCCAAGGGGGTACCCGGAGCCAAGTTATTCCCCTCTCGCAGGATAAACTGTCCCCCTTCCATCACTCCTGAATGCAGAATGCGAAGGACTTCCTCCCTAACCTCCTGAGGTGACCCATGATGCAGGAGAGGAGCGGAAGGCCCTCCCAAAAGCTCAACCTCAGGTCCCAATTCTCTTCTGGCCCTCCCTAAATCTACCGGGTATCCGGTGTCGAAACTCCTCACCTTCAAATAATCCCTTAAGAAGAGGAAGTGCCTCTGAGCATCTCCACAAAGATGGATGGAGATAGGGGCCTCCGGTTCCGCTAACTCCTCAACCAGCTGTCGATGGAAAGGAAACACCCACTCCTGGTACATCTGTGGACTCAACAGCTCGATCGCGTCATCCGCAAAACCCCAAGCCTTAGCCTTTTCCGGAAGGTTCAATCGCTTACGATAAGCTTTGATTCGGAGGATAATCGAACGGGTAACAAAATCCAACAGATGAAGAGCGTAATCCCTATCTTCCATCAAATCGCTCATAAACTCAGTCGCTCCCCGCAAGTTACAACAAACTGTCAGGGGACCATCGGTTCCCATCCCGCAAGGCTGAACCGAGGCGATAGGACGGCCAAACATCTCAAATCCCTCCTTCTGCTTTTGGAGGAAGAAATCGTAAAACTCCCAGTTCCGGGCCATCAACCCTCCCTGAAAAGGGTCGGGAATTCCTTGATCAAACAGTTGATATTTGTTCTCTTCCTGGAGAAAGGGCCGAGTATCGGGTACCTGGCCGGGCGAAAAATAGAGAGGAGCTCCTAACCAAGCCGCCTCATAGGTGTTTTGGAAATCCACGTAAACGGACCAACCTTCTTGGGGTAATCCCATCTCTGCATCCTGAGGAATGTGATGTCGAACCCAGTAAGCGTGTTCTATTTGCCGCTCCAACATCTTTTGGGGATCCTCAAAATACTGTTGGAAGGTGATCCTTCGAGGGTTCGCCTCCAAAATCCCCATAGTGTACCGAGGGTTAACACCAAAGAGGATAGGAACCCTAATGGGATTCCCTGAGCGATAGGCCGCCCACACCTGACGCACTTCTTCATTGTGCTTTTGAAAATCCATACAAGGGCTTTTCATTTTGTCACCCCGTTGTTTTCTCAAACAAGAGGCTCCAGGGGCACAGCACGCCGTGCCCTTACCTCCTATCTATTTGTGAAACTGCTTTCAGCAAAGAGCGGGCTTCTTCTTCAGAAGAACAATAGGTAGCCAGCATTAAGCCCTTGGGGCAAAGCTCCTCCAACAAAGGAAGCACTTCCTGAGGGGAAACAGTGAGATGAATCAACTTCCCGGCCTTCTGGATGCGCTTCAACAAGGGGATCCATTCTAGCATTGAGGAAAACCTGGCACCCGGAACCCATTGAATCCCATTCAACTCAGGGATAGATAGCAAAAGGTCTAAATGGGGAAGGCAAGAAGGCCCATCTAGATGAAACAAAGAGTGATCCAACCATCGAATTTGAGCTAAAAGGTCCTCAAGGAAGAAGTCTTGAAACATCTCTGGGGATATGAGAGCTAACTCATCCATCGAAACCGGATACCACCGCTTCGGGGACCAAACGTTCAGCCAAGTAGAAGAGCCAGTCATCCCCTTTTGAATCCGCTGATAGAAAGCTTCGTAAACTTCAAACCAGAGAGGAGTAATTGCCTGCATCGCTTCCCGAACTTCCTGGGGATGATCCACCAGATCCAGACAAAAGGCTTCTCTCCCCCGTAAAGCGGCTAAGAGATCCCCTCCCCCGTGAAGGTCGGTAATTCCCACAAAAAATTTCCCTTTTCCCACCTCTACCGCGGTTTCAGTGATCTGAAGGGCCAATCGCCACCACCGGTTCTCGGGATCAATTTTCCAAGAAAAAGGGTGGTCCCAGCTTAGGATACAGGGCATCACCCAAGAAGTATCGGGACGGAAGAGGAGCCGAGCACCTAAAAAAGCAGCAAAGACATCTGGCCCCAAGTTAACCCAAAAACAAGGGAACGCTTCACCGCCATAAAAGGTGGCCCGAAAATGCTCCTCAGCTCTTTCCAAGAGCCAGTCAGCGTTAGTCCATTGTCCCTCCAAACTTTGGGGAGGAGTAGGATATCGAGGGATGTATCCCTGCCGAGGTGCCGTCACCTGGAGAGCAGGCCGGTCCAAAACCTCTCCGTGCCACCAAGCAATAAACCTCTGCTGAGCGGATTCCCAATCCGGCTTGTACAACATCAGTTTCTTGCTCTCGTGAAATTTTTCCCTACTTAAGATTCCCTCTTCCTCGGCGCTAACCCTTCTGATCTATGGAAACGGACGCCTTCTCTCCTAAACGAAGAAGCCTCGGTTTGTGCAAAGATAATCCCTATCCCTAACCTCTTTCAGCTGGAAGGGGGAGCCGGTAGTAGGGTATAGTAGGCTACGCCCGCACTACCGGCACAAAATAACGCACCCTAAAGGGTGCGACTACCAAATCCCCGGGAAGGGTTAACAAGGATAAGAGGTATCCTCGAACCTCCTCTAACTCGAGGAGGCAGGCACCCCCTCCTCCAAGTGCAGGAAACGGTAAACTATCTCCGCAACCTTGCGATTCATCCCCGGACAAGAAGCCAACTCTTCCAAAGAAGCGGATTTCACCCCTTCTAGGGAACCAAAATGCTTCAGCAGAGCAGTCCGGCGTGCTTTACCAATGCCCGGAATTTGGTCTAGCAAAGAGACCATAGCCACTTTACCCCGGAGCTTGCGATGGAAGGTCACCGCAAAACGGTGGGCCTCATCCCGGATGGCCATCAAGAGCAGAAGCCCCGGATTATCCCCACTAATATCTAAAGGTGCGGAAGACCCTGGAACGTAAACCTCCTCAAATTGCTTGGCGAGAGCGAGAATCGGGATGTTCAACCCCGTTTCCTCCAGAACCTCTAAAGCAGCGTTCAACTGGCCTTTCCCCCCGTCAATCAACACTAAGTCTGGAAAAGGTAGAAACTTGGGATTGCCTGAGAGACCCTCCTCCAGTCTGCGGCGAAAAACTTGCTGAATCATCTGAAAGTCATTTGGCTCCGGAGGAAGACCTTTGATCTTAAATCGTCGATAGGCCTCTTTCTGGGGACGGCCATCCCGAAAAACCACCATAGACCCCACCGCTTCAGACCCCTGGAAGTTGCTAATGTCATAAGCCTCAATTCGGCTGGGAAGGGAGGGGAGGTCCAAAAGGCTTTGCAGGGCTTCCAAACCTGCAAGAGCCCGATTCTTCTGATCTTGAACCTTTTGAAGGACTTGTTGGAGAGCAGTTTCTGCGTTTGTATTCGCCATCTCAACAAAACGCCTCTTCTCCCCCCGAAGCGGTGTAAGCCATTGAATCCTCCGACCAGCCTTCTTACTTAGCCATTCAGTGAAGAGGTCTTTTTCAGGTAAAGAGAAGGGAAGCAGAATTTCTTTGGGGATTTGGGCCTTCTCGGTATAATATTGTTGAAGAAAAGCTTGTAAAATTTCTTCAGGACTGGCCTCACCCTCAGTGTCCAAGAAGTACTGCTCCTGCCCTAGGAGTTTCCCCGCCCGCACATAAAGGACGGAGAGGCAAGCCTGTCCCTGCCCCTGAGCAAAACCGATAATGTCCTGTTCAGTATCCTGAACCGCTACCACCTTTTGCCGCTCCTGAATCTTCTCCAACGCTTTAATCTGGTCACGAAGACGAGCTGCCTCTTCAAAGCGTAGGGCCTCTGCTGCTTTTTCCATCTGCTTCCTCAGCTTCTGAATTAACCGGGTTTCCTTTCCCTCCAAAAACAGGAGCACCTCGTTGACTATCTTTCGATACTCCTCGGGGGTGATATATCCTGCACAGGGAGCTACGCACTGGTGGATATGGTAATAAAGACAGGGTTTCAAGCGATCTTCCTTCGTAAACTTCAGCTTACAAGTGGCTAGTCCAAAAACCTGGCGGATCAGGGCAATAGTTTGATAAACCGCCTGAGAGCTAGGGTAGGGGCCAAAATAACGGTGCTCATCCCGAGCCGGCTGGCGGACAAAAAAGACCCGGGGAAACTCCTCTCCAGCGGTGACCTGAATCCAGGGATACTGCTTATCATCGCGCAAGCGTATATTAAAACGAGGTTTGTACTGTTTAATAAGAGTAGCCTCAAGGATAAGAGCCTCGACTTCGTTATCCGTTACGATAAGATCAAAATCCGCCACTCTCCCCACCATTCGTTCAATACGCGGAGAGTGAGTCTGCCCCTTCTGAAAATAGGAATGAACTCGGTTGCGAAGGGAACTCGCTTTACCGACATAGAGGACGTTCCCTTCACTATCTTTCATAATGTAGACACCAGGTTTGTCGGGAAGGCTTTTTAACTTATCCTCAAGGGATAGGACAGGCTTCGCCATAGCATCACACCTCTTCGACTCGATAATAGACCAATATCCTCCCCTTGACAATGGAGAGGAAAGCTTCTGTCAGGGAAGAGGGGAAGGAGATCAGGGAGCAGAAGGGGTAGTAGGGGGGTAATTTGAGCCCTTCAGCTAAAGCGCCCTTTACTCTCCTCTGAGAGCACCAGCTACCACGTTATGCACCAACCGACGAAGCCTGAGGTGCTTGCCAGTATTATAAACTATCGCGTTGGTCAGCAAAACTATGCTAATCCCCGTCTCCACATCCCCTAAAACTGAGGTACCCGTAAAACCGCTATGGCTGAACGAACCCTCACCAAAGAGATCCCCGCCAAGGTGCAGGGGGTTAGGATGGGTAAACCACCCAATAGAATGACCCCCCAAAATAGGCGGAAGCTGATTTTGCACCATACGCCGCACCGACAAAGGGGAGAAGAGAGGATGGGAACCCTCCTTAAAACCTAGGAGAAGATAATCTACCATCTTCCCCACTTCCCTAACATTACTAAACAACCCTGCATGACCACAAATACCCCCTAAAAACCGGGCATTAGGGTCGTGAACCACTCCTGCTAAAGGTAACCCCTCCCTATGGCTATAGGTCTCTGCTACCCTTCCTTCCAGATCAGGGTTCACCGCTGGAATCGGCTGGCCTGGGTCCCTAGGTATAGCCACAAAACCACTACTCTTCAATCCCAAAGGGGTTCCTATCTTTAACTGAAAAACCTTATCCAGAGGTTGACCAGTGACTCTCTCAATAGCCACCCCCAAGAGGAGATAACCTATATCACTGTAAAGGTAGCGGGTTCCTGGTTCCGCCTCTAAGGGGATTCTGAAAAGAGCTCTCCACCCCTCTGAAGGGTCCTTAGCTTTCTCTCTCAGAGGAACAAAAGCAGGTAGTCCCGAGGTATGGGTCGCAAGATGTTTAAAAGTAACCCCTTTCAGAAGAGGAGGATCCACCTCAGGGAGGAAGGGGATCACTTCGTCTTGAAGGGAGAGGCATCCCTCTTCAACTAAAACCATGAGTAAAGAAGCAGTAACAAGAGGTTTCGTTAGAGAAGCGAGGTCGTACAAAGCATCCACCGTGGCGGGATACTGTTGGTGAGCATCCAAAAAACCGAAAGCTTTCTCTAAAAGGACCTCTCCCCAACGGGCAATTCGCACAGCCAATCCAGGGGTAACTTTCTCCTCTACCGCCCTTTGCAAGAGCTCTGAAACTCTCTCGAGACGGGAGGATTCCCATCTCCCATTGCCAATCTTTTTCTCCATTCTGGCTAAGGGTTAATCAAAGCGGTGAAGGTTTTAAGATAGCTCTCCTCCGTGCCGTCTTTTGTGATGGCATCGTAAGAGAAGAGGGAGAAACCTTTAGCTCCTAAAGCTCTAGCCTTTCTCACCTTCTCTGCAGCGCTTTCTGGAGGAATCAAGTAGGCTCCTATCCCTGCCCAAACCGGGCGGTCACCTGCATTTTTCACCGCCGCCTCAATCCAACCGGCGAATTGCTCAGTAGAAGTGTGGTAGGCCATAGGAACCACTACATCTAGTAAACGCTTCCAATGCCACTCAAACCAATTCTGCCCAACCCGATTATAGGCTTCTGAAGATTCCCAACTGGTAAAAGGTCCCCAGGCGATTGTGGCTGCGGAAATGGTCAAATGAGGCTTAACCCGTCGCACTTCTGAAACTATAGCCTGAACTACCGCAGTGACATTACGCCGCCTCCATTCTTTCCAACTTTCTGGGAAAAACTTAATCAAAGCTAAACGATCAGGAGCCTTGAGAAGAGTAGAGAGAACCTCTTGAGGAACCTTCTTTGAAACCTCCTTCCCGAAATCCCTGAGATTGCGATCCGAGTACCCCCACTCCCAACCCGGATAACGAACGAAGTCAAAGTGGATCCCATCCACCTCGTACCGGCGAACCACATCCAGGAAAACCCGAAGGTTCCACTTTCGCACTTCCGGAAGGCTAGGGTCTAGAAATAATCCCTCCACATTTTTCCCTGGCCGATAAGAAAGCTTTCCCTCCTTATCTTGCAAAAGCCATTCAGGATGGGCGTTCACCAGGTGGGAAGGGGCTTTAGGAGGATGATCCCCTGACCAGACGAAGAAGGTGTTCAGCCAAGCGTGGACTTTGATCCCTTTGGAATGCGCCTCCTTAAGAATCAGCTGGAGGGGGTCGAAATCAGGAGGTTGGCCTTCCAACCCCTCCGCCCGAGGTTCCCAAGAACTGGAATACCAAGCATCGCCCCGCCCCCGAACCTGGACAATCAGCGTATTAAAACCATACTTACTAGCAAGTTCGACAATCCTCCTGACTGCCTCAGGGGACTTTAGGGCCGTCCTTACCACCCAAAGAGCTCGAATCTCCTCATTCCCAGACATAGGCTGGCAGATAAAAAAGCTAAAAAGAAGCGATAATAAGACAAGGATTTTCAAGGGAAAATCTCTAAATACTAACATTGCCAGAGCTGTTTTCGGGATATAGTCCCCGATTTCCTACGCTATAAAAGGATGGGCCTAACCTTAAAATCTGTGATGTTCCCAGCTTTTCAAGCCATGGCTTTCCCTTGGGGGTTGAGAACTGCAAACTCTTGAACCGAGCTCCCAATAATGATCCAGTAATCGGCTATTCTCTTTAGGGATACGAAATAGAAGGAGGCGAAGATTGCAGAAGAGGAACATATTCTATCGGCTTCTTCCTTACCTCAAACCTTATTGGAAGAGCTTTGCCCTCGGTTTAGGAATTCTCCTCATCTCCATACCAGCGAGCAACTTTCACCCCTTGGTTTGGGCCTTCATTGTGGACCACGTCATCCAGGAACGGAAGGTCCATCTCCTCCTTCCAGCCCTTGCCCTTATGTTCGGTATTCAGCTAACGGGTACCATCTTAAACGCTCTCCGCAACAATCTGCTGGAAAAAGTCGGCCAGAGGATGGTCTTTGACCTCCGGGACCAAGTTTATCAAAAGCTCCAACGCCATTCTCTATCCTATTTCCACAACCGAGCGACAGGAGACCTAGTGGCCCGCACGATGAGTGATGTGGACGCTTTACAAGAAGTTGCAGTTCAAGGGGTGGATTCCCTTATTGCTAATAGCCTCAGCTTCCTGTTTGTCGCAAGTGCCTTAATCTATCTAAACTGGATGCTAGGCATCGTTACCCTCATCCCTATTGGGATGGTCTTCCTCCTCACCCGCTATTTCAATCTGAAGGTGAAACAGCTCTATCGGGCCTCCCGAGATCAACTGGGGAACGTCAATGCCCGCTTGCAGGAGAATCTTCTGGCAATACCCTTGATCAAAGCCTATGTTAAGGAAGAAGATGAAGCCCGGCTCTTCCGAGAGACGATGAAGCAGTATTTAAAGACCCTCTTTCGAGCCATCAATGCCCGCTCGCTCTTCTTCCCCACCGTAGGCTTTGTGGGCTTCTTCAGCAACTTGGTAAGCATCGGTTTTGGCGCCTGGCTAGTCCTACAGGGTAAGTTTACTCTAGGAGGCCTAGTCGCCTATCGAGGTTATTGGTGGCCTCTCTTTGCACCGATCAACCAGCTGGCAGCAATCAATGAAATGCTTCAAAGAGCTCAAGCCGCCGGAAGCCGAGTCTTTGAAATCCTTGATGAAGAGGAAGAAGTCAAGGATACTCCCGGAGCCAAACCCCTCGTCCTGAAGGAAGGGAAAGTCGAGTTCAGAAACGTCTCCTTTGCTTATCGAGATAAGGAGGTTCTCCACAATATCTCCTTTGTCGTTCCCGGAGGACACACCGTTGCCCTAGTAGGCCCTAGTGGTGCAGGAAAAACCACTATCCTCCAACTTCTCCTCCGCTTTTATGACCCCCAAGTGGGGGACATCCTGATCGACGACCAAAACATCCGCGAAGTAACCCAACACAGCCTCCGAAAACATATGGCGGTGGTAACGCAGGAAACTTTTCTCTTTAACCGTACAATATTGGATAACATCAAATACGGGCGTCCGGACGCTACTATGGAGGAGGTTATTGAGGCTTCCAAATCTGCCAACGCCCACGATTTCATTATGGAGCTCCCTAACGGTTACTACACCGAGATCGGTGAGAGAGGAGTCCGCCTCTCCGGAGGCCAAAGGCAGAGGATCGCCATTGCCCGAGCCCTTCTTGCTGACCCAAGAATCCTTATCCTTGATGAACCCACCTCTTCAGTCGAGCCAGAATCCGAATGGATTATTCAGCAAGCTTTAGAACGCTTAATGAAAGGCCGAACAACTTTCGTCACCTCTCACCGGTTCTCCATTGTGCGGGGGGCAGACCTTATCCTCGTTTTTGAAGAGGGGCAACTAGTCGAGCAAGGCACCCACGAAGAGCTCCTCTCCTTAGATGGCTTATATTCTGCAATGTATCGTCGGCAGATGGGGGAAGTGGTGAAACGGTAAAAGGCCTCCCCTTGGGTAACCCACCCTCTCTTTAGAGCCTCAAGCTCCCCATAAGCTCCAGCTTCCGAATGCAACAACTTTTACTATTTTCAACTTTAGATTATTATGGAGTAAAATAAACTCAGATAGAGGGAGGTTCGCCACTCCCTTCTTTAACTATTCTCCTGCGGACTACTTGGGCAAAAGCAGGCAATCTTCTTCAATTACCCCTTTAACCAAAGTAAGACAGAGCCGAAAGGCGGAGGGAGGAAAATGGGAAGCCGGTCTTCTCAATGGGTAAGCCTAAGGCCTTATGGCCTCGGCTTCCAAAAGCCCAACCACTATTGGGAAATTCTCAAAACACTTTGGGAAAACCGAGACCAGCTTGGTTTTGCTTGGCGTATTCTCACGCGGGGAGTTTGTGACGGATGTGCCCTAGGAGCCGCCGGCCTTAAGGATTGGACAGTCCCCGGCCCCCACCTTTGCACCCTCCGTTTGAATCTACTCCGAATAAACACAATGCCTCCTTTAGACCTTCGCCAAGTCCAGGATGTTCGCCCCCTCCAAAACCTCGATGGAAAAACCCTTCGAGAGATGGGGCGCCTCCCCTATCCTCTCCTCCGCAAAAAGGGAGACCCCGGCTTCCAACGGATCCGTTGGAACCAAGCTTTTTCCCTCATCGCCGATTACCTGCGAAAAATCCCTCCCGAAAGATGGGCCCTTTATATGACCGCCCGAGGGATTACTAACGAAACCTACTATGTGGCTCAGAAAGTCGCACGTTTCCTTGGCACTAATAACATTGACAACGCCTCCCGGATTTGCCACTCCCCAAGCACCGTTGCCTTAAAACAAGCTTTAGGAGTATCCGCCAGTACTTGTTCCTATGCGGACTGGATCGGCACTGATCTGATCGTACTTATCGGTACGGATATGGCTAATAATCAACCAGTTACAACCAAATATCTCTACTATGCCAAGAAGAAAGGAACGCGCGTCCTCGTCATCAACCCACTCCAGGAACCGGGTTTAAAGCATTACTGGATTCCCTCCATTCTAGAAAGTGCCTTATTCGGCACCCCTCTCGCTGATGAGTTTTTCCCCCTTCACACGGGGGGCGATATCGCTTTCTTTAACGGAGTCCTTAAGCACCTCATAGCTATCGGCGGAATGAGAGAAGATTTCATCCAACAACACACCACCGGTTGGGAGGAGTTAGAACAGAGCCTTAGAGAGCAATCCTGGGAATTCTTGGAACAACAGTCGGGGGCTTCCCGACAGGAGATGGCGCGATTTGCTGAAATCTACGCCCAAGCGAAAACAGCAGTGTTCGTCTGGAGTATGGGCATCACTCAGCACTCCCACGGTGTTCAGAATGTCCGGGCGATTATCAATTTGGCTTTAGCCCGAGGAATGGTAGGAAGAGAAAAATGCGGGCTTATGCCGATCCGAGGCCATAGTGGAGTTCAAGGAAGTGCTGAATGCGGAGCTATTCCCAACGCCCTTCCAGGAGGTGTTTCTTTAAACGACCCAGAAGCCGACCGGATTGAAGAGCTTTGGGGATTTCCTATCCCCAGGAAACCCGGTCTAACCGCCCTAGAAATGGCCGAAGCTGCCGAAAAAGGAGAACTAGACCTCCTCTACTGCATCGGCGGTAATTTCCTCAATACTCTGCCTGACACCCACCGGGTGAAACAAACCCTCACCCGGATTCCTCTTCGCATTCACCAGGACATCGTCCTTAACGAAAGTATGCTTCTCGAACCAGGAGAGATGGTGCTGATCCTTCCTTCTCAAACTCGATATGAAATGCCTGGGGGAGTCACAGAAACGACTACTGAACGACGAATCCTCTTCAGCCCGGAAATCCCCGGTCGCCGGATCGGCGAAGCTCTGCCGGAGTGGGAAATCCCCATGCAGATCGCAGAGGCGGTCCTCCCCGAAAAGAAACACCTGATCCACTTTGACAACTCTCAACAGATTCGGGAGGAATTAGCCCAGGTCAACCCAACCTATCGGGGGATTGAAAAGCTGAAAAAAGCCGGAGATATGGTTCAATGGGGAGGCCCACGCCTTTGTGAAGGATGGCACTTCCCAACTCCCGATGGTAAAGCCCACTTTATGCCTCTGTACCCTCCGTCCCTGGATATCCCTCCCGGCCACTTCCTCTTAAGTACCCGAAGAGGCAAACAATTTAACAGTATGGTACTAGAAGAGAAAGACCCTCTCACCGGCGCCCCCCGATCCGCTATACTGATCTCGCCAGAGGATGCTCAGAGATTAGGACTTCGACAGGGAGATAAGGTCAAACTCCGCTCAGAAGCTGGAGAACTCGTTGGCACCTGCTACTTAGCCCCCCTACGACCTGGTAATCTGCAGGTTTTCTGGCCCGAAGGTAATGTCCTAATTCCTAAAGGAGAATACGACCCTCTTTGCAAAGTTCCCGATTATAATACCTTGGTGACTATCGAGATCCTAAAACCTGAGTGCGCAAAGAACGCAAGGTAACGGAAAAATCTTTTTACAAAAGCGAAAAGGCAGTTATAAGATGGCTCTCTTCTCCCTACCTACCCAGAGAATTAAAGCCTACTGCTACGAAGGGGGTTCCTTCTCCCCTCAAGAGGACCAAGTTGCCGTGGAAGAGCCTTTGGAGATTCGTCTCTGTATGTTTAGGGGTCAAGGGGTAGTGTGTTACCCGATGAGTATCACAATGCGCACTCCGGGCCACGATTTTGAACTCTCTGCAGGTTTCCTCTTTACCGAGGGGATCCTTCAGTCTCCTAAGGAGATTGACTGCATTACCTACTGTTGCCTCGCTGAGAGTACCGAAGCAGAACGGGGTAACATTGTTAACGTCTATCTCCGCCCAGGGGTTGAAATAGACCCTGAGAGATTTCGGAGGAACTTCTACACGACTTCCAGTTGCGGAGTTTGTGGCAAAGCCTCGATTGAAGCTTTACGGAGCCGAAAGATCCAACCTTGCAACAAAAGAGTATCCCTCTCCCCAGAGGTTCTCTGTTCCCTACCCCCTAAAATGCAATCCGCCCAAAAAGTTTTTGCCAGCACCGGAGGCCTCCATGCAGCAGGGCTTTTCAATGCAGAGGGAGAGCTCCTTTGCCTAAGGGAGGACGTGGGCCGTCATAACGCAGTGGATAAACTAGTAGGTACTCTCCTACTTGAGGAGAGGATAGGAAAGGAAGGAGACCTCCTGCTGGTAAGTGGTAGACCCAGTTTTGAAATCGTTCAAAAAGCAGTTTGTGCAGGTATTCCCATCGTGGCGGGTATTTCTGCTCCTTCTAGCCTTGCTATCGCCCTGGCTGAAGAGATGCAAGTTACCTTAATCGGCTTCCTCAGAAGAAACCGATTTAAGCTCTATACTTACCCCGAGCGGATCGCCTTCAGTTCCTTCCCTTTCGGTGGAGACATCACCCCCCATCAAGACAAGTAAACTATAATATAACGGGGGTTGAAACGCTATTTACAGATTTCAACCCAGGCAGTAGGGGCAGGTTTTAAACCTACCTCTACTACCGAGGAGATGACGCAGGCTTTAGCCTCATCCGGTTTCAGTGGTTAGGGCATACAACGTTCTGACCCCATCAGCAATACGCCAGAGCAATCGATCCAGTCGGCTCTACCATCCTAAACCCTTTCAGTGGCGGGAACACGCGCCGTCCACTCTTCTATTACCTCTATGTTAGAATATCTAGAAACCTTACATGGAACGATCCGGTTACCCGCCTTCCTTCCCGACGGCACCCGAGGAGTTGTCCGTAGCTTAGATGCCTTGGATTTAGCCCAAACGGGGACTCAAGGTATCGTAATGAACGTTTACCACTTAATGCAAGACCCCGGAGCTAGTGTGATTAAACGGTTAGGAGGCCTCCACCAGTTTTGCGGGTGGTCAGGCCCCATCCTTACAGATTCGGGAGGGTTTCAGGTTTATTCCCTACTCCGGGAAAACCCCCAAAGGGGAGTGGTACGCCCCAAAGGAGTGATTTTTCATCAGGAGAAAGATAGAACCCTTTCCAAGAGCAAAAAGATTATCCTCTCCCCAGAAAAGTGCATTCAGCTGCAATTCCAGATGGGCTCCGACATTATAATGTGCTTAGATTGGTGCACCCACCCTGAAGACTCTCCCGAGATCACCCGGGAATCTGTAGATCTCACCATTCGCTGGGCAAAAGCCTGCCGAAAGGAATACGACCGGCAGTTAGAAAATCGAGGAAAGGAAAAAGACCCTAATGCTTCAGGGCGCCCTTTACTCTTTGGGATCATCCAAGGTGGGGGAGACTTTTCCGAACGTAAACGGTGTGCCTCCGCTCTTTTGGAGTTGGAGTTCGATGGCTACGGTTTTGGTGGATGGCCTCTTGATAGTCAAGGAAATCTTCTAAAGGAGATCTTAGAGTATACCGCCAACCTTATGCCGAAGCACTTACCTAAATACGCCCTAGGAGTGGGCAAGCCAGAAAATGTGGTCGCTTGTGTCAAAATGGGCTATACTCTTTTTGACACGGTGCTTCCAACCCGAGATGCCCGACACAAGAGGTTATATGTCTTTAATGCTTCTCGCTGGGAAGAGATTGACCTAGAAGGAGATTTCTACTCTTATCTTTACCTTCAGGACGAGAGATATCGCACTTCCGGGGAACCAATATCCCTTTTATGCGATTGCTTGCTTTGTAGGAACTATTCCCGAGCCTATCTTTACCACCTTTTTACCATCGGGGATACTCTCGCCTTCCGATTAGCAACTTTACATAATCTTCGCTTCTACAACCTACTTTTCGAGCTGATTCGACAGAAATATGGCCCCAGAAAAGATCGTTGAAGAAATCGTCTCAGAAGTGCTCTGCTCCCCCAAGTTCAGAGGCCTCTGCCCGGAGGCGGTTCAAAGGATCGCCCAAGAAATCCTTCACCGGAAATCCGCTCCCCCAAAGGACCTTATTAAAGCGGTGAAACGAAAGCTCCACCAAATCTACGGAGCCTTCCTCTCTCATCAGACCTATACCCAAGCTCAGCACCTTATCCTCTCTCTGGAAAAGGGAGCTAATTTAAAGGAAGTCAGCCGGTCCTTACTCTCACTCCATACTTCCACTGCTGAACGCCTTCCCTACTACGAGCAGTTTTACAAGGATCTTTTTGCAGTTACAGGGGTGCCTAAAGCCCTCTTAGACCTTGCCTGCGGGTTCAATCCCTTTTCTCTGCCTTTTACCCCCTTAAAAGAGCCCCTGAAATATTTTGCTTACGACATTGATTCCCAGCTGATCGGTCTTATTAACTCCTTCTTCCAACTCTTAGGATATGAACCTTTGGCAAGGGTCCAGGATATTCTCAGCCATCCTCCCCAGCAACCTGCCAATCTCGCTTTGATGATGAAGCTCCTTCCAACTTTAGAACACCAGCGGAAGGGTTCAGGGATTGAGGTCCTTCAATCCCTCCAAGCTGATTACATTGTGGTAACCTTCTCCACCCGATCCCTCTGCGGGAGGGGAAAAGGAATGCGCCAGCACTATTCTGAAACCTATGGAAGGTTGTTAAGGAACCAATTTCAGGTGGTCTTGGAACAGCATTATCCCACAGAGCTAATGATGATTATCAAGAGGTAAAAGGGATGGGCAGACTGTACGTTGTCGCGACTCCTATAGGAAACCTCCAGGAAATGTCCCCTAGGGCTATTGAAACCCTGCGGAATTGCCACCTCATCGCGGCTGAGGACACACGACACACCCGGAAGCTCCTCTCTCACTTCCAGATCAAAACCCCTTTGATCTCCTACCATAAATATAATGAGGCCCAACGCTCTGAAGAGATCGTTAGCCGAATCCTTGAAGAAGGAATTGACGTTGCCCTCGTTTCAGATGCGGGAACTCCTTGCCTCTCAGACCCTGGCTACCTCCTGGTAAGAAAAGCCCGGGAGAACGGCATTCCAGTCTATGCAGTCAGTGGGCCTTCAGCAATCACGGCCGCCCTCTCCATCTCCGGTTTACCAGCTACTCCCTTCACCTTCTACGGTTTCCCTCCCCGTACAGCTTCAACTCTTAAAACCTTCCTCCGAAGCCTGAAAAACCTCCCTATTCCCACCAGTGTGTTCTACGAAGCACCCCAAAGGGTACTCCGCTTTATGGAAGCCGTCCTGGAGGAGATCCCTCAAGCTCAAGTATGTGTTTGCTCTGAACTGACCAAACTCTATGAGCGGAGTTATTATGGCCCCGTTGAGAAAGTTGTTGAGAAGATAAGGGAAGACCCCTACTTGGAAAAAGGAGAGTATGTTATCATCCTCCACTCCAGTGAAGAGAAAGTTCCCCCTGGTAAGGAGCATCCTCTATCATCCCTAAGCTTGGAAGCCCTGATCGTAAACATGATGGTCACCCACAAGGTGCCTTTAAAGGAGGCCATCCGACGGGTAGCTCAGCAATGCCAAGTTCCAAGACGAGAAGTTTACCAAGCCTCGCTTAACTTGAAGAAGCTTCTGGAGAAAGAGGGTTAGAGCTACGGATCGCCACAAAGCAGAGGGGAGGAGAAGTTCATTTTACCAGCGAAAAAAGAAGATGCTACCTTATGCAATCAGCTCTTGCCACCATACCAACCGATGTTCCGCAAGAAAGAACTTTCAAGGGAGAGAAGAATGAAATCTGCCTATAGATCCTCTCCTCAAGGATTTACCCTCATCGAGCTCCTAGTGGTTATCGCCATTATCGCCATCTTGGCGGCGATTCTCTTCCCAGCCTTCGCTTCAGCCCGAGAAAAAGCCCGACAGAACGCTTGCAACCATAACCTTCGCCAAATTGGCATCGCCCTCCAATCCTACATTCAGGACTGGGATGAGACCCTCCCCAACGCCTTGCAGATTCACATCACTCAACCGGTCAAACAGCACCTTCGCTGGCAACTCCACCCCTATACCCGAAGCGGAGATGCCGAACCTCCCCACAATCAACAAGAAATGGCCCAATATAACCCCGGTCTTTGGGCCTGCCCTAGCGACTCCGGATGTCTGCGCAACGATTGTCCACCCCCCTGGAATGATGCCTACTGGCGTTTCTTGTTCACTAGCTATCAAAACCGTCCCCTAGAAATGGCTCCCAATATGGGAGAGTTCAAAAATCCGAGTGCCACCCGAATTGCCCGGGATGCTGTTGCTTGGCACCACCCTCATGCCATCGGAAACTACTTCTATGGTTCCCCCAAGAACGGGATCAACTTCCTCTTCTTAGATGGACACGTAAAGCTCCTCTTTGAACCCGAACGAGGGAATTGGGGCGACCCTCCCATTGCAGATCGGTGATTGTATATGGGGTGTAAAAAAGAGAACAAATTCGTCTTTCACGATTTAACACTCTAAGAGAGCCAATAACAGTAAAACGTAAAAAAAGAGAACAAGTTCGCCTTTCATCCCACTTAAAATCTTGTAGCCCCAAACAGGGATAACCAAAGGAGGAATTCCCCAGGGAAACGAGAAAGCTCTTTTAGAAGGAACTACCTTTACTCAGAGGAGAAAAACCAATGATACGAAGAAGCAAGGGCTTCACCCTCATCGAGCTCCTAGTGGTTATCGCCATTATCGCCATCCTTGCAGCCATCCTCTTCCCCGTTTTTGCTCGAGCTCGAGAGAAGGCTCGAGCCTCCGCCTGTTTATCTAACACTAAGCAGTTAGCTACTGCGGTCTACAACTATATGCAGGACTGGGATGGAGGCTACCCTGCCTCAGCAACCTATCCTGCTCCTGCCCATCTCAGCGGTTATGGCTTCTCTTTCTGGATGGGAATGATCCGGCCCTACGTAAAAACGGAGTCCATCTACAAATGCCCGAGCGCCGCTTTTGATAAGGGATGGGCTCCAGGGCCCGCCGTCCAAATTGCTACTTACGGAATTAACGAGTATCTGAACTATCTCGGCCGATACGATCAGGATTTCGGAACCGAATCCGACCTCCCTAACCCCTCCGCCACCGCCCTGATCGCAGACAGTGTTGCGGGTTCTCACTTCCACGACTGGGATGGCCCTTCTAAAGGCCCTGATGGAGTCGTCCTTCCCGATGGAATGTTAAGGGTTAAATACGCCAACGGGGCAGTGGGAGGAGGAAAACTTCAGTCCCGACACGAGGGGGCAAATGTCGTGTTTGCTGATGCCCACGCGAGCTTTGTGCCCCTTCAAAAGTTTTATCACAAAGGAGTACTAGGCTGGGGGCCAAAAGCTAAAGAGAAAGAGCAATGGCCAGTAATCCACCCGCTGGCAAAACCTAAATATAACTGAGGTTAGATGTTACCCAGGTTCAAGCCGGAATAACTACGGAAAGATCTGGTAGTCGCACCCTTAGGGTGCGTAAAAAGGAACAACAAGAGATTAAGAAAACCTCGAGAGGGGGACATAGAGTAAGCAGGTACTAAAAGCGGCCTTTGCTCTTCCTTGTTCTCCTTGATCAAGGAAGGATAAGGATAAAAACCTTAAATTAAGGAGGTCACCCAAATGGCACACCTAGTCCCCCGAAAAGCTAAGACTCCTCTACCCTGGATTGCCGTCTTTACCCTCCTTCTAACACTCCCCGTCCTAGCCGCAAGCCCTTACGACGATGATTTTAAAGGTTCCACACTGGATAAAAAGTGGACCATCTACGACATTAACCCCGGTCAACCGGGAGGGGCAGTTGTAAAGGACGGGGCTTTAGTGATGACAAACTACGGAGCGGGAACCGATGCCAATGACACTGCTCTCTTTGTCGCCCAGTCTATGAGTGGAGATTTTGTAGCGACCCTCAAAGTTCTTTCCATCCCCGAGACCAGCGATGACGCCTCCACCGGTTTGATGGTCCGCCAATCGGCCGATCCTAACGCTCCTATGGTCTACCTCTTCGCAGATATGATTGATTGGCGGGAAGGGATCAAAATGCGAGCACGCTTGGCCTCGGGGGAGAACCGAGGAGATGTCGCAAAGGTACGCTACTTCCAACTTCCCGTCTGGCTACGCTTGATCAGACAGGGAGATGCCTTCCTGGCCTACCGATCTGACGATGGTCAAGTGTTCACTTTTGTAGGATCGGTCCGGGTTCCTATGACTGATCCAGTATTAGTAGGCCCCTCTGTTTGGGCTTGGAAAGGTGAAGCTAACGGCGGATTCCTAGCTGGCATCGGATCTGTTACCGACTTTAGAGTTGATCTCCCTCCGAGCGGAACAGGGCGGGTCTTGGTCAAGGTAACCGATGACCAAGGCAATGTGATTCGGGGGGCAGGAGCTCTCCTCAAAGATTCCACAGGCAAAATGGTGACAACTACCCTAGGCCAGTCGGCAGTATTAAGCGCTTCGGGGTCAGGAGCAGTCTTTGGCCTCCACAGTGAAGAAGTGATTCTTCCCTTCGTCTCCCCCGGCACCTACACCGTAATCCCCCTGGCGTTAGGATATGAAGGAGAGTCCCAAACAATATCGGTCTCCTCAGGCCAAGACGCTACTCTTGAGGTTAAGGTTAAATCACTCCCTACCTTGAGCTTAGCCACAGATGCCCTCCCTTCAGGCAGTCAGGGTTGGGTAGTTAAACCGGATGTAGATTCAACGGATGGCGCTCCTATGGCGCCAGACTATAAGGAAGACAACTCCTGGGTTAAGGTCACCGTACCTGACGACTTAAGCCAGGGCAACCCGGTCAACCCCAACAGCTACTTCTGGTATCGGGGACACATCACTCTACCCCCGGAGTGGAAAGCCTCTTATGGCAACCGAGACCTCATCTTCAATTTGCCAAAGTTTGGCACCGCAGGCACTTGGATCGTTGCGTGGAACGGAGTCCCTATCGGCGGCGTGATCAACAATGACCCCACCCCAATGGTGGTTCCCAACAGGGTGATCAATTGGACCGGAGATAACGTCATCGCTATTATGGGTCGAGCGACAAAAGCTTCGGTTCAAGCAGGAATGGCTTCTGCTCCCCCTACGCTTGCCATCAGCGCCATTCCTGCTGGAGCGATCGCAGGTAAGGTAGTAGATAACGAGAATAAGCCAGTTTCCTGGGTGAGGGTGATCGCGACCTCCACCAATACTGAATGGGGGTCTTTCAGTAAGTTTATGGATACTAAAGCAGATGGTTCCTTCTGTTTAGCAGGTTTACCCCCGGGAACCTATACGGTAAGCCTTATCCAACGACAGGACTTTGCCTCTCAGCCTAAGCCCCAACAAGTGGTGGTCAAAGAGGGGGAATTGACCACGGTCAACTTCACTATCCCTCTACTCCCTACTTTGGACCTCGTGAAAGAGAACGGCTACCAATGGCTGTGTCTTAGTCAAGGCCCCTATGACCCCGACGCCTTCAAGGAGGATCACTCTGCGGTTAACGATCCCGAGACAGGTTTTCAACCCTGGGACGTGAGCAATAAGAACGGGGATTGGAACGCCTTTGATTCAGGAGAGAGGATCTATGGGTGGCTCCGCCTCCATCTTAAACTCCCCGCGGATTGGAAGACCAAGTATGGCAAGAATGACCTCCGCTTCTGGTGGTTCAACTGGGACAATAATGAGGTCTCCTACTGGAATGGAGTGAAAATCGGTGGAGTAGGCAACTGGCGTGAAGAAACCGGGGTCCTCGGAGGATGGGTCGGTGGTTTCTATCAATCCCACAGGGATTATATCGTACCGAATCACATCATCAACTGGGACGGGGAGAATGTGATTGCCATGCACGTCTATCAAAGTGTAGGAGACGCCGGCTTTAGCATCTGGAGACCAAAGGTTACCCCGGTTGTTCCCCCTACTCCGGCAGTAACCTACGGCGATCTCAATGGCGATGGTAACATCACCACAGGAGACGCTATCCTCGCTCTAAGAGCAGGAGTAGGCCTGCTGACCCTTACTCCCGATCAGCAGACTGCAGGGGATGTGAATGGGGATGGCAAAGTTAACGTCCAGGATGCGATTCTGATCCTGCGCTTTGCGGTTCGCTTGATAAATACTTTCCCCGTCCAAAGGTAGCTTATAGGGGGCTGAAGCTGAGCTTCAGTCCCCTATATAGTTTAAGGGGTAGGTTGAAACCTACCCCTACTCTATTAATACACACCAAGCGGAAGGCCTTAAGCTAATCCTTACTGGGGTATTTGCTTGCCAACCTACTTCATCAATTAAGCGCGGCCGAACTGTACTATCCATCCTTAATCCACCAGGCCCAGGAACATCTATTCGGAGCAATTGCTGACCTCCCAGGTTAACCACCTCCCGGAGAAAACCCTCGTAAGCCCAGGTCTCTAAGGAAGGACGAGTAGGACGGTCTGGCCGGATCACCAAAACTTCCTCAGGCCGGATCCCTACAAAAATCTTCTGGCCCACCCTCAAAGGCAGATCGGTCTGAAGGGTGACTCGGATCGGCCCCAAATCACACTTGTAGAGAGCACCTTTACCCCCCCTCCCTGATGAATCAGAGGCCTCCTCCAATTTTCTAAGCACTTGGGCAGGATAAAGATTCTGCATCATCAAAAAGCGAGCGACACTTAAGCTAGCCGGACGACGGTAAACCTCTGCAGGGACTCCCTGTTGGACAATCTCTCCCCGAATCATAATGGCCAGGTGATCCCCCATCAGATAAGCCTCCTCCTGATCATGGGTCACCTGAAATAGGGTTAATCCTAAACTCTTTTGGAGCTCTTTAAACTGAATCTGAAGATCCCGCCGGATATAAGCATCTAAGGAGGCAAAAGGCTCATCCAGGAAAAGGATACGTGGCTGAACCAGAAGAGCACGAGCAAGAGCCACCCTTTGTTTTTCTCCTCCACTTAAAGTACTGACACGAGGGCGGTGCAGAACCTCCTCTAAATTGAGGAGATCCACGAGCCAACTAAGCCTCTCTCGCACCTTACTCTCGGGCCAGCCTCGGAGATGGGCAGCGAAGAGGATATTATCTTTAACACTTAAATGAGGGAAAAGAGCCAAATCCTGGGGCACATAGCCGATACCCCGATCTTCAGGCGGTATTTTGGTAATATCCCGACCCTCCAACCAAATTTTGCCCGTCTCGGGTTGTTTTAGGCCGAGGATGGTTTCTAGCAGGAGGGTTTTCCCCGCCCCAGAAGGCCCTAGGAGAACAAAACATTCCCCTCTTTTAATTTCAAAAGAGATGTTCCGGAGGTAAAAATCTCCGTAGCGAAGGGTTAAACCCTCAACTCGAACCATCGGCTCCTCTTTTCTCCCAACCATCGGGCCAAAGTCAGTACTAACATAGCGGAAAGAGTAAGCACCAGCGCCATCGCTACCGCCTTCTCAATCTCTAGGCTCGCTAAACGGAGGTAAATCCCTATAGGAAGGGTCTCCGTTTTCCCCGGGATCGCTCCCGCGATGGTCACCGTAGCACCAAAATCCCCCAGAGCTCTAGCCCAGCCCAAAACGAAGGCGGTCAGAAGACCAGGGCGTGCCAGAGGCAAGGTAACCCGCCAAAAAACCTGCCACTGGTTAGCCCCCAAGAAACGAGCCACTTGCTCCAAGCGAGGGTCAATCTCAGCGAAAACCGCTTTCATTACCCGAAGGGAAAGAGCCAAAGCAAGAATAAACTGGGCCAATAACATCCCCGGCCACTCAAAAACAAAGGCAAGAAGATGATTCTCAATCCATTGGCCAACCCCAGTCCGAAAGAAGAGAAGCAGGGCAAGACCCAAGGCTACCGGAGAAAGGATCACTGGAAGGTCTAACAAAGTGTCCACTATCCACAAGATAGGTTTATTTGACCGAGCAAGGACATAAGCAGAGGGAATTGCAAAAAGGAGAGCCAATAGAGAGGCAGGGGTAGCCAAAAGCACACTGAGGAGCAAAGCCTTTTGAACCGCAGGGTCCCTCAAGGACTTGAGGGGGGCAATAGGCCCGGTGTAACTCAGCTGAGCCAATAACAGCAGGATCATTAAAAGGGTACAAAACCCTAGGCAAGTCACCAAAAGAAAGGGGAATAATCTACGCACTATTGCCAGTTCCTAGAGAGCTTCCACTCCCCTCCTACCGGGGTATTAGGTAAGCAGAACTTGCGAGCCTCAGACAAAGAAGTTAGGTAACCCCACCGCTTAAAAATAGCTTTTCCTTTAGGCCCGGTGAGGAAGGCGATAAAGGCCTGAGCCAGCTCCGGTTGCCGACTGAAGGTGGTTACCGCTATAGGAATATAACCGATGCGGGATACTTGTTTCGGCTGAAGATAGATCGTTTTGATATGACGAGGATCCCATTTCTCAAAAACTTCCCACCCTATCACAGCATCTACCAAACCGAGGGAAACGATTTGAGCTGTCTTTTCACAAGATTCTGCATAGGTAACGATATTCGGCTTGATCCTGGGGGTAAGACCCTCTTTATCAAGAATCTCCGCAGCATAAAGGCCCACACAAACCGTGTCTGGTCGAGCAATACCTACTCGCACTCCCGGTCGGGCCAGGTCTTCCAATCGGCGAATCTTAGCCGGATTGGAGACAGGAACATTTATCGCAGGAATCAAATACACCACCCTCCGCTCGGTCTCGGGCCGTACTAATCTCTGGCGTTTAGCTCTCTCCATAAAATCGGAGCTTCCGGGGAAGTAGAGATCTCCACGCCGGACCAGCTTCAGCTCCGATAGCATCTTCCCTGAACTTCCTATATGCAGTACGACCTTAGCCCCTGTTAACTGTTCAAAAACCCGGCTCGCCTCCTCCGCAGGAGGCTTCGAAGCAGAGCCAACATAGACTTCCAGGATCTTCCCTTGAAAAGGTTTTCCTGGTTTGGACCAGGCTACTAAAACCAGGAGGAGAAGGCTAAACGCTAAAATTCCTCCCCAAGAAATCTTCCGAAGGGAGGAGCAGAGGGAGGAAATTCCCATTTTTGGCAAACCTATAACGAACAGAGTAAGCTTCACCTAAAATATGGCGGGGGCGTGTAGGAATCGAACCTACCGGAGACGGGACCACCGCCTCCCCAACGGCTTTGAAGGCCGCGAAGTCCACCAGGACCCAGCCGCCCCCACCTCTGTTATTTATTATACAACTTAACACCTAGGATGTCTCCGGGCTTACTGAACCCTTTATATCCCCTAAATCCTTCTAAAACCCTCCCCCCTCGCATCCAACTCGAGACTTCCCATCCCGTCAAAAACCCCCAAGGAAGTTTCTCCCTGAAGGGGGAAGGAATCCTTGGGGGTTAGGCCCAAAGCTAACCTCCCCTTTATGCCAAAAGGTTTTTTTACCGTTGAAGGAAGGATCCTATCTTCTGGAGGTTCTGAATGTCTATCCGTGTAGGGTTTGTAGGATGTGGAGGTATGGCCGGAGGCCATATGAACAACCTCTCCCAAATGGAAGGAGTGGAACTCACCGCCTTTTGCGATGTAGACGCCACGCGAGCCGAAAACGCCGCCAACCGGTTCGGCGGACGCGCTTACACTGACCATCGAGTGATGTTGGAGAGAGAGGACCTTGATGCCCTTTATGTAGTTGTCCCTCCCTTCGCTCACACCGATGCCGAAATCCTCGCAGCCCAGAAGGGTTGCGGAATCTTCGTTGAAAAACCCGTGGCCATCAGCTTGGAAAAAGCCCTGGAGATTCAAGAGGCTATTGAAAAATCAGGCGTGGTTAATTCTGTGGGCTATCATTGGCGTTATATGGAAATTACTGACCTAGCGAAACAATACCTTAATGGCAAAACCATCGGAATGGTCCTTGGTTACTGGATGGGAGGATTGCCCGGTGCCCCCTGGTGGCGTCGAATGGAGGGCTCGGGGGGCCAGTTTGTGGAGCAAACTACCCATATCTTTGACCTGGCCCGTTACTTAGTAGGAGAAATTACCGAGGTCTCTGCCTATACGGCCCTCAGAGCTTTACAAGAGGTAGAAAGCTTAGATGTCCCGGATGTAGGCTCCGCTAACCTCCGTTTTGCCAACGGAGCTATCGGAGCCATCCATAATACCTGTTTACTTAAAGTAGGTTACCATGTGGGTCTCTCGGTCATTACTCCTGATCTCATTGTGGAACTGATGGGAGGCCTCAAACTCATCGAACCGGGCAAGCGAACGGAAATCTCCAACCGGAACAACGCTTACCGGGTAGAAGATGAGATCTTTATTGAAGCGGTGCGAACCAAGGATATGAGTAAGATTCGCTCTCCCTATGCCGACGCAGTAAAAAGTTTGGCGGTAACTCTTGCCGCCAACCAAAGTGCCGAAGCCGGAGGAAAACCGATTCCTGTTCGCCTTTAAGCCATTACCCCCGCCCCCTTGGCCCCCTTTGCTTTCAAAGGCGATTAAAGGGAGCAGGAGGGAAGCCAGGTTGGCGGGCTTTCCCAAGAGGTGAAAACGATGACAAAAAGAATGAAAGCTGCCTTCTTCCTAGGGCCGGGGCAGATGGAGGTCCGAGAAACCCCCGTCCCTGAACCTAAAGAAGGAGAAGTCTTGCTTCAAGTAAACGCTTGCTCTCTATGTGGGACAGATGTGCGCATCCTGAAATACGGTCATCACGCCATCCGTCCCCCTCAAATTACGGGCCACGAAATCTGTGGCAGGATCGTTGCCGTTGGCCCTAACGTAAAAGGATACCGAGAAGGAGACCGAGTGATCGTCGTCACCCCGGTAGGATGTGGAATCTGCGAGTTCTGCCGACAAGGCCGGGAAAACCTATGCCACCTTGTAAGTCAAGAGATCAATTGTATCGGATATCGCTACCCCGGTGGTTTCGCTGATTTTGAGCTTATTCCTGCCGAGGCAGTGCGCCAAGGATGCTTGATCCCTGTTCCTGAGGAACTCTCGGATGAAGAAGCTGCTTTGGCCGAACCTCTCTCTTGTTGTATCAACGGCCAAGAATATCTCAATATCGGCCCTGGAGATACGGTGGCTGTCATCGGAGCCGGCACCATCGGTTGTATGCAAATCGCTTTGGCTAAAGCCCAAGGGGCAACGAAAACCATCCTCATCGGACGAAGTAAAGATCGCTTGGCCCTTTCTGCTCGAATGGAACCAGACGTAATCCTCTCCACCCTAGATGGAGATCCCGTGGAACAAGTGATGGACCTTACCAAGGGTCGAGGGGCCGATGTGGTGATTGTCGCCTGCTCCTCAGGGGAAGCCCAGGAACAAGCCCTCCGAATGGCAGCAATTCGGGGCCGAGTAAGCCTCTTCGGCGGTCTTCCCAAAGACAAGCCTACGATCACTTTCCCCAGCAATATTGTTCACTATAAAGAGATTGGAGTTTTTGGAGCTTTTGCCTCTAACTCCTATCAATATATCCAGGCACTGGCCCTCCTAGCCAGCAAAAAAGTTCGCGGTGATCTCCTAATTACCCACCACTTCCCTTTAGAGAAAGTTGTCGAAGGGATTGAAACTTCGATGAGAGGAGAAGCTCTCAAGGTGGTCATCCATCCTAACACCGGTTGAACTGCTGGCTCTTTTACCCTTGGTAAAGGGATTCCTCCCTGTCTTAAGGAGGCGAAAAACAACCGTGGTTAAAGGACTTCTGCCCCATCAAATCGCAGTGGTCACCGGAGCGGGTCAGGGTATCGGCCGGGGTATCGCCTTACGCCTTGCCCAAGAAGGTTGCGCTGTAACAGTGGCCGATATCAACTTTGAAAAGGCTAAAGAGGTATCTGCCGAGATTCAATCTCTTGGCCAACAATCCCTCCCTCTTCAAATTGATGTCACCAAGGCTGAAGACGCAGAACGAATGATTAAGGAGACAGTGCGTCACTTTGGGCGAGTAGACATCCTGGTGAATAATGCAGGGATTATTCGAGTGGCTTTCCTCCCCGAAGTTACTGAAGAAGATTGGGATGCAGTTCTAAATGTGAACCTTAAGGGGACTTTCCTTTGTAGCCGAGCAGCTGCTCGAGTGATGATCGAACAAAGGTCTGGGAATATCATTAATATCAGCTCTAAATCGGGGAAGAAAGGAGGACTCTGGCTCTCTGCCTATTGCGCCAGTAAATTTGGGGTCATAGGACTTACCCAAAGCATGGCTTTGGATTTAGCTCCCTTTGGCATCCGAGTCAACGCCGTTTGTCCAGGGATTGTCTTTACCCCAATGTGGGACCAGCTAGATATTCTCTATGCCAAGAAATTGGGTATTCGACCCGAAGAGGTGCGTGCCAAGTACGTTGAAAAAATTCCTATGGGCCGGGAATGTTCTGTAGAGGACGTGGCTAACGTTGTGGTCTTTCTCGCCTCCGACTTAGCCTCCTACCTAACCGGGCAAGCAATTAATGTCGCCGGAGGCCAAGAGATGAGCTAACAACCGAAACTTGCTCCTTCGAATGCCTCATTCTTCGCCCTTCCTCCCAGCAATGAAAGAACATTAAGGAGGTTTAATAGAAGGATGACAAAAATCAATTTAGGGATTAACAGCTGTTTCGCGGTGAAAAGATGGCCAGACCCTTGGGAATGGCTGAAAATAGTAGGAGAGGACCTCAATCTAAGATATGTCGAATTTACCCTAGACTTAATTGACCCTGTACTCACCTCGGAACCCACCCGCAGTGAACTCGCTCGAGAAACAGCTTTCGCCGCCAAAGCCTACAACGTTGAAATCTTTGATGCCTATACGGGCCTAGCCATCCATTGCTTTAACTTGCTTTCCCATCCTCATCCAGGGATGCGAAGAGATGGCCTGCGCTGGATGGAAGAAGCCCTCGAGCTGGTCACCCTCCTCGGGGCTAGAGGGTTAGGAGGTCACTTTGATGCGCTCTCCCATACCGACGTACAAAACCCTCAGCGCCGCCAATTCTTCATTGACCATCTTGTAGATACCTTCCGCTATCTAGCCCGCCTCGCCGCGAAGAAGGGCCATGCCTTTATCCTCCTCGAGCAGATGTATTCTCCCCGAGAAATGCCCTATACCTTGGAAGAAACAGAATATTTCTATAAACGCTTGAACGAAGGCAACCAAGAAGAACGGGTTCCTATCCTCTTGACCCTCGATGTGGGTCATTCCTGCTGCCAAAACTATCCTCACACAGAGAAAGATCTCGACCCCTATGAGTGGCTACGCCGCTTCGCTGCCTACTCTCCGTCTATTCACCTCCAACAAACCGACGGAAAGGTAAGCCGACACTGGCCCTTTACCGAAGAATACAATAAAATAGGCATTATCCACCCTCAAAAGGTTATTGATGCCATCTACGAATCCGGCGCTGAAGAGGTTACCCTCTTCTTTGAGATCTTCCATACTCTAGGAACGCATGAAACCCAGGTCCTTGATGATTTGAAATATAGTGTGGACTACTGGAGGAAATACTTACCCGAGGCTTAAAACCTGGTAAGTTACAAAGGGAAATCCGCAAAGAGATGAGATCTACACCCCCTCCCCACCACCCTAGAGCAAGAGGGAAGAACCTTAAGGAGTCAAAATTGGAACCCTTGAATTACAACACCCTTATGGAACGGTTTATTCACTGGGCACAAGAACGACCAGACCTTCGGGCAGTGATAGTCATCGGTTCCCAGGCCCGAGGAATATCCCCAGCGGACGAATGGTCTGATTTAGACCTCTTGGTCATCACTCACCGGCCGGAAGATCTTTTTCAAGAGACCGATTGGCTTGATTCCCTCGGTCCTGTATGGCTCACCTTCCTCGAGAAAACTGCTACCGGACGGGGAAAAGAGCGAAGAGTTCTCTTTGAAGGAGGCCTGGATGTAGATTTCATCCCCCTATCTCCTGAAGAGGCTCATGAATTCCTTCTGAACACCCCCCCCTCCGAGATCACAGATATTCTCCGAAGGGGCTATCGGATTCTGCTGGATAAAGATCGCTATGCTGAACAACTCCAAAGCCTTCCCCTGCAACCCCCCTCCCCCTTCCCTCCCTCGCCAGAACAGTGGTTAAACCTCGTTAACGATTTCTGGTACCACACCCTCTGGACGGCTAAAAAACTGCGCCGAGGGGAAATCTGGGTGGCTAAAGCCTGTTGCGATGGTTATATGAAACTTCTCCTTCTCCAATGTCTAGAATGGCACGCTAAAGCGATTCGAGGGGGAGATTACGATACCTGGTTCCGGGGGCGCTTCTTGGAAAGATGGGCCGACCCCCTTATCTTGGCTGAGCTCCGAAAAACCTTCGCTCGTTATGACGAAAAAGAGGTCAAGGAGGCTTTATACCATACCGCCTTGCTGTTCCGACGCCTGGCACTGGAAACAGCCCAGAAATTAAAATATGACTACCCCTCCTCTGCTGAAGAAAAAGTATGGACACTGGTAAGCACCCTGATGAGCGGGGTTTGACGATGGAAGAGAGGGAGGAACACCTTCCTGGAGATATTGGCCCAGGAGAAACCGGGCTCGCTACCGACTTATACGAAATCAGTATGGCGGCCGCCTACTTCGAAAGTGGGATGGCCGATCGGTGGGCTACCTTCGAGCTCTTCTTTCGACACCTGCCCGAAAACCGGAGTTATCTCGTCGCTTGCGGCCAAGAGTTAGTTCTACAGTTCCTGACCCACCTATCCTTCGGTTCCTCTGCGATTGAATTCCTCCAGAACCACCCTATGTTCCAAAAGGTCTCGAAAGAGTTCTTTGATTATTTATCCCTCCTTCGGTTCCGGGGAGATGTTTGGGCGATTCCAGAGGGAACCCTTGTTTTTGAGAATGAGCCTGTCCTCCGAGTTGTGGCACCTATTATAGAAGCCCAGCTCATTGAAACCTACCTTCTTTCGACGATCAATGCCCAAACGCTGATTGCGACTAAAGCGGCACGGGTAGTCCAAGCAGCTCGAGGGCGGATGGTGGTTGAATTTGGTGCCCGGCGGGCGCACGGGTTTGGATCTGCTCTTCTGGCTGCCCGGGCCGCTTATATTGCGGGTTGCGCTGGTACCTCTAATGTTTTAGCGGGAAAACGCTTTGGCATTCCAACCTATGGGACGATGGCCCACTCCTTCGTAATGGCTTTCCCCAGAGAAGAAGAGGCCTTTGAAGCCTTCACCAAAGTTTTCCCCCAAAACGCCATTCTGTTAATTGATACCTATGACTCTCTGGAGGGCGCCCGGAAGGCGGTGGAGCGCCAGCTCCCCCTCCAAGGCGTTCGCTTAGATAGCGGTGACCTTGTCGCGATGAGCAAAGCTGTGCGAGAAATCCTTGATGCAGGTGGCTACCCCCAAGCCCGGATCTTCGCCTCGGGGGACCTCAACGAGTATATCATAGATGAACTGCTCACCCAAGGAGCCCCTATTGACGCCTTCGGTGTGGGCACCGAAATGGTGACCTCCAAAGACGCTCCGGCCCTGGGAGGAGTGTACAAGCTAATGGAAGAGCAAATCGAGGGCCAGTGGGTCCCTCGCATTAAACTCAGCCCCGGAAAAATTACCTACCCCGGCCGAAAACAGATCTATCGCCAAATAGACGCCCAGGGAAACTATCTGGGGGACATCCTCGCCCTAGAGGGGGAGGTCTGCGAAGGGAAACCTCTCTTGCGTCAGGTGATCCAACAAGGCCAGCGGATAGGAGACCCAGAACCCCTCCCCTCCCTTCGGGAAAGGGTACGCGATAACCTTAATCGCCTGCCCGAAAAACACCGCCGACTTTTCAACCCAGAACCTTATCCGGTTAAAATCAGCCCCCAACTGAATCAACTTGTTAAAGAACTTTCAGAACATCCTGTAGGAGAAGCAACCTAGAGGGAAGGAAATTAAAGTGGCCTCCCTCCCCATCGACAGGGGAAAGTTGGGGTAAGAGTGGTTCCCCCCCTTTACATAGGTTAAAGCCTGTGACTACCTACCAATCCCTTCCACCAAGTAGCCATATCCCTTAGGGTGCGCTGATTCCTCTCCCTGCGCATAGAGAGAGGACAGGGGTGAGGCTAACAAACCTCCTATAGTTTCCCGTTTACGTGGGATGAACGCAGACTGTAGGGGCGAAACCTACCTAACCCCTACGACCAATCCCCTTATCCTGGTATTGATCCTCCCCCTCCTTAAGGGAGGGTTAGGGTGAGAGAAGGTCCTACATTTACCCCACCCTCTAGTAAGGTACTTCGGTTTTGGGCAAAACTGATGAATTTTTGACTTCAACCCCTTTATTAAGGTAAGCTGGCATCTTGGGTTGGATATATATCTTTCTAGCATTCAAGGATAAGGCCACTAATGATCATTCCATTGCAAAGGAAAATCTTACCAAACTTCCTCCTCTGCCTAGCCCTTGAGGTGATCCTCTCCTACTTTGCCCCTCCCTCCAGCGCACCGGAAAGGGTTGAATCCCGCCCCCGCTTCTCCCAAATCGGCACCCATTCAGTAGAAGTTTACTGGCGGTCCTCCCAACCCGGAACAGGCCGAATAGCCTATGCCCCCCTCTTAGAAAACTGGGTTACCCCTCCGGAGGACAGCGATCTCTTTTCTGACCTGAGTTGGAAGATTGTTGACGAAAAAATCTCTCGGCCAACTACTTCCCACCGGCTACGCCTCTCTTCTTTATCCCCTGGACAGCGATACGCCCTGGTAACCGGTGTTAAAGAAAACCGGGAAAGAAGCCCCATCTACTACTTCTGCACCCAACCTGGCCCCGGAGAGACCATTATTCAGCGGATGCCCTTCTTGGTCGTAATCTACACTCCCCTCTCCTACCGGGACCTCTCCGGCAGTTTGCCTCCTGGAAAACCCTCTCACCTTACCCCGGAAGACCTTCGCCAAATCCGAGGTTACCTCGAGGAGGTAAGGGGTTTTTATTGGCGTAATTCCGGAGCAAAGCTAGAGCTTACTTGGGATTACGCCTTACTGGATAAAACCCTAAAGGATCAAGCTGACGTAGAACAGCAGTTTGAACAAAACGTTGACCTAGCCCTTCAACAGACTAAGAAGAAGATCGAGGATTATGTAGGAGTCCTTTTCCTCTACGGTTGGGATGAATACCTCGATCCTGTTAAAGCCTCTCAGCTTTATCGCGGCCAAGCTTTCGGAGGTCTGACCTACGGAACGGAAGCCCCTTGGAAACATAAGAAAACCCCTCATTCTTGGATCCACTTCCACCATCGGGCGAATATCACTTGGACTGTGATACACGAACTCCATCATCAAATTGACTCGCTCTTTCACTCATCCGGCTGGCCGGAGTACCCTTCCAATCACCCTGACCCCAAAGAGCCTAAAGGGGTTTTTGGAGAACATTATGATGTCAATGCCTTCATCTTGAGAACTTGGCCTCGCTCTCAGTGGAATGTTTTGCGCTGGGGCCGCGCAGTTATCGCTCAGGACCTGGATAACGATGGCCTCCCCGACTCCGGCCCTTTTCCTCTAACGGAAGCAAAATGGGGAACCGATCCCGCAGAAAGCGATACCGATGGAGATGGCCTCAGTGACTTACGAGAGATGATGGCCACTTCAGGTATCTATGAAGGTTTAGAGGAGCGCCAAGCCCAACCTATCTTCAAACCTAACCCCCTAAACCCCGATAGCGATAAAGATGGAATACCTGATGGAAAGGACCCTTATCCCCTCTATCCCATCCAACCCTTCAGACCTCGGCGAAGCCCTCAGATTGATGGCCAATTCACACTAGGAGAGTGGATCCCCTTCTCCCACGTGAGAGAAAAGAACTTCTCCGCTACCACCTATCTTCAGTGGGACGAAAAAGCCCTCTACTTCGCCTTGGCGTCCAATAAACCCCTCCTTTTTCACCTAGATATAGACGCGGCCAACAACGGATGGTTCGCTGGAAGTGATAACTATCGCCTAAAAGTTACCCCACCGCGAGAAGGAACCTCTCCGTCAGTGGATGTGGCTATCTTTGACTGGGACCGCTTCTTTGCTCAACCCCAAGGTTACGTCTACTGGAACCGAGAGAAAGTACACCCTCAAGATATCCTCGCTAGAACAAGCCATTCCCCGGGGAAATACCTTCTTGAAATGGCCATACCCACTAACCCCAAAACCGGCCTTACCCTGCGAGTGGGTAAAAAGATCAATGTTAAAATCGGTTACTCCCTCCCAGAAAAACCAGGAGAAATCTTCACTCAATTTGAACCTCATCAGCTGGTAGGCTGTGTTTTAAGGGGACCTAGTCCGCTATGAAGTCGCTCCTCTTTTGGCTTCTTTTTATTCTTTTGATCGGTGGGATTTCAAGCAGTTCAGCTTCCCAAACAGATCCCTCCTCCCCTTTCGGGATCAATGGCCTCGGCTTTTTCCACTCCCGAAACAACCCCCGAGTCTTTGAAGAGAAGATCCCCTACCTCCAACGAATGAAAGCAATAGGAGTTGAATGGGATCGCTTCGATTTCTGGTGGGGGGTAATTGAACCGGAACCGGGGAGATTTGAATGGGCCTTCCCAGACCAAGTCATTGATTTCTATGCCCGCTATCACATCCAAATGTTACCTATCCTTTGCTACCACAGCAACTGGTCTTCAGGTCAAGCCCCGGCAGATGAGGAGGAACGACAGCGGTTCGCCAACTATGTTTATCAAGTAGTCTCTCGTTACAAGGATCGAGTTCACTTCTGGGAAATCTGGAACGAGCCGAACATCCCCACCTTTTGGAAGCCGAAACCCAACCCCCGGCAATATGCCCTCCTTCTCAAATCTGCTTATGCCTCGGCCAAGAGAGCCGACCCCAAAGCCAAGATTATCGGCGGTGTTACCAGTATGGCGGATATCAACTTCTTAGAAGCCATCTACCAGGCAGGAGCTTGGGATTCGATGGACATTGTCTCTATCCATCCTTACTCTTTCGGGGGTTCACCCACCGAGCAGAGGTTAGACCTCATCCTGAATACCCTTCACAACTTTATGAGAAAAATCGGTAAACCTAAACCCGTGTGGATTACCGAGATAGGATATATCGCCCGAACCCCCAATGAGGAGGGGATTCAAGCCTCGAACTTAATCCAGGCCTATGCCATCGCCCTGAGTCACCAGGTTCAAAAGGTTTTCTGGTTTTGCCTTACGGATTGGGAAGAGAAGTGGGGAATTCTTAAAGCGGGTGGCCAGCCGAAGAAAGCCTACCGAGCATATCGTCTTCTCACCCACTATCTCAAGGGAGCCCGGTTCGTGGGCTACCTCCCCTCCTCTGGAGATTGGCGGGATTGGCGCCAAGTTTGGCAAAAGGGCCGTGAAGTGTTCCTCCTCCTATGGACCGCAGGCCCCCAGCAGAGGATAAAAATCCGAGGTCCAGCCCTAAAAGTAACAACTTTCAGCAGGAGCCAAACCTATTCCCAAAAAGAGGTTTGGGTCGAGTACGGTTCAGAACCCCTCTTCCTAACCGGTGTTAGCCCCCATTATCTCCGAGAAGCTTTGAAACAACGGCCTCTCAAACCAAAACAGAATCTATTAGTTAATGGGGACCTCCAATCTAAAGAAGGAGAGATTTATGGCTGGAACAAAGGCCGGCATGAGGGCACGGGTAAAGAGGGTACCTTCTTCTTCCAGCCAGGAATGTTATGCTTAAGTAACGCAAAGGATGCTTGCTGGGATTCCCTCCCCGTGCCCGTTATCCCCGGCCAACGGTTGACCCTATCCGCCGAAATTTTAGCTCAGAAGGCCACCGGGGAAAACTCTATTGCCCTCTACTTTTGGGACTCTGTAGGATGGGGGTATTTAGGCCATTGTCAAGGCCCTAGCCTCACGGGCAATTCCTCAAGGTGGCAAAGGATAAAAATCTCCGCTCCAGTACCACCGAAAGCCTACTATGTCCGGGTGGACTTAGTCTCCCGGAGGAATCAAGGAAAAGTTTGCTTCCGAAAGATCAAACTTCAGAAAGACTCCCCTAGGTAAAATACTGGTTTAAGAGGAGGGGTTTCCCTCCTCCTCTCTCTCCATAGAGAAGAATTTAGCAGACAAGGTGGGATCCTCCAGAATCACTGAAACTTTTAAAGGAGAAGAGAGAGAACGACGGAACCTTATTTTGGGGAAATCCTTTTTAAGAAAGGAGAAACTTATGGCAAAAATTCCCGTGGCTCTACAGCTCTACTCAGTTCGAGAGGATTGCGCACGAGATCTACCCGGAACCCTCAAAGCAGTAGCGGAAATGGGTTACGAAGGGGTTGAATTCGCCGGCTACTACAATCGAACGGCCCAGGAGCTTCGGAAGATGCTTGATGACCTCGGTCTTAAGGTGGCAGGAACTCATACCGGCATCCAAACCCTGCTCGGCGAAGAGCTTCCCCGAACCATTGAGTTTAGCCAGATATTGGGAAACAAGTACCTCGTTGTTCCCGGTCTGCCTCGAGAGTACACAGAGTCTAAAGAAGCTTGGTTGAAAACCGCGGACCTCTTTAACGATTTGGCAGAAAAAGTCAAGCCTTATGGAATGCTGGTAGGTTACCACAACCACTCCGCCGAGTTCCAAAAGATTAACGGGGAATACCCTTGGGATATCTTCTTCAGCAATACCAAACCCGAAGTCATTATGCAAATTGACACAGGGAATGCCCTTCACGGAGGGGCAGACCCCGTTCCCTTCCTGGAGCGATATCCCGGCCGGGCCCTTACTGTGCACCTCAAGGAGTTCTCCCAAACCAACGATAAAGCCCTCCTGGGAGAAGGCGACGTCCGCTGGGAGGAGATCTTCCGCCTATGCGAGACAACCGGAGGAACCCAGTGGTACATTATTGAGCAGGAGAGCTACGCCTACCCTCCTCTGGAGTGCGTTCGTAAATGCTTGGAAAACCTCCGCAAAATGGGGAGATGAAAGGACCTTTTAAAAAAGTCTTGCCTTAAACTCAATAACCTCGAAAAGATGAGAAGGGGAAGGGGGGTTACCTGTTTTCCCGGGTAACCTCCTCTTGTTTTTCCTATACCTCCCTGATATGATATAATGATAGGGAACCTTATTGATAATAATAGACTCAATAAATTAGCCAATGATTAAAGAAACACCAAAAGGGGTAAAACAATCAGGAAAGCTTCCGAAGCAAGGAGGTGTTACAAAGGATGCGTTTCGATCGTTTTACGATTAAAAGTCAAGAAGCGTTACAAGAGGCTCAAAACCTTGCAGAGAATCTCGGACACGCTCAAGTAGACGTAGAGCATTTATTCCTCGCCTTAGTACGCCAGACGGAGGGTATTATGCCTCCTTTACTCGGCAAACTAGGGGTTAACGCGCAGGTTTTGGCCCAGCAATTGGATAATTACCTCAAGCGGTTACCCAAAGTTTCAGGAGGTGGGGACCAAGTTTATATCTCTCCTCGGCTCCGGCAGATGCTCAACCGGGCTTGGCAAGAGATGGAAGCCCTCAAAGATGAGTATTTGAGTACCGAACACCTCTTCCTGGCTCTAACTCAAGAGACCTCCGGCCCTACCGCTGACCTCCTGCGGGCTTATGGCATCAACCGAGAGCGGGCTCTACGCGCAGTGATGGAAGTACGAGGCTCTCACCGAGTAACCGACCAGAATCCCGAAGAGAAATACCAAGCTTTAGAACGGTACGGCCGAGACCTAACTGACCTCGCCCGACGAGGTAAATTAGACCCTGTTATCGGTCGGGACGAGGAGATCCGTCGAGTTATTCAGGTCCTTTCCCGGCGAACGAAAAATAACCCTGTCCTCATTGGTGAACCGGGTGTGGGAAAGACCGCCATCGTTGAAGGCCTTGCTCAACGGGTCGTGGCCGGCGATGTACCCGAAAGCTTGAAAAACAAAAGGGTCATCCAGCTAGATATTGGGGCTTTGATCGCGGGAACCAAGTACCGGGGCGAGTTTGAGGAGCGCTTAAAGGCTGTTCTTAAAGAGATTCAAGAGGCGGAAGGAGAAATTATCCTCTTCATTGATGAGCTCCATACTATAGTAGGAGCAGGTGCCGCGGAAGGAGCGGTAGACGCAGCCAATATGTTGAAACCGATGCTCGCCCGAGGCGAACTTCGTTGTATCGGTGCAACCACCTTGGATGAATATCGCCAACACGTGGAGAAAGACCCAGCTCTCGAACGGCGGTTCCAACCGATCTATGTCGGTGAGCCTAGTGTGGAAGATACCATCGCCATTCTCCGGGGGCTTAAAGAACGATACGAGGTTCACCACGGAGTAAAAATCTCCGACTCGGCAGTCGTCGCCGCGGCCGTCCTCTCTAACCGCTACATCACCGATCGCTTCTTGCCGGATAAAGCCATCGACTTGATTGATGAAGCGGCAAGTAAGCTTCGCATCGAGATTGACTCAATGCCCACTGAAATTGACCAAGTGGAGCGCCGCCGCCGCCAGTTGGAGATCGAAAGAGAAGCACTTAAGAAAGAGACGGATCCTGCCTCAAAAGAGCGGTTGGAGAAAATCAACCGGGAAATCGCCGAGCTCTCCGAAGAACTCTCCCGTTTAAAAGCTCATTGGCAACAAGAGAAAGAGATTGTCCAGCGGATCCAAAGCATTAAAGAACAGATGGAACAAACGCGGTTAGAGGCGGAAAAAGCTGAGCGAGAGGCCGACCTCGCCCGAGCTGCTGAACTCCGATACGGTGTCCTCTTGAACCTCCAAAAACAGCTGGCGGAGGAGAACCGCAAGCTGGCGGAAGTTCAAAAAGAGATGAAGATGCTCAAAGACGAAGTAGACGCCGAGGACATCGCCGAAGTCGTCTCCCGATGGACCGGCATTCCGGTCTCCAAACTGCTCGAAAGCGAGCTCCAAAAACTCCTGCATATGGAGGAGAAGCTCCGCGAGCGTGTTGTAGGCCAGGATGAAGCGTTGAAGGCGGTCTCTGAAGCAGTACGACGAGCTAGGGCCGGCCTCCAAGACCCGAACCGCCCTCTGGGAGTCTTTATGTTCCTTGGGCCTACAGGGGTAGGAAAGACAGAAACCGCTAAAGCTCTCGCCGAGTTCCTCTTCGACGACGAAAAGGCGATGATTCGCTTGGATATGTCCGAGTATATGGAGAAGCATACTGTCTCTCGACTGATCGGTGCCCCTCCAGGCTATGTCGGCTATGAAGAGGGAGGGCAACTGACGGAAGCAGTACGACGCAGGCCTTACTCAGTCATTCTACTGGATGAAATCGAAAAAGCCCACCCGGATGTCTTCAACATCCTACTCCAAATTATGGACGATGGACGGCTAACTGACGGTCACGGTCGAACAGTAGACTTCCGGAACACGATTATCATTATGACCAGTAACATCGGCAGTCAGTGGATTCAGGAACTGATGGGCATTGATCCTGAAGAGATGCGCAAACGAGTTCTGGAAGCTCTGCGAGCTCACTTCCGGCCGGAGTTTCTGAACCGAATTGATGAGATTGTCATCTTCAATGCCTTGGGTGCGGAGGAGATCAAACAGATTGTAGATATTCAGATCAAACAAATCCAGAAACGACTCGAGGATCGGCATATCGACCTTGTGCTAACGGATCGGGCACGAGAGACGCTAGCAGCGGAAGGCTTCGACCCGGTCTATGGAGCCAGGCCTTTAAAACGAGCCATCCAACGCCTTATCCTGAATCCTTTATCGAACAAACTACTTGCGGGCGAATTCAGAGATGGCGACCGCATTGAGATTGATGCCACCGCAACCAGAGAGTTCGTCTTCCGCAAGGTAGGAGAACTGGCTGAGGTGTAACCTCCTATGAGAGAGGGGCGATCTAAGGATCGCCCCTCTCTCACTCTTGGGGCTAAGGTCCTCCCCAACCCTGTGCAACCGGTAGCCCCTGGTACCCGCAGGCTTTAGCCCACGCTACCCCCAGGAGGGAGACCCAGAGCCTATGCTAAGGTTCTGGTAGTTGCAAGCTTAGACTACGCGACTCCCCGTAAACAGGAGATTACAAGGGGCATTTCAGTGGTAAGGCTGTATAGCTGGCGCCTCCACCTCGCAATAGTAACCCCTCAAAGCTCTTGCTTTTTTCCTTAAAACCGATTATAAAGATTTATGGGTTAGCACTCTCAATATGAGAGTGCTAATACCCGATTAGAGAATCTCTCAGATGGGGTATATAAACCAAAGGGGAATTGAAACTTCCCCTTGTTCTCTAACCCATTTATTCTAGGAGGTGAACCTTCAAATGCTTAAACCCCTTGGTGACCGAATTATTGTTAAGCCGATATCAGAAGAAGAGAAATCCCCCGGAGGCATTGTCCTCCCCGAAACCGCCAAAGAGAAACCCCAAGAAGGAGAAGTCATCGCTGTTGGGCCAGGCAAACTCCTGGATAACGGCCAAGTAGTTCCCTTAGAGGTTAAAGTGGGAGATCGGGTTATCTACTCCAAATATGGAGGGACAGAAATCAAGATCGACGGTGAGGAGTACGTCATTCTGCGCTCCGACGACCTGCTGGCTATTCGAGAAAAATAATCACCTGACTCTGAAGGAGGGAGAACATCTATGGCAGCGAAAGACCTTCGCTATGACGAAGAAGCCCGCCGAGCGTTGGAGCGAGGAGTGAATGCCCTCGCAGATGCAGTTAAAGTAACTCTAGGCCCCCGAGGACGCAATGTCGTCCTCGAAAAAAAGTGGGGAGCTCCTACTGTCTCTAATGATGGAGTAACCGTAGCAAAAGAGATTGAACTCGAAGACCCCTTCGAGAATATGGGTGCTCAACTGGCCCGGGAAGTGGCTTCAAAGACCAATGATGTCGCCGGCGATGGCACTACGACCGCTACAGTCCTTGCCCAAGCAATGGTGCGAGAAGGGATGAAGGCTGTAGCCGCAGGATCAAACCCAATGCTGATTAAGAAGGGGATCGAAAAGGCTACCGAAGCGGTAGTTAATAAAATTCGGGAACTCTCCACCCCTGTGGAAACCCGAGAAGTTATCCAGGAAGTAGCTACTATTGCCGCAAATGACCCCTCCATTGGAGAACTCATCGCCGAAGCGATGGATAAAGTCGGCCGCGAAGGGGTCATCACTGTAGAGGAGGGGAAAGGCACTCAAACGACCCTTGAAGTGGTGGAGGGGATGCAATTCGATAAAGGCTATATCTCCCCCTATTTCGTTACTGATCCCGAGCGGATGGAATGCGTCCTAGAAGACCCCTTCATTCTCATTCACGAGAAGAAGATCTCCGCCCTGGCGGATATCCTCCCCTTGCTGGAGAAAGTTGCCTCCGCCCGCAGGCCCTTGCTGGTCATCGCCGAGGACGTTGAAGGCGAAGCCTTGGCTACCCTGGTGGTGAACAAGATCCGAGGAGTGCTCAATGCTTGCGCAGTGAAGGCCCCAGCTTTCGGCGAACGCCGAAAAGCCATTATGGAGGATATCGCCATCCTCACCGGTGGGACCTTCCTCTCGGAAGACCTGGGGATTAAACTGGAGAACGTTAACCTGGATATGCTTGGCCGAGCCAAGAAGGTAGTAGTAACCAAGGAAGATACGACTATTGTCGAAGGTGCCGGCTCTAAAGAAGCGGTCCAGGGACGCATTAACCAGATCAAGAAGCAGATTGAGGAAACTGAAAGCGATTACGACCGGGAGAAGCTCCAAGAGCGGTTAGCCAAGCTGGCCGGCGGTGTGGCAGTGATTAAAGTGGGGGCCGCAACTGAAACCGAAATGAAGGAGCGAAAGGCCCGAGTAGAAGACGCCCTCAATGCCACCCGCGCCGCCGTTGAAGAAGGAATCGTCCCCGGCGGAGGAGTAACCCTAATCCGTGCCCAGTCCGCCCTTGATAATGTCCACCCCCCTGCTGACGATTCCGAAGAGAACAAGCGAGACTTCCTTATCGGGGTCTCCATCGTCCGCCGAGCCCTTGAGGAGCCCACCCGCATCATCGCCGAAAACGCTGGAGTAGAAGGCGGTGTTGTGGTAGAGCGGGTGAAGTCCCTCCAGGGAGGCGAAGGTTTCAACGCCCAAACCCTGTCGTATGAGGACCTAGTCAAGGCCGGCGTGGTGGACCCTACTAAAGTCACTCGAACCGCTCTAGAGAACGCGGCGAGCATCGCTGCGATGATTATCACCACCGAGACCCTCATCGCTGAGATTCCCGAGGAGAAGAAGGAAACCCCACCCAGCCATCCACCCTACTAATCCTCTTAGGGGTCTTTGCAACTCCTAGCTCGTCCTCCCTGGCGGTTGTAGGGGCGGGTTCTGAACCCGCCCCTCTACTTTTTGCCGGAGCAAACCTCCCGAAGGGGCAAGAAGAAGGAATTGTTAGAAAATAAAAAGAAATTTATTAAAAAGAGCAACAAAAAACCCCCTAAGAGGAGGGAATCCAATGAAACGGCTTCTAGGTTTCACTCTGATCGAGCTCCTGGTGGTGATTGCGATCATCGCTATCCTGGCAGCGATCCTCTTCCCTGTTTTTGCTCGGGCCCGAGAGAAAGCCCGACAATCGGTGTGCCAGTCGAACCTCCGCCAATTGGGCAAAGGGATTATGATGTACATTGAGGATTGGGACAACTCCTTCCCCCTATGGGGAGACTTTGATCGAACCAGCTGGCCCGTCCAACTCTACCGTTATACCCGAACTTATGAGGTGGCCCGGTGCCCCAACGATGATGAATTCTTCCACAAAACGGCCCAGGGGAAGACTAGCTATCTGGTCAACTGTGAAATGACCCAAGGATGCGAGCAACGCCTTGTAGACCTTGGAGTAGTAGCAAGCACCTACTCGGAAGTGGTGGAGCCTTCCAACACAATCTATGTTATTGAAGCTTCAAAAAACGCCGCCGAAGACCATTACCACCCCCATGATCCCTCCCGGTTCTTCATCGAGTGTGCTAAAACCCGGCATAGCGGAGGATCGAACTTTTTATACGCCGACTGGCATGTTAAATGGGGGCATTTTGACCAAACTCTAGAGCCGATCAACCTCCATTGGCCCAAGCTGAAACACCGCTTGATGGGGCGAAAAGCCCGAGCTTAACAGTGGGCATCAGGAGGGTATAAAAGCAATTAAAGCCTGGCGAAGGTTTACCATTGCCATCAGACGAAGATTTTTGAGCTCCGGTAAACGTTGCCAGGAGCGCTTGGGGATGATTGCTTGCCGAAAGCCCAAGCGGGCCGCCTCAATAAGCCGACGCTCCATCTGGTACAAAGGCCGGAGCTCCCCTCCCAAACCAATCTCTCCTAAAGCAACCAAGTCAGGAGGCAAAGGAACATCCTTGAGCGAAGAAGCCACCGCCAAAGCCACCGCGAGGTCCGCAGAAGGCTCTATTAACCGCAATCCTCCTGCTATGTTGATGTAAATGTCGTGATGGCCAAGACGAAGCCCCCCTCGCTTCTCCAATACCGCAAGGATCACTAAGGTACGATTATAATCCAAACCGGTAACGACCCTTCGGGGAACTGCAAGATAGGAAGGAACGACTAAGGCCTGAACTTCCACCAAAATTGGTCGGGTCCCTTCAAGAGTGGCAGTTACCACCGAACCTGGAGTGGGGTCGGCCCGACCGGATAAGAGATGCTCCGAGGGGTTTGCCACCTCCCTTAGACCCTCCTCGGTCATCTCAAAAAGACCGATTTCATTGGTGGAGCCGAAACGATTCTTAACCGCACGAAGGATGCGGTAGCTCTGATTCCTCTCCCCTTCAAAATAGAGAACGGTATCCACAATATGTTCCAAAACCATCGGGCCTGCCAAACTCCCCTCCTTGGTTACGTGCCCCACCAGGAAAACCGGCATCCGACGGTGTTTCGCCAGAAGGGTCAATTCTCCCGCACAAGCCCGAACCTGGCTGACCGTACCCGGAATAGAGATGAGGTCGGGATGTTTTAAAGTTTGAATAGAGTCAACAATAAGAAAATCGGGTTGTAGGTCTTCAATCACCGTCCGCAATTGACTGAGGTCAGTCTCGGTAAGCAAATAAAGGTGATCTGAACGAACTTTGAGACGGTCAGCGCGCAAACGAATTTGTTCGAGGGATTCCTCTCCAGAGGCATATAAGACCTTTCCAAACTGCTCGGCTAGATTCCCTGCGACTTGGGTCAACAAGGTGGATTTACCAATTCCCGGGTCCCCCCCCAAGAGAACAACCGTCCCAGGAACAACCCCCCCTCCTAAAACCCGGTCAAGCTCACCAATACCTGTTAGGAATCGGCCTTCCGGAGCGGTTACCACTTCGGTGATCCGGGTGGGTTCAGAACCACGAGGTGCAGAAGAAGACTTTTTCGGGGGCAGGATCTGCTCCTCCACAAAGCTAGCCCAGCTCCCACATTCGGGGCAACGGCCTAACCACCGAGGAGCTTCATACCCACACTGCTGACAAACGAACTTAACACTTGTCTTTGCCATCGCTTGTATCCCTATTATACCACTAGGATAGCCGGGAAGAAAGGCTATCCTACCCGCGAAGATGGGGAAGTAACCTCAGGAGGGCAAACCACTAGTAGCAATAAAGAGGGCGAACCTCCAGTGAGCCAAAGGGGAAATCACGGCTCGGTGGAAGCCCTGCCCTCCTCTACTAAGGGGAAAAACCGGTAGCCATAGGCTTCAGCCTGTGTTCCATCCCCCGCACGCGGGAGATGATAGAGGAGCACGCCCTAAAGGGCGCGACTATCAATCCCCCCTAAGGAGGAGGGCTAGGGTGGGGAGGGTAGAAATTTCTCAGAAATATAGGACTATAGGCCTTTACACCGCCCTTTTGCAAGAGCAACCACCCGGTCCTCCTGCTAGGGATCCATCAATACTGCGACACCCGGTAAAGTCTTCCCCTCCAGGAACTCTAAGGTTGCCCCTCCTCCTGTGGAAACGTGGGTCATCTTTTCAGCCAACCCAAATTTCTCCACAGCCGCCGCCGTATCCCCTCCGCCAACAATACTGGTAGCTCCTCTCTCCGTTGCCTCAACCAAGGCTTCCGCTATCTTTCGTGACCCCACAGCAAAGTTCTCAAGCTCAAAAACCCCCACAGGCCCGTTCCACAACAGAGTTCGGGCCGAAAGGATCTCCTGGCGAAATCGCTGAACACTCTCCGGCCCAATATCCATCCCCATCCAATCTGGAGGAATTTGGTCCACCGAAACCACTCTTCGCTCCGTCTCATTGCTGAATTCTCTGGCAACAACGACATCCACCGGAAGCAGGATCTTTTTACCAGTCTTCTCGGCCCCTTCTAACAACTCCTTAGCCAAGTCCACCCCTTGTTCATCCAGCAAAGACTTACCAATCTCCTTTCCAAGGGCTTTGAAGAAGGTATAAGCCATCCCTCCGGCAATAATCATCGAGTCGACGCGGGATAACAAGTTCCGCAACACTCCGATTTTATCATGGACCTTGGCCCCGCCTAAAATCGCCAGAAAGGGCCTATCGGGATCCTCCATTACTCGGCTCAGATAATCCACCTCCTTAGCCATTAAGAAGCCGGCATAAGCCGGGAGAAACTGGGCGACTCCTGCAGTAGAGGCATGAGCACGATGGGCTGTACCAAAGGCATCATTGACATAAAGGTCCGCGAGCGAAGCCAAAGCCCGAGCGAACTCCGGGTCGTTCTTCTCCTCTTGGGGGTAAAAACGAACGTTTTCCAACAACGCCACTTGCCCTGGCTGTAAAGAAGAAAGGGTTTTCTGTACTTCCTCTCCAATTGTGTCATCCAGTTTAAGAACAGGTTGTCCTAAAAGCTCTTCCAGTCTTCGAGCAACAGGATCCATCCGGTACTTGGGATCCGGTCCCCCTTTAGGACGACCGAGATGAGAGACTAAAATGACTCGAGCGGATTGATTGACCAGATAGCGAATCGTAGGCAGTGTGGCGATAATTCTTCGATCATCGGTGATCGCCCCCGTTTCGGGGTCAAGAGGCACGTTAAAATCTACTCTTACTAAAACACGCTTTCCCTTTACATCTACACTTTCAATGGTTTTTTTGTTCATTGTTCCTCCCCGGTAGGAGTGTAAGTAATGACTACACCCCTAAAAGATCCAAAGGTCTGTCCCTACATTCTTTCCCAAAAACCCTTTTGCTCTTTGAAAGGGAGCCTCCTGCTCCCGCCTTTGGTAGCGCAAACCCATACACACCTTAAGGGTACGGCTACCCTCCTTGGTAGCCGTACCCTTAGCCTCCGCAATATGCTCAGAGAAAAAAAGGAATCCCTCCAAACAGGAAGAAAAGAAAAGGTGAGAATGTTCTCCAAAAAACTTGATCTCCTTGGAGGCCCTATGAAAAAATACTCTGCTTTCACCCTAATCGAATTACTAGTCGTCATCGCCATTATTGCCATCCTGGCAGCCATCTTGTTCCCTGTCTTCGCCCGAGCTCGAGAGGCAGCAAGGAAATCAGCCTGTCTCTCCAACACCAAGCAGATGGCCCTTGCCGTGCACCAGTATATGCAAGATTGGGAAGGTTATCTGCCTTCCTCCGCTGACTACGGCTATGTCTCAGGTCATCCTAAATATGGGTTTGGCATCTGGATGTGGATGATCTTCCCCTATCTCAAAACTGATGCGGTATTTGCTTGCCCTAGCGCTCCCCACCGGACTCCAGTGTGGCTTCCTTCCAATTTCCCGTGGCCAGCGAATTATGGCTACAACGAGTACATCCTCTTTGGATGGCTCCACGATACCAACTACGCCGAAGAGAGCGCTTTAAAGCGACCCAGCCAAACTGCCTTAATCGCTGATTGCTTTAACGCCAGCTTATTCCATGATTGGGGGGAAGCCGAGGATGCCAACACCGACTGGCGAAACGCTCCGGATAAAAAGAGGCTCCCAAGTGGATTTTTACGGATTAAATATGCTAATGGCCTAGCCGGTGGAAAGGTTCTCCAAAGCCGGCATGACGGAACCAATATCGTTTATGCCGATGCCCACGCCGCTTTTATGCCGGTGAGTCGGTTTGAGTTCATCCAGGGGAGAAATCCCTGTCAGCGGCCAGTTATTATGCCGGATATGCCTCCTTGCCCCTAAATACTAGGCATTGGAATAAAAAGAACCTCCTTCCCCTTATAAGGGGAAGGAGGTTCTTGCTCTCTCTTTGGAGACAACGGATAAAAGGATTAGAACCGCTACCTCCCCAGACCCCCAATTAGGCCTTATGGATGGGCCGGCCTAAGGCGTCCAAAGCGGCCTCATGGAGGCCCTCCGAGAGAGTGGGATGAGGATGGATAGAATGGGCTAGCTCCTCAACTGTAGCTTCAGAGACGATCGCAGTCACCGCCTCCGCGATAAGATCGGTCGCTTGGGGTCCAACAATGTGGACGCCCAAGATCTCCCCATACTTGGCTTCGCTCACGATTTTGAACAGGCCATAACGTTCCCCCATCGCCAGGCCCTTCCCTAAAGCACTATAAGGGAAACGCCCCACTCTTACATCATAACCCTTCTCCCGAGCTTCCTGCTCTCTTAGACCAACAGAGGCGACCTCAGGTTCGGTATAAATACAAGCGGGGATCGCTCGATAATCCATTTTAGAAGGAATACCCATACAATTTTCAGCAGCTACTTTGCCTTCCGCACTCGCCTTATGGGCTAACTGGGGACCAGGGACAATATCCCCGATGGCGTAAACGCCGGGGAGGCTGGTTTGCATTTGCTGGTCTACAAGGATGAATCCCCGATCCATCTTAATGTTGAGCTCCTCGAGACCTTGGTCAAAGGTCGCCGGAGCACGCCCCACGGCCATCATCACCTGGGCGACCTCCACCTGCTCCTCCCCCTTAGGACTAGTCACGGTCAAAACCCAACGCTGACCCTTTCTCTCCGCTGATTTTACCTGGGAGTTAGTGTAGATTTGGACTCCCTTCCTTCGAAAAGCGGCATAGAGCTCCCCGGCAATCTCCTCATCTATACCGGGTAAAACCTGAGGCATCATCTCCACAACTATGGTTCTGACCCCTAAGGCGTGATAAAAATAGGCAAACTCCATCCCGATGGCACCTGCTCCTATAATAAGGATGCTTTCGGGGAGCTCATTGTTAAAAAGGGCCTCGTCACTGGTAATATAGGAATCGAGGCCGGGGATAGGAATGCGTTTAACCACTGAACCATAGGCCAGAATCACCTTTCGAGCGTGAATCTCCCGGTTCCCTACCCGAACCACCCGGTTCTTCAACAACCTCCCCTCTCCAGTAATCACCTCCACCCGGTTTTTCTTCAGTAGAAATTCCACCCCTTTACGAAGTTGGAGGACGGTCTGATCCCGATGTTTACCCAGGGCCTCGAGATCCACTCTGGGATGGTCCACCAGAACTCCTAAACTCTTCGCTTGAGTGATCTTCTCATAGAGGGAAGCAACATGGAGCAAAGCCTTGCTGGGGATACAACCTATGTTTAGGCAGGTTCCTCCAAGGTGTTTCTTCTCTATGAGAGCCACCTTCCCGCCCAGCTGAGAAGCTCGGATGGCTGACACATAGCCTCCGGGGCCTCCCCCAATAACGACTACGTCATACTCCTCTTCGCCAGCACGCTGAGGGCGCGCCTGGGGGGAAGTCTCCGGCAGGGTTTGAGCAGGAGAGGTGGGAGCAGTTAGGGTTGCTAAACTCTGCAGAAGGAAGCCAGAAATACCAGGAAGCCAAGAAAACTCCTCGGCAATTGGTCTATAATCCATCCTTCACCTCATTCCCAATAAATGAGGCGCTGTTAATGGCGCCCCGACTGTTTTTAATCCTCTTTAAAAGAAAGGGGGTCTTAGCTTTCCCAAGTATGGATGCACCTCCACCATTATTGGGGTTCGTTATTTTCGCCTCTTCGTCCTTTTCTAAGGGTTCCCAGGGGGTTACAAGAGGTTGGGGAGTGTACTGGTAAGTTTACGGGTTCGAGAAGCAAAACGAGTAGGCGCGGCACCGCACGGCTCTCCTCCTAAGGGATTCCCCGGATCAGGACTGTTGTCAACCCCTAGGGTTTTTGTTATACTAAAAACGGACTGAACGGGGCTATCGTCTAGCGGCCTAGGACACCACCCTCTCAAGGTGGAGATCGCGGGTTCGAATCCCGCTAGCCCTACTATTCTATCGCCTCTAGCGGGGCAATCCGCGGATTGCCCCCTTAAAGACCTTCTCTCTTAAGGGAGGAGGTCTTTTTTTACATTTATCCTCTTTAAGAAATAACTGCCTCTAGACCCTGCTCCTCTCACTGCCTGCTTCCCTCCTCACTCAGCTCCTCCACGAAAAGGCTCTGATGAGTTATACTAAGAAGGGTAGTAATTAACAAATTCTTCTCTTTTCTAATGAGACTTCTCATCGCCTTCCTGGCTGTAGGGCTTATCTTTCTAGCGATCAAAAGGCTGGTATTCCAACTGCTTCGCAAGCAAGGGTTGGAGCGAACCAACTACCGAGGGGAGGTTGTTGTTACAGCCGGAGGCTTGCTCCTCTTAATCCCTGCAATTCCTCCCTCCCTCTTGCTCTCCAATAACTTCCGGGAACAAATCTGGTACACTGCAGGGCTTCTCGGCTTCGCCCTTTTGGGCCTCTTGGATGACTGCTATGGCGATCGCTCAGTGGGAGGCTTCACGGGACATTTCAAACTTCTTCTCTCTCAAGGGAGAGTCAGCACCGGGGTGATTAAAGCAATAGGGGGAGGTCTTCTCTCTCTGACCCTCTCCTCGGCTCTTCATCAAGGAGTCTCCATCCTTCCCTATGCTCTTGTCATCGCCCTCTTCGCAAACGCCTTTAATCTTGTTGACACCCGCCCGGTAAGAGCCCTGGCCCTTTACTGGCTAGGTCTCCTCGGTGCCGAGATAACTTCCTGGCTAATCCACCTCCCCTCCGCCCCTTTAGCCTTGAGGTCCTTAGGGCTAGCAACTCTTCTTTATCTCCCTCTAGAAAGAAGACGACAAGTGATGTTGGGCGACACCGGAGCCAACCTCTTAGGAGCCGGTATTGGTCTGTGGTGTGCTTCTCGCTTGGGAGGGGTTGAAGTCTCTTTTGTTCTTCTTCTCTTAATCCTCTTTCACTTATATACCGAGAGGTTTTCTCTCAACCGAGCAATTGAGCAGATTCCTTGGCTCAGGGCTGTGGACCACTGGCTTCGGGGAGAAACTTTCAGTGGAAAAAGTCTTTTATTGTTCTCTTTAAGGAGGGAAAAAGAGTGATGCCCACCCCTTCTGTTGCTATCTTGCGTCCCACGATAGAAATCGCTATCCACGGGCGGGGAGGTCAAGCGGCCAAAACCTGTGGGGAATTGCTGACTTATGCGCTATACAACGAGGGTTATAACCCCCACGGTCAGCCTCGGTACACAGCAGATCGGATGGGAGCTCCTGTCTCTTATGCCATCCGATTTCATCCTGACCGCTCCCCAGTCTACGACCGTTCCTGGATCAAGCATCCCCAATATGTTCTCCTCTTCGACCTCACCCTCCTCATTCAACTTGATCTCGCTGCTACCTGGGATCCAGGGATTCGAGTAATTGTAAATGCGAAACCCGAGGCCCCTCTCCCCCCAGAGCTAAGACCCTTCTCCGTCGCGGTTATTGATGCTAACCGAATCGCCAAAGAACTCGGTTTGATGAAAGGAAGCGTACCTATCCTCTCCAGCACAATGGCAGGAGCTTTTTCCCGAGTCACTAGCCTAGTCCGTCTAGAAACCCTGTTTACTGCCACCAACGATCTGACCAAAGGAGCCTTACGCCGAACCTTAGAACCTAACCTCTCGGCCCTGCGGAGAGGATACGAGGAAGTAAGAGAAGCTTCCCACTTCCTCGCTGAGGAAAGTTGAAGAATGAAGAATCTCAAAGACACCCCTAGTACGGGAGACGATGAATGAAAATAACCCAAAGCCACTCTATACCGATTCGTTTTATTGCCACAGAGAAGAGCAGTAAAATCAAAACGGGCTTTCAGCGTTATGAACGTCCTATCTACGATTACCCTACTAAATATTCACCCTGCCGCGCGGGGTGCCCTGCAGGCCATGACATCGCCCGGGCCTTATACCTCCTCAGCCTTGAACGCCCGGACCTAGCCTACCAAGTTTTTCGAGAAGAAAGCCCTTTCCCTGAAATCACGGGGAGGGTTTGTTATCATCCCTGTGAGAATGTGTGTAACCGCAGGGGTTATGATGGAGCTATCGCCATTAACGCCCTGGAAAGAACCTTCTCCGACTTAGGCCGTCCTCGATATCCCGTTAAGAAACCGGAAATCCGCTATCCTGAAACCATCGGGATTGTAGGAGCAGGTCCGGCGGGGCTAACCTGCGCTTACCACCTGGCTCACTTGGGTTATCAGGTCACCGTTTACGACGCTAACCCCGGGCCTGGAGGGGTTCTCGCCTATGGGATCCCTCCCTACCGTCTCCCTCGGGACATCTTGAATCAGTCCGCAGAAAATATTGAGCAGTTGGGAGTCCAATTCCGATTTAATACCCGCATCGGGGAAGATCTTCCCTTCGAGGAATTACGCCGCCGTCATTCAGCGATCTTTCTTGGGGTAGGACTAACTCGCCCTCGGAAGCCGGATATCCCCCTCCCTAAACACCCGGATATTATAGCTGGCCTAACCTTTTTGAGGGAGGTTAGCACAGGTACTGCCCGCCCCTTAGGCCCTCGAGTTGCCATTATCGGAGGGGGAGATGTAGCCATTGATGCAGCTCGCTCCGCCCGGCGTCTTGGAGCCCAGCAAGTCCTTTTATGTTGCCTCGAAAAGAGGGAAGAGATGCCAGCTCATCCAGAGGAGATTCAATCCGCCCTAGCCGAGGGAATTCAGATTATTCCGGAAGTAGCTCCCCACGACTTAACCCTCCATCCCAACGGGTTATTGCTTGTCCTCTCAGCTGTTGAGGAGTTCACGCGAGACCCCAAAGGAATATCCTTCTCCGTGAATACCGAAAAACTTCAAGCTTTTACGGTAAACCAGGTCATTTATGCGATAGGCCAACAGGCGGACCTCTCCTTCTTACCCCCTCCTCTCTCTTCTCTTAACCGTATCTATGTAGGAGAACTCGGAGAAACCCCCCTTCTCGGAGTCTTTGCAGGAGGCGACATCACTGGTACCTATAACGTGGTAAACGCTATAGGTACCGCTAAACGTGCTGCCATAGGTATAGACCTTTACTTGCGAGGTTGGAAGCGGGAAGAGGTCATCAACCAGATCAAAATAGGCCATCATGGGGTCCTCTCTATGGAGAGTTATCGCCTTTGGCGCGAGAAGCAGAAAAGCTCCCCCCAACGTTACGAGGTAACCCTGGGGGACATTAACCTGGGCTATTTCCCCTCCATCCCACGCACTCCCCTCCCCGAGCTTCCCCCCGAACAGAGGATTCGGTCCTTCGAGGAGGTAAATCGGGCGCTCTCAGCCCCTCAAGCCTTTCAAGAAGCCCGCCGATGCTTTAACTGTGGAATGTGCAATATGTGTGGTAACTGCTTTCTCTTCTGCCCGGATTCTGCAGTGGTTCAACGTGCGGACTGGGGATTTGAGATTGACTTAGACCACTGCAAAGGCTGCGGCGTTTGCGTTCAAGAATGTCCACGAGATGCTATGGAAATGGTCCCGGAAATGGAGGCAAGAGATGCCGATTCCCACCATAAAACAAACCCCTAAACTAATGAACGGGGCTGAGGCGATGGCGGTCGCCTTTCAGCTAGCAGGGGTACGCATTGCCTATGGGTATCCTATTACCCCTCAGATAGAAGTGATTGAACACCTGGCTCGGCAAGCGCAAATCACCTACATCCAAGCCGATTCCGAATACAATGTTTTGGCCGGTGCGGAAGGAGTTCTATGGGGAGGGGAACGTTGTGCGGTGGCCACCGCTTCCCAGGGCCTTGTCTTGATGAGCGAAGTGCTGTGGGAGGTCTCAGGTAACCGCCTCCCTCTAGTGATGGGGGTCTTCAACCGAGGATTAAAGGGCCCCGGTTGGTGCCTCGGGGACCAACAGAACGATTCGCTCTCTATGCGAGACACCGGCTGGCTCCAGTTCTACTGCGAAACTGCTCAGGAGGTACTAGACCTGATCCTCCTGGCCTACCGGGTCGCAGAAACCCTCCTCCTCCCGGCTATGGTCATCGGAGATGGATTTTACGTCTCCCACGAAAAGGAGGAAGTTTGGGTCCCCGATGCCCAAGGAGTTCGGGAGTTTGTGGGGGACCCTCCACGCCGGGACCTCCCCCGGGTAGGGGAACCAGCGAACTTTGGAGCTTTAGTTCCCCCCTCTAAATACTTCGCCCTCTACCGTCGAATGCATAACGACCTGCGGCGGGCCATTCCGGTTTTTGAAACCGTAGCTGGGGAGTTTAAAGACCGCTTTGGCCGGTGCTATCAGGTTCTTGAACCCTATGCTCTAGAGGAGGCAGAGACCCTCCTGATCACCGCAGGAAGTCTTTCCGGAACAGCTCGAGAAGTAGTGGAGACTTTAAGAAAGCAGGGAGAAAAGGTCGGGTTGATTAAAATTCGGTGCTTCCGGCCTTTCCCCTACCAACATCTCCGGGAGCTAGTCGCCCCGGCTCAGAAGATCATCGTAATGGAGAGGGACCTGGCCCCTGGGCAAGGAGGTATCTTCGCGGGAGAGATTAAAATGGCTCTTTACGGAGCCGCCTTCTCTTCCAACCTTCCTCTTTACAACTTTGTTTGTGGTTTGGGAGGCCTTGACGTGGGGCCAGAGATAGTGGAACAAGCAATCCAATATGCTCAGACTCACCCTCCCATAGAAGGCCCTTTATTCCTGACCGAAGAGGAGATTATACCGGAGGGAAATTAGAAGTCCTTCCCAAACTCGATTACCGGTATTACCGAGGCATATGAGGTTTGGCTCTTACTCACCCCAAAGATTCAGATCTTTCAAAGGGAGATCAGCAATGGACAAACTGCTTCAGCTCCAAGAGCTCAATATAAAGCCCTTTCGAGAGGAGATGTTCCTAGGAGGGCATAATGCTTGCCCAGGTTGTGGCTCCACTACAGCCCTGCGACAAGTGGTCAATGTTCTCGGCCCTAACACCATCTATTTTGTGCCGGCAAGCTGTGGGAGCCTCTATTTTGGCCCCTCCGACACAACCGCTATAGCTACCCCTGTGGTACACACCATTTTCGCAGCCGCCTTCGCGGAAGCAGAAGGAATGGCTATTGCCCTCCGCCACCAGGGAAGAAAAGAACAAGTTGTGGTTTGGGCGGGGGATGGTTGCTGCTATGACATCGGCCTCGGAGGCCTATCCGGAGTAGCAGCCCGAGGAGCTAATATCCTCGTCATCTGCAATGATAACGAGGGATACCAAAATACAGGTGGGCATGAAAGCTCGGCTACCCCTCCAGATGCGGCAACCCGAACCGGGCGACGAAGTGAAGATCGCCCCGGTACTCAACGACGCAAGGACTTGGTGGAAATAATAGCGGCCCACCGCGTCCCCTATATCGCCACTGCCTGCGCTGCTTTCCCCGAGGACCTAGCAAGTAAGCTCCGCAAAGCCCAACAAACCGAAGGGTTCCGCTTCATCCTCCTCCTGACTACATGCGTTACCTGGAACTACGAGAGCCGTTATTCGGTTCAGCTAGCCCGCCTGGCGGTAGAAACAGGTTACTTCCCTCTGTACGAAATCGAAGACGGAACTCGCTACCGCATCACCTATGAACCCCTCTTTACCCCCATTGAGGAGTTTGCCAAACTTCAGAAGCGCTTCCAAGGTACCGACCTGAAACGCCTTCGCCAGGAAATTGAACAGAAATGGGAGGACTTAAGGTTTAAAGTCAGCAGATATGGATGAAGGGGAACGTTCTCTCAGAACGGGCAAGGGGTCTACCTTTAACCAAGCAACACTTCCTTCCTCCCCCCTCTTTATCGTTTCGCCTCTTCCAGCCCTTGCTCCCGCAACCAGACCCTTAAAGGAACATCCGCATCAGTAGGAGAGTAGCGACCGTTAGCATTCACCCCCTCTCCGAGAATCTGTCGGCGAATAGGGTCGCTTTTCTCCATAACCTCCGGAGGGATGGTCATATCATCTTTAGTCCGTAGCCACCGGTAACCATAGCCATAAAAGAGGACCTTCCGCGTGTAGGAGGAGAAGTTCGGGCTCGCCGCATGCCAAAGCCGGCGATCGAAGAGAACGGCGGTCCCCGGCTTCACACAAACCGGCATAGCCCCCTCCGGATCATCAACGCCGTTAGAAGGGATGACGATGGAATCCTTCAGATGACTTCCGGGGATAATCCAGAGATTGGCCCGCCCGGGTTCAGTAAGGTCGGTGAGGAAGTAGGCCACTTTCAGCGACAAGCGAGGCCGAGGGTGAGTTTCAATCTCCACGTTCACCCGCCCGCTATCCTGATGCCAGCCAAGGGTCTTTTTAACCCGCTCCACTCCTGGAGCCTGCGGAGGATCTACTCCCAAATGAGAGTGATAAAGGTAAATATTCCACCCCAAAATCCCCCAAACCTTAGGAAAGATGCGAGGCCAGTCCACTAACTCTATGAAAAGGGGGTTCCGCCCCACAAAATTAGGAAGGAAGAATCGCTCGTAAGGACTGAATCCCTCAGCGAGCTTCTGCTTATAAATCTCATCCACCGCCTCGATCAGCAAGTCTATCTTATCCTGAGGGAGAGCCTCCTCGACGATAAGGTAGCCCTGCTCCTCGAAATGGCACCGCTCCGTCTCCGTTAAGCAGTACTGCAAGCAAGAAGAGTCCATTAACCTCCTCCTTGTACTCTTTTCAGGGAAGGAAAGAAAAGGCCTTGCTCCTATCATCTCCTGTATATGGGGATAACAGAAAGCCAATTTCTTAATTCTTTACTTTCCTTTCTAAAACCTCCTCACACTGAAAGAGAGTGAGCGAATTAGAAGACGCTCAACCCTCTTTTATGCTAAGCTCGACGAGGGAGGCAGAAGATGAGCAAAGTATTGACTCACTTTTTAGCTGAACGGATTAAGGATGCGTGGGAGCGCAGCCGATGGCACTCCTTCAAAGGGTCTTTGCAAGGGGTTACCCCGGAGATGGCCGAATGGGTTCCTGGCCCCTACCGAGGTTTCCCCTTCAATCGGGGATGTATCCTAGACATCGCCTACCACGTAGGAGGTGACAAACTCGTGCAATGGTCCCAAGCCTTCGGAGACAAGGGGATAACTTGGGAGGTGGTACGCCACCGCTTTGAAGAGATGGGAGGGACACTTGAGTCCGCTCTTGCTCTGGGAGAAGAGGGTACTCAGAAGCTTCTGGAAAACCTGGAAAACCTTAACGATGAGGACCTAGCTCAGCTCAGACCAATATGGGGTGGGAGAAAGATCCGTACCGATGCCTTCTTCGTTATGGTCATAGAACACGACATCTATCACGCGGGGCAAGTATGGTACATTCGCTGCCTCTGGGAAGGCGCTCATCAAGGCCTACCAAAGGGAGAAGAGAAACATCGGTAAAGGGAACCCGATAAAAGGGGATGGAAAAAGGTATGAACTTAGAGATCGCCCGATGGTTAACCAGTGAAGACGGGTTAGAAGCAGTTCATCAAGCGCGTCAATTTGAAGAACCCCTTCCTGCCCTCGAAGCCCTTCGGCGGAAATGGACTTTAGAACAAGCGAGTAGCGCTTGGAAACAAGGGGAACTAAGTAAGAGGGCCAGGATAAAGTTTTCCCGAGCGGACCAAATGTTGTTTACCCCTTTGGCTCTAGAGGTGGCTACTTCGGAACAGATTGCGGATTACTGTGCCGAGCGGTTCCGCCCTTATCCTTATGTAGTGGACGGCACTTGTGGGATTGGGGGCAATACTATCGGCTTGGCCAGAGTGACAAAAGTCTTAGCCGGAGACAAGGATTTTCCTCTTTTGTTGTTAGCCCGCCATAATCTAACGGTCTACGGCTTAAGGGAACAAGCCTCCTTTGTTTGTGCCGATGCCTCCACTCCCTGGGCCCGATGCCCCGCCCTCTTCCTCGATCCTGCGAGGAGGGTGGAGGGTCACCGTGTTTGGTTCCCCGCTGATTTCCAACCTCCCCTCTCCATAGTGGAACAATGGCTTACCATAACCTCGGCCATCGGCCTTAAGCTCTCTCCTGCCCTGGATCCCAAAGGGATTCCCTACGAAGGAGAATGGGAATATGTCTCTGAGAATGGTGAATGCAAAGAAGCCCTTTTATGGTTAGGGGAACTTGCAACCTGTAAGAGGAGAGCGACACTCCTCCCTGAACGAGCGACTCTCACGGATGAACCCGTTCCTCCCCCCGAGATCACACCCGTTCTCCGATACCTCTATGAACCGGATCCAGCAGTACGCCGAGCCCACCTCGTTTGGCAATTAGCCCACCAGATCTCTGCTAACCAAATCCATCCAGAGATCGCTTATCTCACTTCCGATAAGTTGGTCAAAACTCCTTTCGCCCAGAGGTTTGAAGTTCTGGCCACCCTTCCCTTCAACCTCAAGCGAATCAAACAAGTCATAAAATCTCTTGGGATAACCTCCCTCGTCATCAAGAAACGAGGTGTTCCCTACCAACCAGAGGAGATCCGCCGTCACCTCAAACTTCCTGAGGGACCTGAAGGAATACTGATTTTAACCCGGGTTGAAGAGGGTCCTATAGCCATCCTTGCGGAATATCCAGAATAAGTTACCTTTGCCTCTTTTCAAGGCAGAGGATAAGCGGAGAAACCCCTTGAAGAACCAAGACTATAACAATTCAACCCCAAAGACGTTTCCCCCCTTTGCCTCAGGAGGGTGCTAGCATCGCCTAAATTTTTGCAGTGAATTGCTTCAAATCGTAAATCCCCAATTGCTTCTCGATCTTTGCAACCTCATTAACTGTGCGCTCGAAGCCTTCTTCGCCCAAAAGCCGACGTTCGTCCTCCTCCATCCTCTCCCCTAAGGATTCCACCTGTTTAGGGGTGAGGATACTTCGTAAAGCGGGGAAGAGAACCGTGTCTTCTCGGGCCTCATGCGGGCGATACATCCGGATAAAACTCTGGCAAGCGACAATAAGATGCTCCTGATTCTCTCTTTCCCGAAACAGGTTCGGCTGAGAGAGGCGTAAAATCTCTGCCGTAACCCTCCGCCCTGCCCGATGCTGGGTTTTCAGAACCGCCACTAGGTCAACCATTCGCTTTGCCCGCTCAAAAACCGGGAAAATATATTTCTCCTCATTACGCTCATGATACCCGTGGACAAACTGGCGGATGAGAGTCGTTGTGTGGCGAAAGACCTCCGGCGTCACCTCCTCTCGGGACTGAAGGCGCCGGATCGCCTCTTCATAGATTAACAGACAGCGGTTCAAAACCCCGTGCTCCTTCATCAGGTCCTCTGGGGCAGTAACACCTTCCTCCGGATTGATCAGAGAACGCTTTTGTGAGGCTCCTTCTACCCCCTTAAGGGGAGCTCCCAAGGCAAAAGCAAGTCCTACTTTCAGGATCCTTCGGCGATCTATTCTTATTTCCTCTTTCATTGATCTCCTCCATAGATTGGTATTTATTGTAGGAATTGAGGTCCCTCCCTTGTGGGGAAGGGCGTGACCTTACCCTAACTTTCCCCTGTCAATAGGAACTAATCCTCTATGATAAAAAGGGGTTAATCCCCTTCTTCGCAGAGGGGTCAATCCTATTATTTGTTTACAATGAGAAGGAGGAAAACAAGCCACCAAGAAGCGCAGAGCCAAGAACAATCCAAGCAGGGCTAGGATTCCAAAGGACCATAGCGATTAATGCCATTAACAGAAGGAGCCATGAGCCAATACCAGAAAGGGTGGATAAGGCGATTTTAGTAGTCACCGCCAGTATCAAACCGAGTGAAGCAGCGTTCACACCATCAAGGAATCCGCTGGTAAGGGGCGACTTACGCAGTTTCGGGATGAAGGGATTGCTGATAAGGACAAAGACAAAGGAGGGCAAGAAAATACCAACAGTAGCAACAGTGGCTCCGGGAAGACCGAGGATCAGATAACCGATAAAGGTTGCCGTCGATAGCACCGGGCCAGGTGTGAACTGCCCGATAGCAATAGCATCCAACAACTGCGTTTGAGTGAGCCAATGGGTTGTGTCCACAAGTCCACCTTGAAGAAAAGCCACAAGCACGTACCCACTGCCGTAGAGGATCGAGCCAACTTTAAGAAAAAATAATCCAAGGGAAAGAAGAGAAGGACCAGCTATCACCTTCTCTACTTTAGCAGAGACCTGAAAACCCAAGAGGGGAAAAAGTACCATCAATGCTGAAATCTTTTGCTGTAGTAGATGGCGGTGACTCCAGAAAAGTCCAAGTACGCCTGCAGTAAAGAGAAGAAAGATTTCGTCAAAGCCCCTCAAGTTCAGAAGGGTAACGAGAAGAGTAAGGACAACCGCAAAAGGTTTCTTCATTATCGGCTTGCTCAGCCGGAACACAGCAATAAAGATCACGGCAACAATAGCCGGCCGAATACCCGCAACAAAAGGTTGAAGCTGGGGAAGGGAACCGTAATCTGCGTACAAATGGGCAAGGATAAGGGTAATGAGGGTAGCAGGTAGAATAAAGCTAATACCCGCAAGAAGAAGTCCTCTCCAACCAGCACGTGTATAGCCAATGTGGAGGGCCATCTCTGTCGAGTTCGGGCCAGGGATAAGATTCGTCGCACTAAGGAGGTCGAGAAAATGCTCATGCGAGATCCAACTCCTCCGCTTGACCACTTCGTCTTCCATCAACGCAATGTGGGCAGCGGGTCCACCGAAAGCGATTGCACCGAGTTTCAGAAAGAGGAAAGAGAGCTCTTTTAACATTGGCCTCCTTCTCACTTCCGTTTACTGCTCAAAATCCCAAACTGCATCCCCCTGATCTCCACAACTCAAGGACCTTCTACCTCTCCCTCTATCTTTCGTAAGGGTCCGCCGCATCCCGAAGGGCATCTCCTAGAAAATTGTAAGCGATAACCACCACCAACACCGGGATAGCTGGAAGAAGAAGCCAAGGATAGTTAAGCAGAACCGTTACCCTTTGAGCTTCCTCTAACAATACTCCCCAACTCGTCATCGGTGGCCGTATGCCCAACCCCAAAAAACTGAGAGCAGTTTCACCCAAAATCATTCCTGGAATAGAGAGAGTGGCAATAACAATAATATGGCTATAACAACCGGGGAGGAGGTGACGGAAGATAATATGCCAATGGCCCGCTCCTGCTGCTCGAGCAGCCAATACAAACTCTTGCTCCTTGTAAGCCAAAACCTTTCCCCGAACCTGCCGGGCCAACCCTCCCCAACTAAGCAAAGAGAGAATCACCGTAATTCCGAAGTAAACCTGAATACTCGACCAAGTAGGTGGTAAAGCGGCCGCTAAGGCCATCCATAAGGGAACAGAGGGAAAAGCAGATAACAGCTCGATAAACCGCTGAATCAAATGATCTACCCATCCTCCCCAATAGCCGGAAACGGTTCCCAGCACTGAACCGATGAAAAGGCTGAGAAAAACTCCGATCAAACCGATGGTGAGAGAAACTCTTCCCCCGTAAAGAATTCGAGAAAGGAGGTCTCGCCCCATCCGATCAGTACCCAGGAGGAAAAGAGGACCCTCCGCACCGAAGAGATGAAGGTCTGATTTTATAATCCCCCACATCTTGTAGGGTTCCCCCCGATGAAACAACCGGAGGTGATAGTGTCGAGAATGATCTTCAGTATAAACCATCTCCAGGGTAACGGGATCTCGGGAGATCTTCAATCCATAAACAAAGGGAAGCCAGTGAAAGCCATCAGGGCCAATAAAGTGGAGGCGCTGAGGAGGCACATACCGATAGGTGATATTCATCGTACTATAGTGATAAGGTGCGAAAAACTCCGCGAAGAGGGCGATCAAATAGAAGGAGGCCAGCACTACTGCCCCAATAAGCCCCATTTTGCTTCGGCGAAACCGTCGCCAAATTAACTGCCGGTAGCTGAGATAACCGAGAGCCTCTTCCCTTTCCTCAATCTCTTCTTCAGGCAAGAGAGTAGCCTCTTCAGTGCCCCTTTCCGTTCGAACTTCCTCCATATCGCTTTTCTCTCCTCCTCCGTTAAGAAACCTTAGTCATAACGAATCCTGGGATCTGCCCAGGCAAGAGCAATGTCCGCCAAGAGATTCCCCAGGATCAGAAGCAAACTCATCATTAGGATGATTGTCCCCGCCAAATACATGTCCTGATCCTGAAGGGCTTGAAAGAGAAGGGGCCCCACCGTCGGCAGTCCCAAAACAATGGAAATGATGGTGGTACCCGAAATAATCTCCGGTAAACTCATCCCTAGAATACTAATAAGGGGATTGATAGCGATTCGAACCGCATGCTTTAGGACTACCACACGCTCGGGAAGCCCTTTTGCTCGAGCGGTCATCACAAAAGGTTGTCCGAGAACATCTAAAAGGTTCCCTCGCATAATACGCAACAACCCTGCGGTACCATTTAAAGCTACTACAAGCACAGGGATCCAAATATGCTTGAGTAAATCCACAAACTTCCCCCAACTCCAAGGCGCCCACTCATACTGGGTAGAGAAGAGGCCAAAAAGAGGGACATCAAAAAGCACAAAGGCTCCCACGATCAAGACTAAAGCAACGAGAAAACCTGGCAAACTCATCCCCAGAAAACTGAGAAAGCTCAAGAGGTTATCCGACCAAGAATATTGGTGCGTTGCTGAATAAATACCCAAAGGAACCGCAAGGGCGTAAGTTACCAGAAGGGAACAGAGGGCAATCAGAACAGTATAGCCTAATCGTTCCCAAATTAATTCGCTAACCTCTCGTTCATAGCGGAAGGATTCCCCAAAATCACCTCTCACAAATCCACTCACCCATTTTAAGTAGCGCCGCCAAAGAGGGAGGTCCAAACCGTAACGTTTGCGCAACTCCTGAGCTCGAGCCAAGGAACTGCTATCCCCAAACTGTTGTTCCAGCTGAGCAATGCGTGCCTCGAGAAAATCCCCTGGGGGGAGCTCGATAATCACAAAAGTAATGATGGAGATCATTATCAGAGTAGGAATCGCATAAAGGAGGCGACGGAGGATATAGGCTGTCATTGGGCAACCTCCAAGAACTAAGGGAAGGAAGTCTCCTCACTCAATGAAATATTGCTCAGGATAGCTGGTAGCCGGCTGGGCGATTGCCCAAGGGCCTAGAATACCTGTTGAAGGCACATTATGAAAATTATTCTTCACAATAACGATTACCGGCGTTTGGGCAGCCGTGCCAAGGCAGAAAGGCCCCTCCCGAATATGAATCCTTACAGCTTCCTGCACCAACCGATGAGCTCTCTCCAAATTCGGTTCGTGTTTGATCCGCTCATAAATATCTAACAATTTCTTCATCGGACCACTAGGTGCTAATCCCTCCTTCCCTCCCGTCTCATACCAACGCCCTTCGAGAGGATGCCAATAGCGGGAGGTGGTGGGGAAGACCCAGTCGGGATAGGTGAAGAGATCCATCTCGGCAGCGCCATGCATCGAAATTGTGAACTTCCCCAGCCGCTGGCGATTACTATACTCTGTGGGGGGAGGAGTATGAATGACCACCTCAATGCCCATCTTCCTCCAATTCTCCGCAATAATGAGAGCTTCATCATTCTCCTGTGACTGCATCTGAGCGCTAGGTGCATCCATTACTATCCGCAACCGTTGGCCATTGGGAAGCAAACGATATCCTTCGGCATCCCGCCGGGTTAATCCCATTTCGTCTAACAGGCGATTCGCCTTCTGGAGGTTAAACTCCGTATAAGACTCCTTCCATTTGAGGAAGAGCTTCCTCCCTTCCGGATCCTGAAAATGCCAAGCTTCTTGGCTTACTGTTGCACTTTGAGGAGTAGCCAAGCCCCTCCAAGCCACTAACGCACATTTCTGGCGGTCAATCCCCAAGGCTAAAGCTCTCCGAAATCGCTGGTCTCGGACTAACTTCCGGAGCATAGGGTCGGGAGGAGACCAATTGACCAACACTGCGGTCTCCGCACCACTAGCACTCTTCCACCGGAGAACCCGATAGTTCCCCCGCTTTCGGCCCCGAAGATAAAGGGCGAGATCCCGAAGTTCCAATAAACGAAATTGGCAATCAATCTCTCCGGCTAAAACCTTTAACACCCGCAGCTGGGGTTCAGGAACTAGAACGCTCTCCACCCGATCAATATAAGGTAGCTGACGCCCTAGGGTATCCACTGCCCAAAAGTAAGGGTTACGCTCAAGGACTACCCGGTAACCTCCCATATCATAGCGAACGACTCGCCAAGGCCACAAGGTGGGCCGTTCTGGGTTTGCATGGGAGAGATTCTTCTGCTGGAATACGGTAAAATCCTTATACTTCGGGTTATAGTCGGGATGAAACTGCTTCATATAATGCTTGGGAATATTGTACTCATCACACCACCAAAAACCCGTGGCTAAATGCAGAGGCACAAACCAGTTAGGACCTGCAAACTTCATTACCACAGTGTATTTATCTGGGGTCTCCAACTCCATCGCTTTTCCGTTAACGAGGCACCAAAAGGGAGGTTCAAGATAATAGCGGGGGTCTTTACAAAGCTCATACCAGAAAGCAATATCCTCCGAGGTGTATTCCACTCCATCAGACCATTTCACCCCTTCTCGCAGGTGGATGGTAAGAACGGTGCCATCCTTATTGAACTCCCAAGACTTGGCCAACCCGGGCTCGATCCCTTGGCAATCGAAGCGCCAACGCATTAACGGGGTGTACCCCAGAATCATCTTCACCATCCCCAAATCGGGGTTATCGTGCATCATCCTCCAGGTCCCGCCATATCGCCCAGGACGTTCCAATGGCTTGACCACCAAAGGCTCTTTAGGCAGGCGCTTTTCTAATGGAGGAAGCTTTCCTTCCGCAACCAACTTTGCTAGCATCGGAGCCTCCTTGGCCCGAAGGTCGTTGGGAAAAGGAGTAAATCCTTCTTCCTTTGCGGATTGGATAGAACATGAGGGCAAAAGCAGAAGCAAACAGGGGATCAACAAATACCTCAGAAACCCTAACACTCGAAAGTCACCTTTAGAGGGTTTTCTCTTTTGCATCCTTTCCCTCCCTAGCCAAACCCTGAAGAGAGAGCTCTCGAGCCAAATGGCAAGCGACCTGATGACCAGGCTCTACCTCTTCTAGAAGGGGAACTTCCTGGGAGCAAATCCGCTGAGCATACCGGCACCGAGGATGGAAAGGGCACCCGGAAGGGGGAACACTGGGGTTAGGGACGTCTCCCGGTAAACGAATCCTCTCCTTTTGGTATCGGGCTTTAGGATCGGGGATAGGAACAGCTGACAGCAAGGCCTCGGTATAAGGGTGGCAAGGTTTCTGAAATATCCTTTCGGTAGGAGCTATCTCCACAAGGCGCCCCAGGTACATCACTGCAACCCGGTCACTGATATGCTCGACTACACTGAGATCATGGGAGATAAAAAGGTAGGAAAGAGAGAATTGCTCTTTCAACTGGACCAACAGGTTCAAAATTTGCGCTCGCACCGAGACATCCAAGGCTGAGACGGGTTCATCCGCCACAATCAAATCGGGACGCATCGCTAAAGCCCGAGCAATCCCGATGCGTTGTCGTTGGCCTCCGCTAAAAGCGTGAGGATACCTCCGCATATCCTGACCCCTTAACCCTACCGCCTCCAACAGCTCCGCCACCCGATCCTCCAGATCCTTCCCTTTACATACCTTGTGGATCATCAGGGCTTCTCCCACGATCTCCCCTACCGTCATTCGGGGGTTGAGAGAAGATTGAGGATCTTGGAAAATCATCCCCAGCCGAGGGCGTAATTCCTTTAGAGCCTTAGGAGCCAGCGAGAGCAAATCCACTGGTTGACCATCGTGATGGAAGAAAATCCTCCCTGCGGTCGGCTCAATTAAACGCAGGATACACCGACCCACGGTGGTCTTTCCACAACCACTCTCTCCCACAAGGCCAAGGGTCTCCCCCCGGAAAAGAGAAAAACTTACCTCCTCCACCGCCCGGATGTAACCCACCGGCTTCCTTAGCAAACCTCGGAGGATCGGAAAGTATTTCTTTAAACCCTGAACTTCTAAAAGAAGAGAGTCATTCATATAACCAACAGCTCACCCAATGGCCCGGTTTAACCTCTTTGAGGCCAGGAGGCTCAAAACAAACTGGCATCCTCCGGTCACAGCGCGGCCGGAACGGGCACCCTTTGGGCAAAGCCAAGGGATGGGGCACAGTACCTTCGATGGACCAGAGGGTTCGTGAGCGAGAGCCTAAAATGGGAATAGACTTCAGTAAACCGTGAGTATAAGGATGTAAGGGTTCGTGAAAAATCTCCTCTACAGGGCCAGATTCCACCACCCTACCCGCGTACATAACAATGACATCGTCGCTGATCTCCGCAATGACCCCAAGGTCGTGACTGATGAACAGGATGGCCATCCCCATCTCCTCCTGCAACTGGCGAAGAAGATCCAATATCTGGGCCTGGATCGTTACATCCAAAGCAGTGGTCGGTTCATCAGCGATCAGCAAAGAGGGTTGACAGGAGAGGGCCATGGCGATCATAGCGCGCTGGCGCAAACCTCCCGAGAGTTGGTGAGGATACTCATCCACCCGTAGATGAGGGGCTGGGATTCCGACCCGATGAAGCATTTCAATAGCCTTCTCCCGAGCCTCTTTGCGCTGAACCTGCTGATGAAGCATAATCCCCTCAATAATCTGCTCCCCTATCGTGTAAACGGGGTTTAAGGAAGTCATTGGTTCCTGGAAAATCATCGCGATTTCACCGCCCCGGATTTCTCGCATAAGGTCATCTCTGGGGGACAAGGAGGCGATATCTAGTGGTTGAGAAGGCTGAGAAAGGCGGTAATAGAGGATCTTACCCTGCTCGATCCGACCCGGCTTAGGCACCAGCTGAAGTAGAGACAAACCCGTCACACTCTTCCCACAACCACTCTCCCCTACCAATCCCAGAGTCCTCCCGCGATAAAGGGAAAAACTAACGTCATCAACCGCCCTGATCTTCCCTTCCTCCAAAGGAAAGGTAACCTTTAGGTTTTGAACCTCCATCAACAGCTGGTGACCCATCATTTTCTCCAGGCTCTAAGGGATTGGCTCCTTTTAGGGCCACTCAGAGATGCTCCCTATAGCCTTTCTAAGGATCCTTAGAGCATCCGAAATAGTCACTTTCCCATCTCCAAAGGCCCGCCCCTCGGTACCTGGTTTAGGGGCAACATCCGCAACTTGGAGCTGGCTAGCACTGGGAACAAGACTTCCTATAGCAATTCGTAACGCTAAAACCGCGTCAGCAATATCAATCTTGCCATTACCGTTTAAGTCTCCAACGAGAAGTGGCGGAAGAACCTTTTCCAAAACTTTTAAGATATTTAACTTGCCGAACCCTAGTTGATCATTCCACTCTGAACCTGTAAAACGGTCTCTTTGAGCGGTTTGGACAAGGATTTGACGGATCTCCTCGGAGTTAAGCTGGGGCTTGGCCTGAAAAAGGAGGGCAATAGCGCCTGCGAGGTGGGCAGCTGCTAGGCTAGTTCCCCGAGCGTGAATATGCTTTCCATCTTCTGCGAGGAGGTTACTGCTTTGCTGAACTAAAAATTCAGCATCCTGGGATAAAGGCCCCGCTATCCACTGGCCAGGGGCCGAAATTTCAGGCTTCTCCCGACCATCCCGAGTAGGCCCCCTAGCAGAAAAGGGAGAGGCATCTCCAACTTCCACTCCCTCTAACTCCGAATCTTCATAGTTTATTTTTCCAGCGGTAATCCAGGACTTCTTACTGATGAAAGAACCCACTGTGATTACCCCTGGAGAAGTTGCCTCCTCCTCCAAGGTCATCTGTGTGTCCCCGAAAAAGTCCTCTCCCCTCCCCCCTTGAAAGTCGAAATACTGATTCCCGCGGGAGGGAAGCCAAGCGTGGAATTCCCCTACATCAGTCCCTCCCACTCGCCGAACAGAGATCCCCCAAGGAAACTCCCGTTGGCTCTTCTCCTCCGTATCCGAAAGATCAATAATGATAGCGACATGATTCAACTCGGGGTTAGGAGGATAAGGGATCTCCTGTTGAATGCTCACCCTGGCTCCCACATAGGGGCTAAAGGGAGCGACGTCCTCGGTAATTGTCAACACACCGGATTGACCCGGAGCAGCCGCAACAATGGCTCTCTGACCTCGAGGGTCTACCGGCACGGCCACACCCACTTCCAGCCGAGCTCCAGCCCTGTAAAACAAGTCCACTACAATAAAGTCTTGCCCATTAGGCGTAATCACTGAAAAGACCGAGGGCCGATTCCCCCCCGCTGTCCCGCTAATATGGATCGGCAGATCACCGTCATTGCCCGCCCCCATAACGATAGCCCTCCCTGGCTGATCCTTACCCACTAGGCGAGCAATCATCTGCTCTCGAAGGGTAGAACCATCATGTGGTCCAAACTGAGAGCCATAGCTAGCGAGAACAACAATCGGTTTGCCCAACACTTTCGCTTTATCCATCAGATAACGATAGGCGTCAGGGAGATTTCGAAAATCGAAACGAACGCCGATCAACTCAGCGTCCGGCGCGATTCCCCGGAACCTAACATCCCCTCCCCCGGCAATCCCTGCTACCAAAGTCCCGTGCCCACCCAAGTCAGGGTCATCATCTTTAAGAGGCAAATGGGGAGGCGACACTAGGTCCGCGTTGAGCTCCTCCTGAGTAAATTCCCGACCATAGGCAAAACCCTGAGGGGGAGGACCTTCTGTTGAAGTTTGGTCCCAAATCGCCACAAACCTCGTCTTCCCCTCCAGGGTCCGAAAGTCCGGATGCCGGAAATCAAAACCAGCATCTATTAACCCGATCAGCACCCCTTTGCCAGTAAAGCCCTTCTCCTTTTGAGCTTTGTCCGCTTGGATCAGAGGTCCACTCACATCTAAACAGGGGAAAAACCGAGGAAGGCGTTCTATGTAGAGGACTTGGTCTAATGCGACCGCTTTCCGCAAAGCGGAGAGCGGCATCTGAGCCGAGACTAAAGAGCCGGCAACAGCTCCTATTTTCACCCCTGGAAGAGAGAGCAGGGATTGAAGCCCCTTTTCAGAAGATAACTGGAGGACCACAGGGATGGGTTCGTTTTCTTCCCAAAAGTGATCCTGCTCCTTTTGGGAAGGAGAGAATAAGATCGTCGAAGGCATTAGGGGGGAAGGAGGCAAAGAGCTGACAACGCGCCAGGGGAGGGGAGAAGCTTCCCAAAATCCCCGCTTGTAGAGAAGGAACCGCAAGGTGGGATCGAGCTTAGGGGTAAAATCCTCTCTCGCTGAGAAGCCCTTCGATTTTTGAGCGAAGAAAACCGATCCTCCCACTGGGACAGGGAGAAGGAGATATACCCCTAAAAGCAGAAGACTCCAGTGGAAGACTTTTTTAATCGGTTTCTGCTTCCAGCGAAAGATGAAATCCCCTAATCGAGCCGAGAGGACACCCCAAGAAGAGGATCTCCATCGTTTCTCCGTGTACATTACCGACCTCCGAGCGCGGGAAGACGTTGATCCTGAAAGCATTCAACCTTTTAACGACTTAGACCTATCTCAAAGGTACCGTCTTCAGTCTGCTTTAAAGATTGCTCTGCGTCTATTATCGCACCGTTTGGGTTTACCTTCTCAAGAGAACCGCCCAGAGCCGGAAGATCTCTTAAAAATGGCCCAGTCTTCTGGTCTCCTCCCTCCCGTCATCAGCCAAGGACTACAAGAGATGCTCCCCGTGCTGAGAAGCCTCCTTGAAGACACCTTCCCTCGAGACCCCGAGGATCTCCAAGCCACCATCAAAAGGGCAATCCCTCTTTTAGAAGCAGTTTTGGATGCAGTGGTGTCCCCCTAAGAGTTCCCAGTGGTGCCTTGGAAGATCCTCCTAACAGCTGGCAAACAATTCTTCCCCTCCCTTTTTCTAGGTTCTATTCCTTGGGAGAATGGGGTTTTCGACTCACTCGCCTCCCTTCACCCTCCTCACCACTTCCCGGAGAATGGCTTCTAGCTGTTCATCGGTATCTGCAAGTCGGAAAGCATCCTTATCCACAACTAAGGGAGCTCCAATGACCACCAGAGGTGCCCCTAGCTTGGGCATTTGCACTGCCTGCTCAATACTCAATCCCCCCACCGCCTGGACGGGAATGTGAACCGCCTTCACTACTTCTTCCAGATAATCCAGGGGGCTTGCTCCGGGATTCTCTCTCCGCTCATCATAACCGGTATGGGCGATGATATAGTCCACTCCCAACTCTTCTAGCCTCTTGGCACATGCCACCTTGTCCGGGGCCGCCATAATATCCCCCATAATCTTCACCCCGTAGTCCTTACCAGCCTGAACCGCAGCCTTGATCGTCGCAGGATGAGCCACTCCCATCACCACCACTAAACTCGCCCCCGCTTTGGCCATCATCTCTGTCTCCAGATACCCAGCGTCCATCGTCTTTAGGTCTGCAACGATCGGCTTATCCGGGAAGGCTTCGTGTAAGGCCCGAACTGCATGAAGTCCCTCCCCCAGAATGAGAGGTGTTCCTGCCTCTAACCAATCTACTCCTGCCCTCACCGCAATCTCGGCTATATGAAGGGCTTCTTTAATTGTGGTTAAATCAATAGACACTTGAACAACTGGTTCCATCTTTACCTCTCCTTCTTTAATCTTTTAAATATTGTCCGTAAGGATCCCCTATACCCAGCAACTGCCGGCGGACCTCTGTGGTGGCTTTTGCTTTCAAAGCCTCGGAAGGCTCATACCCCTGCCAAATTTTCATCCAGAAATGGCCATAGTTATAAATGAGAACTTTTCGCGGACGGTCTGAATGGTTGGATAGCGCGGCGTGGTAGATCCTCCCGTTAAAGAGATAAGCAGTTCCTGCAGGATAGGCTAAGCGAACGTGGCCTGGCATATCCTCAGGCTCCTCTACTTGAGGGAAGGAGAAATCCATCGGATATTTATGAGACCCCGGAATCACCGCAGTGGCCCCGCCATCAGGAGAAACATCGGTAAGGAGATAGAACACTTTGACCATTAGGGTAGAGAGGGGATGATAGACACCCCGCAATCCCACGTCATGATGCCAACCAGCGTGACTTTTCGTATGAGGAGGAGAGATGAAATAGTCGTTGTCAATCATCGAAAGGTCATCGCCCAAGATCTCCCGGACGATGGGAAAAACTTTAGGGTGTTCCATCAACTCTAAAAAGAGGTCGTCATATTCTATAGGGGCCTGGATCTGAAGAAGGTTGGGTTTGCGCAAACCAGGGCGGGAAGGGTCTGCCCGCCAGAGGGCTTCCGCTCGGTCGGCCGCAGATCGGACTCGTTCTAACTCTTCGGGTGAAAGCGCCTGGGGGATAACAAGGTACCCATTAGTTTCATAAAAGAATCTCTGTTCATCGGTCATTACTCGGAGGGGCATAATCTCCTGGTGATCCTCCTTTTCCAAATAAGACTTTCTCAAACAAGTAGGTTTCGGGTCTTTTTATCGAACCCTATTCTAGTTTTTGACAATAGGGTCCGTTTTACCTGGAAATTCTTTCAAAAATCGGGATCAAAAGAGAGGGACACTAATGGACTTCGAAAGTGTTCTTCTCTCTAGAGGGAGTTAGCTCTGTCGGCAGAAAGCAAAGCCAATAATCCAAGAGGTAGGGCTTGGGTCATCCTAGGAGACTCTTTCTATCCTTTAGGGCCTATTCCACAGGTAACTCTTTCCCTACCCCCTGCTGGATGGCCCTCTCATAAACATAAGCTCCTACCGCAACATCCCATAAGGCGACACCATGGCTTTTAAAGAGGGTAATCTGTTCTGCAGAAGTTCTCCCTGGATGCAATCCTGCTACCACTGTAGAGAAATCATAAACCTGCTCCCAACGGAGGATACCTCTCTCGACAGGTATCAGCAAGTCCCCTGACTCCCTTTGGGCTTGATCCTTATTATCCACAAAGATCAAGTCAACCCTTTGGAAGACATCTATCTCTAGCTCCCTCCGAGCCAAACTATTTGACCCCATAGCCACCAAATGCTGGCCCGGCTTAAGCCATTGCCCCTCCAAAACGGGTTCCGAGGAAGTGGTCGCTGTGATTATAATATCTGACCTCTCCACCACCTCTCTTGCCGAACTAAGGGCTTTCACCGGAACCCCCAGACCTTCCGACATCTCTCTAGCGAAAGCTTCGCGCCTTTGGAGGGATCGGCTGTAAACGTAAATTTCCTGAAGAGGGAGAACAACCCTTGCCGCTTCCACCTGACTCCTAGCTTGCCAACCCGAGCCAATAATCCCTAGGGACCGTGCCTCCTTCCGCGCCAGATAGCGTATAGATACCCCGGTGGCCGCTCCTGTTCGGATCTGGCCGAGCCGATCTGCTTGCATAAGAACCAGTAACCGTCCATCCTCAGCGCTCCAGAGGAGAAAATGAAAGCGTGTTCCTTCCCTAAAGGTGGTATAAGCTTTAAGGCCCAAGTAAGCCTTGGGTTCAACCATTCCACCAGCCATAACGTGTAAACACCCTTTGGGAAAGCGAACTCGGCTCCGGGGAGTGCTCACTGCTTGGCCAAAGGCACTGGCCTTTATCGCTGATTCTACCACCTCAATGGCTTGGGCCATCGGTAGTAAATGAGCGACCTCTTCTTCAGTAAGATACAACATCCCCCAAAACCCTCTCCCTTAATGCAAACTCCCAAGGATCCCCTACTTGGTCAGGACCCGGCGGAGGAACTGGCCTGTATAGCTTCTTTCTACCTGGGCCACCGCTTCAGGAGGCCCCTCCGCAATAATCCAACCCCCTTTGTCGCCTCCTTCTGGCCCTAGATCAATAATCCAATCCGCAGTCTTAATGACATCCATGTTATGCTCGATCACAACGACAGTATTGCCAGCATCTACCAAACGGTTTAAAACTTCGAGCAATTTCCTAATATCTTCAAAATGGAGACCTGTGGTGGGCTCATCGAGGATATAAAGGGTTTTCCCAGTCCCCCGCTTGGAGAGCTCCGTAGCGAGCTTCACGCGCTGGGCCTCTCCTCCCGAGAGGGTAGTTGCCGGTTGACCCAACTTAATATAATCCAACCCCACATCGTGGATTGTTTGAAGCTTCCGAGCGATAGGGGGGATTGCGGAGAAGAATTCTAGGGCCTCTTCAACGGTCATATCTAAAACATCAGCTATACTCTTGCCCTTAAATTTGACCTCCAAGGTCTCCCGATTAAAACGCTTCCCTTTACACACCTCGCAGGGGACATAGACATCTGGAAGAAAGTGCATCTCGATTTTGACAATCCCATCCCCCTTGCAGGCCTCACAACGGCCTCCCTTAACATTAAAGGAGAACCGACCGGGTTTGTAACCCCGCATTTTCGCCTCGGTAGTCTGGCTAAATAAATCCCGGATAAGGTCAAAGGTACCGGTGTAGGTAGCAGGATTCGACCGAGGCGTTCGACCGATAGGAGATTGGTCAATATCAATAACTTTATCTATCTGCTCCCAACCGCGAATCTCCCGATATTTTCCGATGGCCCCTCGACTGCCATAGAGCTTGGATTTCAGCAGAGGGAAGAGGGTTTCTTGAATTAAAGTCGATTTTCCTGACCCCGAAACGCCGGTGACACAGATGAAACAACCCAAAGGGATGCGCAAATCCACATTCTTCAGGTTATGTTGACAAGCTCCCAAAAGTTCAATCCACCCTCTTTCGGGTCGTCTTCGACGCTTGGGAACGGGAATAAACTTCTGGCCGGAGAGATACTGGCCGGTAATCGAATGAGAATTCCGGGCGATCTCCTCGGGAGTTCCCGTCGCGACTACATACCCTCCCTTGGCTCCGGCCCCCGGACCTATGTCAATCACCCAGTCGGCGGTGCGAATGGTATCCTCGTCATGCTCCACTACAATAATGGTATTACCAAGATCCCGGAGCTTCAGGAGCGTTTCAATCAGCTTATGATTATCCCGTTGGTGTAGGCCGATACTCGGCTCATCTAAGATATAAAGAACCCCCATTAAGCCCGAACCAATTTGGGTGGCTAAGCGGATCCTCTGGGCCTCACCTCCTGCTAAAGTAGAAGCAGGTCGGTCCAAGGTGAGATAATCCAATCCCACGTTAATCAGGAAGCCCAACCGAGCGGTGATCTCTTTGATAATTTGATGCGCAATGATCTGCTCTCTCTCGGTCAACCGAAGATTCTTGAAGAAGTCGAGAGCCTGAAGTACCGAAAGATGAGTTAACTCTGCAATGTTTAACCCCCCAACCGTAACCGCCAAGGATTCTGGGCGGAGCCGCTGGCCCTTGCAAGCTGGGCAAGGATGAGAAGACATATACTGCTCCAGCTCTTCTTTAAGAGCCTGGCTACTGGTCTCCTCATATCTCCTTCGGAGGAGGGGAATCAGGCCTTCCCAACGGGCCATATAAGAGTGATACCGACCGTGGTGATCGTGGTAGGCAACAGGTACCCGCTGGCCAAAGCCATAGAGCAAAGGCCTTAACTTCTCCTCCGGCACTTGATTTAAAGGAGTATACTCATCAAAACCACAAGCTCGGGCTACTGACCGGAAAAGGCTGATGAAATAATCCGACCCCGTGTCCGCAAAAGGAAGAATCGCTCCGTTTTCAATCGAAAGATTTCGATCCAAAATTAACTCCGGATCGAATTCAGTAAGGAGGCCCAAGCCGTGGCATTCGGGGCAGGCTCCATAAGGGGAGTTAAAGGAGAAATTCCGGGGAGCGATCTCACCGATGCTAATCCCGCAATCCGGGCAGGCAAATTGTTCAGAAAAGAGGAAATCCTGGGGTTCTCTACCATTGCCCGAGAGACCTTCTGGCAAGTGAACCGCTACCAATCCCTTTCCGAACTCCAGAGCGGTCTCTATACTCTCTGCTAATCGGGAGCGAGCTTCCTCCCGGACAACCAAGCGATCTACCACTGCTTCAATCGTGTGTTGTTTATAGCGGTCTAGCTCGATATCGTCGTTGACCTCGTAAATTTGCCCATCCACTCGGACTCGTAAAAAGCCTTCTTTCTGGATCTCTTCAAAGAGTTGCCGATACTCCCCCTTCCTTCCCCGAACCAACGGGGCCAGAATCATCACCCGGGTCCCCTCGGGGAAAGCCATCACAGTATCCACCATTTGCTCAACCGTTTGCTGGCTGATCACCTTGCCACATTGGGGGCAATGAGGAACACCAATACGGGCATAAAGCAACCGTAGATAGTCATAGATTTCTGTAACGGTACCCACTGTCGAACGAGGATTGCGGGTGGTGGATTTCTGATCAATGGAGACTGCTGGAGACAAACCCTCGATGTAATCTACATCCGGTTTGTCCATCTGGCCCAGAAACTGACGAGCATAAGCGGAGAGACTCTCCACGTAACGGCGTTGACCCTCCGCATAGAGGGTATCAAAAGCCAAGGAGGATTTTCCTGAACCTGAAATACCAGTGATCACAACCAATTTATCTCGAGGAATTTCTAAGTTAATATTTTTTAAGTTGTGTTGCCTTGCCCCAACAATAACAATTTTATCCTGAGCCATCGCTCCCCACCACAAAAGAGATTCGCTCTATAGAAAATCCTCGGCAGAAAAGGAGTTGAACCAAAGGACTATATTATTGTACCACGCTTTGCCAAGAGGTTCAAAGGGGCTTTACATCTTCCCCTCAGAAGGTTTATAATTAGAAACGAAGGAAATAAATTGGGCGGCTAGCTCAGGGGGAGAGCGCTTCCTTGACGCGGAAGAGGTCACAGGTTCAAATCCTGTGCCGCCCACTTTTTAGAGAGCTTGAACTTTCCTGCTGTTCACTAGGGCAGCGATCAACTATTGACCCTGCCTCTCTGAAGAAGGGTTGATAGTTGATCGCTGTTATTTAATGAAAAGCCTATGGTCACCCGAGTAGACGGATACCCCTTATCCACTTTAAGACACAGCGCCGCTCACATTCTAGCTTCAGCAGTGAAGGAACTCTTCCCCGAGGCCCAACTGGGTATTGGCCCCGCGATTGACGAAGGGTTTTATTACGATTTCCTTGTCCCCCGCCCCTTCTCTCCCGAGGACTTGGAGAAGATTGAGGCCAAAATGCGGGAAATCGTGGAGATGGACTCCCCTTTTGAGCGGCGCACCATTACCAAGGAAGAAGCCCTCCGCCTCTTTAAAGAGCTGAACGAAACCCTTAAGCTTGAGCTCATTGAAGAAACTCCGGAAGAGGTTGAAGAGAGTACTTACGAACATAGGACCCCAAGGGGTAAATTCATCGACTGGTGCCGAGGGCCTCATGTCCCCTCCACAGGTTGGGTAAAACATTTTAAGCTGACCCATACCGCGGGAGCTTATTGGCGGGGTGACGAGCGGCGGCCAATGCTTCAGCGAATTTACGGCACTGCCTTCTTTACCCCTGAGGACCTCGAAGAGTACCTTCAGCGCCGCGAAGAGGCAGAAAAGCGAGATCACCGCAAGCTAGGACGGGAACTAGGGATCTTTCTCATCTCCCCTGAAGTTGGAGCCGGCCTTCCCCTCTGGCTTCCCAAAGGGGCTATCATCCGTGAAATCCTCCAAGATTTCCTCCGAACCGAGCTCCGACGCCGAGGTTACCTTCCAGTAGTTACCCCCCACATCGCCAGGTTAGAACTCTTTAAAACCTCGGGCCACTGGGACACCTACCGAGACAAGATGTACCCCCCGATGAAAGCCGAGGAAGGGGAATATATCCTTAAGCCGATGAATTGCCCCTTCCATATCCAAATCTATAAACAATTGGTCCAAAGCTATCGCGATCTGCCCCTCCGTTTAGCTGAGTTCGGAACTGTTTACCGCTACGAACAGAGTGGGGAAATCGGAGGATTAACCCGAGTTCGGGGTTTCACCCAAGACGATGCCCACCTCTTCGTCACCCCAGACCAACTTACGGAAGAGTTCACCGGAGTAGTAGACCTCATCCAGCTGGTTTTCCAAAGGTTGGGGTTGACTGAATTCCGCGCCCGAGTGGGCTTCCGAGACCCGAAGGATGACAAATATGTAGGCAGTGATGCAGCCTGGGAGAAAGCTCAATCCGCCATCCTTAACGCCGTCCAGCAATTGGGGATGGAGCACTCCATCGAGGAGGGAGAAGCAGCCTTTTACGGCCCTAAACTCGATTTTATGGTTCAAGATGCCCTAGGCCGATGGTGGCAATTAGGAACCGTTCAGGTAGATTATGTCCTCCCCGAACGGTTTAACCTGGAATATATCGGTGAGGATGGCAAACCCCACCGGCCTGTGATGATCCATCGAGCACCCTTCGGCTCCCTCGAACGGTTCCTCGGGATTCTTATCGAGCACTACGCTGGAGCCTTTCCTCTCTGGTTAGCCCCTGTTCAAATCCGCATTCTCCCCATCGCTGACCGCCACATAGACCCTGCCCAAAAAGTATATGACCAGCTTCAGGTTCTGGGCTTCCGAGTAGAAGTAGATACTCGGAACGAAAAGACGGGAAAGAAGATCCGGGATGCCCAAGTGGAGAAAATCCCCTATATGCTGATTATCGGGGATAAAGAAGTCGCGGAGCAGAAGGTCTCTGTACGCTCTCGCAAGGAGGGAGACCTAGGCCCCTTCTCCCTCGAGGCGTTCATCCAACGGCTCCGGGAGGAAGAGGAAAACCCCGCTTAAAAAGAAGTAAACTCCTCCAGCGGTGCGCCACACTCCGGACAGGCAATATCAGCTAGCATCAGAGACTTCACCGCCTCTTCCCACGGAGGCGGCTCCGAGTGATCAAAAACAAAAGCCTCGATAAGAGAACCGTAGCGATTTAAGACCACTAAAGCCAAAGCCTCCTCCTGCCAAAGGTCCTTCAGCAGTTGCTGACCGACAACCCCCTCCTCGTCTAAGCCTACCAAGCAGGAGGGGAGAGAGTAAAAGTCCCTCCTCTGCCGAAGGATAAGAAGAGATTTTCCCCCCCAGTCAGCAATCTGGGATTGGTAGGCCTCCAACTCCCGGACCAGCCGGTCGCAATCACTACAATTCCCCCTATGAAGAAAAAGGATGAGCAGGTGGTACTTGTTATGAAAATCCCTTCGGGAGATGCGGTTTCCATCCAAGAGAGTAATAAAGAAGTTAAAAGTTTGTTCCCGAAATCGCTTTAGTGGAAGAGTTCTCATCGGATGAGTCCCCTTTTTGAAGTTTTCCCAAGCGCCTCTCAATAGCAGAAACGTACCGGGGATTAATCTCCACCATAATGAAATTACGCTTCAGGGTCTGAGACACATATCCAGTGGTTCCCACCCCTGCCATAGGGTCTAGGATGATATCCCCCTCCTTAGTAGAGGTCAGGATCACCCTCTTCAGAAGCTCTTCAGGCTTCTGAGTGGAATGGATTTTTCTGCCTTTTTCATCCTTTAGGCGCTCCCTACCATTGCACAAGGGAAGAAGCCACACATTCGCCCCAATTTTACCGATGCCAAAGGCTTTTGCGTACTCCTTGTTAAAAGTATACCCCTTAACCTTTTTGTCCTTTACCGCCCAGATGAGGGTTTCAGTGGCATTGGTAAACCTAACCCCCAGCCAGTTGGGCATAGGGTTGGTTTTAATCCAATGGACATCATTCAAAATCCAATAACCTAAATCCTGCAAAATTTTCCCAATCCGAAAGATACTATGATAGGTAGCGATGGCCCAGAGAGTGGCATTGGGCTTCATTAACCGTTTAACTTCCCAGAGGATGTTGTGGATAAATCGGTCATAATCCTCGAAGGAGGCGAACTTGTCCCAATCCTCCTCCACACCTTTTACTATCGTCTTCACAGTCCATCGTTTTAAAGTCTTTTTAGGAAGTTGGAGAAAATAGGGGGGGTCAATAAAGACCATATCCACGCCCTCGGCAGGGAGTTTGGGCAAAACCCGGAGAGCATCCCCCAGGATCACTCTGTTAAGAACTTCGCAAAGGGGGTACTGCTGACGGGAGGGATTGTCTAAGAGGATAAGTTCAGAATCTTGGAAACGAGGGGATAGGCTCATCGTTACCATTCAAGAACAAACGTTTGCCGACTTCTCTTATCCCCAGAATGAGGCAAGGGCGGAGTCTTACTCCTCCACCTGCAGAAGGTCAGAAGAGGTTCTTCTCCTCTCTAACCCTCTTTAAGGGGGATAACACCCCCATCGGTAGGGGTAGGAAGAAACCTACCCCTACCGAAAGGAAAAGGTTTCCTCAATAATCTCCAATCTCCTAGCGATTCCCCTAAGAGAAGGGGTATCTTAGGCTTACCCCTGTTGAGCTACCCACACCCACTGGTAGTTCCACAGTTTGGGCATTGGTAGCAAGCACCACTGCGGACCATAATGGCCCCACAGTCTGGGCAGGGAGGAGCGTCGGATTGAACTCGAAAAACCTCTTTCTCTAAGGCCTCAGAACCAGGATTCCTTTTCTCCGCTACCGCTGAGCCATTCTCCAAACTCTTCACAGGCCCTCCCGGTTGATCTTCCGGAGGGAGAAACTTCAAGGCTAGCCAGCGGAAGATATAATCTACCACACTCTTGGCAATAGGGATCTCGGGGTTATTCGTAACCCCAGCTGGCTCAAAGCGGACGTGGCTGAATTTATCTACCAAGGCCTTCAAAGGAACCCCGTACTGAAGGGCCAGGGAGATAGCGGTTGCGAAGGAGTCCATTAATCCCGAGATAACGGAGCCCTCTTTATTCATAATCAAGAAGATTTCTCCCGGGCTTCCATCCTCGTACATCCCCACAGTGATATATCCCTCGTGACCCGCCACAGAGAATTTATGGGTGATGGACTTCCGCTCATCGGGGAGCTTCCTCCGAACAGGTTTCCACTCCACTTTCTTATCCTCATCCTCCAAGCGGGTGGACAGGGGTTGAGTGCGTTTACAACCGTCTCGATAAACTGCAATACACTTCAGCCCCAGCTTCCAAGCACTCATATAGATTCGCTCAATATCCTCCGGAGTAGCCTCCTTCGGCATATTCACCGTTTTGCTGATGCTCCCGCTAACGAAAGGCTGGACAGCAGCCATCATCTTTATATGCCCCATGGGGTCAATGCTCCGCTTCCCCTTGGCAGGCCGAAAAGCACAATCGAAGACCGGAAGATGTTCCTCCTTCAGATCCGGAGCTCCCTCAATGGTATCGTTCTGATCAATGTAGGCCACAATACGGGCGATCTGCTCTTCACTATAACCGAGCCGGCGTAAAGCTTCAGGAACGGTATTGTTGACGATCTTAATCAATCCACCTCCTACTAACTTCTTATACTTGACCAGGGCGATGTCCGGCTCAATCCCAGTGGTATCGCAATCCATCAAGAAGGAGATGGTGCCGGTAGGAGCGATCACCGTAGCTTGGGCATTACGCACTCCATACTTATCCGCCAAGGCAATGGTCTCCTCCCATATCTCCCTGGCGGACCGGATCAGGTCAGTAGGCACGAGCACTGGGTTAATCTCATCCACTGCGTTGCGGTGCTTCCGCAAAACTCGGAGGCAGGGTTCCCGATTACGCTCAAAACCGGGGAAAGGGCCGAGAACCTGAGCCATTCGGGCAGACTGGCGATAGGCAGCACTGGTCATTACCGCAGTAATCACTCCTGCCAGGGCACGAGCCTCCTCAGAATCGTAAGGGAGGCCATTGGCCATCAGCAAAGCCCCTAGATTTGCGTACCCCAAACCCAAGGGGCGGTAATCGTGGCTGTTCTTTTCAATCTTCGGAGTAGGATAAGAGGCGTTGTCTACGATAATCTCCTGAGCGGTGATCATAATCTCACAGGCGTGGACAAAGCTCTCAACATCGAAACGACCATCCTCCCGCCGGAACTTCATTAAGTTCAGGCTCGCCAAATTGCAAGCCGAATCATCTAGAAAGAGGTACTCACTGCAAGGGTTGCTTGCGTTGATCGGGCCGGTATTGGGGCAGGTATGCCAATCGTTAATCGTATCATGGAACTGAATACCGGGATCTCCGCAGATCCAGGCAGCCTCGGCCATCATCCGGAAAAGGTCCCGGGCCTTATAAACCCCCATCACCTCTCCTGTGGTAACCGCATAGGTTTTCCACTCCCCGTCTTCCTCCACCGCCTGCATAAAAGCATCGTTAACTCGGACCGAGTGATTGGCATTCTGGAAGAAGACGGAGTCATAGGCTCCACCGGGGACGTTAAAGCCAGGGTCATATCCCTGCTCGATCAAGGCCCAGGCTTTCTTCTCCTCCTCCGCCTTACATTGGATAAACTCAACAATATCCGGATGATCCGCATTAAGGATTACCATCTTCGCTGCCCGCCGAGTTTTTCCTCCCGACTTGATCACCCCAGCAAAAGCGTCGTAGCCCTTCATAAAAGAGACAGGACCGCTAGCTATCCCTCCACCGGATAAGTGCTCCCGGGAAGACCTCAGCGGTGAGAGATTCGTTCCTGTCCCACTCCCTCCTTTGAAAAGGAGAGCCTCGGACTTGGCCAAATCCATAATGGATTCCATCGAATCTTCCACTGACTGAACGAAACAAGCCGAACACTGAGGCCGTTCCACCACTCCTACGTTGAACCAAACGGGGGAGTTGAAACTGGCTTTTTGGTAGAGAAGGAGATGGGTAAGTTCATCATAGAAGGCTTGAACATCCTCCTCGGTAGCAAAATACCCCTGTTCGGCCCCCCAACGAGTGATGGTGTCCACCACCCGAGAGATCATCTGACGGACACTGGTCTCTCGCTCCGGAGAGCCTACCTTCCCCCGAAAATACTTGGAGACCACTACATTGGTCGCAATCTGGGACCAGAAGGCGGGAACTTCCACATCATGTTGTTCAAAGACCACCTCCCCCTTCTCGCCAGTAATCTGAGCGGTTCGCCGCTCCCACTGAACCGTATCATAAACGTTCACCCCCGGTTGGGTAAACCGTCGCCGGATCTTAAGACCCTTCGGAGCAGAGTTGCCCTCTCCAGCACTTTCCCCTTCAGGATGAAGGACTTCTTGTCCCGCTTTGACAACATCCATTTTTCCTTTCCCTCCTTAACTCCTAGATGTTTCTCATCCACAAACAATTGTTCTAGGAACATCCGTTTCTTCCTTCTAGAAAATCTCTTAGACTTCCTCCTTTTTTCGGTTTTTCAAGGCTTCCTGGCTGAGGAATTCAACCAACTCTTTGAACTGGTCAATGTCCTGGAAATTCCGGTAAACCGAGGCGAAGCGCACATAAGCCACCTGATCCAGCTGGCGCAAAGCCTCGATGACCCGCTCACCAATCTCCCGAGAAGAGATCTCTCGACGGCCCTTAGAGAAGAGCTCCCTTTCAATCTCCTGGGTAACTCGTTCTAGGTCCTCTGCACTCACCGGCCGCTTTTCACAGGCTGTCATCATCCCCCGCAGAATCTTATTCCGGTCAAAACGCTCCCTTCGGCCATCCTTTTTGATGACCATAAGCAATGTCTCCTCCACCTGCTCGTAGGTGGTAAACCGCCGGCCACAGTTCAAACATTCTCGGCGACGGCGAATCGCTGCTCCCTCCAAAAGAGGGCGGGAATGTAACACTCGATCTTCTTGGTGGCCACAGAAAGGACAACGCATAGTTTCACCCGAACTTAGTGCTATATCTAGCACCAATCTCAATTTATCGTACTATATATAACCCTGTTCCAACAATTTTGAGCGTTAATTCTATCAATTTTTAACACGGAAAAAGGACTTGAAATTTTCGGAAAAGGTGTTTTCCCCTCAAACTTCCCAAAAGACCCTGAAAGCAACTCGAAACAGTGGCTAATACCCTCTGCGATCCAAGGAGAGGCTTTACCATCCCTCCAATCGTCCGACCAAGGAGGATAAAAATGAGCGGTTGGAAAAGATTACTGTAGAGGGAGATCTCCTCTCCGAGGTTTCTGTAAGAACTCTCCCCAAAGGCAAAGAAGCGGAGAAGCGATCCTTTCATCGAGGAAATGAATGATGAAAAACCCTAAGGACCGAGGATCGAGCGGGGGCTTCACCCTGATTGAACTCTTAGTGGTCATCGCTATTATCGCGATTTTAGCGGCTATCCTCTTTCCCGTGCTGGCTTCGGCTCGGGAAAAAGCCCGACGCACCGCTTGCGCCAATAACCTACGGCAAATAGGTATCGCCATCAATCTCTATGCTCACGACAATGATGGGATCCTCTTCCCCCAAGTATTTAACGATGCTCTTTGGGGAAGGCCTGTTCCTAAAGGACAAATCCCCTGGCCCCAAGCTCACCGGCAGTATGTTCCTCAAGAAGAGGTCTTCCGATGCCCAGACGACGGCTCCAACCAGCAACCTCCTCAGACTCTCTTTCGGTATCCGGACCACCCCTCTTATATCTATGTAGGCCTAGACATCTGGCATGAAGAGCGGGAAAGAAGTATTGATGATGCTCAAATGTACCAAGGCCCCTTTGGAACCCAGGGTTGGTTGGCTAGAGATAAGGATTGGTACTATGGGAACACCGGACGGTTAGCAACAGCTCACGAGGTAGCTAAGCAGAAACCTGGCCCCTGGCCTCAAGGCCTGGACTTCGGCTCGAACGTCCTCCTCTTTGACGGATCGGTCAAATGGCGGCCCTGGTGGGACGGATAGGAGATGTTACTCAGACCTCTCCAGTTCCCTCTAACAAGAAGTAAAGTAAGCATCATCCCTGGCTTGACAAAGATCCTTCGCCCTCCTTTAAAACCACAAAAAAGAAAATCCCCAACCAGCAGGAATCTTCGGCAGATAAAGCGAAGGAGAAAGAGGAGATTTCTATAAAAAATTAAAAAAGTGATCCCCGGCCGAAAGGAGCGGGGATCGCACGCAAAGGGGGTAAGGATGAGAACCAAGTCTTCTCTTACGTCTTCCTCAAAGAGGGAAACTCCCCTCTATGGTTTCACCCTTATTGAGCTGCTGGTGGTTATCGCCATTATCGCTATTCTGGCGGCCATCCTGTTTCCTGTCTTCGCTAAAGCCCGGGAAAAAGCGGGCACTCTCTCCTGTTTAAGTAATATGAACCAGATCGGTAAGGCCATCTATAACTACCTACAAGACTGGGACGGGGCCTACCCCATGAACCGCTACCCCGACAAGAACCACACCAACATTAACACCCCCAGTGGCCTTGACGGTTCCACGATCAACTGGAAGCACTCGGTGTTTCCCTATGTGAAAAGCCTGGACGTGTTCCGATGTCCCACTAACCCTATGGGCAACACCCCGGATCTGTCCAAGTTCTTCCCAACTTCTTACGCCTACAACGGAGGGCGTTTCTGGGAGTACATCCGAGGTTCCGGCTACGGGCCTCGTTATGAGAGTGATATTAAAGACCCAGCTAATACTATTTTCATCCTGGAAACCCTCCAACCTTGTTGACCGGACATCGGGCCTTGGATCCTTGCCGGGTGCGAGGACATTAAGAACTGGTTCAACTCCCACAACAAAGGCCATAACTGGATTTTTGCGGATACCCACGCCAAATGGATGAGAATTGTTCAAACGATGACCCCCAAAGAGATGTGGCACAACGACAGTATGATCGGGCCAGCAGACAACGATCAACGCTACTACGATAACGCGGCCAAATGCATTCCTAAAGCCTGGAGATGATCCAAGAGGTTTGGCTACCTCCCCATACCGGCTGAAGGAAAAACCTCTGGGCATCCTTCCTCCTTTAAATCAAGGAGGAAGGATGCCCGTTTTCAGCAGAAGAGGCAATCGCTCCAACTACCCTTGAAACCCTCTACGTAATCCCCAAAGTTGACCCTTCCAATCCAGAACCTTATAATATTTCTTGAACCCCTTATTGTGGTCGGCTAAAGGTTAGCCCTTCTCCCCTGGACAAGAAGCGATTTCTCCGTCAAGAGGAATCATTGATTGTAGAATAGAATGAGCGAGCGACTTTTCGTTTACGGCACTTTAAAGAGGAGAGCGATAGAAGCAGGCGCTCAACCTGCTTCTATCGCCGCGGATCTGCACGATTGCGGAGGCTATCTTGCGGTAACAAATGTGGGAACCTCCCACCGGATCGTCAAAGGCTATCTCTGGGAAGTGCCCCTTGAGGAGCTTCAGCGTCTAGACGCCTATGAGGGGGTCGAGCGATGCCTTTACCGCCGCGAGAGGGTTACTACCCTTGAAGGGGAAGAAGCCTGGGTCTATTCCGGTGACCTCATCCTAACCTGGAGTCGAGGCATTATTAACGACGAATGAATCCCTCGGACGCTTTCTCGGAGATATTAACCGCTCTCTCTTCTCCCTCTTCCTCTCTTCCCCAGAGTGCCCTGGGAGCCATCGGTCTCTCTCCAGAACAAGCCTATCCCCTTCTCCAAAAACTGTTTCGCTTGGCTGGAGGACCTCCCTTAGCTATAGACCTCCTTGAGCATATTCTTCCTCATCTCGCTCAAAGCGCCCATCCTGATGCGGTGCTCACGGCTTTTGAACGCTGGGCCTCCAACTTGTCCAGCCCTTCCACCACCTTCCTCTTCTTCCTCCGGGAACCCCTCCTGCTCTCAGACCTCTGGAGTGTCCTCTGCGGAAGCGCCTATCTGGCCGAGATCCTAGCGCGCGAACCCTCCCTCTACTCCTATCTTCTAGAACCCCCGGTGAACTTAGAGACCTATCCTCGTTACTTACACCAAGAGACTCACCATATAGCCTCCTTATTCTCCCACCTTTGGGACCGGCTGAACGCCCTCCGCCGTTTCAAACGCCACGAATTCCTCCGGATCGGCCTGCAAGACCTCACAGGCCGGATCCCTTACGAAGTTGTTGTCGGCGCCATCACCGCCTTAGCCGAAGAGCTCATCCGCTCCGCCACAGAATGGGTGCTCGCTTCCAAGCCGGCCGAAGCCAAGGTTCCCTTTGCCGTCATCGCTATGGGGAAGCTAGGAGGACGAGAGCTCAATTACAGTTCCGATGTAGACCTCCTTTTTGTTTACCGCTCCTCCCCAAACTCCATAGGAGAGAACCAGGAAACCGATTTCGCGATCAACTTGGCCAACACCGTGGTAGAAGCCCTTAGTAAAATAACCTCCGAGGGGTATCTCTTCCGGGTAGACCTACGCCTAAGACCGGAAGGCCGGTTTGGTCCTCCTGCTCGCTCCCTCTCCGCCTACAAAGAGTATTTCGACCAATGGGCACAGGCCTGGGAACATCAAGCCCTGATCAAGGCTCGTTTCATCGCCGGAGACCCTTCCCTTGGAGAAGAATTCGAGGAGTTCGCTCGAGAACGAGCCTATCCGGAAATCCTGTCTCAAGAAATGATGGAGGAACTCCGGGACAATAAGCTGATGGTTGAGGAGAAGGTTTACCTTGCCGGCGAGACTCATACCAACGTCAAAGAGGGCTGGGGAGCCATCCGAGACATCGAGTTCAGTCTTCAATGGCTTCAAATGCTCTTTGGAAGCCGATATCCCCTCCTGCAAACTCCCAATACCCTCGAAGCCCTACAGGGAGCCCAACAGATCGGTTTACTCGACCCGGAAACCGCCTCTTTCTTAAAACAAGCTTATATCTTTCTGAGAACTGTGGAACATCGGCTTCAGCTCTACCACGACCGGCCGGAACGATGCCTCCCTTCAGACCCCAAAGCTTTAGAAGCTTTGTCACGACGAATGGGCTACCCTCCCGGAGAATCCCCCCGTTTCCTGGAAGACTATCGAAAGATCACCTCTCGGGTTCGGGAGATTTATACCGAGATCTTCGCCTTCCAGTTTCCCTCCTCTTCCGAAGAGAGTCCTCTGCGGCGCCTCGCCCTCAGCTTAGACACAGAAGTGGCCCGGGCTCATTTGAAGAAATACTTCATTGAGAAGGGTTTTCAGGAAGTAGAGCAGTCCTACGCTTCAGTTCTTCGGATGGCGGTAGGCACTCCTCAAAACCCCACCTCCATATCCACTCGCAGGGCCTTCGCTACCTTGTTTCCTTCCTTGCTCCTCGCCACCGAGCGATCACCGGACCCCGACACGGCCCTTCGGGGCCTGGAAAGGATTGTCGAAAGCTATGGCCTTATGGATGCCTTATATCGAACCCTCTCCGAAACTCCTTCCGCCCTGGAAGCCCTTCTGAAAATCATCGCAACAGCCCCTCCCCTCGTCAATTGGATTGCCCATCGCCCCGCCCTTCTGGATGCCCTCTTTGAACCGGATTTTCTTCTTAATCCCCCCTCGGCTCAAACCCTGGCCACCGAACTTTCGGTTCAAGCAATCGGAGCCCGAACTCTTGAAGGGAGATTACGCTTTGCCCGGCGACTTCAACAACGAGAGGTCCTGCGCACTATTGCCCGAGATTTGTTGCTCTCCCCCCCTTGGGAAGAGAGCGCCTTGGCCCTCTCTGAATTAGCAGACCTCCTGATTCAATTCCTTTGGGAGAGCTTAGGAGAGGAAGGCTCCCGCGGATTCACAGTGATCGGATTAGGGAAACTAGGAGGCCAAGAGATGGGCTACCGATCCGACTTAGACCTGGTTTATGTCTTTGATGACAGAGTGCTCCCTTGGTCTTCTGCTTTAAAGAGAGCCCGGGCTTTCACTGATGCCCTGACAACCCCTGTGGAAGGCGAACCCTTCTATCCAGTGGACCTCCGCCTCCGCCCCGAAGGCCGACAGGGGCCAATTGCAGTCTCCTTGGCAACCTATGAAAGATATTTCGCCCAGCGAATGCAAACTTGGGAAAAACAATCCCTTATTAAATCCCGCTGGATAGCGGGAGATAAAGAGACCGCTGGAAAATTTCTGAAAATGGCGGAAGAGTGGGCCTACCCTAAAGGTCCTTCCGCTGATCTTTTACAGGAGATCCGGTTGATGAAGCAGAGGATCGAGCAGGAGCGTGCTTTACCGGACCCCTCCCGTAACCTTAAACTAGGCCCAGGAGGCTTATCTGACGTGGAATTCCTGGTCCAGCTACTCCAGATTCAATACGGCTACTCTATCCCCGACCTTCGCCAAAGGAACACCCTAAAAGCTCTCTCTCTTCTGGAACACTACCAGATCCTCTCCTCAGAAGAAGTAAATACTCTATCTCGAGGTTACCGATGGCTTTCCCAAGTTCGTAATATTCTCTCCTTGCGGGGGGTCCAATCGGAAGACTTCATCCCTACAGAAGAGCGGGAGCTAAAGCGGATCACCAGAGCCCTGAGATACCCAGACCCTCAGGTTTTCCTCGAAGAGCAAGCCCAAGTTCGCAAACAGATCCGAGAGATCTTTGAAAAGAGATTCTACCAAAAGTTCTCTTAAAGGAGGAGGATTCCCCTTGTTTCAAGAAAGGGGAGCGTGAAAAAAGGAGGTTCCTTTGCGGGTTCAAAGAGAGCGATCATCTATTTACAAACAAGACCTTCGTGGAGAGATAAGAGGGTTACCCCTGGGTGAACCAGTTTGGTGTGTAACCCACACTGAAGGGTTCTTTTTTGCCGGAGGCCCCTTCGGCCTTTATGCTGGGCAGAAACAAGGAGATTGCCTCAACTTTTGGTCCGTTAGGGAAACGATTCAACCTGTCCATTGGATCTGCTCCGCGGGCCAATATCTATGGGTTGCCTCCCATACCTCTCTCCTCCTCTATGCCTCAGGGGATTCTTGGGGTCAAGCTCTAGAACTTCGTCGCTTAGAGCTCCCCGAAACTCCCCACAGCCTTTACTGGCGAGGAGATAGTCTCTGGTGTGTCCTCTCCGAGGTCCTGTTCAAGGTAGAGCCAGACCACTTTGAAGTTCTGGAAGGGCCTGCTTCGGCCACTTTTCGCAATATCGCTATCACGCCCACAGGCCGGATCTGGGCAGCCACCTCCCACGGCCTTTGGTGCTCGCTACTCGGTGATTGGTCCGCCCATTATGCCTCCCCCAATGGTCTCCTCAGCAACGACGTCCGCGATTTGGCCTTAGACGATGGAGGAACCCTATGGATAGCTACATCGGAAGGGGTGAATTTATATGATGGGCGAGAAGCCTGGGATTGCCTAACCCCTAAAGAGGGGTTACCCTTTCAAGAGGTGAAAAGAGTGATCCTCAGCCCTGAGGGAAGTCGCTGGTTTATCCTTCCGGAAGGTTGCGCCCGGCTACAAGAAGGTGGATGGACCTACTTTGCTTCTCCGCGATGGTTACCCAATGACAAAGTGTTTAGCCTCACTGCCTTGGGAGGAGAAGGAGGTGGCGAGGAGAAGGGAGCCTTAGTCGGTACTGAAGAAGGTCTCTCTTGGATTCGCCAAGTTCCCTTCTCTCTAGAAGAAAAAGCCCGAATTTTCGAGAAGCGAGTCCGAGAACGGCATTGCCGTTATGGCTACGTGGCTGAATGTCGGCTGAGAAATCCCGGAGACTTGCAAGACCCTATTCCCGAGGCCACGGATAACGATGGCCTATGGACCAGCTTATATGTGGCCGCCGAGAGCTTTCGCTACGGAGTGACCGGCGAGCCTGAGGCTCAAAGAAATGCTTGGGAGTCAATGCAGGCTTTGCTCCGCTTGGAAGAGAAGACAGGTATCCCCGGCTTTCCAGCCCGGGCCTTTGTTTACAAAGAGGAGACCGAAGTCATCCGGTCGGAAGGAGAATGGCACGAAGCTCCAGACAGCTCGGGCTACTGGAAAGGAGATACCAGTTCCGACGAACTGGCAGGACACTTCTTCGCTTATTTTATCTTCTCCGAGATCGGGGCTACCGAAGAACAGAAGGCCCGAGTAGCGGAAACTGCTAGTCGAATCGCCCACCACCTGATTGACCATGGCTTCTGTCTTGTGGACCTGGATGACGAACCAACCCGTTGGGGGGTCTTTAGCCCCAGTAAACTGAACCACGACCCCGATTGGATCTTGGAAAAAGGGTTGAATGCTCTTCAGATCCTCTCTCATCTTAAAGTGGCCAGCTATCTCAATAAGGGTGGTCCTGAAGGGAAGTTCAGCAAAGCCTACTCTCAGCTGGCTGAGCGTTATCATTACGCCTTGAATACCCTACGGCAGAAGATCACCCAGCCCGAACAGATTAACCACTCGGATGATGAATTAGCCTTTCTCTCCTACTACCCCCTACTGATGCTGGAAGACCGTCCGGACTTAAGGGCGCTTTACCTCCTGAGTTTAGAGTGGGCCTGGCAAATTGAACGACCCGAGAGGAATCCCTTGTTTAATTTTATTTACGCCATTTGTAGCCACAAAAGGTTGGGAGTAGAAGAAGGGATACAAACCTTACAAGAGATTCCGATGGACCTGATCACCTGGAGAGTGGAAAACAGCCGACGCGATGATATCCGGCTAGAGTGCTACGAAAACCCCGCCGGCCGTTTAGAGTCGCGCAAGGTGCTTTCTCCAGCAGAACGAGCGATAATGAAATGGAATGGTAACCCTTATCTGCTTGATGGAGGCGATGGGGGTTGGCATGAAGACGATGGTACCTTCTTCCTCCTCCCCTACTGGATGGGGCGGTATTATCATCTGATTCCCTAAGGGAGGCTTGTTCAGTCAACATGTCCCCGGCCGAAAAGAAAACTGATGAAGGAATCCCAGGACTCACCCTAGGTTTGCCCGTAAGAACTGAAGCTCCTCCTCCGACTCGCTCCCGGGTAACTTGGCGATCTATTCTGATCGGTGTCTTCCTTATCCCTTTGAACACCTACTGGATTATGGAAGTGGAGGGGATTTGGCATACGGGCCATCCCACCGCTATGTCCATTATGTGGAATGTTGTCTTCAATATCTTTGTGCTCACCCTTATTAACCTTTTGCTGAAAAAATTGGCTCCTCACAAAGCTCTTACCCAAGGGGAGTTTATTGTGATCTACGTAATGTTATCCATTGCCTCGGCTCTAGCAGGTCATGATACCCTCCAACTAGGGCTTCCGGCAATGACTCACCCCTTTTGGTTTGCCACGGAGGAGAACCGATGGGCCGAGCTCTTCCACCGTTATCTCCCCAAATGGCTGACGGTCAGCGATGAGAAGATCATCCGCCCCTACTATGAAGGAAACGCTACCCTCTACACCCCGGAAAGAATTATGGCCTGGCTCTGGCCCGTTCTCTGGTGGACTGCCTTTATCCTTGCCCTGGGCGTAGTAATGGTTTGTCTGCTTATCCTCCTTCGGAAGCAATGGACGGAGAATGAGAAGCTTTCCTATCCCCTCGTTGAGCTACCTCTGGCCATCACTGAAAAGGGAGGAGCAGCAGACCTTTTCAAGAACCGGGTCTTGTGGCTAGGGTTCGCTTTAGGGTTCTTACTGGACTTAAATAACGGTTTAGCCCGCTTAATCCCCTCCCTCCCCTTTATTGCGGTTCGGCACGATGCCTATGACCTAGGGCGCAACTTCACCACCCGCCCTTGGAACGCTATCGGTTGGACCCCCCTCCCCCTCTACCCCTTCATCGTGGCCCTGGGATACTTTTTACCTGTTGATCTCTCCTTCTCCCTCTGGTTCTTCTACATCTTCAAAAAGCTTCAGCTAGTCGCCGCCTCTGCTTGGGGGACAGACGTCCATCCTCGCCTCCCCTTCCTCAGTGAGCAATCCTATGGAGCGTGGGTAGCCCTCTTCGTCTTCGCTATGTACACCGCCCGACGGCACCTGAAGGTCATTTGGGGTCGGATCGTCTACAGAAAAGGGGAGATAGACGATAGCAAAGAACCTCTTAATTATAGAAAAGCAGCCATAGGGATTCTACTGGGAATGGCCTTTATTATCTACTTCTGTCTCCGGGCCAAGATGTCCTTAGGCGTAGTATTAATCTTCTTCCTGATGTACTTTATCCTCGCCATAGGGATCTGCCGGGTTCGCGCGGAACTCGGCCCTCCTGCCCACGAAATGGCCGGGATGAACGTTCCCACTATTATGGTGGATTTTGCGGGTACTGGGCCGATCGGCCCCCAAAATATGACAATGTTCCCCCTTTTCTACTGGTTCACTGGGCGCGGCTACCGGACTCAACCCTGGCCTTATGCCCTCGAAGCAATGAAAATGGCGGAACGGATAGGGATGGACTATCGGGGGATGGGTTTGGCGATGTTTATCGCCTTATGGTGGGGAGGCCTAGCCTCCTACTGGGCAGGAATACACCTTCACTACCATCAAGGGGCCACATCCAATGGTTTAGTCGGTCATGCTTGGGGTCAGTGGTATGAGCTGGTAGACCGCCTCCAAAACCCTCGGAAAACCGATACTCTAGCGGTTGCTTTCGTCTTCCTTGGGTTTGCCTTCACTACTTTTTTAATCTATATGCGCACCTATTTTCTCTGGTGGCCCTTCCATCCGGCTGGATACGCTATCTCCACGAATTTCGGTGCGGAATATTTCTGGAGCGCTATCCTCATCTCCTGGCTCATCAAGGCTCTAGTGCTTCGCTACGGGGGATATCGCCTTTATCGCCGACTAATGCCTCTGATGTTCGGACTAATCCTTGGAGAGTATACTATGGGGGCGTTCTGGAGCGTGATGAGCGTTCTGCTCCAGCAAAATATTTATGATTTCGCCCCAGGATAACCGATGGTTGCATCTTCTTTAACCGGGGAAACCTCTAATCTTCTGCAGAGATAAACCTTAGGGGAGGCATCTCTGGTAGCCATCCCGCCTCTACACCCCGAGAGAGAAAGCAACGAAGGGCTTCCCTCCCCCGCTCCCCTAAATCGAGAGTAAGGTCATTGACATACATTCCAATAAAGCGATCTGCAAGCGCTGGCTCCATCCCCCTAGCAAACTGAAGGGCATATTCTAAGGCTTCGGAACGATGCCGAAGAGCATAAAGAATCGTATCCCGCATCGCCCGGGCCAGGGTTCGCTTTAAAGTTTCCGGGAGATCCCTCCTCACCCCATTAATCCCCAAAGGTAAAGGAAGTCCGGTCTCTTGCCTCCACCACCAACCTAGGTCTATTACTGAATGTAGTCCCTCTCGGCTATGGGTCAATTGGCCCTCGTGGATCAGTAAACCTGCTTCTACCTCCCCTTGTGCAACAGCAGGGATAATTTGGTCAAAGGGATAGGGAACCGGTTCAAAGTTGGGTTGAAAAAGACGCAAGGCCAGATAAGCACTAGTAAGGTAACCAGGAATCGCAATCCGTAATCCTTTTAAGTCAGAGGGAGAGAGAGGCTTTAGGGAAACGACCAGAGGACCGTATCCATCTCCCATACTCGCTCCGTGGGCAAGAATTTCATACTGGTCCGCTGTGTAAGCATAGGCATAGACGGAGAGGGCAGTAAGGTCCAGCCTCCCCTCCCTAGCCCATTCGTTCAGAGTTTGGATATCCTGTAAACAATGATCAAAAGTAATCTCGGGGAAAGATACCTTTCCCGAGGACAAAGCATAGAACATAAAGGCATCATCCGAATCAGGGCTATGACCAAGGGTGATTTTTATCGCCATAGGTCCACCTGCCTAAGTTTTCCTTCGGTGGAAGGACAGAAAATCATCTTGCTCCGGGAATTTCTCGGCACGATGCGCTTCTCCCTCCAAACTCCTTCTGAAGTTACCTCTCCGAAGAAACCCTGCAAACCGCCGGTGACGTGACCAAATCACGGATAGTGGGGTGCTCACCACAGAGAGGACACTTAGGGTCTTTCGAGAGTTTGAACTCTCGGAATTTCATCTTCAAGGCATCATAGGCGAGCAATCGCCCAATAAGCGGCTCACCTTTTCCTAGAATCAGTTTAATGGCTTCCGTGGCCTGGACCAGGCCAATGACGCCGGGCAAAACGCCCAGCACCCCTGCATCCCCTCAAGTAGGAGCGAAATCTGGGGTGGCAGGCTCCGGATATAGGCATCGGTAACAAGGTCCCCCAGCCCGGGGGTAAATCACTGTGGCCATCCCCTCAAACTGGGAGATGGAACCGTGAATGATGGGTTTCCCCGCAAAGTAAGCCGCATCATTGAGAAGGTAACGGGTATCAAAATTATCCGCCCCGTCTAAGATGATGTCATAATCTTGAATAATCTCCCAAACATTATCCGCATTCAAGCGGGTTTGATAAGTTCGAACTTGAACGTCGGGATTCAGCCTCTCAATTTTGTTTCGGGCACTCTCCGTTTTGGGAACCCCAATATGCTCCATATCGTGGAGGATTTGACGCTGGAGATTGCTCATATCTACCACGTCACTATCCACGACTCCCAAAGTCCCCACACCGGCGGCAGCCAGATAATAAGCGGCGGGTGATCCTAACCCCCCAGCACCCACTAGTAATACTTTGGCCTTCAGCAACTTCAGCTGACCTTCAAGACCTACCTCAGGGAGCTTGATGTGCCGGCTATACCGCTCCATCTGTTCGGGGGTCAATCGGGGATCTTGAACAATCGGTAACCCTTTTTCTCGCCAAGCCCGAATCCCCCCAGCCATAGAAGCCACATTCTGATAACCCAAGAGCTTTAAAGTATGCCCAGCTAGCAGAGAACGCATCCCACTGGCACAATAAAGCACTATAGGGGTGTGAGGATGAGGAACCACATCATCAATACGAAACTCTAACATCCCCCGAGTGATGTGCTTTGCGCCAGGGAGATGCCCCTGCTGCCACTCGTCGTCATCCCGGACGTCAATCAGGAGAATTTCCCCAGTATTTAGCTTTTCCCGCACCTCTTCAGGGGTTACCTCAGGAACCACCTGCCGTGCGGCCGCGATTAGCTCCTGTCGTGTCATTCAATCCCACCTCAAGTTTTACACTGTCGGAAGAAGTATCTCTTCCCACTCTCCCTTTTATTATAACAAAATGAATTGACTTTCTCAAGAATAATTTCTCCGATCAAAGGAGGAAGCCCTCCCCAACTTAGGTATATCTATCTACCGAAAGAGGGAGAAAGTTCCTCTTAGCCTCGTTTGACCCCCGCCTAAGGGTTCCGATATAATAAATCTAGCCTATATCTCCCTGGGAGATTCTTTTAAGAGTTTATTGCTGATCTTCTCAAATTCTTTTCAGGAGCTCATCCCGTGTTGTCTGAAACTCCCCGGCAAAAATTGCGTTTAGGTCTTCCCAAAGGAAGCTTGCAAGAAACGACCTTTGAACTTTTTAAAAAGGCGGGTTTCCGCCTGCGAGCGGATAACCGATCCTATATCCCCACTGTAGATGACCCGGAATTGGAGATTCTGCTTCTCCGCCCTCAGGAGATTCCCCGTTACGTCGAACAAGGAATCCTTGATGCAGGCCTCACGGGATACGACTGGATTGTGGACAATGGCTCTGATGTCGTAGAAGTGGCCAACTTAGTCTATGGCAAACGAGAATTCCATACTATTAAGATTGTTCTAGCAACCCTGAACGACAGTCCTATTCAGAAAGTCGAGGATCTCCAAGGGAAACGAATCGCTACTGAATATGTTAACCTCACTCGCCGATGGCTGGCCCAACATAAAGTGGAGGCGGAAGTGGAGTTCTCCTGGGGGGCCTGCGAAGTAAAGGTCCCTGAATTAGCCGATGCTATTGTGGTGAATACCGAGACCGGGAACAGTTTGCGAGCACACAACCTCCGAATTGTGGAGGTCCTTTTGGAGTCGAGCACTCGCCTTATTTGTAATCACCGAACTTGGGAGGATCCCTGGAAGAAAGCCAAAGTGGAAAACATTGCCCTCCTTCTGGAGGGAGCCCTTAACGCAGAAGGGATGGTGGGACTGAAAATGAATGTGCCCAAAGAAGTACTGGACCAAGTAGTTCAAGTCCTCCCTGCTTTGAAAAAACCAACCATCTCCCATCTTGCTGAAGAAGGCTGGGTCGCTGTAGAAGTGGTCTTGGAGGAGAAAATGGTGCGAGACCTGGTGCCCGCCCTGAAGCGGGCAGGAGCAACGGGGATCGTCGAATATCCCCTAAACAAAGTGATCTATTGAATGGAGGATATCCCTCAAAGGCTAAGCAATTTAGGTAAAGTGCCTAGTTGTCAAGCTCAGCCTCGGTAAACCTACGCTGGCTGAACTCTTCCCCAAAAAGGAGATTAATCATTATGCGCATGTTACTCAAAGTTATACTTCCCCACGAACCTTTCAATACCGCGGTCCGAAACGGTACAGCGGGAGCTACTATCAATCGGATTTTGGAAGAAATCAAGCCGGAAGCCGTGTATTTTACGGAACAGGATGGACATAGAGGGGCCATCCTCGTTGTGAACATCAATCAGCCATCGGAGATACCGGCGCTCGCCGAGCCATGGTTCCTGAACTTCAATGCGGATTGCCAATTCCATGTTGCCATAAGCCCTGAGGACCTTCAGCAAGCGGGGCTTGAGGAGTTGGGTAAAAAATGGGCATAGGCTCCTTACTGCTCTACATTGCCATTGGGGCCAAAACCAAGAGATTGCCTAGCATCAGTTGCCCTCCTCTTGCCTGAACTCTCTCCAGGGCAAGGCTCTTTCTCAGAGAAACGATGATCGCTCACCTGCGGGGAACCCTCGAATACATCGGCCCGGATTATATCGTGGCCGACGTAGGAGGCGTCGGCTATAAAGTCTATATTCCCCTCTCTGCTCGTGCCTACCTTCCGCCTGTAGGAGAAAAAATCAAGCTATACACGGTCACCCACGTCCGAGAGGATGCTATCACTCTTTACGGATTTCTAGAAGCAGAACAGCAAGTTCTCTTTGAACGGCTTTTAACCGTTAACGGAGTAGGCCCTCGAGCTGCCCTTACCCTTATCTCGACCATTCCTCCCCGGGAGCTACTCGAAGCGGTAGCCACGGGCGAAGCCCTTCGTCTGCAAAAAGCCCCCGGGATCGGTTCCAAAACCGCTCAACGAATCGTTTTGGAGCTGAGAGATCGGTTAAAGGATTTGGCCCCCCCGATCACCGAAGGAAAACCCACCCCTCCCTCGGACATCCTGAACAGTGCAGTGGAAGCTTTAATCAGCCTTGGCTTTACCCGGGCTGAAGCCCGCTCTGCTGTCGAACAGGTGCTCCGCCAAGAAGGGAACCTTTCCGACCTCACCATCGTCATACAAACGGCTCTGAAAGAGCTGACGAAAGTGTGACCCGCTTATGAAAGAGGAGCCTGAGGAGAGAATCCTGACCCCCCATATCCTTCCTCAAGAGAGGGATTGGGACCGCTCCCTCCGACCCCGGTACCTGAAGGATTTTGTGGGCCAGGCCAAGATCCGAGAGAACCTGCAGATCGCTATTGAAGCAGCCCGCCAGCGAAAAGAGGTCTTAGACCACGTCCTCCTCTTTGGGCCACCGGGTCTGGGGAAAACTACCTTGGCTCATATTATCGCCAATGAAATGGGGGCCCAGATTCGGCTGACCTCAGGGCCGGCGATCGAAAGAGCAGGGGACTTAGCAGCGATTCTGACAAACCTGGAACCGGGGAGCGTGCTTTTCATTGACGAAATCCACCGGCTCAACCGTCTGGTCGAAGAAGTGCTCTACCCCGCTATGGAGGATTTCCGAGTCGACGTAATCATCGGAAAAGGACCTAGTGCCCGGACTTTACCCATTCCTATCCCCCCTTTTACCCTGGTGGGAGCCACAACCCGCGCCGGCCTCCTTTCCTCTCCCCTCCGAGACCGATTTGGGATTGTCCACAGCTTCGAGTTTTACCAAGTGGAAGAGCTGGTGACCATCCTCCATCGTTCGGCAAGCCTCCTCAAAGTACCACTAGACCCTGCAGCGGCTGAGGAAATCGCTCGTCGTAGCCGAGGCACCCCACGAATCGCCAACCGCCTGCTCAAACGAGTGAGAGATTATGCTCAAGTTCGAGCGGAGGGAAGGGTTACTCTACCCGTAGCCCACGAAGCCCTTAACCTGCTAGAAGTAGACTCCTTAGGCTTGGATAATTATGACCGACGGCTACTGCTGACCTTGATTGATAAATTTGGCGGCGGCCCAGTAGGCCTGGATACCCTAGCAGCCGCTACCTCCGAGGAGAAAGAGACTATTGAAGAGGTTTACGAACCTTACTTGATCCAAATCGGCTTCATCCAAAGAACCCCCCGAGGGCGGATTGCTACCCGAAGAGCCTATGATCATCTGGGGAGACCCTACCCCGAAACATCTCACACCCCCCAGCTGTTCCAGGAATGAAGAAAAGGAGTGGGTTAACCAATACGGGCCTCATTCTTTACACCACCAGCCAACTTTACCCGGAGCTTGACTCAATCTCTTCTCTTTCCGAGACTCTTCTTTGAAAGGCCTTCTTCAAAAAATCTGGGGAATGAGAGGTGAGCCTGGCAATGAGTCAGATATGCCCACAATGCTTGGCATCCCTAAGCGACAATAGCCTCTTCTGTGCTCGCTGCGGAACTCCTGTGGAGAGCACACCTATCAGCTTAACCGCCTGGGAAGCCTTGCTGTATCGCAATAAAACAGAAGCAGGGAGATTGGTAGCTGTTGCTTACTCGAGCCTTAACCAGCAGAGTCCCGAGGATGCGATTCTGGCTTTGGAGAGTGCACTCGCCTTAGAGGGTAACCTCTGGCAAGCTCACCTACTGCTGGGCGTCCTCTATAACCAGCAAGGCCGCACCGTAGAGGCGGAACACCACCTACGGGAAGCGTTAAAGACCGAACCTCGGGCTTTACAGTATAAACCCCTTCTAGAGCGATGGATTGCTCAGCAAATGGCTTCTCTTTCCCCAGAACAACCCTTGCAAATCTGGAGGCAAAAGCCTCTGCTCTGGGCCAGCGGGGTTTTCCTCCTCTGCGTGTTTGTGGGTTCCCTCCTGGCCTTTAAAGGGCTTAAGTCCTCCCCGCGAACTCTCAAGCGAGCGCCCCAACCTGAGCAGAAAGCGCCGATGTTCGCTCCGGGAACACCTCCTACCTATACCCCTCCCTACCCACCTTACCTCCCTGGGGTACCCTCCCCTTATCCTGGTAACTTCTTCGGGTTCCCCTCCCCAGCGTCCCAAGGAACGGGGGAGGAAACCGGGGAGGATACCCTAGAACATCGGCTTCCCCCTGCCCGGCCCAAACTTCCTGAACTAATTGCTAAACCTCTGCCCGGTGCTCAACCTCTGGAAACCCTTCCCACTGTAGGCTCTATGGGAGGCTCTCGATCAGCCAAGCCCCAACCCAGGGAAGGAACAAAACCTCTCTTCCCTCCCTCAGCTACCAACCAAACTCCTCCGGTCATTTCCTCCCCAGGGAAAGCACTACCCGGAGCAGAACCTCTCCCCTCCCCCCCGGAGAAACCAGACACCAACCCTCCCGCCCCCTCAGCAAAGTCCCCTACCGATCAGGAGAAGCAGTCTACTGAAGCTCCTCCCACCACCCAGGAAGCTGAGCTCAACGGTTGGGAGCTTCAAAGACGGGCCTTTGAAGCCTTTCAAGCGGGTCGCTATAATGAATCTGCTGATTATTACCGCCAAGCGATCCGAGCCTTTCGTAAGCAAATCCTAAGAGGCCAAAACGTCGAATCGGCCCGCCGGGCCCTCATCGCCTGTGATGCAGGCCTACGCTTGGCTGAAAGCAGGCGCTTAGCAGAAAGGTAGGACCCGTGACCCGAGAACCTCAAAATCTCTCTGTTCTCCCTCCCCTCTGGAGGATACTCCTGAGCCTCCTCACCACTTCCTTTATTGCACCTCCCCCAGGAACTGCTGAATCCTCTCCTTTCATTGTCTGTTGGGAGAAAAACCCTCCCGCGGAAGTCGCAAAAGCTTTTCTTCAGCTCCTGCCCTCTGTTGAATTAGCCCTCCTGAAAAGAGGCTCCCCCCTTGTTCAACGGTTTTTAAGGGAGGGGAGGCTGAGAGAGGATCAACTGAAGCCTCAGACACCCGAGGAAGCGAGAGCTTTAGGTCTTACTTTAGGGACACCAGCGATTCTTCTAGAACTGAAGGGGCAATTCACCGCAGTGATAACCGCTAGGGAGGAGATCTTTCCCCTTAGCACCGGTGAGGATGTTCATCAAGTGGTTCAAGTACTCCAACTCCCTCCGTCCTTGGCAGAGGAGCGATGGTCAAAAGCCCTATCCTGGATCGAGAAAGGAAAAGGCCAAGAAGCCTTGGCCTACCTTGAACCCTTAGGAACCACCCTCTCTTATAAACCCGAGTACTATTTCAGCCTAGGCAAAGCTTTCTACCTCTGCGGCCTTCTCAAGGAAGCCCGCAAAGCCTATCAACAGGGCCTCTCCCTTGACCCTAACAATGCTCAAGGTCTATTAAATCTTGCCCAGATCGAAGCGGACAGAGCCAATTTGCCAGAGGCAATTCGCCTCACCCGATTAGCCATTCAAAAAATGGAAAACCCCCAAGAAGCTTGGGTATTCTTAGGCAACCTTTATTCCATTCAAGGAAACTGGGGGCAAGCCGAGGAAGCCTATCGTTCTGGAGGGAAAATTCCTGAAGCGATGACGGGTTTGGCCAAAGTCCTTGCGCGTAAAGGCGCCTGGTCAGAAGCGATTTCATTGGCTCAACGGAGTCTTATTGCTCAACCCAATCAACCCGATCTCTATACCTTAATTGCCCAAGGGTTAAGCCAACTCAACCGCCCCCTGGAAGCGGTTCAGTGGTACCTTCAAAGGCTTAAGCAGATGGCTCAGCAGGTGCACACCCTCAAGCCCCACCAAATGAAGTCCTTCTGGGCCGAGCTCGACCGCCTTCTCCTGGAATTGCTCTTCAACTCCCTCAAATTACTTGCCAAGGAGGTTAAAGAGGAGCAAGAGCGGCAAGAGATCCACCACTTTGTTGAAGAGAGCTTACTTATTGCGGATCCCCTGATCCTCGAAGCCCGGAATATGTCCCAACTAGAAGAGGAGGACTTCGGACTGCGGACAATGGCTCTCAGCTTATGGTCCCAGGCTTTCTTCAGCTGGATTCAAGCTTTAGAGAGAAGAGAAGGGTTTTCTAGAGTTTCAGAACCCCTTAAAATGGCTATAGAAACATTGGAGCAGATTAAAAAAGGGGGGCAACGCACGAATGAACTTTCCCGAGCCAGGCAATATGGTAGGGGGAATCGGTAAAACGCTGATCCTCCTTGGGGGACTGCTCATCCTCTTCGGAGCTTTGTTCCTCTTCTTAGAAAGAATCCTGCCCCGGTGGCGTGAAGGAGGTTTTTTACCTGGAGACATCTTTATACGCAGGGATGGCTTCGTTTTCTTCGCCCCCATCGCAACTTCCATAGTCCTTAGCATCCTGCTTAGCCTTTTACTCACCCTCTTCTTCTGGCTATTTTCCGGCAGGCGATAGTTTTCCAAGAGGAGAGACCCTCTACAGGTGAAAGCTATTTTGAAGGACCTATCTCTCCTAAGAGAGAAGTTAAATAAAGATAAGAAATATGGGGATCCATCCTCAGGAAGAAGAGAGAGTTATTGAGGAATTCCTCCAGGGTCAGCCTCGTGCCCACCAATGGCGAGAATGGAAGGAAGCGTTGAAGAAACGGCTTTACTATCTCCAAAAGGAGTTATCTTCCTTACCACCCGAGGCCTCGGTTGAGGAGAGGGAGAATTTGGAACAGAGGATTAAAGAGACACAAGAGCAAATCCGTGCCCTGGAAATAGAAGAAATTATTACCCAGTTTGTAGAGGACTCAATCCGTTTAGCCCTCCGTACTTCTGAAGAAGAGGCTTGGAATGAAGAGTACTAATTCTTTCCTCCTTCATCCGAACCCCGAGCAAACCGAGCGTTTATTGCAAAGACTTAAGAGAATCGAGGGGCAAATTCGGGGCCTTCAGCGAATGGTGGAAGAGAATCGCCCCTGTATAGATATTCTGACACAAGTGGCCTCGGTGCACGAAGCCCTACGGGGCTTCAATCGGGAGATGATCCGTCGGTACCTAGAAAACTGTATGACCAACGCCCTTCGATCGGGTGATCCCCAAGAAGAGGAGAGAGCTTACGAGGAGCTACTGGACGTCCTCTATAAATTTCTGAGATAAAACCGCTTTGGAAATCTCCTCCAGCAAGGGCAACCCTGGGGGCCACCCTTGCTGGAGGTCAGGGCTTCCTTCACTCAATCCTAAGTATTAAGCGCCTTAATCTACAATGGCTTTCCCGAGACCACCGCTTGAAGCAAGCGGATCACCTCACTGATGTCCACCTTCCCATTCTTGTTGAAATCTACCGCAGACAGCATCTCCGGAGTAGTAGTAAGGGCGCCCACTGCGGCCCGGAGGGCGAGGATAACATCCGCGATGGTCAGCTTCCCGTCTTGATTGGTATCTCCAAGAAGAACCTTTGGTGGGCCAGCGGGAAGAGAAGCCCTGAGGGCATCCACATAAATCGGCCCTTGCCAGGCTTGGCCCGAGTTGGTCCGGAACCAAACCTGACTGACGTCAGTAAGGAGCTTCTTCTGGTTGTCGGTCAAAAACCACTCAAAGGTATGCCAACCGGTACCGAGCTGGTAAGTGGGAAAACCTACTGCATTCCCGCTACCTTTTAAAACAATGCCAAGTTGCCACCAATCAGAAGGATGACTCTCTGCAGGCACGAAAATATCCAGCTTAATACTTTCAGCCTGGGACAAATCCACCGGAGGGAGGTCTACCGCCTTGACAAAGTTGTCATGCCAACCCCCAGCCCCGAAGGCCGAGAGATCTAACTCCAAAGCTCCCTCTCCTTCGGTAACGAAATCCTTGGTGGTCACCCGCTTCCGAGGGACCTCCTCAGAGAACTTCGCGACCTCCGCATCGGTATTCCAACCAATAATCAGCTTATCGTTAGGAGCCAAGCCCTGAGCCTTACCGGGCCGGGCAATGAGATTGTCAAAATAGATAGGTCCGGCAAAGGGGAATTGATTATTGGTGCCAAAGCTCAGCTGACTTACTTCCTTCACCTTATCCGGTTGAAGGGACCAAGAAACTCGATTCCAACCCACACTCAAATCCCGGGTTCCTAAGTTCTGGCCCGCCACTGTTAGGTGTACCTGATTCCATCCGCTCTTTTGGGACGGATTATCCGGATTAGTCCCAATGGAGGCATCTGGGAGAAAGACATCCACCTGGATGAACCCGTACTCCGAGAGATCCAGGGGAGGATCTAAGCTAACCGTCAAAAGATTGGTTTTCCAACCGCCAACATCGGTCGCGTCAAAAACCAGGGCTCCTTTCCCCTCTTTTACGTATTGAGGGTCCGTTGTTAGAGTGGGAGCGGGATTCCCCTCCCAACCATCCAGCTTGTCATCATTCCATCCCGCTAGCAGTTTAGGTTCGGTCGGCCCTTGGGCCAACAGAGACGCGGGTACCAAGGCAACTAAGCAACTGAGAAAGACAATGAAAGTACGATAACGCATCACCAGACCTCCTCTCTGTAGATAAACGTTCCTTTTTCCTTTTCTGCGGAAACAAAGGTTTTCCTTCTAGCAGGACAACTCCAAGGGGATAAAGGGGTTTCCTTACTCCTGATCTCCGCGAAGGGGGGTTGCTTTCAATCACCTTACTCAAAAAAGGTCCCTCTTACAGGCAAGGATCGGGAGGCTAACAAGATTTTCTCAACCTGTGCTAAAATGAGCTATGTTGGAGGTTTTTCACTCTATCCCCTCTTCAAAGATAGGGAAATCACCTTGATTTGAGGAAAAGAGAGATTAGAAAGGAATGGTTACTTTCTAGAACGCTCGAACTAAGTCTCTGGAGGATTGGATCAATGGCGGAAGTAGACGTTAAAGCCTTATCTCCTTCTTTAGAAGCCTACTTGGCCTCTAAACCTAAGATCACTGAACTTATTGAAAAAGGAGTCACCCACCGCTCAGAGTTGCTAGATCTCTTGAGGAGTATGTGGGAAATCCGCTGTTTTGAGGAGAAGATCTATGAGTTAATGCGAGGAGGTCGGCTCAAGGGAGCTTCTCACCTCTCCGTGGGGCAGGAGGCTATTCCTGTTGGAGCGATTGCTGCGCTCCGGCCCACCGATCTCATCGCCAGCACCCACCGGGGGCATGGCCACTGTGGTGCGATGGGCAACAAACAATGTCTGACTGAAGAGGAGCGTCAAGCTCACTGGAATCAAATGATGGCCGAACTCATGGGAAAACAGACGGGTTATTGCCACGGTCGGGGAGGCTCAATGCATATTGCCGATGTGGAGCGAGGAAACCTTGGAGCCACAGGGATCGTCGCGGGGAACATACCGGTAGCAACCGGTGCAGCTTTAGCTGAAAAACTTAAGGGCACCGATGCGGTTGTCCTCTGCTTTTTTGGAGATGGCGCGGCCAATACCGGCGCTTTCCACGAAGCGGTGAATTTCGGAGCTACCATCTTGGGAGGCCTTCCTGTCGTTTACATTTGCGAGAATAACCTCTATGGTATGTCCGTTCCCTGGTATGAAAAAAGCGTGCAGTTAGCCGGCCGGGCCTCGAATGTACCCAATGTAGCGGACCGGGCCTCGGCTTACGGAATCCCTGGAAAAACCATTGACGGGATGGACGTCCTTGAGGTGAAGCAAACCGTTGCAGAAGCGGTGGAGCGAGCTCGGAGAGGCGATGGCCCCTCTCTTATCGAGTGTAAATGCTACCGCTACTATGGTCACTCCTTCAGTGATGCCCGAGCCTACCGAACCAAAGAAGAAGAAGCTTTTTGGCGGGAGCGAGATCCGATCGAAACTTTCGAGCTCCGGTTATTGCGAGAGGGCCTCTTCACCCGGGAGGAGATTGAGCGAGTTCAGGAGAAGGCCAAAGCAGTGATTGAAGAAGCCACCCGATTCGCCTTTGAAAGCCCTCTCCCTGACCCTAAGGACCTCTATGAGGGCCTCTACATCCCCCGGGACCCTGAGGTTCAAGCGAAACTAAAAACCCACGATGAGAGCCTTAGAACCCACATTCGCGCCATTGAGAATGAGATCCGAGCCAGAGTTCGGGAGGCAACGGGTCCCTCCCCCAAAGTGGTTTTAGGGCCTCTGCGCCGAGAGCTGGTTGCTGAACTAGAAGCTAAGTATGGGATACCCATTATCGCCTATAACCAAGCTTTAGTGGATGCCCAAGCTGAGGAGATGGAGCGAGATCCCTCCGTCTTCCTACTTGGAGAAGATATCGGGATTTATGGAGGGGCCTACGCTGCCACCCGAGGACTCATCCAACGTTTTGGCCCCCAACGTGTTATTGATACCCCTATCTCCGAAGCCGCTGTGGCAGGGGCTGCCGTGGGAGCCGCTATGCGGGGAATGCGGCCTGTGGCCGAAATAATGTACATTGACTTTGCTACCATCGCTTCCGACCAGATCATCCACAACATGGCCTATAACCGCTATATGTTCGGTGGCAAAACAAAGGTCCCAGCAGTCATCCGGACGGAAGGGGGTGTAGGCCGCTGTCTAGCAGCCACTCATTCCGAAAGCCTGGAATCCTGGTTTGTTCACATCCCTGGTCTAACAATTATTGCCCCCTCAACCCCTTACGACGCTAAAGGCCTGCTCAAAAGCGCTATTCGGGATGATAACCCTGTAATGTTCATTGAACATAAGCTCCTCTACAGCACAATGGGCCCCGTTCCTAGGGAGGAGTATCTCATCCCTATCGGTGTGGCAGATATCAAGAAACCCGGAAAAGATGTCACCCTTGTGGCTTACTCTCGGATGGTTCACTTCGCCCTAGAAGCTGCTTGGGACCTTGAGGAGGAAGGGATCTCTGTAGAGGTGATTGACCCCCGTACTTTAAAACCTTTAGACGTAGAAACGATTGCCCTCTCGGTGCGCAAAACCGGACGATTGATCACACTCTCTGAAGCCTATCCCAAGTGCGGAATGGCTGGAGAGATTATTCGCCAAGTGATGAAATACGAGTTCCCCGATGGATGGACAGGCTTCGATTGCTTGGATGCCCCACCCATTGCCCTGTCAGGAAAGGATTGCCCTATCCCAATGAGTGAGCCTCTAGAGGATGCTGTCGTTCCCTCTAAAGCAGACATCATCAACGCCGTTAAATCTCTGCTGTAACTAGAACCATTTACCCTCTTCTTTTAGTTTGCCCCACAGGGGACTCCCTCTCCCTTATACGACTTTGAGGGGAAATAAAAATGGTTAATCCTAACCTCCTTCTGAAAAGAAAGGCAGAGTTAAATAGGGAGGAGTGAGAAATGGCTGAGTGCATCTTCTGCAAGATTGCCAAGAAAGAGGTTTCTTCTAAGATCGTTTATGAAGATGAGCAAACTGTCGCTTTCGAGGACATCAACCCTCAAGCGCCAGTTCATATCCTAGTGATTCCCCGTCACCATTGGAAAGATACGGTAGAGGCCTCAGCCGAGGAAACTCTAATTGGTCACTGCCTTGCAGTCGCCTCCAAAATTGCTCAGGAGAAGGGACTATATCCAGACGGTTTTCGGATAGTAGTGAATACAGGCCGGCAGGCGGGACAAAGTGTAGACCATCTCCACTTCCATCTCCTGGGAGGTCGAGTAATGCATTGGCCTCCAGGTTGATCTACTGAAAGGTCTGGTAGCCGCACCCTCAAAGGTGTGCAACCACAGGTCCCGGTAGGGGTGGGTCGGGGACCTACTTCTACCGGTACCAGTGCTTACCTCGATTAGAGTAGGAACCAAGCCACACCCGGCTCGACCTACTTCTACCGGGACTTGCCCCTGGGGCAGGGAGGAATGGTGCTAAAACCTACGATGATCAAGTTTCTGTTTGTGAGGGAAAGGCCAGGTTAGAAGCTTGAGGATCCAAGCGCTTCTCCTATGGTAAGAGAAGAACAACCGAGAGAATGGGTGCTAGCCATAGACCCCGGCCATCACAAATGGGGCCTAGCAGTAGTTTCCTCTCAAGGAGAGTGCATTGAAAGATGTGTAGTACCGATTAAGGAGGTATTAGCTACCCTTCGCCGCCTCCTTGACCTTTACCCCTGCCGGGGATTTGCTGTTGGAAATGCTACAGGCTCTGAAACAGTACTTCGGCTTTTACATCAGCATTATCAGGATAAAGAGATTGTTCTTATCGAGGAGAAGGAGACTTCCCTTGAAGCCCGAGACCTCTATTTCCGGTATCACCCTCCCCGGGGATGGCGGCGCCTGATACCTCGAGGCCTTTTAACCCCCCCTGAGCCTTTGGATAGCTATGCCGCGGAGATCATCGCCCGACGATACTGGGCACAGCATCCCCCAAAACTTGACCGTGAGGAGAGGCAACAGTTATACTGAAGAGGAACTATCGTGACTAAAGGAGGTTAAGATAGTGAGCCAAGTAATGGAAGTCAATGATGAAAACTTCGCCACCGAAGTCCTTCAAGCGGACCTTCCCGTTTTAGTGGACTTCTGGGCTCCCTGGTGCGGCCCTTGCCGTATGGTCGCTCCCATCGTTGAGGAGATCGCTCAGGAGTTTTCAGGGAAGCTAAAAGTGGTTAAGCTCAATACGGATGATTCCCCGCGTACAGCAATCAATTATAATATTCTAAGTATTCCTACTTTAATGCTGTTTAAGGGCGGTAAGCCGGTAGAGCAGATTGTAGGAGCCCAGCCCAAAGCGGCTATTATGGGCAAGATTACCCCCCATCTCACTTGATGAGGCAGCAGTGATTCGCAAGGTTACTATTCTCGGTTCAGGCCCTGCCGGCTTAACCGCCGCGATTTATGCAGCCCGCGCTAACCTCTCCCCCCTGGTGGTGCAAGGCACTCAGGCAGGGGGGCAATTAATGCTAACCACCGAAGTAGAAAATTTCCCCGGCTTTAAAGATGGTATTTTGGGACCCGAACTCATGGAGCAGATGCGGCTCCAAGCAGCCCGTTTCGGTACCGAATTCCTTTATGGAGACGCTACCCGGGTAGACCTCTCCCGCAGACCTTTCCTTATAGAAGTTGAAAAGGCGGAGATTCAAACCCATACCCTCATTATCGCTACAGGTGCCTCCGCCAAGTGGCTTGGTCTGCCCTCAGAGCAGAAATTGATGGGACACGGTGTCTCCGCCTGCGCAACCTGCGACGGCTTCTTCTTCCGAGACAAAGAAGTAGCAGTGGTTGGCGGCGGCGACACTGCTATGGAGGAAGCCCTCTTCCTCACTAAATTCGCCACAAAGGTCTGGGTCATCCATCGCCGAGATCAGCTTCGAGCCTCTAAAATTATGCAGGATCGAGCTTTCCGCAACCCCAAAATCGAGTTCATCTGGAACACCGTGGTTGAGGATATTTATGATGTCAACCTAGGTAAAGTAACAGGGCTACTCCTGAAAAATGTTAAAACCGAAGAAAAATGGGAAAAACCGATAGATGGGGTCTTCATCGCCATCGGCCACAAACCCAATACGGACCTCTTCGTGGGCCAACTAGAACTCGACCATATGGGATATATCGTGACCAACGGCGTCAAGACAAGCGTACCCGGAGTCTTCGCCTGTGGAGATGTGATGGACCCGGTTTATCGGCAAGCGGTCACCGCTGCGGGCACAGGATGTATGGCTGCTATAGATGCAGAAAAATTCCTCCAAGCCCAAGGTCACGAATGACCCATCCTCCTTTTGGCTCTTTTCTGGCAAGAGGCCAAAAGGCCTTTCCCAACCTCGTCCCAGAGTCCGATGGGAAAGCCTGGGAGAGATGTTCCCTCTCTTGTTCTCTGTGACTATCAGGCATCATCTCTCCTAACGGGTGAACAACCCTGTTTCATCGCAGGAACCCAGAGAAAGAATCTGTCGTCTAAAGTTTAAGGCAGAGACTCTTCTTAAACTCATCCCACTCTTCTGAAGGAGGCTCAGGCTCTTGAGGGCTTTAGTGTTTGCCATCTTCCTCCTCTTATCTTCCGTCAAGGGAGCTATCCGAGCCAACGCTCCCTCTATTGAAGACTTTGTAGCTCCTATTAGAGACTTCTCCTCAGTAGTTCAACGAACCTACGTCAACTCCGAAGCTTTGGCCCAAATCAACAAGAGCTATGTAGATGTTTATCGGATCAAGACGATGCAAGTTTACTACCGGTATCCCGATAAGTTGAGATTAGAAGGAAAAGTGGGGCCAGTAAATGTGGTTTACCTTATCAACGGGTTAAAAAAGACCTGGAAGATAGGTCCTATCCGCCAGGAAAAGGTTGAAGAAGACCCAGCCAAACGCCAGGGATTACTCGACTTTGGTGTCCTCACTCAGGACCAGATCACCGATTATAACACGGAATTCGTGCGCAAAGAGATGAAAGGGTCAACCCCTCTCTACCTCTTTAAGCTCCGCTTGAAAACTCAAACAAACCAATCCTTCCGTCTCTTTTGGGTAGACCCTGAGAAGCGGATAGTAGTCAAGCGGGTGACTTACGACTGGAAGGGTACCGAGGTAAAAAGTATCTTCACCTATGAGAAACCCGTCAAGATTGGGGAGTATTGGGTTCCCACGGTGATCAAAGTTTACAACGGTAAAGGTCAGCTCGGAGCGGTAAGCAAACAAAGTCAGATCAAAATTAATACGGGTCTATCGAACAACTTATTCACCCTCTAATAAAAGCTCGCTCCTTCATCCCACTCATTACCCAGTTGGGGGGAGCTTAAGATCCTAGTCCCAATCCAAGGCTCCTTTTTTCCAAGCGTAAGCGTAGCCCAAAAGCAGAATACCGATGAATAGGGCCATCTCCACTAGGCCAAAGAGGGCCAATTTGCGGTAGACAACTGCCCAAGGATAGAGAAAAATAGTTTCTATATCAAAGAGGATAAAAAGCATTGCAATCAGATAAAAGCGAACCCAAACAGACTTCCGAGCGTCCTCCGTAGGGATAATCCCACATTCATAAGGGGCTAATTTTTCTGGAATAGGTCGCTTGGGCCCGAGGATCCAGGAAAGCGCTACCTGGCCAATCGCCAGGAGGGTGGCTACAAGGATAACTAGTAATATAGGTAAATAAGCAATCAAGTTCTCTCCTCTCCTTTAGAAAAGATCTTTTTCCTAGTCTCGCAGGCTTCTTCTCCCAAAAGCGGAAGATAGGGACATCCCTCCTAGGGCATAAAAGAGGGAGCAAAATTATTGTAACATAACCTTGCCGTCCCTGCACCCCTCCCCTTTTCTCATTTCTCCATTACTGCCCAGAAAGGGACCTCCTAGAAGAACCGCTATCAACCCAAAGAGTAATCGGCATCCGGCTAACCAACCCCAGTGCCCTCCTAAGCGGGCAAATAAAAGAGGGTCCTCAATCAAAGCATGGCAAAGGGCAAGGAAAAGGCCAATCCGATGGGCTATCCTCGGAGGGATGTCCCCCTTCTGATGAAGGTGGATAAGAGGACCGGCACCGTAGGACAGGCCAAAAAACATTCCTACCAACAGAGAAAAAATCCCCCTACTCACCCCTCTCTCTAAGGCAAAACACTTCGCCAATATGCCTCCCAAAAACTGAAAGACTCCCTTTTGATGGAGTAGCTCGTATAAGACTAAAACAGGGATGACTATGCCCATAATAGTGAGGCTCAGTACCAAGGCACCATACAAAGGTTGGAGGAGAAATCCCATCATTCTTCCTCCTTAAGCCTTCCTTTCCACCTTAGTGAAAATTCCTAAGCACCGCTCCTCCAAGGCCTAGAGGGACCTTCTTTACTCTTAGAGATTAAGCTCACCCTCCTAACTCTCAAAAGGATCAAAGGAACAACCGGTGTAAAAGCCATCCAGCAAGAAGGCTAATAACAAAGCGAAGAAGGAGGATTCGGGTAGCGGGAGTGCCCATTTTATAAAGGATTGCCCCTTCGGTGAGTAACCCATGGGAAAGTCCCAGCATTACACCCATAATGGTCACCTCTCTAGGACTCATCCCTAAAGCGGACACCGCACCTAAACCCGCGTAAATTCCCACCAGGTTACCCAAAACCAGAGCAGTAGCCGATTCCCCCGGCAATCCAAAACATCCCATCACAGGGCGCAATAAGTCAGAAAGCTCTTTCATCAAAAAGGTCTGCTTAAGAAAAGCAATACAAAGGTAACAAGGGATCATCACCTTGAGCAGATCCAGGCCCGTACGCCATCCTTGCTGTAGCCCTTGAACCAACCAATAGGGCGGTTTCATTGTTGCCAACCTAAGCGACCGTTTATAGAGATACTATAGGTGGGAATGCGGGTAAAAATCGTTATAGGACTCCAAATCATCTCAGCAGCGTACTCCCCCAACATTATCCCCAGAGCAAAAGCATGCAGCTTGCGATAACCCTTGAGGCCAAAATACCTTTGGAAGAATCCCTTGACAAGAAAAGCGATTAACAGACCAAACCAAACATAGTCTATTCCGAAGTTCATCGCCAAGGCGTAACCTACCGGGTTTAGGGGAAGCCAGGGAAACCGAAAGCGGAGAGCATTCAAAAAGAAGACCATACCCGCCCCAAAAGCCACAGCGAGCATCGCTACAGGATTAGGCGATCGGGGGTTGTTCTTCAACTCATTCACCACTGAAGCGGTATCCCAACCTGCTCCCCCAAACCCCCACCGGTAACCTTGGTATATTCGTACCAGGTGAGCGGAGATACTTCCTACAAAAACAGCAACCAACAAGCTCCAAAAGAGGTGTTTTAACACCACCCGGGACTGATCCCCTAGCTTCATCGCCTCAATCATATTGGGCATTGGATCAGTCCGGTGGATGCGGTTAAAAAAGTGAAAGGAAGTAGCTAAATTCGCCACTGTATGCGTGGATAACTGTTTCGTTCCGGCAAAATCCACGATGAGCTGATTAGGCCCCATAAATGCCATTTCATGGATCGGGGGGCCAAGTTCAGCCCGCATCCGCGTTAAGGCCACACTAAACATTAAGTACAAAGTAAAATAAAACATCATAAAGGGAACAGAGAGGCGCATAGCATAAGCATAGCCTGCCAAGACAAGGGTGGAAAAGATAACCCCTAAGGTGGCCCATCGAAGAACCCCCACCTCCCCAGAAGAATTCCCTCTACCCCACCGAATTTTCTCCCATAGCTCCTTTAAGTAACCCCGAGCGATCCAAAGGGCCATAATGAAAAGACCGAGAAAAGCCCCCCAAGTCTGCTCACTAAAATAGGGGGGACTGGGAACCAACCATCCCCCACCAAATACCCCTTGGGGATAGCCCAAGGAAGCAGCAACTACCTGCTGGGCCTTGCGAAAGAAGAAGAAAAAAATTACTGAAAAGAGAAGGTCGGAAGGGAGAAAAATCCCTACAGCCGAAATGTAAGGAAAAATGGCGATGGGGGTCCAACCGATCGCATTCCAAGGAGGATTAGGAAAGGCCTGCTGGAGGTCACCCAAAAATCGCCAGTTGATTCGTGGCACCCAGGGATATAAGAAAGCGAAGCCGTTTAAGAGATCTACCCCGAAAGTGATAAAGAAAGCGACCCATAACTGAGGCATCTTCCAGAAGGGGGAAGAACCCCCTCCCTGCGTCAACAGTAAAGGAAGCTGAATTAAGGGGAAGGTCAACTTCTCCCGGTAGCACCACTCCTCCCGCATCAAGAAGTTAATGGATAACATTAACAAGCAGAGGGCCCCTACTAACCCTGTCCAGGCCAACACCGGTACTATCCAGGGATCGAGATGAGAGAGGAAGTACCGGAAGGAGTGTCCTCCTTGGCGGTAGGCCTCCACTAACTTAGCCTCTTTGATGAACAACCAGCCAGGAACATTAGGAAGAATGAGAGTATCAAACTTATTGTTAGGATCAGCGAATAGCGCATAAGAAGCGATTAACGGTTGAATGTTGCCCACCCACTCCCCCGAGATCGCTGTAGCCACTTGGAGCATCCCGTAAATAACAACGAGCTCCACCTCCGTGAAGGCCACTTTGGGAGCATACTTGCGGAGAAAAAGGTTAACCACAAGGAGGAGAATAGCAAAAGCAATGGGTGGAACCATTAAAGAGAAGATAATATCTACCCCTTCATCGGCTGCCCAATAAGCAGAAAAGGGGATTAACATTACCGCTACCAAAATGGCTCGCCAACTAATGCCTTTGCGCCTCCCTTTCGAGGGACCCGCCAAAGGGTCCAAACTTTGGGGAACTGGTGCCTTAGCAGAAGGGTTTGGCATAGTCACCTTAATCCTCTCTACCGTTCTCAAAAGCCGGCCTTCTCTCCCTCTTCTTCAAGATCCCTTCACTTCGGTGGTCCCTTTTTTCCTCCACATAGGGGAGACGAAAAGGGCCGAAGAGGGAAGAAGGAGTTTGACAACTTCTAATCTCCTAAGTAAAATAAGTAAGAACGAAGGAGGCCGAAGCTGATGTCAAAAGTTGCAGTCCTTTATACCCAACCAGAAACTATTTTAGAAGACTACTATCGGGTAATGCACCTTGCGGGATACCTTGAGGTACTCTCTCCGCAAAGAGATACTCTTTTGAAACTGAACCTCTCTTGGACTAAATTCTTTCCCGCCTGCTCCACCCCTCCTTGGGCTTTAGAAGGGGCTCTCCATACACTCCTCCAAGATGGCTTTTCCCGAGAGCGTTTGTTCCCTGTTGAGAACAAAACAGTGGTGACCAACCCTTGGAAAGGGGCTGAGAATAACGGTTGGCTTGGCGTATTAAAAGCCTACGGGGTTCCTTTCATCGCCCTCCCCGAAGTAGAGTGGATCCCTTTTCAACCCTCGGAACCCCTCCTCATCTTAGATAAAATCCTTCCCCAAGGATTAGAAGTTCCCAAAATGTTTCCGGGAAAACAAGTCCTTCACCTCCCCACCGTCAAAACCCACGGTCACTCTATCACTACTGGGGCGATTAAAAACGCCTTCGGAGGTTTGCTGAAGGAATACCGCCACTATGGTCACAAGTACATCCACGAAACCCTGGTAGACCTTCTTCTTCTGCAAAAATCCCTCCATCCGGGAGTTTTTGCGGTGATGGATGGCACGGTAGCGGGAAACGGCGCAGGTCCCCGAACGATGGAGCCTCAAATTAAGAACATCCTTCTCGCTAGCTCCGATTCCGTAGCAATTGACGCAGTATCTGCCAAACTTATGGGCTTCGACCCCCTCTCTATCCCCTACCTCCGAATGGCGTATGAACGAGGTTTAGGTTGTGCGGACTTACGAGAAATTGAGATCGTAGGAGAGGACATCTCAGAAGTCAACTGGGGTTTCCGAACCCGAAAAAGCTTAGTGATCTTTGGAGATCAAGCGATCCGCAAGGGCTTCCTTCGCCCCCTAGAAAAAATTCTTCTTCACTCCCCCCTATGGGTCTGGGCACCTATTGCCAGCACTATCTACCACGATTGGTTCTGGTACCCCCTTATAGGACGCCCTCGGGTCAAGGAATTTACTTGTACCGAATGGGGCCGCCTCTTTCAACAATATCGCCAGAAGGGAGCCTTAGCAGCTCCCCCTTTGGAGGAAGCCCCGGCAAAACGAGCCTCCTCCCTCAACTAAGGCCTTTCAACAAAAAGCAGGAGAAAACCCGAGGATTGGCAAAAATTTAAGTGGTGCTTCCCGGTAATCCCAAAACCTGTTGATCCTTTACAAGGCCGGAGGAGTCATTACTCCTGTAAGCCAGGTCCTTGAGATCCTCCTGGCGCTACCTACTCCTGCCTGAGGTCAAGACAAAATGCCCTATTCAAAAATTCTAACCTCTCTGGTCATTTTTCTCTGTTGCTCTGGTACCTGGATCTTAGCAGACCCCCCTGCTGGGAAGACTTATACTTTCACCTACCGCCTTAAACCGGGAGATGCTTTCACCTATCAAGCGAACCTGAGGATCAAAGGGAAAGCCCAAATTCCAGGGGAGAAGGATCCCCAACCGGTTGAAGGAGATATTCAGCTTAAATATCGCTTAGAGGTTAAAAAGGTCTTACCCGAGGGCAAATATGAGCTGGAAGCCCGTCTTTGGGCCTTGAAAGTTCGGAGTGGGTCGGAGGAGGACCCCTCAGCCAGTGCCACTCTCCCACCCCCCCTCACTTTGGTAATAGATCGTTGGGGCAAGCTCTATAGCACCCAAGGTATGGAAGCCTTAGGAAATAATATCCCCCTGCCAGGTCTTAATCCTTTCATTCATCTCTTCGCTATGACCCTTTTCCCCCCAAAACCTGTTGGGGAGAAGGATAGCTGGTCCGAGTTATTAACCTACCCTCTTCCAGGAAGTGGAAAAGTAGAAATCAGCCGTAAAATTTCCCTGGTAAAAGTGGAGACCAAAGGCACAGGGGAAATCGCTACAGTGCGTTCAGAGAGTGATCTTCCCCTCAGCCTTAATATTACCGTACCCGTACCGGCACGTATCACCGGCAGGCAACGTTCCCGGGGAGAATCTCTCTTTACCCTTCAAACAGGGATGCCAGAGGAACGCAAGGAAGAGATTGAGGTAGACTACTCCATTGTTGCTCAAGCCTTGCCTTCTCCTACAGGTCCTACAGGAGATGAAAAAGGTCAGATACAAACCAAGCTGAACGCCACCGTCTGGATCCAACTCAAGCGCATCCCTGATGAAAAACCTCCTCCGTTGCCTGCCCCTCCGCCGAATGAAACTTCGCCCAAGTCCTAATACTATCTGTTCTATCGGTAGAGACGCTGTCGGCAAGACCAAGATAAGAGAAGGGTTTCCAGGGAGTCCGGTACTCCAAGGAGATAGAAAAAGGAGCGGTATCTATGTCTGAACCTCGTGTGCCCCAACGGAAAAAGGCCCCTAACTGGGGGGACCCATATCTCAATGACCAACAGAAATATGGTCATCAACTCTGCCGGGTTTGCGGAGCGATTTACACCCGTGGCCGATGGTATCTCCCCGAAGCCTTACCCAAGGAATACTACAAGGCCATCCAGGAAAACCTACACCCGGTTGTATGCCCTGCTTGCAGGAAGGCCCAAGACCGAGTTCCCGGTGGGATCCTCACTTTGACAGGGAGCTTCTTGGCCACTCATCGGGAAGAGTTGCTCCGATTGATCCACAACGAAAGTGAATCGGCACGCAAAATCAATCCCCTGGAAAGGGTTATCACTATAGAGGAAGATGGAGACACCACGGTAGTTCATACTACCAATGAGAAGCTAGTCCAGCGACTAGGCCATGCGCTTCATCGGGCCTATGGGGGTAAAGTACAATATCGCTGGTCGGAGGATGCCAAAATCGCCCGAGTTTACTGGCACCGAGATTAGCATTACCATCTAAGGGGATACACCTAACCGAGGATCCTTAGTAGGGAGGGGTTCTTATGACCGATTTAAAAGACACTTTGCAAAAGCCTTTTCTGATCGCCCTAGGCCTAGCCTCTTTCACCGGTGAACGCCTTCAACAGTGGGTAAACCAAGCCATTAGCCGAGGGGAATTAACCCGAGAAGAAGGCAAGAACTTAGTGAATGAATTAATGGAGAGGGCCGAGGAGCAGAAGAAACACCTCCAAAACCAGATCAACGAAATGACCCGGAAAGCCTTTGAAACGGTTGGCGTGGTTTCACGCCAGGAATTCGACACCTTGATTGCCCGTCTTGACACAATACAAGCGAGCCTAGAAAGCCTCCAGTCAAGGGTCGAGTCTCTGGAACAGCAGGTGAAAAACCTTCAACAACCAGGAGAAAACCGCTAGCCCTTTGCTTGCCCGCGCATTTCCCTAAGAAACTTAGCCTTGTAGAGGGTACGTACCCTTCGGCCCTGCTAAGATTGGGATATAAGAACAAAGGGGGTTAGCTTTCTCTAAGCTGATCCTCCGGTCCTCAATGTTTGGTTTCTGCTTCTTTCCTCATCCTTCAAATCCAAGCGGTACATTAAACGGGGGATCTTCTGTGAACGCAATACTTGGTTTCTTCCTGGAAACCTTCCGCTATGCCTTCATCCTTGTTTTCTCTTATCTCTTTCTTATTGCTCTAGGTAATCTGCGGAGAGGCTACCGGCCTTCTCCTCACCCTCCCAAAACTCGGTTTCTGGTTTTGATCCCTGCCCATAATGAAGAGCGCGTCATCGGCGCCCTTTTGAGGGACATTGCTAAGCAAAAGTACCCGGCTTCTCTGGTTAAAACGGTCGTCGTCGCGGACAACTGTAACGATGGCACCGCTGAAGTGGCTCGGCAATCGGGGGTTCTTGTCCTGGAACGCAGGAGTGGCGGGGCTAGAGGCAAAGGGCAGGCTCTCCAATGGGCCTTAAACCAGATTTCCTGGGATTACGACGCCTGTGTTATCTTCGACGCGGATAATCGGGTCGCCCCCGATTTCTTACAATGGGCCAACAATGCCTTCCAAGAAGGGTACCCCCTTTTACAAGGATATCTCGCAACCAAGAACCCTAATGATAACTGGCTGACCCGGGTGTTGCACATCCACCAAGAGACGATTAACACTCTTTGGCATGCAGGGAAACATGGATTGGGTCTAGGGAATTATCTAATTGGCACAGGAATGGTTATAGGAAAGGAGCTTCTGAAAGAAGGATGGAAAGCTCAAACTCTCACTGAGGACCTGGAATTCACTCTTCAAAGGGCTTTAAAAGGTTATAAAGTTCTTTGGCTGAGAGAAGCAGTGGTTTATGATGAACGCCCTTTCGACCTGAAAAACGCCTGGCGCCAACAACAACGCTGGATGATCGGAACCTGGCAGTGCTTCTTAAAGTACTTCTGGCCCGTCCTTCGCTTCGGCTTCTCTCAAAGGCGGCTAGACCTCCTCGATTTAAGTGTATATTTATTCACTCCTGCTTGGTTTATCATCAACGCCTTATACGTAGGTGTCAATCTCCTCAACAAATTCTTTTCTTTCTCCCCTTACGCCCCCAATCCAATGATCACCCTTTTGGCTAGCACCTTCGGGGTGGTGTACTGCGCAGTTGGTTTGCGCCTAGCCCGAATTAAGGTCTGGGAAAACCTACCCTACTTAGCGGTTTATCTGGTCCTCTTCCCTCTTTTGGGAACTATTCAGTGTTTTCTGGGCCTTCTACGGGTAAAAGAAAAGAGGTGGTACCACACCCAACATTGTGCTCATCTCGATCCTACTTTAGAATGGGAATCGCCTAGAAACTTGCCAGAGCGTCAGGCTGAGGAACCATGAAAGGAGAAAATCAACGGGTTTATGTTCGGGTAATGGGAAGAGTACAAGGGGTTGGTTACCGCTATTTTGCTCGAGATTGGGCACGACGATTGGGACTAACAGGCTGGGTGCGCAATGCGGAGGATGGATCTGTGGAGGGAATAGCGGAGGGACCAAAACCGGCTTTACAAGCCTGGATTGACGCCTTGAGGAAAGGCCCACCCCTGGCTTCTGTTGACAACATAGAAGTGACTTGGCTCGAACCCAAAGGCGACTTTCAAGGGTTCTCGATTCGGTTTTAGCGATCTCCTCAAATAGGGAGGCTCTTCCCCACTCTCTAAACACTCTGAATCCCGAGAGATATCGATGGCTTAAACGATGCGAGTTGCTCAAGTTACTTTTACCCACCACCCCCTCCGCGGAGGAGCAGATATCTATGCCGAGGAGCTCTCCCAACTTTTCCGGGAAGCTGGGGCTAATATCACCACCTTTCAATGTTCTATGGGGGTCCATCAACCGGGTATTGTCGAAATCCCTGTGCCAAGAAAACTTCCCCCAGGCCGACGCTTCTGGTTGCTAAGCCTCTATCTCTTGGCCTATCGGAAACGCCTCCTCTCTTTTGATTGGATTCTCTGCCATTATCCTCTTTACTGCCTACCCCTCTTAGGACACCCTGGTTTAGTGGGACTCTCCCACGGAGCTACTTGGGATTGCGCCCCGCAAAAAACGGTCAACCGGTTAAAAAAGAAGATTGCCCAAGTCGCTTTTCGCAAATGCCCACGCTTTGTCGCCAACGACACCTTCTTCCTTCGGGAAATGGGACTGAACTCCCCTCCTGGCCATCGTCCTTTCCAAGAACATCTTCCCGGAAAATGGTTTCTTCCCAATTGTGCCGACACCGACCGCTTTTACCCGGAGAGGGGACGGGAACCTGATCCTAAGGCCTTTCTTCTACCTCGAAACCTCTATAGGAACCGGGGCATCCACCTAGCGATTCTTGCCCTCACCGAAATCCCTGATCAAAGCCTCCAACTCCGCATTGTTGGGGGACCGGGTGATCCTGGCTACGAGCAAGAGCTCCACCAGCTGGTGAAGGAAAGGGGCCTCCAAAACCGAGTGCTCTTTTGCGGAGCTATCCGCTGGGATCGGATGAGGCCAATTTACTGCACTGCTGAGATCACTCTCATCCCTTCCCTCTGCGGAGAAGGAACCTCCCTATCGGCTTTGGAAAGTATGGCTTGCCGAACTCCGGTAGTTGCTACCCAAGTTGGCGGACTTCTCGACTTGCCCTGTCTACACGTATCGCCTGAACCCAAGGCCCTGGCACAGGGCATTGCCGAGGTTCTTGCCCACCGAGAAGAGTATGCTGAACAACAGTACCAGAGGACGTTGGCTGAGTTCAATCTGAAAAAATGGAAAGAAACCTGGCTAAAAGTGGTAGGATTCCTTTAAAATAAAACTGAAAGCCCCGACACTCCCGCCCCATCAACCGGTTTAGTCCTATAAGCCGACCTCGGTAATGCCCCATCTTACCGGAAGGAGTAGGATAAAAGAGGAGACCAGGGGCCTTGAGAAACCAAATCCTAAGGAGGGAAAAACTTATCCGTGAGAAAGCGAGCCGCCATAGTAGGTGCTACAGGGATAGCAGGCCAACAATTTATTGCCTGCTTGCAGGAACATCCCTGGTTTGAAATCGTTGCTCTTTCCGCTTCTGAACGCTCTGCGGGAAAGACTTATGGTGAGGCCTTAAGAGACCCTAAAACGGGATCACGCCGATGGTGGTGTCAGGAAGAACCCCTTCCGGAAATCTTAGAGATGCCGGTGGTCAACGCAGCTGAACTCGACACCCAGGGCATAGATGTCGTATTTTCTGCTGTCGAATCGGAGGTGGCCAAGACCCTCGAACCCCGATTCGCTCAAACTTCAGCGGTTATCAGCACCGCCTCAGCCTTCCGATATGAAGAGGATGTTCCCCTCCTTATCCCAGGTGTCAACTTTGACCACGCCCCACTGATCAATGTCCAAAGGGAGAAGCGAGGAACCAAAGGCTTTATTGTCCCTATCCCAAACTGTACTACTACAGGATTAGCTATTACCCTGAAACCTCTGATGGACGCCTTCGGCCTCCGCCGGGTTTATATGACCTCTATGCAGGGGATCTCCGGCGCCGGTCGCTCCCCCGGTGTCGTCGCCTTAGACATTGTGGACAATATTATCCCTTATATCCCTGGAGAAGAGGAGAAAGTCCAGAAGGAGACTCAGAAGATTTTAGGGAGGTTCATTGGATCCTCTATTCAACCCGCTGATTTTGCTGTGTCTTGTACTTGTACCCGGACCTCAGTACTAGAGGGCCACACCGAAGCAGTCTTTGTGGAGACGGAACGAAAGGCAACAGTAGAAGAAGCGAAGAAAGTAATGCGGGAATACGGAGTGGACCTGTACAAAATGAACTTGCCCTCTGCTCCTTCCCGGATGATTGTTGTCCACGAGGACCCTTTCCGACCCCAACCTCGGCTGGACCGAGACGCCGAAGGAGGGATGGCCACCTCCGTAGGCCGTCTCCGGGAAGACCCCGCAGTGGAAAAGGGGTTAAAATACATCCTCGTTTCGCACAACACCAAGATGGGGGCTGCCAAGGGAGCAGTCCTTGTCGCTGAGTTCTTGGCCATAGAGGGTTACTTTTAGCTCTAAACAAAAGATTAAGCTATTTCAGGAGCAAGAGCATTGCTTGGCGGTCGGTTTATCATCATCCTTCTTCTTTTCTCCCTCGGGTTAACCACTATGGTGGCTTACTCTTCCTCCGACAAAGAAGGTTTATCTCAACCTGTTCCAGTGATAGAGGACACCTCCTTCGGTTATCCCCTCCTTTCCCTTATTCCAGATCTAGACCTCTGGTGGTGTGAAAGCGGATGGAAAGTAGGTCGGGACCGCCCTGCTCCAAAAGGAGAGCCTACTTCTCCCATCGTTATAGAGACGGCCCGGGGAGAGTACGAAGCAGTTCAAATAGTCCTCAGGCCGAAGCAACCGGGGCTTGCTTTGAATCGAGTGATTGTTAAGGATCTCACTGGTAAAAAGGGCCGAATTTCCGCTTCGCAAATATCCCTTTTTGAAGTTGCTACCGTCAAAGTTGAAAATCCTAGCGATATTCTCGGTCAACCGGGCGAATACCCCGATCCTCTCCCTCCCCTGAAAACGCCTCTCGAACTACCGAAGGAACGCAATCAAGCCTTCTGGATTTTGCTTTACACTCCTCGCACCATCCCAGGAGGTGAGTATCAAGGCGAATTAAGCTTTGAAACTAATCGAGGCACCTTTAAAGTTCCTCTTCGGGTTACTGTTTTCGATTTTGCTCTTCCGAAGAAGACGCACCTGAGAAGTGGTTTTGGGTTAGATGCAGGATTGATCAAACGGTACCACCATCTGCAGACTCCCGAGCAAGAAGCCAAAGTTTGGGAGATGTATATGCAAACTTTTGCCGAGCATCGAATTGCTCCCTTTGCTTTCTACCACCTGGCTCCTCCCCGAGTCCAGTTTGAGGGAGAAGGTCCTAATAAAAGGGTGAAAGTGGATTTTAAAGACTTTGACCGAGCTGGGGAGCGATATCTGGACAAAAAAGGTTTTAACGCCTTTATGTTTCCGCTACAAGGGATGGGAGGGGGTACTTTCTATAGCCGGCATCCGGGCGAATTCGGTGGCTATCAAGCCGGCACCCCGGAGTATGACCGCCTCTTCGGGGAATACCTCCGACAAATCGAGGCCCATCTCAAAGAGAAGAAATGGTTGGATAAAGCCTATATCTACTGGTTTGATGAACCTGAACCCCGAGACTACCCCTTCGTGATTGAAGGGATGCAGCGGGTCAAACGTTTTGCGGGAGGCCTGCGCCGGTTACTCACGGAACAACCAGAGAAAGAGCTGTACGGTCACGTAGACATCTGGTGCGGGTTAACACCCGAATGGACCCGAGAGAAAGTAGAGGAAAGACGCAAAGCGGGTGAAGAGGTTTGGTGGTATATCTGCACCGTTCCTAAAGCCCCTTATATCAGCTTGTTTATCGAACATCCCGCAGTAGAAATGCGCCTCTGGCCTTGGCAGTCCTGGCAGTATGGTATCCAAGGTCTCTTAGTTTGGCAAACCAATTATTGGACTAGCCCAACCGCCTTCCCCGATAGCCTCCAGAACCCCTGGGAGGACCCGATGAGCTATGTCGCTGGCTATGGCACCCCTCCAGGAACAAAACGCTTCTGGGGCAACGGAGATGGGCGCTTTCTCTACCCACCCCGCAGAGACCCCAATAGCCCCCACCCTCCCATCCTGGAGCCTCCCATCTCCTCTATACGCTTAGAAAACTTAAGGGACGGGATAGAAGATTATGAATACTTTGTCCTCTTAAAAGAAGAGATTAACCGCTTAAAAGGTAAAATTCCCCCCTCTCTCCTCCATCAAGCTGAAAAGCTCCTGGTAATCCCGCCAACGATTTCCCAGGATTTAACCCATTTTACCAAAGATGTTCGCCTATTACTCGACCATCGCCGGCAAGTCGCCCGAATGATCGAACGCCTGAGAAGGATTCGCGGATCTTCTAGAAGTTGAGAGACAGAAGGAAAAACCTCAAAGAAAGGAGTGCCAGAGATGATTGACGAGAAATTACTGGAAATCCTCGCCTGCCCAGCTTGCAAAGCGGATGTCGTGCTGAAAGGGGAGAAACTGGTGTGTGTTCAGTGTCGCCGGGCTTATCCTATCCGAGATGGGATCCCTGTAATGCTGATAGAAGAAGCCACTCTGGAAGAGGAGGCTCCTGAGGGAGACGTTTAGCCAATGAGCGATGCCTCCTATCTAGACCTCCTTCGCGCGATCCCCGTAATCCAAAAGGATCGCTTAGTGGAGCTGGTCCACCATTTTGCAGGTCACCGGTTGCTAGTAATTGGCGATCTAATGCTCGACGAATATCTCTGGGGGACCGTCCACCGGATCTCCCCAGAAGCTCCTGTACCAGTGGTGGAGGTTGAACACTACTCCTACGGTTTAGGAGGCGCAGGAAATGTAGTTCATAACTTAGTCTGCCTAGGAGCACAGGTTTTTGTCGCAGGTGTGATTGGCGAAGACCCCCCTGGAAGTCGGCTCTTAAAATCTCTGGAAAAAGTAGGGGCGGATACCCAAGCGGTCATCCAAGACCCCGGCCGGCCTACGACTACCAAAACCCGCGTTGTGGCCCACAACCAACAAGTAGTTCGGATAGACCGGGAGAAGAGGGACAAGCTCGCTCCAGAAATTCAGCAGGAGCTCCTACGACGGGTTCTCCCCCTCCTCCCTCAAGTAGAAGTAGTCCTCTTCTCCGATTATAACAAAGGGGTTATTCTCCCTCCCTTGGTAGACTCCATCCGTAAGGAAGCCCTCAGAGTGGGATGCCTTCTGACCGCTAACCCCAAACCGGCCAACTTAGAGGGGTTCTCCCATTTCCACTTCATCACGATGAATCAAACAGAGGCTCAGAGGGCTGAAGGGGTAGAAATCCTTGATGAAGCGAGTTTAGTAAAAACGGGGGAAAAGATCCTCAATAAACTCCACTGTCACTCCTTAGCCATCACTCAAGGGCCTCGGGGGCTAACTCTTTTCCTCTCCCCAAAGAAGACCGGGGAACCCCCCGAAGTTCTCCATATCCCCACCCTCCCCTCGGAAGTGTTCGACGTGACCGGTGCAGGAGACACGGTGATCAGCGTCGCTTCCCTAGCTTTATCCACAGGGGCCACCCCTATTGAAGCCTCCGTTTTAGGGAACATTGGGGGGTCCTTAAAAGTCCGAAAAATCGGAGCGGTCCCGGTACCTGCTGAGGAAATCCTCGCTGTTCTTAACGGAGACCTGGTGTGAAAGAGGGACAGAAGGCCGTCTTCTTGGATCGAGATGGTGTCCTCAACGACAACCCAGGGGGATTTATTACGAAAGTCCAAGCCTTCTCCATACTTCCTGGTGTCCCCGAAGCCTTAGCCCGCCTCACCCAAGCGGGCTATCTCAATATTATTGTGACCAATCAATCGGGCATCGGACGTGGCCTTATTCCCTTCTCCATCCTGGAAGCGATTCATCAATCTCTGAAGGAGAAGGTAGCCCAAGCAGGAGGCAAGATTGATGGCATCTATTACTGCCCCCATCTCCCCGAAGAAGGGTGTTCATGCCGAAAACCTTCCCCCGGTCTGATCTTACAAGCAGCCAGAGACCTGAGTATCTGTCTAGAGAAATCCTTTATGATCGGTGATAGTGAAAGAGACCTTATTGCGGGCCGACGTGCCGGATGCAAGAAGAGTTTTCTGGTACTTTCGGGGAACCCCGAAGCGAGGAATTGGCCTTACTGGGAAAACTCACCGGACGGAGTTTTTGAAGGTTTACCAGAGGCGGTGGAATGGATTCTTACCCAGGAGGAGCCAGCCAGGCTTGAAGAGGGCCCGCCCCTTAGGAGCAGGCCCTCTTCCTAAAAACCTATTCCTGCGCGTTCATCCTGCGTTGCTTCCGACGCATTCGAGCGATAGCCTTCCGCTCGGCCATCCGCCGAGCCTCTCCTCGAGACACAAAGTGTTGGTGCTTCTTTAAATCCTCGGTAATCCCTTCCTCTCGCACCTTCTTTTTAAGAGCCTTGAGAGCAACATCAATCTGATTATTCACTACTTTTACCGTTGGCAAAGAAATCTACCACCTTTCTAATGAGAAATCCAGGGAAACCCCAAAAGATTTGGGCAATATCCAGGACAATACCACTGAACAAATAAAATACCCGGTGTCCCTGGAGGACATCCGGACCTCCCTTCAGCTTCCAAAACCTTTCAGGATAGATCAGCAGTACCTATCGCCTATCCTGCTGACGGCCCACTAAAGTTCCTCCTTCAGTTTAACATACTCCGGAGGAAGGGTCAAACTCTGTCAAAGGTTTGTATCCCCCATCGGATATAAACCCTTTTCCTCCTTAACTTCCTTATCAACCTTTTCAAAGGAGGTTCGTCTATATATATAGAAAAAGCTTTAAGGATAAGGGGGTTTTACACCTCAAGGAATAAAGGAGGTGAAATTTACCTTTCAAAGATGAATAAACCAACCTTTTCAGAGGAGAAAAGGGAGGAAACTCTTCCTGATAGAATACCCCAACCCGTAAAAAAATGGCTAGAAGAGTTTCTCAAACCGGGTGAGGAGCTGGTCGCTTTAGCTCCTTCAGACTTAACCTTAGAAGGGGAATTTGCGGAGGCCTGGCTCATCATCACAAATACCCGGTGGGGCTTTCTCCAAACCCAGGGAGGATTCACCTTTCAACCTTTTCCCAATCATTGGTTTCCCCACATTGAAATGAAGACCTTCCAAGGAACTGCCCTCCTTCAGGTGAAATTGCCTGATAAGGTGGTGCCGATCCTTCGCTTTACTTTCGGCTGTAAGGAGGCGATAGAAAAGGCTTTAGAGGCTGGGCGAAAAACCTTTGGTGAAGAGGGTGCCCCTTCTCCCCTCGAAGAGGCCAGCGGTAATGGATGGCACCGGAATCGACCTAAGCCGCTTTGTCCTCAATGCGGAAAACCGATCCCTCATTGGCTGGGAGTCTGCCCCGATTGCCTAGACAGACGACGCTTACTCTTCCGATTGTTCCAGCGAGTTCTCCCCCATTGGCCCATTGCTCTATTCAGCTTCACCCTTATGCTCCTGATCCAGGTTACAGACCTGGTGCAACCTCAGCTCCAAAGGCTCCTCATTGACGAGGTCATTGTCCATAAAGATCTACACCTCCTGAAAATCATCATTCTGGGGATCGTCGGCCTTCAGGCTCTTAACTCCCTCCTCTCTGGATTGCGCTCTTATCTCACTACCTGGTTCGGGGAACGCTTGATTCTAGAATTCCGTAATGAGCTCTACCGCCACATCCAAACCCTCTCCTTAGGCTTCTATGATGCCAAGCAAACGGGCTGGATTATGGACCGTATCACAGCGGATACCAACAACCTGCAAGATTTCTTGGCTACTGGCCTTCAGGATATCCTCCGAGACCTCCTTAACCTGATCATCATCATCGGGATAATGCTTTGGATGGACGTTCGGCTCACTCTTCTTACTCTTCTCCCAACTCCCATCCTTTTCTGGATGACCGCCCGTTTTATGCGCCGGATCCACCGCCTTTTCCATCGGGCCTGGAGGAAACGCGCTCGCCTAACTGCTCTATTGGCAGACGTAGTTCCGGGAGTCCGAGTGGTTAAGGCTTTCGCCCGGGAACGCCATGAAACCCACCGTTTTGAGCTCCGAAACCAGGACTTAATGCAGACGAACATCCAAAACGCTCGGGTCTTCTCCACTTTCTGGCCTACCTTCGGCTTTATTAGCTCCTTAGGATTCATCATTATCTGGGGCTACGGAACCTATCGGGTCATTGAAGGGGGATTAACCCTAGGTTACCTCACCGCCTTCATCAACTACCTCTGGCGATTTTATGCCCCCCTCAACAATCTGAGCCGAATGACCCAGCATATTCAACGGGCTGCCACTGCGGCACAGAGAGTTTTTGAAATCCTGGATACTCAACCCGAGGTTAAAGACCCTGAAGACCGCAAGCCGATGCCCCGAATCCAGGGGAGAATCGAGTTCCGGAACGTCACCTTTGGCTATAATCCCCATCAACCTGTGTTGAAAAACGTCTCCTTCGTGGTGGAACCCGGCCAAATGGTAGGCCTAGTAGGCCCCAGCGGAGCTGGAAAAAGTACTACCGTCAACCTTCTCTGCCGATTCTACGATGTTCAAGAAGGCAGTATCCTCATTGATGGGATAGACATCCGGGAAGTTACTCTCGAATCTCTGCGCGAACAGATTGGGGTCGTCCTTCAGGATCCCTTCCTGTTCCACGGCACCATTGCGGAGAACATCGCTTATGGAAAACCCGATGCTTCAATGGAAGAGATCATCCAAGCGGCGAAAGCGGCCAATGCCCACGATTTCATTATGCAACTACCTGAAGGATATGATACCCTGGTGGGAGAACGCGGAGCCCGGTTATCCGGCGGAGAGCGGCAGAGAATCTCTATCGCCCGGGCAATTTTGCGCAATCCTCGCATCCTGATCCTGGACGAAGCAACCTCCTCGGTAGACACCGAGACCGAAGCCCAAATCCGGGAGGCTATTAACCGCCTGGTTCAAAACCGAACAACTATTGCGATCGCCCACCGGTTTTCTACCCTCCGCAACGCCGACAAATTGATCGTGCTCGACAATGGCCGGGTCGTAGAGGTAGGCACCCACGAGGAGCTGATGGCGAAAGAGGATGGCTTGTTCCGAAGGCTCTGCCAAATGCAGAATGAACTTAACCAACTGATCGCTGTAGGAGGGTAAAATGCCCCGAATAGATGAACTTCCCCCAGCTAAGGAGGTTCGATTCCTCGATCCCCAAAAACTGCGTCTCTTCCGGAATCCGTTTTATGAGCTCTGCTTGGAAATCGAAGGGGAAGGTATCTACACAAAAGTTAGGCCAGTGAAGGCTTTCCCCTTAACCCGTCCCCACCAGTATATCGCCTTCTACACCGAAACGGGAGAGGAGATCGGAATACTCCCCCGGTTAAAACATCTCCCTTCTGAAAGCAAAAAAACTCTCCTTGAGGAATTGGAGCTCATCTATTTCTCTCCCAAAATCCTCTCCATTAAAAAAGTCCAAAGCCACCACGGCGCCACTACTTGGGAGGTAGAGACCGACCGAGGGTCTCGAACCCTCCACGTTCGAGAACGTGGGGATATTCGCCTTCTACCCAAAGGGAGGGTAGTGATCACTGACATTAACGGTGTTCGGTTTGAAATAGAAAACCTGGACCAGCTGGACGAAAGGAGCAGACTATTGCTAGAGCAGGAGACTTAAAGCCCTCCCTCTTCCTCTCCCGCTTGACATCCCCTCAAAGAGACAGGTAAAATGTGACAGGTAACTAGACCAGGCTTCGGAAGCCCCCGAGTTCAAAGGGAGAATCTCGATGTCCCTGAAAAGGGGGAATCCTACTGCTTTTACTGGTTTTTCTCTTTCACCCTAATGAGGAGGAGGAGCAGTGACAACCTTTGAGCGGGTACAGAAAGTGGTTGCCGAACAACTTTCCGTAGACCCCAGTGAAATCTCTGAACAAGCCTCGTTTATTGAAGACTTGGGAGCCGATTCCCTGGATGTTGTGGAACTCGTGATGAAGCTGGAAGAGGAATTTGATATTGAAATTCCGGATGAAGATGCCGAAAAAATTCGCACTGTTGGTGACGCGGTTCGCTACATAGAGAGCAAAACCGAAGGATAAAATGGCCGAACGAAGGGTGGTCATTACGGGTTTAGGGGTTATTACCCCCTTAGGAAATACGGTAGAGGAATTTTGGCAATCGCTGGTTCAAGGGAAGTCGGGCATCGGTCCCATTACTCTCTTTGACGCCTCAGAATACCCCGTCCGGTTCGCCGGAGAAGTTAAGAACTTTGACCCCCTAGTTTATCTCGACAAGCGCGAAGCACGCCGGATGGATCGTTACGCCCAATTTGCCTTGGCAGCTGCTAAACAAGCAGTAGCTGACGCCGGTTTAATGATCACCGAGGCAATCGCAGATAGAGTAGGGGTTTGTCTCGGATCAGGGATTGGGGGGGTGCAAACCTGGGAAGATCAACACCGCACCCTTTTAGAACGCGGGCCGGAACGCGTTAGCCCCTTCTTCATCCCAATGATGATCTGTGACATTGCTGCGGGACTGATCTCTATAACCTTCAATGCCCGAGGACCCAACCTCTGTCTAGCCACCGCCTGCGCCACTGGCAACCACTCCATTGGGGAAGCTTACGAACACATCCGACTGGGTAATGCAGACGTAATGATCGCCGGTGGTTCAGAAGCGGGGGTCTGCCCCACTTCTGTAGCCGGTTTCTCCGCAATGAAGGCTCTCTCCACCCGGAACGAAGAGCCCCAAAAGGCGAGCCGACCCTTTGATGCCGAACGGGATGGCTTCGTTTTAGGCGAGGGGGCCGGCGTCGTAGTTTTAGAAGAGAGAGACTTCGCTCTGCGCCGAGGCGCCCGGATTTACGCCGAACTCGTCGGCTATGGATTGACGGCGGATGCCCATCACATCACCCAACCCGCCCCTTGCGGTGCCGGCGCAGCCCGCTCAATGCAGATGGCCCTCCAACGAGCCGGCCTCCAACCGGAAGAAGTGGATTATATCAACGCCCACGGCACCTCAACTCCAGCGGGAGATGTTGCTGAAACTCAAGCAATTAAACAGGTCTTCAAAGACCATGCCTACCGCCTAGCCATCAGCTCCACCAAATCTATGACCGGACACCTTTTAGGCGCCGCAGGTGGGGTGGAGTTCGTGGCTACCGTACTCACCATTGTTCACCACCTGATCCCCCCCACCATCAACCTGGAACATCCGGATCCCGAGTGCGACCTTGATTACGTACCTAATCAGGCCCGCCAGGCTCGAGTGAGGGTCGCTCTCTCCAATGCCTTCGGCTTCGGAGGCCATAACTCAACCTTGATTGTAAAAGCCTATGAGTAGCCTTTACTTATCTTGAGAAGCACTCTTCAGACTTATTTATTCTCACTCTGAGAAAGGGAAGGTTCTATGACAGTCTGTCCCCGATGTGGAGTAGATAATGAAGTAGATCGAGCGTCCTGTTGGAATTGTTTGGCTCCTTTACACGGGAAACAAGCGGAAATCATCGCTAAAGGAATGGTCCTTTCAGAAAAATCTCCCAAGGAATCGAGGACCAAAGCACCCACTCGAGGTTCTCTTTTCGGCTTTTTAAAGCGTCGGAGACAAGAGGGTTGAAATGAGTCTTCTCTCCCACCGTGCCCGGCAGGTAAACCCCTCCCCCACTTTAGGTCTTACTGCCCGTTTCCAACAACTCAAGCGGGAAGGCAAAGATGTGGTGGGTTTCCTAGCTGGTGAACCCGATTTCGATACCCCCGAAAATATCAAAGAAGCAGCGATCTCCGCTTTAAAGAAGGGGGCAACAAAGTATACGCCTACCACAGGTATTCCGGAACTCAAGGAGGCAATCTGTAAAAAACTCCTAGAAGACAATGGGATTTGCTACACACCCCAAGAAATCATTGTCTCCTGCGGGGCCAAGCATTCCCTTTACAACGCTTTTATGGCCCTCCTCAACCCCGGCGATGAAGTCCTCATCCCCTCTCCCTACTGGGTTACCTATCCGGAGCAAGTCAAGCTGGCTGAGGGCGTCCCCGTCTTTGTCCCCACCGAGGAAGCCCATCACTTTCGCTTAACCGCTGAAGCGGTTAAAGAGAGAATCACGCCTCGTACCAAAATCCTCCTGCTTAATTCGCCCTGCAACCCCACTGGAGCAATGGTAACTTATAAAGAGCTCACCGCCCTCGCCGAGCTCGCTCTTCGGCACAACCTCCTCATCATCTCGGATGAGATCTATGAGAAGCTTGTCTACGGAGAAGAAAAGCCGGTAAGCATCGCTTCGCTGGGAGAGGAAGTTAAAGCGAGGACGATCACCATCAATGGGGTATCTAAAGCCTACTCGATGACAGGTTGGCGAATAGGTTACGCCGCGGGCCCAGCAGAAGTGATCTCTGCGATGGGCAGGATTCAAGATCAAAGCACCTCCAACCCCACAGCCATCGCTCAGTGGGCCGCTGTGGAGGCCCTCCAAGGCCCCCAGGAAACGGTAGAGCAGATGCGTCGAGAGTTCGCTCAACGACGCCAGCGAATCGTCGAGGGGCTGAATAGTATTCCTGGGATCCATTGCCTAGAACCAGATGGAGCCTTCTACGTTTTCCCGCGCGTCTCGGACCTCTACCAAGGAGAAATTAACTCCTCTGACGCCCTTGCGGAGTTCTGGCTCCAGGAAGCTGGGGTGCTGGTGATCCCAGGCTCCGGTTTTGGAGCTGATGCTTATGTGCGCCTCTCCTACGCTACCTCTATGGAGACTATCGTCAAAGGCCTGGAGCGCATCCGTCAAGGAGTAGACCGTTTGTTGGGGAGATAGAGGAAACAAGAAGAGAGAAAAGATAGCTGGATAAAAGAGGCGAAAAAACATCTCTTCTCCTGCTATAATAAGGGATAGAAGCGTTCTATTCTCAATCCAGGTGCAAACCCCTTTATGGACCCTGTTTTTGATGAAAGAACCGTTCAGCAGATCCTCCCTGGATACCCTGTAAGCCCTCGGCTTCTCAAAGAAGCTCTAACCCATAAATCTGCTGATGCCTCTGGAAACAATGAACGGTTGGAGTTTCTGGGGGACGCTGTTCTCGAATTGGCCTTAAGCGACTACCTCTACCATACCTACCCTGATTATACCGAAGGGCAGTTGTCAAAAGCCCGAGCCATGGCTGTTTGCGAACCCTCCCTAGCAGAAGCTGCTCAGAAACTCCACCTTGGAGAGTACCTGATTATGTCAAAAGGGGAGGAAATGGCCGGAGGACGCTCGAAACCCTCTATTCTTGCCGACGCCTTTGAAGCGGTAGTAGCAGTGATCTACCTATCCCTCGGCCTTGAAAAGACCAAAGAATTTGTGGTAGAAAACTTGGGTCACACTCTCCAAGACCTTCGACTAAGAGACTTCAAGTCGCTGTTACAAGAGTTTACCCAAGCAGAGTGGAAACTCGTACCGGTCTATCGCATTGTGGAAGAGAAAGGCCCAGCCCATGACCGCTGGTTTGTCGCCGTTGTGGAAGTAGGAGGTAAAGAGATTGGCAGAGGGGAGGGAAAGTCGAAAAAAGAGGCGGAACAAGCAGCCGCCGAAGTAGCTCTGGAGGTTTTAAGCCAATGGAGAGAAGGGCTATAATCGGTGTTTTTGGAGGATCGGGGTTTTATCAGTTTTTGGAAAAAGTGGAGGAGATTAAAGTAGATACCCCCTACGGTGAACCCTCCGATAAAGTGGCACTAACGGAAATCACGGGAAAACCGGTGGCCTTCCTTCCTCGGCATGGGCGAGACCATAGCCATCCGGCCCACGCAGTCAACTACCGGGCAAATATCTATGCCCTGTACTCCTTGGGAGTCCGCCAAATCATCGCTCCGGCAAGCTGCGGAAGCCTCCAACCCCATATTCATCCGGGGGATTTTGTGATCCTGGATCAATTTGTGGATCGGACCCGGGGACGCAAGGATACCTTCTTTGATGGTCCCATTACCCACCATATTAGTGCGGCAGAACCCTATTGCCCCCGCTTACGGAAGATTGCTATAGAGAAAGCCAAGGCCCTAGGAGTCCGTGTCCACGAAACAGGAACAATGGTAGTGATTCAAGGCCCTCGCTTCTCCACCCGGGCGGAGAGTGAGTGGTTCACCCGGATGGGCTGGCATACTGTAGGGATGACCCAATACCCTGAGGTAATCCTCGCTCGGGAGCTAGGCATCTGTTACGTGGGTATTGCTTTAGTCACCGACTATGATGTGGGGGTACAAGTAGGACGCCCCCCGGTTACCGTTGAAGAAGTTCTGAGGGTGATGAAGGCCAATGTGGCCCGGGTCCAGGACCTCATCCTAGCAATGATCGCGGAGTTAACCGAAGAGAGGAACTGTCCTTGCGAAGAGGAAGCTCGGCGGGCCATCCTAGGTTAACCGCTACCACCCCACCCCGATCACCTCGAAACCTAACTCTTTGAGCTGAGAAGTGGGAAGAGCGTTGCGCCCGTCAATCACCAACCGTCCCCGCATAACCCGAGCAACTTCAGAGAAGTCTGCTTGAAGAAATTCCCTCCATTCCGTGCTTAGAACCAAAGCATCTGCCCCTCTGCAGGCCTGATAGAGGTCCCTACAATAAACCATAGAAGGAAGCAATTGGCGGGCATTCTCCATTGCTTGGGGGTCATAGGCTTGGAGCCTTGCCCCCAGGTCTAATAAGCGTCGGGCAATGGAGAGAGCCGGTGCATCCCGACAGTCATCGGTATCTGGTTTGAAAGCAAGTCCCCATAGGGCAATGGTACGACCTTTCAACATTCGGAGCCTCTCTTGAAGCTTCCCTACCACCCAAGCCCGCTGGCGATCGTTCACCTCCAAGGTAGCTCGGAGTATAGGAGTGGGACAGCCATAGTTTTCTGCTTCATGGATCAGGGCTTTCAGGTCTTTTCCAAAACAGGAACCTCCCCAACCGATCCCGGCCTTTAAAAAATAGGGGCCGATCCGATGGTCCAACCCAATCCCCCGGGCTACCACTCGGACATCTGCTCCGACCTTTTCGCAAATTGAAGCGATCTCATTAATCAAGCTGATCCGGGCAGCTAAAAAAGCATTGGCCGCATATTTAATCATCTCAGCGGTGGTAAGATCCGTGGCCACCCATTCAGGTCTCTTCCCAGGACGCTGAAGGCCCTCCACCGGAGGCACCTCTCCCTCAAGAAGAGGCGCATACAAAGTGCGCATCAGCTCCAAGGCCTGCTGGCTCCTCGTGCCAATGACAATCCGGTCCGGGAAAAGGCTATCTGTCACCGCAGTACCCTCCCTAAGAAACTCAGGGTTAGAAACCACATCGAAATCCCGGCCCGGTTGTACTTGCCGGCCCTGTTGCCTGGCCCCTTCGCAGACGAGCATAGCAACCCAATCCCCTGAACCCACGGGAACCGTGCTTTTATTCACAATCACCCGGTACTCTCCATACTGAACCAAGGCCTTTCCTAACTGAAGAGCTACTTCTCCCACCTGGGAAAGATCCGCCGCCCCGTTGGGGCCTGGAGGAGTGCCCACACAAAGAAATAGGATCAAACAATCCCTAACCGCTTCCTCCACGTCGGAAGTTACAGCTAATCGGCCCGCCCGGACGCCTGCCTCCACCAGCTCCTGCAAGTAGGGTTCGTACACCGGGGCCTTACCCGCCTGAAGAGAGGCCAAACGAGAAGATTCCTTCTCAACCCCCAACACCGAGTAACCTAAATGGGAAAAACAAGCCGCTGTCACACTGCCCACATAACCACAACCAATAACCGCTATCTTGAAAGGTTCAGGTGAAACCATCCACTGCCTCCAAGGGGGAAATCACCACAAAGGTAAGGGTACCACCAAGGTACCCTCCTTGACATTAAGATTTTTCCATAAATCCCCCAGAGGATTCCTTCTCAATCCAGAAGACAGCCGAGGACCGAGGATTCCGCAATTCTACTGTAAACCCTCTTTTCATCAGATCCCACCCAGAAAAGACCCAAACATCCCCTCTATCCTGATCACGAAGGCGATAATAAACATAAGGGGCCAAAGCCCTGAGGAGAAAAGTTTGCCGACTCTCGGAACCCCCTTCTCGAAAGACGAGAAGAACTCCTTGGTCTCCCGCCCTTGAGAGCATTTGATAAGCCTCCCAAGGTCCTACGGAGGCTAGAGTCCTCCCCCACAGAGAGTTTTGGAAATTCTCCTTAGGAAGTCCCTCTGATAAGAGAAGGGGAAAGTAAAGGCGGTTATCTTTAATCAAAGGGCGTATCCGCTTGTAAAGGGCTACCTCCTCTTGAGCGATTTTACGAACCTTTTCTGACCAGTCCGAGATTCGCGCCGAGATACCAAAAGCCCCTAACATCCGGCTCCGGAAGATATAACGGAGCTCCTCTTCTTCCATCCCCTCTGTAATAGGTTCTTCCTCCGAGGGAACCACCCAGGAATTGAGGTAAGAAAGAGGGAAGGCCCAAGCGGATCCTGCCAAATGGTGCCTAACTCGGCGGGAAGGCCAGGTATCATCACTCACCCAGCCAATCTGAGTACGCCGAAGAAGACCATAATCCATTCGGTGACCTCCTCCCGCACAGTTCTCTAGGATCAGGGAAGGAAAGCGGCGGCGAAGGGCATCGATCACCTTGTAAAGGCCCTCAATCTGAGCCTTTTCCCCCTCCTCACTGCTATGACCATGATCGGAGCGGGTACATACCCCCCACATATTGCTATCCCACTTTACCCACTCCAAGGAATACTGCCGAATCAAAGCAGAGAGCCATCTCTTAACCCATTCCTGGGCAGAAGGGCAACCCAAACACACCTGCACCGCGGAAGACCTCCAGGAGGAGATCGGCTTGCCTTCCCTATGAGCAAGCCACTGAGAAAGCGGACTCCCCTCTTCTTGAGTAGCAAGGTCCACCCGTTCCGGTTCCACCCAAAGGCCGAACCTCAACCCCTTCTGATGTACCTCTTGCGAGAACCTTTTCAACCCTCGAGGAAACTTTAAGGGGTTCTCTCGCCAGTCCCCAAGCCCTTGGCTAAAATCCCCCCTAGGAGGGGAACCCCGGTACCACCCTGCATCCACATAGAAGACCTCCAAACCGATCTCTCGGGAAGCTTCAACCTCCTTTAGCAACTGGTCTTCCTGAAAAGAGATATTATAAGCGTACCAAGTGTTATACTGCGTCCAGGGAAAATCCTCGGGTTGGGGAGGCATCTCATACTGTTGAAGGTAATAAGTGAGGACATTCCGCCCCTCCTCTGGTAGGCCAGTAAAAAATCCCAGGTAAGAATCCGGAGCCCGGTAGATCCCCTTAGGAGGGATCTTCACCACAAAGCCAGAAGGCCCCCCTCGAATCTCCACCCTCAAGTCCCTCCGTTCCAAGGAGATATCCCACTTTCCTGACCAAGCAAGGCCGCCCACAACCCCTAAATGCTTCTGAGGGTCGTAAAGAAGAAACCAGGGAACAAACTCCAAGGAAGAGCGATAACCCGAGGAGATCCGCTCCCTACTGGAGAGGGAGGATGATAACAGGGTAAAGGTACCATATTCCTCCCGACTATCCGGGCTTCCAGGTAGCTGTCGAGACAACCCGTGAAGGCGGAAGAAGCGGGCTTCTCCCTTCCACTCAAAACCCAAGCGAAGGCTTTCCACCCCTCTTAGAGTCACCTCTTGAGAAGCCTCATTCGATAGAGAAGCCTGAACCTTGAGAGCGGTGCCCTCGGAGGGAAGCACCCACCTTTGGGTATAAGTGATGCCTTCAGGAGAGGCCCACCGAAACTCGATTTGCCCACCCCCTTTAGGGAAACGTCTCGCCCGAGGTGTTTTTAGAATAAACTGGGTTTCCGGGGCAATCCACCACTGGGGATTTACCGGTTGCCTCGAGATCAACTCTCCCCCACTTTCCTTAAATTTCACTAAGTTGAGAATCAGTTCGTTCCCCCAAGCCTCAAAGAATAATTCCAGATTCTGATTACTAATGGTATAGACCGGCATCTTTAAACCCTTTGGTGACCTTCCTTCTTCGGCAAAAACAGAAATCCCTCCCTGAGTCAGCAACAAAAGGACTCCAAGAAGAAGAGCGATAGAGGGATTGATTGTCTTAGTCTTTAGTAAAGGAACTTTCCAGCGGTTAATTCTTCTTAACCTCCTTGCATCTGCTTCTCCCAATCCTCGAGTCTCCGACCTTCACTAATATGGGTAATCCCTGCGGATCGGGCAACCTGGAGGAAGCGATCAAGCACAGCCCGCCGCTCCTCCAGGGGTACCCGGTTAGTCACCAGACGCACATAGGTGATGGGAAGGCGAGCTATCTGCACCCTGCGTCGGATCTCCTCATTATCAGCAGACCTCTCTGCCTCCTCCCAAAGTCTTTCCCCCTCTTGGAGCAGCTCCTCGGTTAAATAAGGGGCTTTAGGATTGTCAAAGATGTGAGCATGCCGACCTTCCGGTTCGATCTGCCGGTGAAGGAGGTTAATATAGGCTTGGATAGGCTCCGCGGACCTCCCGTAGTAACCCTGGAGGAACTCCTTCATATGTTCCTCCACCTTGGTATCCGGATTCCAGAGGATTTTGGCAAGCAGATAGGCCCTTAAAGGGGCCATTTCCCCGTTACCTCCAGGAGAGTAATTACCCTGCTCAAAAATCCCCTTTACCTTGTGTTGAACAAAAAACCGGACATTATCCTGCAGAACCCTGAGGTTAGGAAACGGCTGAAGATAATTGGCAAAATTGGTAGTATAATCCCAAACATAGAGGGAAGGAGCGATCGGTTTCCAGGCGGACGCATCCTCGCGAAAGCGGCGATTCTCCTCCGAGGGACAAGAAGCTAAAGGATGAGCAAAACAACACTCGATGCTACACAAACGGATGATCACATTGTGCCGTGGTCTTAGAGTTTTTGGAGGCTTTCGAGTGTACTGATAGGCTAAGGTATCAATCCTAACGTGAGGATAATCCTTTTCAATATCCTCGGCAATCTGGTTAACAAAATGAATGACGGAGGCAGAAGGACTTCCCTCTGCCTCATCCAAAGCCCGACACTTCTCACATTGGCAGTAGTTATAGGTATCGTTTTGAGAGACACTGATAATGGTGGCCTCCGGGTGCTCCTTCAGCCACTGGCGAACTCTTTCTTTAGCTAGCTTCACTACTTCGGGATTAGACAGACATCGCTGGACATAGCCTTTCACCCTCTGCCCATTAATCAAGGGGAAGTACTCAGGGTGAGTGTCATAGAGCTCGAGAGGGATCAGCAAGTCGAAACTGTGAACAAAGGGATAGTAAACTACTGCTCTTCCCCCGTGACGGTCTTCGAGGGGGTAATGGTTCCCGTTAAGGCGATGACGTACCGCAAAATCCGCATTACGCAAGCACTCTGTCCAAAAAACCTCCCGATACTCCAAGGGAGGCACATATTTCACATTCAGGGGGGGAACCTCGAGCCGGCTCTTTTGAGGAATCTGTTCCACCTCAGGGGTAAACCACCGACATCCTAGGTGCTCCTCTAAAAAACAGTACACCCCATAGAGTGTCCCTCTAGGAGAATCCCCAACAATAAGTAACCGATTTCCCATTGTTCGCAAAATGTAGCCATCGGGTTTGAGCTGGCGCCAATCAATAGCGACATTCTCCGAGGATAGACGGTTGTTCCGACCGACGAGAATCTCCGTTTCTCTCTTACTTCCCGAGTCGGGGACAATAGGGAATTTCGCTCCTGTAATTTTTTCAAGGTATCGGGCTAGCTCTTCAGCGGAATACTTTTCTGAAGGGGTAGCTCTCTCGGGAATAACAATCTGATAACGCGTTTTTCCTCCTTCTGCAAGAACAAGCGGTTGGCTCATCCCTCTTCTCCTTCTTCTCCCTTGGGCAAGGGAAGTTTCTGACACCATCGTCATTGCTTCTATTACAGTTAGGTACAAAAAATCTCGCCGTGTAACTTTAGGTTTCATCGTCAAGTCCTCTCGAGGTTTAAAAGCGTATGACTCCGCCCCAACCCTATACTCCCCCTTCTACACCACAAAATCGAAGGCGATCACCCCGTCTAGCCCTCTATCCAAGTGAGGGAGGATCAGGTTTTTTACCACAATATGGTCAGGGTGGTCTAAGTAAAGGTTCCGGTTCTCCTCGGTATCGAAGGTCATAATGAACCCATGGGTATAGCCCTTATTAAGGCCCTCCGGGCTGGAATAAGGCCCACCGCAGAAACCCAGCAAGCCGGGAATCTTCCCCTTCAAATTCGCCAATTCCCGGAAAATGGTATCAATGGTCTCCGGGGAAGTGTCCGACTTAAAACGAAAGAGAACACAATGCTTTACCATAAAAGGCGCCTCCTAGGAGATGTTTAACGTTCCATCGGTATAGGATTAAACCTATACTCGACAGAGTTCCGCCAAGGATCTTGCCCTCTACTTGCTTTTTCGGGAACAAAGACGGGGTCTCCTCCCCTGTAAGAGGTGAAATCCGCACCTCTTCCCCCTTGAGGAGGTAGATACAAAGACCAATCTCGGCAAAGAGGAACAAGGAGGAAAAGGATGGGACCACCCGAAAGAATTATTAGGGGGTGAAAAGAAATGAAAAAATTTTATAAAAGTAAAAGATTTCTTCTCTGCTTCTGCGCGAAATCTACTCTCTTCAGCTTCCTCCTCCAGCTTCTCCTGGCTCCCTTAGGACCAGCTCTGGCCATTCCTGAATCTTCCTCCAGAGGAGCAACATCGAAAACCCTTTCTCTCTCCCTGGGCAAACCTTTAAGAAGTAGCCTCAGAAGCGGGCAAGAACTCTCTTTCTCCTCTCCCTTCCTAGACGCCAAGAAAATTTACTCCTTCTCCTTTAGCCTCCTGGAACCGGTACGTTTGGGAGATAAAGGAGGCATCCTCTGGCAATTCGAAGGCCCTGAGGGCTGGAAGCAGAGCAAACGCCTGTATGTTGGTGACTCGGGAATCTATTTTACCTATCAACCGTTAAAAGGCGGGTCTGCCCAAATCCAAATTCAAGGGGAAGCAAACCTACCCTCAGGAGACCATCCTTTTCTCCTAGAAATACGTCCCCTGGAACTCAAACCCGAAGATGCTGTTCAAATTGAACGAGAACCCAACGACTCGGCCCAAACTGCTAATCCCATCGAGCTCGGTCGTACCGTTTATGCCACCGCAGACGACATCGAATATCTCTACAACCAAGAAGAAGGGAAAGTTGGCTGGGATTGGTTCCGTTTCGACTATACCTCCGATCAGCCGAAACTCTGCTTCTTCGAGATAGACGTCCTCGATCGGGATATTCCCGTGACCATCAAGGTTTATAAGGAACAACAGACGGAAAAGGGCACTGAGCTGGTTGAATATAAAGAAGGGATCGACCCAACCGAAGTCCGGCACGATGATCAAGATGACAGCTTGTTGGCTTATAAATTCGTAACGCGGGTCCTCACTAAGGGACGCTATTATCTCCAAGTGAAAGGGAATCATCCCTCCTACCAACTGAGAACCGCTCTATATGATGTTCCCCCCTACAAAGACCCTCGCAAAGCGGTGGAAGTCGCTATGCGCTATATGGTTGATGGTGGAGACTCCTTCTTCCACAATACTCCTCGCAAGGGAGCGGTTCGAACCCGGGCAGAAAATGTGACCGACGAGACAGAGCGTTGCATCACTTGCCATCCTGCTCACTTCACGATGCTATCCACTCTTACCGCAGCAAGCAACGGCTATCCCATCGTGAATAAACCGCAGTTCAAGTTTATGATAGATAAGCTTTACAATGCTATGGCTCCCTTCTATGGCCACGACGGAGCCTATTGGCTCAGATTCGAGCTAGCTCCCACCAATGGCATCAGCCGACTAGGAGATATGCTTATTCTCTATGAAAACTTCGTCAGCAAACGGAAGACGGACTTCCCTCTTAAAGCCTCAGGGTTTATCAAACTGGTTTACCAGGGGAGAAAAACCCTTCCTCAAGCGGGGCCACCCCAAGCCTTCCGCAAGCCGGAAGACACCAACTTCGAGCATGATGGTAACCGCCCCATCAGTGACTTCCGGGTTTGTACCGACTCCTGGATCATCTTTAACGAGCTCTACCAGCGCACGGGGAAGAAAGAGTACAAGGAATTCGCCGACCACCTGAAACGCTTAATGACTACAGGTCGGATTAAGGACTTGGAGGATATTGTAGAACAAACAAAAGGGATGGTCCTGATGGGCGATCCCGAGTTCAAACCTATCATCCAAAAGAACATTGAGGAGATTTTCCGCAGGCAACACGACGATGGAGGATGGGTTACTGCGGAGTATATGTCCAATGCTCACTACTTCAACGCCCCGGAATTAGCAAAAACGGAGAAGAAATCGGACCCTAGTCTTACCTTCTTCACTTTTGAAGTGATTTATACCCTAGTGAAGGCAGGTGTCCCCCCCTCTGATCCTCGGATTCAGAAAGCCCTAAACCTGGTTTTACCTCAACAGAAAAACTTCGGAGGGTGGCTGGATGGCAAAGGGGAGCTCTTCCTCACCCCCTATCTGGAAACTAAATGGGCTATCATCTGCCTCTCCACCCTCTTCCCTTACCGAAATTCAGAGAAAATGAAGCCTACTCCTCCAGCTCCAGCCAACCAGACGATCCCCGCCCTTCTCGACTGGCTGGATAACCTCTGGGGAATCCAAAATAAGCATCTCCTACCAGAAGTGTTAAAATACCTTAAGCACCCCGAGCCCCTGGTACGAGAGATGGCAGCCGCCGCCCTCGGCAAAATCGCTTGGGACGCTCCGGAGACCAGAGGACTAGAGAAAGCAGTAGGCCCACTCCTCCAATTGGCCGGCGATCCAGTGAAAATGGTCAACCGGTCTGCCGCCTGGTCCTTAAGACAACTAGCCAACTTGGGCATCGGTTTGGAGGCTATTCGCTCAGCTCTGGCCGACAAGGATAACTTGAAGCGGCGAGGAGCCATCCGTACCTTCTACCAGTACTTCTACCACGTAATCCCCTACCGCCCTATCGCGGAGGAGCTGATCCGCAGAGCAACGACAGACCCTGATCCCTTGGTGCGAATCTACGCGATGAAGGCTCTCTGGCGATGGTGGTATCGAACCACGGATTTCGATTTGAGATACCGCATCGTGGACGCTTTCCTGGATCGGGCTAAGGATACTAATGACCTCGTACGACTGAATGTGAGTCAAGCAATGTATAACATCCTCGATGAAAATACCGTTCAGTTCCATAGCAACTGGCTCCGAGTCATCAACCGAGAAGAGGATAAACAAAAGGCTGAGGAGGCCCGCCAAAACCTGGTAGAAAAACCGTTGGCTCGTAAAATTGCCTTGGCTCTAGCAAAAAGCGATCCTGTCTCTCGGGATACCATCCTCACTGCCTTCGGTTACTACTATCTCAGAGGGGGTATCGGTAACGATTACGACTTTATTACTTTCTACAACCAAGAGGCGGCCCGGACCTTGGCCCAGGCTCTTCTCCCTCTACTCAACGACCCGGATCCAGTAGTTCGGCAAAAAGCAGTGAAAGCAGTAGTAGCTTGCCGGTTGGCCAAGGATGCCAACTTGGTACTAGCAATGATGAAGAGGGTTCAGGATCCGGACCCCCAGGTTCGCCTTGTTGCGATGCAAGGTCTTTCTCGATTCCCAACAGAGTATCAGCAAGTAGCACAACAGTAAAAAAGTGGATGTTACCTCACCGGTCACGCCTTTTATAGGTGCGATGCCCTGGTAATCCTCCATAAATGGGGGATGAGCGCAGGCCGTAGGGACACTGTATCCGTGTCCCTACGGCCGAATCCCACACAGGCTAAAGCCTGCGACTACCAAAAATAGGAGGTTTGGTAGTCGCACCCTTTATAGATGCAATGCCCCCGGTAACTCCCCACATAAAGATGCCTTCTGCCTTTTTCTATACGAGGGAGGAATCCCCGTTAAGCGACACCTCTTGCCTACCCTGTTCTCCTAATAATAAAATAATAGGGGGCAAGCAAAGGTCTGTGTCGAGATCAATAAAAATCCTTTAAATAGTTAAAGGGCCCGTAGCTCAACGGCAGAGCAGCTCCCTCATAAGGAGTGGGTTGGGGGTTCGAATCCCTCCGGGCCCATTGAAGTTTTTTAAGCATAACTTCCCCCTGCCGACAGATAGTTAGGCGTAAGTGATCTCAATTAACAAACGTCGAAACTGCACTCTTTTTTGCCCCCACAGGCTCTTATAGGGCAGGGGAGTTCTTGCCCAGCGGTGCTCCCCCTTTCAGCTTACCTAAAGTGATTACATATTCTAAGCGTGGTGAAAAGTGAACCTGCCCTTTTTAGATCCCTTATAGCAGTAGTCCCCCTCCCTATTGGTGAGGAGGGGTGAGGGATGGACCTACTCTCTCCCCTAGTTAACTGGAAAGGATAGAGGTAAAGCCGTTCTCTATACTCTTGTACCTAACCCCTTGACAATCCCCCACCCTCCTGGTATTTTCAAACTAGAAGGTTATTTAATCCATCCCTACTTCAAAGATCCGACCAAGGGAGGTGACAACGTGGTTCTGCACCGATACTGACTCAGAGGATGAAAGCCGTTCCTGGGCGCACGGGTTGCGCAATCCTTAGGAGCAGGCCACGGGGTCACCGGGTCCCTGAATCCCTCTTCCTCCTTTACCCGATAACTCAAAAGAGTTCCCCTGGTAAAGAGAGAGAAGAGAGATCAGGCTTCTTCTCCGAAGTTCGCCTCTAATAGGCCCAGGCCTTGTCTCTTGCTTGTACATCTTTCTTGCTCCCTCCCATACCAGGGACTGCTTTTCTCCTGGGAAAAGGCTTCCGTTAAACTAAAGAGGATGTAACCTTACTACTCCTCTGTCTTTAGAATGCTGAGTGAGAGTTTCAGTATTCCATCAGATGTTCTCGCTTTGACAAAGACTAGATACCTGCCAGGAGGTATTAAAAATGTTTCTCCGCCGGATAAAGACCCGCTGAAATCGCTGATCCCTTGAAAAGAGCGCAGGTTCTGCGCTGACCTATCTCAAAGGGTGTTCCCCTGGCTAGGGGAAGAGCTTCCCTCTCTTCTCCTCCAGGGGAAAGCCCGGAAAACTCAGCCTATGGAGGAGAAGAAAGTGAAGCGCCTGTTCTCTATCTTACTCACCCTTTCTCTATGGATCTCTGTTAGTGCCTTTGAGGAACCCCAATCCCGCACCTTTGAATTCACCTACACCGTGCAAATCCCCTCCTTCCCCCCCGATGCTCAAAAGGTCTCTCTATGGATCCCCCTTCCCTTAACCAACGACTATCAGAAGGTTCGCGATCTCAAAATTCGGGGGAATTGGCCCTACCGCATTACCCGGGATAGTCAGGGGAATCGGGTAGCGTACTTTGAGGGTGCTCCCAAAGACAACGCCCAAATTGTTATCACCTTCGTTGTCCAACGTTTTGAGCAGATCAACCGGCCGAACCTCAATGCCGACACTCCCCCGGCGGTAAAGACCCAACCGACAGTCCAACTCTCTAGATATCTTAAGCCGGACCGTCTGGTACCTCTTACTGGCCCCATCAAAGAGGAAGCCCTGCAGGTGGCAGGTCATCTCTCCAACCCGGTTGAACAAGCCCGGGCCATCTATGAGCATGTCACCAAAACAATGCGCTACGATAAAACGGGCACCGGCTGGGGCCGGGGCGACGCCATCTACGCCTGCAACATCCGCAAAGGTAACTGTACCGACTTTCACTCCCTCATCATCGGAATGGCCCGCTCTTTGGGGATTCCAGCCCGTTTCACCATCGGGTTCCCTCTTCCTGAAAAGATAGGCGAAGGGGAAATCCCTGGCTATCACTGCTGGGCGGAACTCTATCTTCCAGGCTACGGCTGGGTTCCTGTAGATAGCTCGGAGGCCAGCAAACATCCGGAAAAGCTGGAGTACTTCTGGGGAGGCCTTGACCCCAACCGAGTTCAGTTTACCTACGGTCGGGACCTCCTGCTGAATCCCCGCCAAAAGGGAGAGCCACTCAACTACTTTATCTACCCCTACGTTGAGGTAGACGGAAAGCCTTTCTCTCAAGTCCAAACTCGCTTTGCTTATCGTGACCTCAATTCCGGGCCATCCCAATTCAGGAGGTCAGCGAATGAAAAGCCTTAGTCCCTTCCTCTGGGGTTGGTTCCGGAAGGTTTACAGTAGCGCCAAGGTTTTGCAGACCCTCCTTGGCTTAGGAGTAGCACTCCTCTGGATTATAGGAGGAGTCCAGGCCCAATCACAATCCGTGGAAGCCCTTCGCCAAGAGATAGAGCGGTTAAGGAAGGAATACGAAACCCGTCTCAAAACTTTGGAGGAGAAGCTTCAATCTTTGGAAAGTGCTCCAAAGCCTCCTGCTCCTGGGTCTCCCTCTGTCTTCCGTTTCTACGGCTTCTTCCGAGCAGATATGGACTATGATACTTCTCGAATGGCGCTAAGCGGAAACCTTCCGATGTGGGTTCTCTCCGAGGACTCCAAAGCGGCGGGGCAGAATCAACCCAATCTGAACTTTCACCCTCGGTTGACCCGGCTGGGACTAGAAGCCTCACCTTCCCAAAGAATCGCTTTTCTTGGCAGAACCAAAGTCAATGGCAAACTAGAGGTAGACTTCCACAACGCTGGCTCCGAGTCTCGGGCGATTCCTCGGATTCGCCACGCTTATGTAGAACTCCGGGGGGAGCGTTTAGACCTCCTGGCAGGACAAACCTGGGATTTGATCTCCCCTCTCTTCCCCACCCCCAACGACGACACAATGATGTGGAATGTGGGGAATTTAGGGGACCGCCGGCCTCAGTTTCGGCTGACTTGGGAGATTCCGGCTAGGGCCTCTCGGTGGGCAGTAGCTAACGCCTTCACTCTACCTGGGGCAGTAGATGCTCGGGACCTCGACAATGATGGAGTGCGGGATGGGGAAGCCTCAGGAAAACCGGGGATACAAATGCGGGTGGGCTATAGCCTCCCCTCCTGGGTTTCTGGGCAAAACCTTCAAGTAGGTCTCTGGGGGCATCGGCAATGGGCTAAAACCACCAAGCCCATCGCCGGCCATCGCTTCTTCAACAGCTATTCCATAGGAATAGACTACCTCTTTCCCCTTACCCACCAGCTTCAGGTTCGAGGAGAAACCTGGTTAGGACAGGACCTTAGTGACCTCCGAGGAGGCATCGGTCAGGGGGTCAATCCCTCTACCGGAAGAGAGATTCGTAGTCGAGGAGGCTGGATCGAGATTTCTTTCCGGCGGACCCCCGAACACTCCCTCCATTTCGGCTACTTATTGGATGACCCGATTGACCGAGATATTCCCCAGGAGGGAAGAACTCAAAATTCTGCCTTTTACCTCGCCAACCGTTACCTCTTGGGTAAAGGGGTGGACTTAGGCTTGGACTACCTCTATTGGGTCACCCATTATAAGGGTTTAAAGCGGGGGATTGACAGTCGAATCAACTTCTTCATCCGGTACTCTTTCCCCTAGGAGATCAGCCAGGGCAGGGCCTCTTTTAACCCCTTATCTTTGAGGCCCTGCCCTTTCTTCTTTTAAAAGATTTATTGACAGAGACCACCTTCGGGATCTCTCGTTAATCCCTTGACCCCTTCTCCTCCCTCTGTTATAATAAAATCGCCTGAGGAGTGGGCGAATAGCTCAGCGGGGAGAGCGCTTCCCTTACAAGGAAGAGGTCGCAGGTTCAAGTCCTGCTTCGCCCATTTGTTTTAGTTATTATTAAGGTTTACCCCTATCACCCGTCCTACTCTTCTCCCTCCTCCTCCGTATAGAGGTCCTCCCCGCGGTGGAGGCGGCGGACAATCTCCGCGGTTTGGAGGAAGGCCCTTTGAGTAGGCGAGTGAGCAGCAAGATACCGAGCAATAGCCACTAAGATATTCCACCCCTCCAACCGATGGCCCCACTCCTGATATTGCTGGATTCCTGCCTCCAACATCTGGAAGGTATGGAAAGCAGCATCTTCCCGAACTACTGCTTCGGTCAGTGTGGCGATCAGAGGTTCCTCCGGATGACCCAAGGTCATATATCGAGCAACTAACCTCCCGGCCTTCCGAACGCTAAGCTGCTGATCGAAAGCCTCCATCAGTTGCTGAAGAAGTTCACAAGGATCGCTGGGTTCTTGGTCTAAATCTCCCGTCTCCGTAGGGAGCTTAGCAGGAGGCATATTCAAGAAGCGATCCAGGTAGACCGATATGGCTCCGTGGAAAATCCCTCGAATCACCCCAGGAGTGGGGCTACGCTTTACCGCCTGATGAACCGCATTCGCATAGGTAAAAGTATGAAGAGCGGTATCCCAATCGCCAAATTCGTTGGCAGTGCCAAAACGAGCAATCCTCATCGCCCCGGCATAAGCGAGCAATCTGCTCAATTGCTCAGGCCTAGCCCCCTCAGCCAAAGCGGCCTTCAGCGCCTCAATGATCGCTTTGGGATCATCTCCTAGAAGGATCTGCAGTAAAGCCGGCTCCTGATTCCAGGACTTGCCCCGACCCTGCTCCAACAGTGAAGGGAGCTGAGCCTCAGCCTCCTTGATCAAGGGAATTAAGTCCACCGGATAACGCCAAGCAGTTGTCTCCTCCCCCCCTCGCGCAGCAACGATTCCGGGAATCACTGAGGGTAGGACCTGCCGAGCATCTTCCCACCCGATCAGGTCTAGAAGTTCAAACGCTTTGTTAGTAAAGTCAAAGGGGTGACCCACATCCGCATAAGGTCGCTCGGTGATAGCACTAAAAAGGAGATCGGCTAGCTCCGAGGGAGAATAGCCTTTCTCCAAAGCTGTGAGGAAAGTGCGCTCGGCCGCATCCCGGTGGCGGGTAACGGTCCACTGACGCATCCAATGTTTAAGGAGGGGAAGGTCCTTGCCCTCAGTGTCCAGGGGTTGGCGTTCCCTGTGAGGAGCCATTCCAGCACAATCTTGAGCAGTCCGAGAGATGCCTTGACTCAGGGCAAGATAGGCAATATCCTCGGGCAAGTGAGGCACCAAATTGGCCATTGCGGTGAGTATAGTTAGTCCAGGACCCCAAGTATCCCGATTTTGGGTACCGAAAAGAGCGGCTGCCCGAACGATGTCTCGGTAATCCACTTTCAGTTTGAGCAAAGCGAGAACCGCCTTACAGATAATCAGGGAGATGTTCTGCTCCATCCCCTCTCGAAGACGTCGGAACCAACGCTCCTTCTCATTATCAGCACTCCGACCGATGTAAACCCGATGATCCTCAATCTTGACAGGGTAGGAGGGCACGTCATCAGCCCAAAGGTCAAAGGTACACCCACTCTGAACATCAAAACGAGCATGGTGCCAGTGGCAAACCAAAATGCCATCCTTAAGAGTTCCCCGGTGCAAGGGAAACCCGAGGTGAGGGCATCGGTTATCCAAAGCGTAAACCTGTCCCTGGTCGTAAAAAAGGACCACAGGCCGATCAAAGCCGCGGACAACTTTATACCCTCGGGACTTCAATTCCTCAAGCTGGGCAACTTCTAACCACTCGGTTTGCTTGTCCTTGATAACAACGGCCATTTCGGACTCCTTATTTAACAGAGCTTCTTTCTCTCTTTCTTTTTATTTACATAATTAATTTCTATAAAAACAAAACTTTCTCCTTTATATAAACCCTCTGGTAGAAAAGGGAAGGGTTCACCCGTGCTTACTTCTCCACAAACGGATGAAGGCGGAGGGGATGCGCCCACTCAGGCCAATAACGGTTGAAATAGCCTCGAGCAAAATAGCGCCGATAGGCCGTGTGAACTAAACTCTCCCTTAAACTTCCATCCTGGCGCTGCTGAACAGTACCCCGATTGGGATAGTAGTGGAAATGCATCGCCCACTGGTCAAAAACCCGAAACTGATCCGACAACATGGTCAGCACCGAAGGATTCTGGTCTGCCCCCTCGTATCCTCCAAACTCCCCACAATGGATCACCGCTTTATGGTCAATTAAAAAACGCAAGGCAGGGAGAAACTGACGGTACATAGAAGTAATATCTCGCTCTAAAGTAGGCCACCGATCTCTCCCCCGAAGGCGAAAGTTGTAGTCGTGAAAACTATAAATCGTTAAGGGGTCTCCCGTTGGTTCTACTACCTCCATCTTCTCCACCGCTCCCCAGGACTCGGGAGGCTCAATATAAAGCAGGTGAACTGGATCTAACTCTCGAATAGCGGAGGTCAACTGCTTCATCGCCACATTATATTTCTTATGGGAGTGGTGAAACGGTTCGTTAATTAAATCATAGGCAACAGCCCAGAAAGGACGGTCTTTAACCCTCTGAGCAATAGCCCGATAGTGCTGGATGACCTCCTCAATAAAGCGTTCATAATCCCCCACCACCTGATCTGCCGGCCCTCCTAAAGTTTCATCAATATTGTTGATATAAGTGAGGCCGTACCGGTTAGTATAATCAGCCAACAGAGTTACCCGTTCATTGTTATAGTTATGTTGAGGACGGAAACTATTTGAGCCTGTCTCAGCAATGAGCTCGCATTCCCTCTCATTTCCCGGAACTCCGGTATCCGAGGGAGCGAACATCCAAGAGGTAAAACCGGCAAGCCGGGGGAAAGGGTCCATAGCATAGCTGAACAAAAGGCGATCTGTACCCAAGATCGCTCGATACGAAGCCCAATTACCTAAAGAGGGAAGAAGGGTAACAACCTTTGAGGAAGCAATTTGCAAAGATGGAGTCCAACCGACCTCGTGCTGACCTAAGGCTTTCCGGCCCCAACCTTTCTCAAAAGCCCGAGAGAGAGGAGGAGGGAACGGAGCAAGTTTCAGCGAAGGGGTTCCCCAAGCATCTTTAATAGAAAGATAGAAATAGTGGATCCTATGCTCAATTACCCCTTGTTGAAAAGGCCTGTAAGGGTTTAAGACTTGATAGGGTTTCGTGCCCTCCAACCGAATCAGAGAAACTTGGGGGACCTCCCTTCTGCCGTTAGCAGAGGAGGAGAGCTTCCGGAAACGAGTGATCTCTGCATATTCCACAGGAAAATTGAGGCAGGCCCGACTCCAAAACTGGCAACTCTTCACAAGCGTCCTCTGGAAGGAGGGGTCATCCAAGGAGAGGTTAAGCATTCGGCTTTCTCGGAAAGGGCGCAAACACACAACCCGTACCCCAGATTCTTTAAAACGGAGGATGAGGGAGGAGGAGCTAGCCGTCCCCACCTGCCTAATCTCCACCGGAGGCTTCTCCAGTACCATCAGGAGTGGGAGATCTGGGGAATTCCCCAGAGGTTTGATCCATAAAAGAAGCCAATTAGCGGTCAGCCGCCCTAAGGAGGGATTCCAAAGGAGCCCTGGATGAACGGGAATCACCCTCAACCGGTTAGTGATCATCGCTAAAAGATGGGAGGGACCAGCATGCTTTCTCTCCGACCACCCCCAGATTCGCAAAACCCGGGATCGGGGGGTAAGGAGCACCCCCGGGAAAAGAGGAGTAGATAAAACCTCCGTCCGCTCGCCTCGAGGGATAGCTCCCCTTAAAGCAGGACATTCTACTCGAACTCTACCTAAGCCTCCCTCACCGCCGGCATCATAAATCCGCCAGACAATGACATTCTCCATCCCGAAGCGGACGATACGGGCAGGCACTCGATAGCGGCGTGGTTCCCTCCACCATTGAGGAACCTCAGGCCCTGTCTTTCCCACTAACTCTCCATTAAAGTAGGCCCAATCCCAATCGTTGGCCCAATCCGCCACTAACTCCAGGTCATTTCCACGCCACTCTTCGGGAAGAACAAAACGAAGCCGATACCAAGCGTATCCATCATAGCCTTGAGGAGGCTCAGGAGATGCTACCGGATAAGGCTTTTGCCGATCCGCTTGAGGGTTTGGAGAAGTTACTTGCTCAGACTCCCAGGAACGACCCACCCGGATTTCTGGCCACTGATTGTCAATATTGTAACCTACTGTTTCTCTCCTTTCTGCTAATCCCTGATCGCTGGGGTCAGTTTGAAAACGCCACCTTTCGGGTAAGGGAAGAAACCAGGGAACTTCTACGGGATTGACCCGAAGACCCCAATCCCCTATCTCACTATCCACAAGAGAGTTCACGGGAATCCAACCAAGCTTGTTAAACCGGGACTGATTCAGCTCATTGATCGGGTGATCCAGAACTTTCTCCAGGTCCCTCCGAAGAGAGAGGATCTCTTTATAAGCCTTTTTCAAGTCAATGGAACTCTCAGGAGACCACGTTTCATAACGAGATAGGCGGTTACGCAGAGAAAACCTTTGGCCTACCTCCTTTAGTACTACCCGAAGCATTCTTGCTCGGTCGCGAACCAAAACTCTGAGTAATACACGCTCCATCTCTTGCCAAAGGGCCTGCACTTGGGAACGTTGCTTCAAAAGAGCAGAAACAGAGTTCGATCTAAGGCTTCCCCTTTCCTGAAGGGCAGTAGCTTGGCGGACAATTGAGAGTGCCCTATCTCGCAAAGCTTTAGGGATTCGGGCAGGCCCTCCCCAACCGAAGGTTTCACCCTCCCAAACAACAAGGCCCTTTCGCCCCAAAAGCTCGCTTCGCCAGGCGATCTCGCTGAGGCGGTCCTTCTGCCATCGCTGTTCTGCCTGGATAAAAACCCGGGTAATCTCTCTAAAGTCAGGCTGAAAAAACCGTTGGGGGTCCACCTTCACAGGAAACCACTGGTGCTTCCCCCTCTGGGAAGGCTTAAACACTTCCTGCTCCAAAACCGTTGTGGGTGGAAACTTACCAACCCTCCAACTCTGATCCGTGGTGAGAACAAGTCGAGGGCCTTTCTCAAAGTGAATTTCACCGTAGAGGGCGAACCCCTCTTCAGGCGCACTGACCCAAAGGATATGTCCGCCTGGGGTTAAAAAGGGAGAAAGATCAGCAAAATAGACCCCTGGCCCCTCTGAAGGAGAAGTTTGTGCCCTCGATTCAGGCAAGGGAACTTCTTCCTGGTCCACCCAAAGATAAGGCTGACGGTGCGACCAAATTTGGAAAGTCGCCCTTCGTACCGGTGCAGGAAGAGTGATCCGCCTCCAGTAAACAACTGGGCTAGGTTCCACGGTAAACCAGAAGAGAGCTCGAGGGGGATAGGAAATCTGCTGACCTTGAAAATCGGGTTGCACCCAAGGGACTCTTGATGGCTGAGCCGAAAGAGGCAAGGAACTAAGGATCCCCAAAAGAGAAACCCAACGCTTTACTGACAATTCTAGACCTCCTTAACTTGTGTGAGCTTCCTTAATAGAGGAGCTTACTTCCCTAGGAGCACTGAAAGGGATTGAGGATGAAAAACCTACGAGAAGAGAGTAGCTTTTTTCAAGCTTATCCTGATGCCCCCGGCCAAGAATGAGCTTCTTCGTACATTGCAATCACATTCTCTACAGGAGTAATCGGTTGAATATTGTGGCAAGGGGCCAAGATATAGCCTCCTCCTTCTCCTAAAATCTGGAGGTTCTCGCGAACCTCCTGGCGTACCTCCTCTACGGTACCAAAGGGGAGGGTATATTGATTATCCATAGCCCCATGAAAAACGAGGTATTTCCCATACTCCCTCTTCAACCACCGACGATCTAGGTTCCCACATCGCCACTGAATAGGGTTCAGAAGGTCAATGCCGATCTCTACGAGATCGGGAAGTAAAGGCCAACAGGCCCCATCATCGTGGTGAAAGGCCCAAACCCCATAGGAGTGAGCTAGTTCTATCATTTTAGCCATGCGGGGCTTAAGAAAACGGCGGAAGTGCTCGGGCCTCATAAGCAGAGAGTTCTGCGTTCCCAAATCCTCAGCTACATAAATAAAATCAATATATGGACTTGCTATTTCTAACGTCTTTTTTATGACTTCATAATGGATATAAAAGATTCTTTCCAAAGCAGATTCAACAATCTCGGGATTGAGGATCAAATCCTCCAGGGCCTGTTCTCTTCCCCGCATATTGATGTAGAGGAGAAAGGGTTCGTAGCTCCCACCTATAAGGGGATACTCCTGCCATTGCTGACACTGCTCCACAAGGGTACTATGATCCCACCAATCCGGCTCCGGCCAGGGGTATTTCTCAATTTCTTGGACTGTTTCCACTTTTTGTAAAGGGGAATAAGCCACTTCTGCATAGGCTCCGACTCCCCCAGCATAGACCACCGTCCTATGTTTGACCCCCCAGATATCGGCGCCTTGCCGCTCCTCCGCATAAGGGTCACGTACAAAAGGCCCTACACTGATCGACTTGTCAATGCCTAATCGCTCCCATAACTCCCGATCCGAAGCACAGTGCAGAGCTTCCCGTAGCCTCACCGTCATCTCACCGGTACCCCAATAGTCGGTCGGGACTCGGTCAACAGGTTCGCGACGCATCGTCGCTTGCCATCGTTCCTTGGGCGTCACTTTGGATCAACCTCTCATTAGGATATTCCCCTTCTGCCTCACATCCCTTCAAGGAACGGTCAGAGGGATCAGCATCACCGGCTTTAACCGGACCCCTTAAAGCCCCCAGATAGAGTAAGTGGGCGGAACATTGGCAATCACTGCTTCCAAAACCAGGAACCGGCACAGAAGCTCCGAAACACTGGAGCAAGGCCTGGTTAAGCTCGCATTCCCCTTTGCAAGAAGTGAGGTAAAGGACAACGCTCACAATTCGGCAGTGTTGAAGGAGATAATCAATGTGCCAATAAGGACGGGTCGGTCCTCTCTGAACCGTAGTGAAATGGTGGGAGAGGCGTGGAAGAATGCCCCCCATAGCGCTACCAGTATAAACGTAGTAGCCTGAAGGGAAGGTGAAAGCACCTAATCTTCCCACCTGCAGAAGGATAGAGGAGGGTAAGAGCAGAAAAAGCTGGTAAAGCCCCTTTTTACTCCCCAAGACCTTCGACACCCTTGCACCTCGCCGGTCCTTCTCCCTCTGAACCCTTCGACTTCTACCAGGAAGAACCTCCCAA
>CAYSAW010000004.1:176845-267719 GCA_964429225.1 uncultured bacterium
TCGCCGGTCCTTCTCCCTCTGAACCCTTCGACTTCTACCAGGAAGAACCTCCCAATCCAATATTATTATACCACAATATCGCAAAAAATCACTTCGACTTCTACCAGGAAGAACCTCCCAACCCTCTTCAAGAGGGTCCTTAGGGGATAATAATCCTTATCCGCTCATTGTCCGTGTCTGCCACGTAGATATTCCCGTAGGCATCTACATCAATATTCATAATTCCGAAGAACTGAGCCTGGAAGCCGGGGCCATCGCGGTAGCCTTCCTGGCCGGTACCCGCTATCGTTTCGATTCGATGGTCACGATACCTCCGTACCGCACCATTCTTCCAGTCGACGATCAGCAAATCCCCTTCTCGGCTCCAAGCAAAACCCCAAGGTTGAAAGAATTGAGCTGTGGAAAGGGAGCCGTCATAGTACCCTGCTTTACCAGTACCCGCTAAAGTTTCCACCCTTCCATCAGGAAGCAACCTCCGAATAGCGTGGTTTTCCGCATCCGCAATATACAAGGAGCCATCTCGGGGGTCCTTGAGCACTCCGGCTGGGGCTTGAAAACGTGCTAGGAGGGCAGGGCCATCTGACAACCCAACATATCCACTTCCTGCAATGGTCGTTACCACTCCCTCGGGGGTCACCTTACGTATGCGGTGGTTATAAGCATCGGCAACATACAGATTCCCCTCTTGGTCAATGCGCAAGCCCATAGGATGGCGAAATTGCGCCTCCCTCCCCACTCCGTCAGCATACCCGGGTTTACCATTGCCCGCTATCGTGGTGACTACTCCCTCCGTCAAGGACAACCGTCGTACCCGATGACCAAAACGCTCCACAATATAGAAATCTCCTGAAGGGGCTTGGTCAATTCCCCAAGGACTTTTGAACTCAGCTTGAAGAGCTGGACCGTCTCGGTCACCCTTTTTCCCTGTACCAGCAATAGTTTCGACTACTCCCCAAGGGGTTAAGCGGCGTACTCGGTTCCCTGTGGCATCTACAAAATAAACACAGCCATCCGAAGCTACCACCAGGTCAAAGGGATCACTAAGCATCGCTTGTGCAAGAGGGCCATCCTGGTGGCGATTTCGACCATTGCCCACCAAAGTAGCGACTAAGTAGGCGACTTTAATGGGGGGAGCTAAACCCAAGGCTCTTCGGAGAATCCAACGCAAATCCTTCTCATCAATTCGTCCATCTCCTCGCCAGCGGGGAGGCTCCTTCCAACGGGGGTAAACATCGGCCAAGACCCTCTGGTCAAAATAGGGAGTCTCTACTCCTACCACATAACGCAACCCCTGGGCCACATCCTTGAGGGTGACCTGTCCATCCCGGTCTAAATCCCCTAAAACTGCTCCACAAACCGGAGAATTCAAAGAAGTCAAGGGGAGAGGATAAAGATAGAAGATCAGATAGCAGGGGAGGAAAAGATACCTTTTAAAAAAGGCTTTTCCCTCTTGCTTACTCTCTTCTCTCATCAGGCCAGATCCAAAGACTGCTGAGCTTCTTCAACACTTTTAGCAATGGGCAACTGAGAACGTAAACCGGGGAAGGCTCGCAGGTCCTCCAGTACCTTCTCAGGGAGGTTCACAAAAATAATTCGGCTTCGCTTCCGTCGAATATAATCTAAGGCGGAAGCAAAGGTCTGTAATCCTCGGGGAAATGTCACACTTAGGTCACTGCAATCAATGATAATTCCCTGAGGATGATTTCTCAGCAGGAGGTTAACTGCCGAAGCAATCGTTGGCCAATGGTTCTCAGTGAGGGCACCGCTGATTTTAAGGATATCCCCTCGGGCCTCAATAATCATCGGAGGGTAACCTCATTGATCACATCACGGATGCCAGGCTTCTGCCGTAGAATCCGGCAGATAATCTCCAATTCCTCTCTAAGGTCGTAGTCATAACCTCGAATTTTGCGGATAACCCCCCTTAGGTAAACTACTCCACGAATAACGTGAACATCCAAATTAGTAATGTCAACATTACGCTTGGCAATCTCCCGCTGAACCATTCGAGTAAGTTGGGCATCTTCCACGCTCATAGGAGCCTCCTTATCGCTCGGAATCGCTTGCCCACTAAAGGATCCTCTGCCAGAACCCATTAGGGTTAAAAACTCGAAGCCCTCCCCTCTTCCCCTTTAAAGTCCACCTGCATTCCCTTCACTAAGGATTATACCCCTTTTCGCCTTTAGACCTACTCACTGCCGAAAGTCTCCCGGTGTAAGGAGTAAAGGCGACAGAGCTCCTCCACCGGAGAAGGATGGTCATCCACCCTTAAATCAATATAGCGATCATTCCATCCGGCGTACCCACGACCCTCTCGAACTACTAGGAGGGCGGAAGACTGCTGGCCCCGCCGGTCTCCCCCTGCTCTCTGCCCGGCAGAAAGAGCCTGCAAAAGGCGGTAAGCTAAACTTCCCTCTTCCTTTTGAAAGGCTTCTACCATAGCGGAGAGCACCTCTGGCCCAACGAGCAGATTACCCTGGACGCTGAAACCTTTTCCGATATAATGGCCCGACCAAGGTTGGGTACAAGACCCTGTATAAGCAGCAGATCGACCCCGGGCATCAACAATGCCCACCTGCCGCTCTTCTGCACCGGAATCCTCCTGGATTAAACGTGCAAGGACCTCCTCGGCACTCAATCCTGCGTGCAGAAGCGACAACCCCCGGGGTCCGAAGGAGGTGTTGGCAAATGCCTGAGTTGCGATGGCTCCTGCGCCTGCTCGAGCCCAGGGAACCACCGCTCCCACCGCGAGATATTTAGAAGCAACCGCTATTCCTAAATCCCCAGTATTGGGATCAAAGCCCACGATGCTAAAGGTGGACAACCGTAAAAGGCGAGGAGATTTCACCACCGGGATAGCCTCCCTAACCTTAGTTTGAATCCATTATAGCACCAAGCCCTTCCGCTCTTCTAAGAAAAAGCGGAAATAGAAATTCTCTATTTCCGCCCGGGATGTACCCTTTCTGCTATTCTTGATCTCACACTATTGATACTCGGGAGCTAGGTTCTTAATTTGATCTTTAAGATACTTAGGCCCCCAGCGCGGATCGAGGGACTTCCAGCGATCAGGGTCCATTGTTTGCTGTAACCGTAGCCATTTAGCATGGCCATCAGCGAAGATCCAGTTGGCTCCCTTAAAATGGCTTTGGGTATTTCCCAGCTTACCGTTTGCTCCTCGGCCGGCAAAAACGCGCCAAAACCAATCTGGGTGCACATCGGGATGCCCCACCCGACTCTCTGCCACGAAGATAGTTTCTGCAGGCTCTTTAATCTCCGAAACGGTCCGAGGAGTTTGGGTTCCATCCCGGAAGAGTGCGGCACTCTCGTGGAACACCGCACCATTAATACCATAACAAGCAGGCAATTGTGGGCCATCTAATTTACCGATAGGCTTATAGTGAATGTTACTCTCATCTCCTCGGGCGTTAGTGGTTCCGGGAGCGTTATCCCAACACCACTGATTTGAGGGGCACTGCCACACATCCACACTCTTCAGATAAGGCAAAATAGCTCGTTTCCAGTTCATGGGGGATCCATGAAGGGCACCCCAATCGCTACCGGGCTTCCATTGAGTCCCATAAGGCATTCGGCACATAGGATAGGTGTCATCCCAATCGCCAACGTACTGCATGGCTGCCATCCCAATTTGCTTTAAATTATTCAAGCACGCCGAGGCTCGGGCCTTCTCTCTGGCCTGAGCAAAGACGGGGAAGAGAATGGCAGCGAGAATAGCGATAATAGCAATGACAACCAAAAGTTCAATAAGGGTAAATCCTTGAAAGAGGCGTATCCTACGCATCGCTAAACATCCTCCGAGAGGAATCCTTCTTCAATCAGTATTTCTTTCGGCTATTTTATCCCTTTTTCCTTCCTACCTATACTTGTACTTGCCCGTCCTTGGGCTTCCCTATGTTAGACAACCCTACTGCGAAAGTAAGACCAGTTTAGGAGGGTACACTCCCTCCACCCCCCCTAATACACTAACCTTTACCTCTGTCCTACCTGTACTTGCTCTGCTGAGGAAGGCTGAGGCACTGCTTGGGCCTCGGAGGGATGAGGGACAACCTTCCAGAAGAGGGGCAGACACTCCTCCCAATTATCGAGAATATCCCTGGCTCTTTCACTCTGGGTTCGCTCATAATGCATTTCAATCAGGCGCCGTAGTTGATCAGCGTCCTCTAAAGAGGAGATGCGCTCAATCCCCACCAATTGAGGATTATAACGCTTTTCAAATTCCCCGCTATCATCCAAAACATAAGCGACGCCTCCGGTCATTCCGGCTCCGAAGTTCCGCCCTGTCTCCCCCAAGACGACGACAACGCCTCCGGTCATATACTCACAGCCGTGGTCACCAACTCCTTCTACCACTGCCGTGCCCCCGGAGTTTCTCACACAAAAGCGCTCTCCGGCCCGACCGGCCGCGAAGAGATATCCTCCTGTAGCACCATACATAACGGTATTCCCCACAATGACATTTTCATAGGTGGTGTACTTTCTCTCCTTAGGTGGGAAGATGATGATTTCTCCTCCGTGCATCCCCTTTCCTACGTAGTCATTAGCCTCACCTTCTAGGATCAACCGAACTCCTCGAAGGAGGAAAGCCCCGAAGGATTGGCCCGCACTACCCCTGAAATAACACTCGATGGTCCCATCCGGTAACCCCTTATCGCCATATCGGAAGGCGATCTCACCCGAGAGCTTTGCTCCTACTGTCCGATGAGTGTTCTTAATCTCATACCGGAGGCGAATTGGCCCTCTTCCCTGAAGGGCATCAGAAGCATCTTGCAAGATTACATCATCCAGGGGGCTATCAGAAGGCCGGTCATTCCGTTCAACAACGTGTTTCTTCGGCCGATGGCCAGACGGATCGGGGTCTTTTAAAAGGGCTTCCAATAGCAACCGAGGGGCCTTGGGTAGATCCAGGTTCGGCTTTAACCGGAGGAGGTCGACCCGGCCGATAATCTCATCCAGCTTCCGCGCTCCTATCCTAGCTAGCCATTCTCGGACCTCCTGAGCTAGAAAGAGCATATAATTCACAACAAACTGGGGCTGGTTAGGGAAACGCTTGCGGAGATCCGGGCGCTGAGAAGCCACCCCCACAGGACAGGTGTTGGAATGGCATTGCCGAGCCATCACACATCCGGCAGCCACTAGGGCTGCGGTGCCAAAGCCATACTCCTCGGCTCCCAAAAGAGCAGCAACTATCACATCTCGGCCCGATTTAAGGCCTCCATCCACCCGAACGATGACCCGTCCCCGCAAATCATTCAATACCAAAGTCTGCTGGGTTTCCGCTAGGCCCAATTCCCAAGGAACGCCCGCGTGTTTGATGCTTCCCAAAGGCGACGCTCCCGTTCCTCCATCGTGTCCACTAATGTGGACCACGTCGGCATAAGCCTTGGCCACTCCTGCAGCCACGGTTCCTACCCCAGCCTCCGCAACAAGCTTCACCGCCACCTTGGCCCTAGGGTTCGCCTGCTTTAAGTCGTAGATCAACTGAGCCAGGTCCTCAATACTATAAATGTCGTGATGAGGAGGCGGAGAGATCAGAGTTACTCCGGGGACCGCATGACGGATGCGGGCAATCTCTTCCGTAACTTTCAGACCGGGAATTTGGCCTCCCTCTCCGGGCTTGGAGCCTTGGGCCATCTTGATTTCCAGCTCTTTGGCCGATGCCAAATACTCGGGAGTGACTCCAAACCGACCGGAAGCCACTTGCTTAATGAGGGAATTAGGCCAATCTCCATTAGGCAACCGATGGTACCGGGAGGGATCCTCTCCTCCCTCTCCACTGTTACTTTTGGCACCTAAACGGTTCATAGCAATGGCAAGGGTAGTATGAGCCTCCCAGCTTAAAGCACCGTGGGACATAGCCGAAGTGCAAAATCGCTTAACGATGCTCTCAGCAGGCTCCACCTCCTCAATGGGAACAGGGGGCCCCAAAGGGACAATCTCCAGGAGATCCCGTAAGCAGATAGGATGACGCTCCTCTACCCGCAGGGCAAATTCTTTGTAGTCCTGATACTGACCACTTCGCACCGCTTTGTGAAGAGCCTTAAAAACCTCCGGCGCGAAGGCATGGTCCTCCCCGCCATGGCGATACCGGTAAATCCCCTCTTCCACTAACTCCGGATGGGGATCCTGGAAAGCTTGGCGGTGCCAAACCAAGATATCCCGGGCAATAGCTTCTAAACTGACTCCTCCTACCCGGGAGTCAGTTCCGGTAAAGTACTGATCAACAATCTCCTTATCCAAGCCGATGGCTTCAAAAATCTGCGCTCCCCTGTAGCTCGAAACCGTGGAGATCCCCATCTTAGACATAATCTTGAGGATACCGTTTTCAATCGCCTTCTTATAATTTGCTAACGCTTTATCTCTCTCGGGTAAATCAAACTCTGCGTCCCCCGCGAGATGAGCCACTGTTTCAAAAGCCAAGTAGGGGTTAACACAAGAAGCCCCATACCCAATCAAACAAGCAAAATGGTGGTCCTCCCGAGCTTCCCCCGTTTCAGCGATGATGCTAGCCCGCATGCGCAAACCTTGACGGATTAAAGCATGATGAACACCGGCTACCGCCAGCAAAATCGGTATCGGGGCTTTCTCGGGGCTGACACCCCGATCGGAGAGGATGATGAGGCTAAACCCCTCACCCACAGCCCGAACTGCCTGGTCACAAACCTGCTTTAAAGCTCTCTCTAAACCTGCAGGCCCTTCCGAAACATTCCAAAGGCAGGAGATGGTGATCGAAGCAAAAGCAGGATCCTCCAGGCTCCGAAGCCATTCCAGCTCGGTGTTGGTTAAGACCGGGCTATTGAACTTAATCAGTTTACAAAATTCGGGACGCTCCTCCAGCATACTCCCCCTCGCTCCCAAGGCGGTGTTCAGAGACATCACCAGCTTTTCCCGAAGGGGATCAATAGGAGGGTTAGTCACCTGAGCAAAGCGTTGCTTAAAGTAGGTAAAGAGGGAGCGCGGTTTTCGAGAGAGCATCGATAAGGGGGTATCATCCCCCATAGCACCGACAGGTTCCTTCCCTTGTCTCGCCATCGGTTCCAGAATTCGGGTGAGGTCCTCCAAAGAATAACCGAAGGCTTTTTGTAACCGCACTAGATCCGGGTTATGCTCCGGAAGCCCCCACCCTTTCGACTGCAAGTTGTAAACCGAGGGCCGAATCATATTCTTCTCCAACCACTCCGCATAAGGGCGACGCTGAGCAAACTCTTGTTTAATAGCATCATTGGTCAGAAAAACCCCTCGGCTAGTATCCACCGCTATCATCTTTCCCGGCCCTAATCGCCCTTTTTCTACAATTTTAGAAGGTTCAATATCACAAACCCCTACCTCCGAAGCCATCAAGACGATGTCGTCATCAGTGATGATATACCGAGCGGGACGAAGGCCATTGCGGTCCAGGGTAGCTCCTACAATAACACCATCCGTGAAGGCAACGGCCGCTGGGCCATCCCAAGGTTCCGAGAGGCAGGCATGATACTCATAGAAGGCCCGAAGCTGAGGGTCCATATGCGGCATATTCTGATAGGCTTCAGGAATCAACATCATCATCGCATGGAGAGGACTCCGACCGGACATCACCAAGAGTTCAAAGACGTTATCCAACATCGCCGAGTCGGACCCTCCGGGTTGGATAACCGGTTTTAATTTTTCAATGTTTTTACCCCAAATCTCGGAGCGGAGCTCAGCCTCCCGAGCTTTCATCCAATTCTGATTCCCCTGAAGCGTGTTAATCTCACCGTTGTGGCCTAAAAACCGGAAGGGCTGAGCCAAGGGCCAGGTAGGGAAAGTATTGGTTGAATAGCGTTGATGGAAGACCGTAATCGCTGTCTCGTAATCCGGATCCTCTAAGTCGAGGTAGAAACGAGGCAGTTGAGGAGCAACAACCAAAGCCTTGTAAACAATAGTTCGAGAAGAGAAGGAGGGAATATAAAAATCCTTAACTCCCCGGCGAGTAATATGTCTTTCAATCTCTTTCCGGGCGAGGTAGAGGGTGCGCTCAAACTCCTCAGGAGTAAGACGGGGGGGCTTCTTCACAAAAATCTGCTGGATATCGGGGCGCGTAGCAGAAGCTTTATCTCCCAAAGCGGAAACATCCACAGGGACCGGCCGCCACCCCAGGAGCGGAAGGTCGTAGTGACTTAGTACCTCTTCAATGGTGGTAATGCATCGTTCTCGAGCGACTGCATCCTCCCGGGGTAAGAAAATCATCCCTACCGCGAAGGAGTCCTCTTCGGCTAAGTTAAAACCGAGGCGTTTAGCCTCCTTCCGGAAGAGCTTCTCAGGGATTTGGGTAAGAACTCCCGCTCCATCCCCCGTTTTGGCATCAGCCGCCACTGCCCCACGATGGGTGAGGTTAATAACTGCTTCTATCCCCCAGCGCAAAATTTGGTGGCTCTTTTGCCCATGAATATGGGCCACAAAACCTACCCCGCAGGAATCATGCTCATAACGAGGGTCATAAAGGAGGTGATCCCCTGGTCTATAGGCCCCTTCGGGCCAAAATCCTTCCTCCTGGTGTCTATCTCTCATCTCAAGCTCCTCTTGTGCTCTCAAAATCTTCGTAAATTCGGTGAGAATGAACTTTCTAAAGGTTTGTGTATCAGTTATCAAACTAAAAGATTCCTTGTGATTATTATAATGGATACCCAGCAGAGATGTCCACTTTTTTCTCCTTTCAACAATGGGAGTAAGCACCAAGGCCTGCCCCAACATAACCTGCGTTTGCGCACCCTTTAGGGTGCGACTTCCAACTCAGGCTAACCCGCGCACCCGTAAAGGATTCGGTTACCGAACCGAGTTAGTTTCGGTAGTAACTGCAGGCTTTAGCCTGCGCTAAGCCTCGCCCCTACCCCGACCATCCTCCCACGAGGGAAAACCAGTAGCAGGCTTTAGCCTACGCCAGGGTTCGCTTCCTCTTCCACCTAGCCTCCTCTTTGACATAGAAAAAGCTTTTCCCTAAAATGAACAAGAGGATCAATCCTACTTAAAAAGACCTTGGGGGCATCCCTTACCCCTGTTGAGAAAGGAGACTCTTAATATGAAAAGTTTCCGTTATCTGTCCCTTTTGCTCCTTAGTCTATCCCTAACCTCCTTAGGAGCTTTGGCTCAAAACCCCTCTCAAACCGGGGAAAAGCCACCCTCCCCTCCTCCTGACCCGGATACCGTGGCGATTGTCAACGGTCAAAAAATCACCAAACAGGAGCTGATTCAAGCGTTGATCCGTACCTATGGCAGGCAAATGCTTGACCGACTGGTAGATCAGGCGATCATTGAACAGGCTGCTAAGAAACAAGGGATTGAAATCACTCCGAAGGACCTTGAAGAAGAGTACGAAGCGTACAAACGATCAGCACCCAGCCCAGAGTTCTTCGCCGACTATGAGAAACAAGTGGGAAAGGAAACCATCCTCCAAAACCTGCGAGTCCGGATCATTTACCGCAAAATTGGCGAAAAGCTGGTCTCCATCACCGACGCAGACCTAGAGGAAGTGAAGGCCAGCCACATCCTCATCCGGATCAACAATAACAATGAAGCAGAAGCCCGGGCTAAAGCGGAGCAGATCCTCAAAGAGGCTAAAGCTCCCGGAACCAACTTCGCCGATTTGGCTAAAAAATACTCGGATGACCCTGGGACCGCTCAAAATGGAGGGGATTTAGGCTTCTTCGGTAAAGGCCAAATGGTGAAAGAATTTGAGGAAGCCGCTTTCAACGCTAAAGTAGGAGATATTGTCGGGCCGGTGAAAACCTCCTTCGGTTTCCATATTATCAAGGTGGAAGACCGACGAAGCGCTGATAAGCTCGACCCGATTACTAAACTCCAACGACGCGAACGCATTATCTTCAACCGAGCAATGGACCCCATCCGCCAATGGATTGAAAACCAGCGCAAGGAAGCTAAGGTAGAAAAGTTCCAACTACTCCCCTAGGAAAAGTGACACCGGGGGATAAACCTTGTTAAAGTTTATCTTCTTTTCCGAGAAGGATGAGGAGGAACGATGGTCACCGGGGGATAAACCTTGTTAAAGTTTATCCCCCGGAAAACCTTTTTCCCCTTGGTGCTTACAGCCCCTAGGCCTTGGGTGGGAAAGAGATTACTTTCTCATTTCTGGCAATCCTGTTGATCCTAAGGCCAAATTTTCTCCAAACCGATTGACCGTCGGATAATCCTTACCACATCCCTTAAATCCAGCTTTCCATCCCCTACAAAACGAGGGATGTCCCCTCGAGGAGCAACATCTGCCACGTTTTTCTGTCCAGGAGACAACCGCTCTAACCCTACCACAGCGCGAAGGGCCAACACTGCATCAGACAGGCTAACAATGCCGTCCCCATTAAGGTCTCCATATAACCAGAGGGCTATTCCTTTTAAGGGTACGCGCCGAATGCGATGGTTCCCTTCATCTGCTATGTAAAGCCAGCCATCAGGCCCCACAGCCAAGCCAATGGGGTCAGATAAAGTCGTGAGCAAGGGGTCCTTCCCATCACCGTTAAAACCTTCCCCTCCTGTTCCTGCCACGCCGATCACTATCCCATCTGGGCGAAGAGCGCGAACCCGGTTGTTGCCAGAGTCTGAGAAAAAGAGGGTGCCATCAGCAGAAAGGGCCAGCCCTGCCGGCTCTTTCAAAAGGGCCTGTTCCGCTGGGCCATTATCCCCAAGATCACCTGGGGTTCCGGTACCAGCGATCCGGCTAAGAACCCCCTTGGGAGAGAGGCGAAAGAGGGAATGCTGGGCAAAATCAGCGATGATCAAACTCCCCTCAGGATGAAAAACCAAACCATAGGGAGCCAAAAGGGAGAGGGGCTGTTCCGGCGAGGGACTTTCAAAAGAAACAGACTGGATCACCCCCTCAGGTGAGACCTTTCGCAGTCGGCTGTTCCCGAAATCCGAAAGGTAAAGATTTCCCTGAGCATCAAAAGCCAACCCAGCAGGAAAGTTCAAACTAGCCCGCTCTGCAGGTCCTCCGTCGCCTTTAAAGTCTGCTTCACCATTTCCCGCCACCGTGAAGAGGAATCCGTCTAAAGTAATTTTTCGAACCCTATGGCTCTCAACATCGGTAAAGAAGAGAGAGCTATCCAGGCCAAAAGCCAGGGCTAAGGGGAAGGCGAGCTGAGCAAAGACCGCCGGTCCACCGTCTCCAGAAAAACCTGCTACTCCTGTGCCAGCAACCGTTTCAATGATTCCATCAGGCCGAACCCGCCGGATCCGATGATTCCCGGAATCGGCTATATAGAGGGAGCCTTCTGGCCCGAAGAGAATCCCCGTGGGGCCATTCAATTGGGCCTGACGGGCAGGCCCTCCATCCCCACTGAAACCGGGTAACCCTGTACCTACCACTGTCTCCACCTGAGCCAAAGCTCCCCTAGAAGGTAAGAGCAGAAAAACCAAGAAGGCTAACCCACAATAACCACAATAAAAGGAAGGGAAAAAGAACCTGGGGAATCGGCGTCTTTTCTGCATCCTAAGTTCCTCCTCTGCCGAGCCTATCTCCTTAGATCCCCCTGCCGGCGTTTTGGGAAACCCCAAAAGCTAACCCTCCTCCTCTAAGAGATGTCCAGCTTCAACCCATCATAAGCAAGTTGGACTCCAGGGGGCAAAGACCGATTAGTAGTTTCATGGTCCACATCATGAGTCATATGAACCAAATAGGTTTGTCGAGCACCAATTCTTTGAGCCATTACTACCGCCTCGGGAATACTAAAATGAGTGGGATGAGGTTTGGGGCGAAGAGCACCCAAGACCAAAACTTCTACCCCCTTTAAACGGGCTAAGGTCTCCGGAGGGATATAATTGACATCCGTCACCCAGGCAAAATTCCGAAGGCGGTATCCTAAAACGGGAAGCCTTCCATGATAAACCAGAAGGGGCTTGATAGATACCCCTTGAATCTCAAAATCCCCGTTAACAGGGATTAGCTCAATCATTGGCTTACCCCCTCCCATCTGGGTCTCCTCGAAAACATATTGATACACCCTTCGGATATCTTTCAGGGTTTCGGGGAGACCGTAGCAAGGAATAGCCCCTCCCTTTAACCAGTTAAACCGCCGAATGTCGTCCAATCCGAAGATATGGTCTGCATGAGAGTGAGTGAAGAGGACAGCATCTACCCAACGCAGGCCATTAGCCAAAGCTTGAAGGCGGAACTCGGGGCCTGTATCAATTACCAAACTTAAACCGTCCACCTCTACCCAGCAGGAAGTCCGAGTCCGATGATTCCGAGGGTCCTTAGACTGACAGACAGAGCATTCACAAGCAATGACGGGGACGCCGTGAGAAGTTCCTGTGCCGAGGAAAGTTACCCTCATTGTTTCCCTCGCTTTCGTTTTTATTATAAAAGATTTCTTTGCCAAAACGCTTGAGAACTGGGCCGGCTTCCCTTTCTTCCTTGACCTGAGGTTCCCAGGTTCAGTATAATGAGAGGAGAATTTATAGCAGGAATGAGGGAGATGGCGGACTACTCAGAGACTCTTAATTTACCGAAAACGGACTTCCCTATGCGAGGCAATCTTCCCGAGAGGGAGCCGGAGTTTCAACGCTACTGGCAGGAGATCAACTTATATCAGAAAATTCTTCAAAAAGAGGCCCCTAAAGGTCTTTTTGTCCTCCATGATGGCCCGCCCTATGCTAACGGAGACATCCACTTGGGGCATGCAGTCAATAAATCCTTGAAAGATTTTATTGTTCGCTTCCGAACGATGCAGGGTTACCGTGCTCCCTATATCCCTGGTTGGGATTGCCACGGTATGCCCATCGAAGTACAAGTAACTAAGGAATTCCATCGGCACCGGAAATCCCCTACCAAACAGGAGCTCCGGCGACGCTGCCGAGAATATGCCCATCACTATATCAATGTTCAGCGAGAACAATTCAAACGGTTGGGAGTTACTGGAGACTGGGATCATCCCTATATCACAATGTCCAAGGAGTTTGAGGCGAAAATTGTACAAGTTTTCGGAGAAATTGTTCAAAAGGGTTACATCTATCGGGGCTTGCGCCCTATCCTCTGGTGCCCTACCGACCGCACCGCCCTAGCAGAAAATACTGCAGAAATTGAATACCAAGAGAAACGCTCTCCCTCAATCTACGTACGCTTCTCCCTGAGGGAAGACCCCAAAGGCCTTCTCCCCCCTGCAGAAGATGCCCTCCGGCGCTGGACGGTCATCTGGACCACTACTCCTTGGACCATCCCGGCTAATGTAGCCGTCGCTTTCCATCCCAACTTCGATTATGCTCTCGTGCGGGTGGGTCATGATGAGTACTTATTGGCGATGGAGCTGGTAGAAACAGTAGCTCAAGTGGTCGGATGGGAAGATCATCAGATCGTCGCCTCTTTCAAAGGCCAGGAAATTGAGGGGATGTCCTTCCAACATCCCCTTTTTGAACGGCCGAGCTTAGCTGTTCTCGCTGAATATGTCACCCTTGAGGAGGGCACGGGAGTGGTCCACACCGCGCCCGGCCATGGTCGAGAGGACTTCCTCACCGGACAAAAATATGGCCTCCCTGTCCTCTGTCCGGTAGATGAAGGAGGACGCTTTACCCAAGAAGCTGGCCCTTTTGCCGGCTTAGACTTAAAGGCGGGAGACAAAGCCATTATCGAGGCTCTCAGGGAATCAGGACACTTGCTCTTCGCAGGAACGATCCTCCATTCCTATCCCCACTGCTGGCGATGCCACAACCCCGTGATCTTTCGAACTACCGAGCAGTGGTTTATGAACGTAGACCACACCGACCTACGCCAGCGAGCTCTTAAGGCGATTCAGGAGGTGGAATGGTTCCCTAAAGATGCTATCAACCGTATTTCAGCGATGGTAAGTGGCCGCCCAGATTGGTGCTTATCCCGCCAGCGAGCTTGGGGAGTAGCCATCCCCGCTGTCTACTGTGAAAGGTGTCATCAAGCTTTGCTAGACCCCCAGATTATCGAAAAAGTGGCTCAAAGAACCGCCGAGCACTCCTCTGATGCTTGGTATGACCTGCCCGTGGAAGATTTTCTTCCAGAGAATTACCAATGCCCTCAGTGTGGAGGAACCCAATTCCGGAAAGAGGAGGATGTCTTGGACGTTTGGTTTGACTCGGGTTCCACCTGCCGAGTGGTTTTAGAAACCCACCCGGACCTGCGCTTTCCCGCAGATGTCTACTTAGAAGGACACGATCAGCATCGGGGTTGGTTCAACTCCTCCCTAATGGTCGCTATGGCAACCCGGGATCAAGCTCCCTATCGCCAAGTGCTCACTCACGGGTTTATGGTAGATGAACGGGGTCGGAAACAATCGAAGTCTCTGGGGAACGTTACTAACCCTCTAGACATTATCAACCGATACGGTGCCGATGTCCTACGGTTGGCAGTATCCTCCTTTGATTATTTTGAAGATATGAGCCTGACAGAAGAAGCGGTCAAACGGGTTGCAGATGTTTATCGGCGTCTGCGAAACACCTTCCGCTTCCTCCTCGGCAACCTTCAGGATTTCGACCCCCAAGAAGACCAAGTGCCTTACCATCAATTGTACGAGATTGACCGCTGGGCTTTGCACCGCCTTCAACAAGTGGTTCAAAAGGTAACCCAGAGTTTTGAGAGATACGAGTTTCATCCCGTGTATATGGGGGTACATCACTTTTGCGCGGTAGATTTATCCTCTTTCTATCTAGACGTTCTTAAAGATCGCCTCTACGCCTCAGGATCTAAGGATTTAGGGCGACGCAGTGCTCAAACCGTGCTTTGGGAGCTCTCCTTGACGCTATCACGGTTAGTAGCACCCATCCTGGTTCACACTGCAGAAGAGGTTTGGCAACACCTCCGCCGGCGGGATCCCCGCTTGGAGGAGAGCGTTCATCTGGCTGATTTTCCGTCGATACGCTCCGAATGGCTGGATGCCGAGCTGGAGCAGAGATGGGAAATCCTTTTAGACCTCCGCGATGAAGTCAATAAAGCGCTGGAATCGGCGAAAAATGAAAAACGAATCGGCCAACCCTTAGAAGCGATGGTCACTGTCAAAGCTCCCTCCGCACTTTACCAGAAGATTAAAGATTATGAAAACCAGTTAGCCAGTATCTTCATCGTTTCCCAGGCCCGGCTCGTAGAGAACTCCGGGGAGGAAAAGGTCCAAATTGAGGTCGCCCCTGCGGAGGGGACCAAATGTGCCCGCTGTTGGCTGGTCCTCCCCTCGGTAGGGCAAATCTCCGGCTATCCCGACCTCTGCGCCCGATGTGCCGAAATCTTGGAGCGTAAAGTAGCAGCGTGAAAGTCTTTCCGGAGAAGGAGTTCAACTATGGCGGAGACTACCCTGGATTTGAACCGCTACCGGGAACGCCTCTTGGAAGAACGCCATCGAGTTCTAGAAGAACTCAAACAACTGAAGGAACACAAATCCGAAAGCCAATCGGAGGAGCTTGGGGAACTAACAGTTAATGATGAACATCAAGGAGAAATCGGCACCAGTACCTTTGAACGGGAGAGAGATTTGGCCCTCGAAGACAACCTGCGTGCCCTCCTAGAAAAAATTAACGTCGCTTTACGCAAAATCGAAGAGGGGACCTATGGAATCTGTGACCTCTGTGGTCAACCCATCCACCCCGAGCGACTAGAGTTTTTCCCTTGGGTCAATCTATGCATTGAAGATCAGGCTAGGTTGGAGGGAAGTGGTTAGATCTGTATTACTCATCGGAGGGATGGTCTTTCTCCTTGACCAATATACGAAATATCAGGTTTTACAGGTCTTGCAGGACAGAGGGCCTGTCTACCTGATACCCGGCTTGCTTCGGCTGAATTTCGTCGCCAATACAGGGGTTGCCTTTGGTCTCCTCCCCAATGCCGGAAGCTGGTTGACGCTCTTCGCTCTTATCGCCATCGGCGCCCTCCTACTTATGAGTCTTCGGCAAGAAGACTCTCTTCTCCTCAAATTAGCCTTAGGATTGCAGATGGGAGGTGCCCTAGGCAACCTGGTAGATCGCCTCCACAAAGGATATGTGGTGGATTTCTTTGACCTTTATATTGGAGGGCGATCCCGGTGGCCCACCTTTAACCTGGCAGATGTGGCCATCACCCTCGGTGCCCTCGGACTCCTCGTTTATAGTTTATGTGGCCCATTATCGCGAAAATCGGTCCTATAACGATTCACTCCTACGGACTCGCCCTAATGGTGGGTTTTTTTCTCTCGGTCTGGGTGGGAATGCACTTAGCCCACCGGTATGGGTTAAAGCCTGATCAGATCGGAGATGCAGCGATCTGGGCTTTGATTCCAGGGGTGATAGGAGCTCGCTTGCTTTTCGTCTTGCTCAACCTATCTCACTACCCCTCCTTGGCTAGCTCCTTAAGGATTTGGGAAGGAGGATTATCTCTCCACGGAGGGCTTCTCGGAGGTCTCCTCGGCCTTCTCACCTACGCTCAGAAGAGAAGGATTAACCCTCGAATCCTTCTAGACCTCTCTGCTTTATCCCTGGGGATCGGTTATGTATTTGGGAAAATTGGCTGCTTCTTAAATGGCTGTTGCTATGGCCACCCTACCTACCTTCCTTGGGGAATCCGTTTTCCTCTTGTCGAAGACCCCTCAAAGCTCACTCCACCCAGCCATCCCACCCAACTTTATGCGGTTTTGGCTGGTGTTCTCCTTTGGGGATTCCTCCTCCGATTCAGTCGGAAAAAACACCCCAAAGGACTTATAGCCCTTTTATGGGTTCTCCTCTACTCAACCTGGCGCTTTGGCGAAGAAGCTCTCAGAAAAGGGGCCACAGCTCAGGAACTTGCCTGGGGCCTAACTTATGGACAATTCGCTAGCCTCCTCCTGGTTATTCTTTGCCTCTCTCTAGGCTTTTGGCTTCTCCACCAGGAGAAGAAAGCTTCCGTCAACCTCGATTCCGCTCATTTACCAGGAAGATCTTAAGACTTTCTGGAAAATTATATCTTGGAGGATAAGGATTTTATGGAAATTGTGGTCAAAGGTCGCCACTTTGAGATCACACCTGCCCTGCGTGCCCGAATTGAAAGGGATATTCAACGGCTGGTAAAAACCTTTGAAAACCCCGAAGACATCCATTTGGTAGAGGCTATCCTCTCCCTTCAGAAAACTTGGCAAAGCGCAGAGATCCTGATTCAAGGTGATGGCTTCGTGGTGCGAGCAGAAGAACGCACCCATGATATGTACGCCTCCATAGATGGCGCCATCAAAAAAATTGAAAGGCAACTTCGAAAGTTCCGAGATAAATTAATTAGCAAACCTCGGGAACGGTCTCAGGGAGCGAGTACTATAGAACAAGCCACTGCTCAATCTCTCCTATCCACTGAAGCCGAGGAGGCCGAGAGGAGCAACAGCGAACCCAAAATTGTTCGAGTGAAACGCTTCGAAATGAAACCTCTCTCTCCCGAGGAGGCAGCTCTTCAGATGGAGCTGCTGAACCATAACTTCTTTGTGTTTCTTAATGCGGAAACCAATCAGATTAACGTCATTTATCGCCGACAAGATGGCAACTATGGCCTTATCGAACCCTTGGTTTAGAAATCCCTGGAAACCCTTTAACGCTTTAGACTCAAAACTTGTTAGGCTTTCAAGAGGTTAACGGGAGATACTCTCGCTAACCTCCGATGGATATCCTTAATTCCTAAAGGGATTCATCTCATTTAAGGAGTAGTACTATGAGAGTCGGCATTCTTACAGGTGGTGGGGATTGCCCCGGTTTAAACCCTGCCCTTCGCGGAGCAGTGCTCCGAGGGTTAGATTTCGGCTTCGAGATGATCGGTATCCTTGAGGGATGGAAGGGATTACTAGAACTCCAAACTACCCCCCTCACTCTTAAGGATGTAGAAGAGATCATCTCTCTGGGCGGAACCATTCTGGGTAGTTCGCGCACTAATCCCTTTAAAAAAGAAGAAGATGCCCAGAGATGTATGGAGAACTTCCGAAAGCTCGAGTTGGATGCCCTGATCGCTATTGGAGGCGACGACACTTTGGGAGTGGCTCTCCAACTCTATCGGAAAGGCTTCCACACTGTTGGAGTCCCCAAAACGATGGACAACGATCTATCAGGGACAGACTACACCTTCGGTTTTGACTCGGCAGTGAGTGTGGCAGTAGATGCTATTGACCGCTTGCGGGATACTGCTAAAAGCCACCGCCGGATTATCGTCGTTGAAGTGATGGGCCGCTACGCGGGTTGGGTAGCCCTCTATTCCGCCGTTGCAGGAGGGGCGGACTGGGTGCTTATCCCGGAGCTTCCTACCGATATTGAAGCGATGTGCGATCACCTGAAAAAAGTCTATTCCCGGAAGCGATATGGGCTGGTGGTGGCTTCCGAGAGCATTGACTTAGGACGAGAAGTCGGCGAAGAAGCTCGCCGAGACCAATTCGGCCATATTATCCTAGCCGAGCGCGAAGTCGGCCCTACGGTGGCTAAGATTATTGAGGAGAAGACAGGGATAGAAACCCGAAGTTCCGTTTTAGGCCACATCGTCCGAGGAGGTTCCCCTACCCCCTTCGATCGCATTCTGGCCACCCGAGTAGGGATGAAGGCCGCCGAGATGGTCCAACAAGGAGAATGGGGCAAGATGGCCGCTCTAAGAGGGTTAGAAGTAGTGGCGGTACCTTTGGAGGAAGCAGTAGGAATCAACAAGAAAGTACCTAGGGAGTGGTACGAGAGCTTTCGTCCTCTCTTTAAATAGCCCTTCAAGAATAGGAGACTTGGGTGAACCTTGAAGAGTTCAAGGAGGCGGTCCGACGCGAATTCGGGGCTAACCTACAAAATGCAACCCCGGCTAATGTCCGAGAGTTCCTCGATCGCCTCCAGCAGGCCGAGTGGAAGTCGAGTACCTCGGTCCCTCTCGTTTTAAATGAGACTGCTACTACCTATGAAGAAATCATTCGTGATTTCTTCGCCCGGGTACTCGACTTGCCGCCCGAGCAAGCCATTATTCTTCTGTGGACAGTGGCTATCGAGCTGTCTTTTGCTGCTCTTGAATCCCACTACGCAGAAATCTTTGACAAACTCTTCCGAGAGACTTAAGAGGTAGAACCCTCGGGTGAGGGATTCCACTGAAGAGGAGGTAAAACGGATGGGCAAAGGGCGAGAAATTAGTACCGGGACCGCCATCGCCATTATTATCATCGTTCTGATTGTGGTCCTGGTGGGAGGCTGGTATCTGTTTCTAAGACCACCTAAGCTCCCTCCACCACCACCTACCAATGTGGCGCGCCCCGGCCCGGCTATGCCAAGGCCTCCGGGACCTTAATCCGGATCAAGCACCAACCCAACTACCCAACTTGTTGGGACAGGGGTAGGAAACATTTCCTACCCCTGTCCTATAAGAATGGAGAGGAGAAACCAGAAGAACCATAACCTTCTGTTGATGCTCGGCCCCTGGTAGGTAACTGGGGAGAAGAAATCCTCAAGAAGGAAGGATCGAGAAATGCTCTTTGGTGCGATGAATCACCCTGCCAAACCTGTTTTGGAGGAAGTTCGATGGATAGCGGAAAAGGGGTTTGACTTCGTTGATCTAACGCTGGAACCACCCCTTGCCCTTCCCGAACAGCTAGACCTTCCTGCCCTCCGCCGTCTCCTCCAGGAAACGGGTTTGAAAGTGGTAGGCCATACTTGCCCCTTCCTTCCGATTGCTTCTCCCTATGAACGAGTCCGCCAGGCCGCCTTAGAGGAGCTCCTCCGAAGCCTGGATACCTTCGCCGAACTCGGCGTCACCTTGGTCAACCTCCATGTGGACCACCGTAAGGGAGCGGAATCAGCAGAGGACAACCTCAGGTATAATCTCTGGACCGCTTATCGTTTTGCCCAGGCGGCTCAAGAAAGAAATATTCAACCCGTCATAGAACATTTCGGCCTCCTCTACTCCCGTGCCGAAACCCTTCGCCCTCTGATGGAAGCAATCCCTTCTCTCGGCTTTCACCTAGATGTAGGCCATGCCAACCTTTGGCGGGAACACAATGCCACTGAAGAGTTCCTCTCCTCCTTTGCAGACCGCCTTCGCCACGTTCACATCTCCGATAACCTAGGAGGGGATAGAGACCTACACCTCCCCCTAGGAGCAGGCCAAATTGATTGGCCAGAGATCTTTAAACTGCTGAAGCAATACCATTATGACGGAACGGTTACTCTGGAGGTCTTCTCCCGAGAGAAAGACTATCTGTGGCTTAGTCTGCAGAAAGCGAGGCAATGGTGGCAAGAAGTCCAGAAAGGGGAAAAACGATAAAAAAACAAGGAGGAGTTTCAGAAATTTACTGAAACCGATCTAGCCTCCTAACTCTCGCAGGGAGTAGGCCTTCACTCTACCCTCTCCCCACGGAAGAGAGCTTTTGAAAGAAGTTCAAACCAGAAACCCTAAGATCAGGGTTCCTAGATTTAAAAGCTAGGATGCCTTGGCCCAAAGTGCCAATTGAAACTACAGGATAACACAGAATAAAGGAAGAATGACGCGTTTCCTAGGAATCTCAGTAGGTATCGTTTTCTTTCTAGCGGGGCTTTATATCGCCTGGAAAGCAAAAGAGGGAGGTCCTCCTCATTTCCGACCCGCTTCCTATCTCTTCATCGCCTTTGGCCTTGGGATGATTTTCCTCTGCCTCCTCCCTTCCCAAAGGGGGGAAAATAAGTAAGGCTATACAAACCCTACGGGAGATAAACTGTCTTCTCACGACAAGGAGGTATCGGGAAAAATAAAAGATGTTTACGCACCGAGGTATTGTCACAGCAAGCAGAGGAGCTATTGCTACTTCCCACCCTCTAGCTAGTTCAACCGGCTTATGGGTTCTGCGGGAAGGAGGCAATTTTATAGATGCTGGAGTAGCTGCGGCCGCCGTACTCAATGTGGTGGAACCGGGGAATAGTCACTTGGGTGGAGACGTTTTTATGCTGATCTACACCCAAAAAGAGGGGCAAGTAACAGCGATTAACGGAAGTGGCGCAGCTCCCCGGCTGGCTACCCCTGATCGTTTCCCTCGAGGCATCCCTACCCGCCACATCTCCGCCTGTACGGTACCAGGAGAGGTCGATGGCTGGATCACCGCCTTGGAAAGGTTCGGAACCTGGCCCCTCTCCCGAGTCTTGGAGCCCGCTATTTACTATGCTGAAGAGGGTTTTCCCGTAAATCCCCGGTTAGCCCAAAGCCTTGCAAATAACGGTCGCCTTTTTGCGGATCGCCCGGATTGGCTCAAAGTTTTCTGGCCTCAGGGACGGCCCCCCCAAGTAGGAGAGATCCTCCGCCAACCCGATTTGGCCCGAACTTTAAGGAAAATTGCAGAAGGAGGACGGGAGGCTTTCTACTTGGGAGAGATTGCTGAGCGTATCAGCCAAACCGCCGAAGAACAGGGAGGTTTCTTAAGAAAAGAGGATTTCGCCGAGCACCAAACAGAAGTCAAAGCCCCCCTCTCCACCACTTACCGAGGTTACCAAGTTTTTGAACAACCTCCCGTTTCTCAAGGGATGATCCTTCTGGAGGAGCTGAATATCCTAGAAAACTTCGATCTCCCGGAGGTAGGCCCGCTCTCCGCCGATGGTATTCACTGGATGGTAGAAGCAAAGAAACTCGCCTTCGCCGATCGCCTAGCCTACCTAGGAGACCCTCAATGGGTTGATATTCCCTTGGAGAAACTCCTCTCTAAGGAATGGGCCTGCCAAAGAGCACGACTCATTTCCAAAGATCGAGCCAACCCTTCTCCCCCCCAAGGGAAGCTTCAGGGTACCGATACCACCTACCTCTGCGTAGTGGACAATGAAGGGAACGCTGTCTCCTTTATCCAGAGTATCTTTCACCACTTCGGCTCAGGTATAGTTGTCCCCGGAACCGGAATTATCTTAAACAACCGGCTCACGGGCTTCTCCCTGGACCCTCACAGCCCGAATTACCTTCAACCAGGGAAACGACCCATCCACACCTTGAATACTTATATGGTCTTTAGTATCTCCCCCTTCCGTCTCTATTTAGTAGGAGGAACACCTGGAGGGGATGTTCAAGTCCAAACCAACCTCCAGGTACTCTCCTGCCTGCTCGACGGAGGGATGAACGTTCAAGAGGCGGTCGAGGCCCCTAAATGGTCCCACAATCAAAACAGTAATGTCCTTACTCTAGAAGGCCGGTTTAGTGATAGAATTTGTAAGGACCTGTCCGAAAGGGGGCATACCATTCACTCGGTAGGCCCCTGGGACCACGGTTCAGCAGCCCAGATCATTATGGTTCATCCCGAAAGTGGGGCCTATTTATGCGGTTCCGACCCGCGTTGCGATGGATGTGCCATGGGTTATTGATTTCATCCCCCTTCCAATAATAGAGGCTCCGAGGATGCAAGAAAGACCTATGTTGACCCGCGGGTATCGTACCCTTTCTCTCCTTATCGTTTTGATCTTCAGCGTTCCCGCCTTGGCCAGTGATCAATGGCGATTGCGAGTAGGTGTTCGTCCTATCCCTATAACCGAGGGTATTCCCGATCTTGATAATTTTATCGGCACTGATCCCCAAGCTAAGGACGGGCCAGATCTATCCTTCGACTTTCCTGATCCCCCTGCAGTAGCAGGAGGTTATGTGGTCCTGGGCATCCTCCACACCTCCTCCGAAAAGGAATGGGTGGGTGCAGAAGGAATGTATGCCACAGATATCCGTAGTCCCATCCCTCCAGGAGCTACAAAAACCTGGATCTTGGTGGTAACCGCAGACCTAGGCACCCAAGAAAAACCGGTCACTATCGAGTTGTTCTTTACTTCCTTGGAAGACCTCCCCCCTAACCTGAAGTTCACTCTGTTGGATCCTGAAGATGCGAATCGAGACGGTATCCTCTCTTATGATCTTAAGGGGACGCCCAGCTTGGTTTATCAGGTAAGCGCTGGGGGAACCCCTTCTCAGAGGAAGTTTGGAGTGGAGGTAACACACTTGCAATCAACCCCTTTGCCTGGCGATCTCAATAAAGATGGTAAGATAAACCTTAGTGATGCCATACTGGCCCTAAGGTTTGCGGCAAGCCTGGCTCAACCTTCAGCTGAGCAAATTTTAGCTGGAGATGTTGCTCCTAAGGTCGGGAGCAAAATAGGGGATGGCCGGATTACCATTCTCGATGTGGTGCGGATTTTGCGAAGAAGTCTGGGGTTAGAACCAGATCCTTGGCCCTAACAGACAAGAGCAAATGAGTTCCCTTCTTGGAGCTTTTATCTCTGGCTTTCTCCTAGCAGTAGTAGCCTCATTGTTATTTCAAATGCCTCCCTGCAACTGGCAGAGGTTTCTGATAACTCTTACCTACTACCTCCCCTTTCTGCTCCTCTTTATCCTCCGAGCCGGCGCTAACCCCTCCCGAGCAATAGGCTTCCTCTCCTACTCCTCCGGAGCACTCCTTGGTCTTCAGGTAGGAGGTAGACTGCTGTTTCATATCAATACAAAAAGAGAAAGGCCCCCGGATCCCCAGGAACCGAAAGATCAAGACCAACCTTCTCAGAAAGATTTCTAGAAGGACTTCCAGAAGTAGAGGAATGCTATCAAGGTACCTCCAGGGAGGACCTTCTGAGGAAGTTGGCATAGGGTACCCTAGGAACACTCTTAATAGGTCTAGAAAGATGATCCTTACCTCAGGTCTGCGGCCTTTTCTCTACCCTCGGTAAAGAGATCAAGCTATGGTCAAAAATCAGAACGCTTAAATCTAAGGAGGAGCTCAGTTAATGAAGATCCTTATCACCGGTTCCTCAGGAAGAGTCGGTAAAGCAGTGGTTTCAGAATTACTTCCTCACTATTCTCTCCGCTTGGCAGATATACGACCGCCTTCGATCAGTGGGGTAGAGTTTTTGCAGGGTGACATCACCCATCAGGAAACGGTTAAGCAATGGGTCCAGGGTATTGATGCTATCATCCATTTGGCTTATGGTCGGGCGGATGCTAGGCCTCCTTCAATGTCTCCGGAAGAGTGGAGTGTGGAGGTGAATGTAAAAGGCACTTATCTTCTTCTTTATGAGGCTGTTCACGCTGGGGTACAAAAGGTGGTCTCCGCCTCCACCCTGTCCCTTTACGAAGGCAACCCTCCCCAACCTGGCCAGGTTTATACCGAGGAAACACCCCCTAATCCAGGCCGATGGGACTATGCCCAAACTAAATACTTGGAGGAAGAGGTCCTCCGGGTTTTTGCCCTAGGCTGGGGCCTTCACTGCCTCTGCTTACGCCTTACTGGAGTGACAACTCCGGAAGAGAAAGCAAACCTGCCCTACCCTCACCCGGAGAGAGCCTTCCCCTATACCAGCACCCGAGATGTCGCCCAAGCCTTTCGAAAAGCCCTAGAGTATCCAGGCAAAGGATTTGAAGTCTTCCACATTACCAGCAATAATCACTTCAGCAGGTGGGATATTACCAAAGCAAGAACCCTTCTCGGCTATTCTCCCCTAGACACTTTTTAACTTAAGGAGGGACAAAGGGTCTATGATTCGAGTAGCTCTCATTGGATGTGGAAACATCTCCCGGGCCCACAGTCGAGGTTACCAAGCTCATCCAGAAATGTTCCAAGTCACTGCAGTCTGCGATCCCGAGGAAAAACTTGCTCAGGAGAGAGCTCAACCCTTCTCCGCCCGGGTATTCCTCGACTGGCGGGAGGTAGTCGCTTTAGAGGATGTTGATGCAGTAGATATCTGCCTACCTCACGACCTACACTGCGAGGTCGCTATCTCTGCCCTTGAAGCGGGGAAACACGTTTTAGTGGAAAAACCGATGGCGGCTCATCTGGAAGAGGCAAAAAGGATGGTAACAACTGCTCGTTCTACAGGAAAAATCTTAATGGTGGCCCAATGCCAACGCTATTCTCTCCTCCACCGTAAAATTAAGGACTTGATCACCCAAGGTATTATCGGCGACATTTTGTGCGCCCGGGCCGATTGCAACCAATTTCTGGCAGGAATTCTTCCTCCTGGCCACTGGCTCTATTCCCGTCAAAGAGCCGGTGGAGGGGTTGTCATCAGCGTCGCTGTCCACCGGTTAGACCTCCTTCGCTGGCTCGTCAGCGATATTCGACGGGTAAGCGCCTTTCAAAAGATCTCTGGGATCAACCCAGGGATGGATGGTGAGGATGTATCTTGTGCTGCTCTAGAATTTGAAAATGGTGCGGTAGGAGAGATGGTATCTCTTTATGCAGCGAAAAAACCTCCTTTGGGATCCTTTAGCGAGATGCTGATCCTCTATGGTACCCACGGTACTCTCCATAACCTTGGGGGGTGGTATATTTGGAGTGAAAAAGACCCTCGTTATCAGTCCCCAGAGGGAGGTTTTGTCCCCCTCTCTGCTCCCAACAACGATGTCTTTGAGGAGGAAATTGTCCACTTTGGGAATGCCCTTCTCCAAGGCGTTCAACCCTTGACGAGTGGGGAAGACAACCTGAAAACGATGGCAACTATTGAGGCGATTTACCGATCGGCTGAAAAGGGAGTTGCCATAACGGTAGAAGACCTTCTGGACTAAGGGAGGAGGCCTCCTCAAAACTTTTTCCCCCTAAATTTCGTTGGCAAAGGGTAATCGCTGCCTTCGCAAAGAGGGGTTTAACTCTAAGGCTTTCTTTAACTCCACCTCTGCGTGGGTGAACATCCCTAACGAACGGTAAATCTCACTCAGGTGATAACGGACCTCGGCCTGCGCTCTCCGGAGTCCTGGGTTTTGACCTGTGTTAGCCAGGAGGGAGAGAGATTTTCGGGCATACCAGAGGCCCGCTTCTATTTGGCCTCTATCCTGGTTACTCCGTCCTAGAAGAAAGTAAGCCCAGGCCACTGTATCGAGAATCATCGGGTTATCCGGCCTTTGGCGAAGTGCTGTGAGAGCCATCTGAAGCGCAGAATTGAGGTTCTTTCCTTGCAATAGCCACACATAGGCCAAATCATTTAAGATTCCGGGGTCCGAAGGGGCAAAACGGTGGGCCTGGAGGAGAAGTCTCTCCGCCTCTTTTAACCGCCCCAGGTCCAGATAAATTCCTCCCGCCAAATCGGCAACCTGAGGGGAAGGGTGATCGGCTAGCAAACGGTTCAGGAGTTGGAGCCCCTCAGAAACTCGGCCCTCTTCTAGCAGTAATTGAACAGCTTCTAGAGCAACTGGCACATTCCCATAACGCACCACTTGTTGGAAATGGGCTAGAGCTTGCCCTAGGTTTCCCTTCTGATATTCCCGGTAACCCCGAAGATATTCCCAGTGGGCCGGTCCTGGGAGCTCCATCCGAGTTAATCCGAGAAGGAACAAGCAGAGAAAGAAGAAAACCCACTGCAACTTTCTCATCTCTCGTTTACCCCAGAGGAGATAACTTCTCCTGAACGGACTGGACTTTGGATTGAAGAGTACTCGGTTGATCTCTTCGATCATCAATTTTAATTACAGTGTAAACTCTTTGAACCCCTTTGGCGAAGGGGGCTTCGTGCATCGCCCTGGCTACTTGGAAAAGCATCTCTAAGTCCCCTTCCAAATTAGTGCCCATAGCAGTCAGCTCATAGGAAACCCCCAATTCCTGGGCCTTGCGAATACACTCAGCAATGTATTCACTTGCACTCGTTTTTCCTGTCCCCAAAGGGATTACCGAAATCTCCATTGTTGGCATCTGATCTACCCCTCCAAACCCATCATATAAAAACTGCAGGGGTAGGCGAAAGCCTACCCCCACAACCTGGAACCCTGGGAGGTTTGCCTTCTCAACATCAACCTTACAACTTCACATCAATCAGGGCAGAAACACCCACTCCCTCCACCCGCTTCAAGTGGGTTGGGCTCCTCCCTTCAATAGGAACCAACACCTTTCCGCGCATCCGACCGATAACCGGTAGCCGCAAACCTGTCTCGAGCTGGGCCACCGCCTTCACCTTATCAATCTGCGCTCGGGGTCCCGCCACCTGAACAATGCCGATAAAACCTCCCTGCCCTACCGAAAGCACGGGAACCACCTTCGTCGCCGACTCCGGTTTTAAATTCTTAGACCCCATCACACTGTTCAACCCATCATTAATGTCATCCCCGTACTTGTCTGCCAAAAAGACAAAGCCCCCCACCTTTAACGCACTCTTCAAGAGGTCTGCGGTCACAGGTGAGAGAGCAAGACCTAGAATCAACCCTATTACGAGAAACAACCCTGCTTTTTTCATCGGATGAACCTCCTTCTGAGAGAGCTTACAGTGCGAAGAAGACCTCTCGTCTCTCTGACTTTCTTGTTGGGGCCTTCTCCCAAACTCTAACTGGCCTCCGCCCTGCCTCCTTCACCTCCGCTTTTATGATACCCCATCTTTACCCAAGGTTCCTCCTACCTGCTGATAATCTCTACGTTGGCTCTTGGCACGGTAACCAATTCACCCCTTTGGAGGCGAATTCGCGCAACACGCACCCTCGCTCCTGTAGGGATCGACTCGGGTTCCGGAGGCAGCTCCTCCACTATCCCAAGGAGACCAAAATAAGGGGCCCGAATAATACGAACGGAAGTTCCTATATCTAGCCTCGTGTTCTCCTCCTCCCAACATCTTTCAGAGGAATCCGGCCCTTCAAGAGGCACAATAACTTCCGGCCGAACAACCCCAGCTCGGATCTGGGTTTGCCCGTTTACCGATGCAAACTTTCCTTCTAACTGCTGAAAGAGCTCGAAAGTTCGCTTAGCCATAGGAAGATGACCAAAGCCCTCAGTGAGAACAAGGGTAAAAGGCACCTCCTCCTGCCCCGTAATAGCAACTCCAATATCGTGGCCCACATACTGGATGAGGTCCTGATCCCTGATCCCTCCCACAACAATGGCCGACACTCCAATTTGGCTCGCCTTTTGCAAAGCGGGAAAGGCGACGCAGGCCCCTCCCACCAGAATTTTGTTCTGGTCCTCTGGGGTAATGTGCTCCTCCAAAAGGGGGTCTTCGGGACTCTGCACCGCAACACGAATATAACCCTGTCGTTCTCCCCCTACTCCAAAAATCCCTTGGATAAAAGCACCTTCCGTCTCAATCTCCACCCCTTCTTCAGGAAGAACCCGGGCCACTACGCCTTGAATGTAAGCCTTCCGCTCCACAGGAGTAGGCAGGGCCCGAATCCCGAGGTTCCCTGATACCTCCGAGAAATATTCCACAACTCCATCTAAAGGACTTTTGACTACTGTTCTCAGCAAACCAAAGAGGGATCGGCTCTCCGCCAAAAGATCCCCTCTCACCACGGAGTCTCCTATCTTTACTTTGAGATAGCGTTGCACCTCAGTCGGCTCAACCCCTAACTGCTGAGCCACCTTTACCGTATGCAGAATACCTGGGATCTCCGCCCTCGCCACAATGGTATCGGGCTTAACCTGATCCCCTTCTTTCACCAAAACTTGACCTTTTAACGGAAGACGGCGTGTCTTACGGATGCGAGTGAAGGGGCTAACTTTTAAACCCGGTGTATAAGCAGTAGCCATCGGTTTCTCCCGGAGAAAGGAGGGCACAGAAGCTCTTCCCTACTTTAGAATTACCCCTACAATTTTAACACTGCCAGAATAGGATGGAAAGCTTTCCCTCTCCCTCTCAATCCGGGAACAACAGATCTACAAAGACCTCCCCTTCGCGCGGTTGATCCTCCGCTTTTGGGAAGAGAGATTTGGTATATTAAGGTAGGGACAAATACTGAGCTTTTCTCTCCTTTTTCAGCTCACCAGGAGGTTCGCTCTCCTAAGGTTACCCTTATCTCCTCCAAGTAAGGTGAAAGGACTTCATCTTTTACATCCTGGACGCTCTGGGAAATATAGGGAACCTTCTGTAGAAGTTCTAGAAAACTGTGGAAAGAGTTAGAATGATAATGTCTTCAGTTTCTCAGCATCTTAGACCTTAAGGAGAGAAAATGCCAGGGAAACCTCCTTTTACTTTTGAAGAAATCGTTTCTTCAGAGGACGAAGCTCTCTATCATATTCCTACTAAGGTGAAAGGCCCCCAAGGAAGCCTCCCCCTTACCGAAGAAATGCTAAGGGAGTGGCCTAGTGGAGATCTTTTCGGTTTGAGCCAAAGCGTAGGAATGGGTTGGGATCCCAAGACAGTTACTGGTAAACAATTTCTCCTCTTAAGCACCCAAGGAGGTATTCGAGCACCGGATGGAACGCCCATTGCCCTAGGGTACCACACCGGACATTGGGAAGTAGGCCTGCTGATGCAAGCAGCCGCCGAGGAAATCCGAAAACTGGGGGGTATTCCCTTCGCAGGCTTCTGTTCAGATCCCTGTGACGGCCGGACTCAAGGCACCTCGGGGATGATGGACAGTCTTGCTTATCGGAATGATGCCGCGATGGTCTTTCGTCGTCTCATCCGTTCCCTCCCCCAGCGCCGGGGAGTAATAGGAATCGCTACTTGTGATAAGGGGCTCCCCGCAATGATGATGGCCCTGGTCAGTATGCGGGACCTCCCCTGTGTGCTGGTTCCAGGAGGGGTAACCCTTCCCCCAGAAGAGGGGGAGGACACTGCTAAGGTGCAAACCATCGGTGTTCGTTTTGTTCACGGGTTGATCACTCTTCAAGAAGCTGCGGAAGCAGGATGCCGAGCTTGTGCTAGCCCCGGAGGAGGATGCCAGTTTTTAGGCACCGCAGCGACTTCTCAAGTGGTGGGTGAAGCCTTGGGCCTCAGCCTCCCCCACTCTGCACTATCCCCTTCAGGCCAACCCATCTGGCTGGATATGGCCCGTCGTTCTGCCCGCGCCCTCTACCACTTGGAGTCTCAAGGGATTACCACAAAGGAGATTATCACCGAGGAAGCCTTCCAAAACGCTATGGTAGTTCATGCCGCTTTTGGGGGTTCGACCAACCTTCTCCTCCATCTCCCGGCTATTGCCTATTCCGCGGGCTTAAGAAGGCCTACAGTTGAGGACTGGCATCGGGTTAACCAGAAAGTACCCCGGCTGGTAGACGTCCTCCCTAACGGCCCGGTTGGCCATCCCACAATCCGAGTCTTTTTGGCAGGAGGGGTCCCGGAAGTGATGCTCAAACTCCGGGAACTTCAACTCCTTAACGAGGATTGCCTTACCATCACGGGGGAACCTCTGCGGAAAGTTTTGAACTGGTGGGAGCACTCCGAACGCCGACACCGCCTTAGATCTCTCCTGAAAGAGAAGGATGGGGTGGACCCTGAGGAGGTGATTATGTCCCCCGACCGAGCCAAGGAGAGAGGCCTAACCAGTACGGTTACCTTTCCCCAGGGAAATTTGGCCCCCCAAGGCTCGGTGGTCAAGAGCACAGCCATCGATCCCTCAGTGATTGACCCTGATGGAGTGTATCGAAAGACCGGACCTGCAAAGGTTTTTATCCGAGAAAAGGAGGCCATCCGAGCCATCAAAGAGGGCCGGATCCAACCGGGGGACGTGCTCGTTCTCATCTGTCGAGGACCGATGGGAGCGGGAATGGAGGAGATTTATGAAATCACCTCGGCCTTAAGGTACCTACCCTTCGGCAAGCATGTTGCAGTCCTCACCGACGCCCGCTTTAGTGGGGTCTCAACCGGTGCTTGCATCGGGCATATCGCCCCTGAAGCCCTCGCCGGAGGGCCGATTGGCAAAGTGATTGACGGAGATCTCATCCAAATTATTATTGATACGAAAAACTTAGAGGGAAGGGTTGATCTAGTCGGTCATAAGGATACCTTTTTCGGACCCGAGGAGGGAAGCCGGATCCTCGCCCAACGCCATCCCCGCCCTGACCTATCACCCGATCCTCATCTCCCCGACGATACCCGCCTTTGGGCCTTTTTACAAGAGATCAGTGGAGGAATTTGGGGAGGATGCGTTTATGATGTAGATAAGATTATAGAGATACTAAGCCTCCATATTCCCAAGGGACGATGAAAACCCGGTGAAAGGGAAAAGGGATGGAGTATGGGTTCGATTTTTCTCTCTTTTCTCACCTCTTCTCTATTTCTGCTTTGCCTTACCTTCGCCTCCAGGCCTCAGTGGTTTCCTTGGCAACCTTTAGAAAGTGAAGAAAACTGGCATAGCGCCAAGGGTGGATCCTCCCCACTTCCATCGCCTCCCGAACCGCACAACCCGGCTCCGCATAGTGCCCGCAGTCAGAAAACTCACACTTACCCAAATAAGGCATCACTTCTGGAAAAGCTCGGTAAACCGCCTCTTCCCCCACCTCCACTACTTCGAGCTCTCGCAACCCAGGGGTATCTGCAACACAACCCCCAAACTCCAGAGGAATCAATGAAGCAGAAGTCGTGATGTGACGGCCCTTGCCCGTCTTCTTGCTGACTTCCCCTACCTTCAACCCCAACCCTGGTTGTAACCGGTTCAATAAGCTGGATTTTCCTACACCGGAAGGACCCACCAAGACAGAAACTTTATCTTTAAGAGCCTTTTTAAGAGCCTCTAGGCCTAATCCTGTCAAAGCGCTTGTCCGAAGCAAGCGAAAACCAATCTCCTCATAGCGCTGAAAATGAATCGCAACTTCAGGGGTAACCAAATCCCATTTATTCGCCACAATCAGGGGTTCTAGATCATTCATAGTGGAAGCAACGAGAAACTTATCAAGGAGTTGGAAAAAAGGTTGGGGTTCCGCGGTGGAGAAAACTATAACAGATTGATCTAAGTTGGCAGCTACTACCTGGGGACCTTTCCCCTTGCGGATTCGGGTAAAAGCATTTCGGCGAGGACAGACCCCTACAATGAAAAACTCACCTGTATCAGACTCCTGCTCCAAGTACACCCAATCCCCCACTACCACAGGAGTGGAAAACCGGGTTTCTCTAAAGAGTTTAGGATGAGGATAAGCTTCTATCTCCTGCTCTTGCCCCTGATCCCAAACTTGAACCCCATAAAGGGAGCCATAAGCACGCAAAACGCGGCCTTTTACCATTCCAACTTTTCCTCCATCTTACACCGCTCCTTAAACGATTCTCTCCACCCCCCCTAAGGGGGCTTCAATCCTTATAATTCTTACCCTGTCTCCGATGTCCTTTCTACCCTACTTAACTTATCATCTGGCTAGAACTCAAGAACCTCCTCCACTTGAGAAGGAGAAGCGCCATCATTTAGAGTAGAAATGTGAAGAGAACGTAAACTGACGCACCCTAAAGGGCGCGTCTACTTTGTGAAAACGGAAACCCCTTTATGGCTTCTTTTAACGATTGTTTCTTGAAAGCTTGTCGGAAGGAAGAGACAGAATATACCCCCGTTTGGTTTATGAGGCAAGCCGGCCGTGCCCTGCCGGAATATCGTCGGATACGAGAGCGCTACACCCTCCTCGATATCTGTTATCATCCAGAGATCGCCGCCCAAGTTACCCTCCTTCCCGTGGAAACTCTAGGGGTGGATGCAGCCATCCTCTTCGCAGACCTCACCCTCCCTTTTATCAGTATGGGTGTCTCCTTCGAGCTCTTGGAGGGGAGAGGACCCACCCTCTCTCAGCCTTTGCGTTCAGAAACAGACCTGGATCACCTCACCCTAGGGGAACCAGAAGAAGACCTCCCCTTTGTCTACACAACGATCCGCCTACTGAGAGAAAGGCTTACAGTCCCCCTCATCGGATTTGTGGGAGGGCCCTTCACTCTAGCCGCCTACCTGATAGAAGGAGGTGCGTCCCGAGACTTTCCCCAAACTCGGGTAGTAATGTATAAAGAAGAACGGTTTTGGCACCACCTGATGGACCTCTTAACGCAGAACCTGATTCGTTACGCAGTGGCCCAAGTCGAGGCAGGAGTTCACGCGGTACAAGTCTTCGACAGTTGGGTCGGCGTGGTAGGGCCTGAAACCTACCGTAAAAAGGTCTTCCCCTACAACCATCAGCTGATCCAAGCCTTGAGTCAAACAGGTGTTCCGGTAATCCACTTTGGAACAGGGACCACCAATCTCCTCCCTTTAATGGCCCAAAGCGGCGAAGCAGTGGTAGGGGTAGACTGGCGAATCCCCTTGGATGTTGCCTGGGAAAAGCTGGAATATCGAACAGGGATTCAGGGAAATCTCGACCCTGCTGTTCTCTTGGCAGACTTCTCAGTAGTTGCGGAGGAGGCGCGTCAGATTCTTCAAAAGGCCCGCCGCCGGCCTGGCCATATCTTTAATCTCGGTCACGGAGTCCTCCCCGAAACACCTGTGGACCACCTCAAACAGCTGGTAGAGCTGGTTCATCAGGAGACGCACCGTTAAAAAGGGGTATGCCCCAGTTCTCTATTTTAGGACAGACCCTAGAGACCCTATAATAGAGCTGAGATGAAACACCTGGGAATTTTGCTGATGGCTTACGGAGGTCTGGAGACCGCAGAGGAGGAGCCTTTAAAAGCCTATCTTCAACATATTCGCCGGGGTCGCCCCCCTTCCCAAGAAGAAGTTAAAGACTTACAACGCCGGTATCAGGCCATTGGCGGACGCTCCCCGCTTAAGGAGATTACCTCCCTCCAAGCACAGTCCTTGAAAAGGTACCTAGAAAACCAGCTGAAGGGGGCAGGAGAGCAAGAGATCCATATCGCTATCGGCATGAAACACTGCCCCCCTTTTATTGAGGAGGGAATCAAAGAACTTCTACAAAAAGATTGTAATCCCGTAATCGCCTTGGCATTAGCCCCTCACCAATCCCGGATGACCACCGATAGCTACTTTCAAGCGGCTCAGGAATCTGTTCAATCTCTAGCCCTCCCCATCCAATTGATCCCTGTCAGAGATTGGCACCTTCACCCTCTTTTCATCCAAGCCTGGGTAAGAAAAATAAAAGAGACTTTAGACCTACTCCCCCCCAACACCCTGGTGCTTTTTACTGCCCATAGTCTGCCAACCCGCATTCTCTCTTGGGGTGATCCTTACCCTCAGCAAATTGAGGAGACCGCCGCAGCTATTGCTCAAGAGCTAGCCCTCCCCTATTGGCGAAGGGCCTACCAAAGTGCCGGCCGTACCCCTGAGCCTTGGTTAGGCCCGGATATCAAAGAAGCCCTTGCAAAGATTAAAGAAGAGGGTTTCCGCTCTGTTCTGGTGGCTCCGATAGGATTCGTTGCGGATCACCTAGAAATCCTCTACGATATTGATATTGACGCCCAACAACATGCCGAATCCTTGGGCCTACAACTGGCCCGCCCTCAGTCTTTAAACGCTGACCCTCTCTTTATCCGTTGTTTAGGGGACACGGTAATCCAATCCTTACAGCCACCAGAGCTGAACTGAAGAAGATAACCAGGTTATCAGAAAATGCAACCTTTTAAAATCGCTATTGTCGGAGGCGGGATCACAGGCCTTGCTCTGGCCTACTTTCTCGAGGAGAAACCGGCTTTCTCGGAACCATCCTCCATCCTTCTCCTCGAGGCGGACCGGGAGCTCGGAGGCAAAGTACGAACTCTCCGCCAGGATTCCTTCCAAGTGGAGCTTGGCCCCGACTCTTTTGTAACCACGAAACCCTCCGCTTTGGAGCTCTGCCGAAGACTGGGGTTGGAAAAAAAACTCCTTCAGCCCCACCGCCTACCTGCCTACATCCTGTGGAGAAAAAAGTTTTATCCTCTTCCTCCAGGTCTCATGGCCGGGGTTCCCACAAGATGGCAGGCAATCCTCACAGCCCGCGTCCTCTCTCCAAGAGGACGATGGGAGGCTCTTTGGGAACCCTTCCGCCCTCCTAAAAGGGGGGAGGAAGATGAAAGTTTAGCGGAGTTCTTCACCCGCCGATTAGGAAAAGAGTTCTGCCATCGGATCGCGGAACCCCTCTTTGCAGGCCTTTATGCAGGCCAGGCAGAGCGGTTAAGTCTTTTGGCTACTTTCCCTTTTTTAAGAGAAATCGAAAAGAAAGGGGGCAGTCTTCTAAGAGGTTTCGGCCAGTTTCGCAGACACTCCACGGGACGTTCACCCTTCTTAAGCCTTTCAGGGGGGTTGAAAACCCTGATCGAACACTTGGTCAGATCCCTCAAGCACACTCAAATCATTACCTCCTGCCGAATTCAAAACCTTACTCGAGAGGGCAATCTCTACTGTTTAAAAGATACCTCAGGCAATTTATGGAAAGCCCGTTCAGTAGCATTGACGATTCCCGCGCCTCAAGCAGGGTCTATTCTAATGAATCTCTCTCAGGGGCTGGCCGAAGCCTTACAAAGGCTCCGATTTGTACCGGTAGCTGTAGTAACCTTCGCCTTTCGCTCCTCTACCCCTCTCACAGGCACAGGGTTTTTGGTCCCCCGAGGCCAAACCCGGCTGATTGAAGGATGCACCTGGAGCTCCCTGAAGTGGCCAGGGAAGGCCCCTGAAGGGTGGCAGAACTGGAGGTGCTTCATCGGAAGAGACGGCTCGGAGAACCTCTGGTGGAATTGGGAGGAGGATCGGTTGGCTCAAGAAGTTTGGTCGGAACTTCGGCAGATCCTCCCTCTCCCCCCCCAACCGGACCGGCAATGGGTGCAAAAATGGGAGCTCGGTATGCCTCAATATGAGGTCGGCCACCTGGACTGGGTGAAAAAGGTGAGAGAAGAATCCGCCTCGTTCCCAGGCCTCTACCTCACCGGAAGCTCCTTCGGGGGTATCGGCCTGCCCGACTGCATCCGTCAGGCCCAAGAAACCGCCCAGGAAGTTGCCAGCTGGCTAACTTCTGGTGTAGAATCATTTCACGCTGGGTAATTCTCTGAATAGGAAGAATTAAAAGGGGTGATCCAAAATGCCTGAACCTACCTGGTCGGGACCCATTGAAAAGATAGACGATTACCGTTGGAAAATTCCCAAAACTTATAAACCCTGCATGCGGGTAGATGGCTTAGTCTACGCTACCGAGCGTATGATAGAAGTCATCCGTAAAGATCAAGCTCTAGAGCAAGTCGCTAATGTTGCCTGCTTACCGGGAATCGTGGGCCGGTCTATGGCAATGCCCGATATTCACTGGGGCTACGGTTTCCCCATAGGAGGGGTGGCAGCGATGGATGTGGAAAGTGGGGTGATCTCCCCCGGTGGTGTCGGGTACGATATTAACTGTGGAGTTCGCCTCCTGCGTACCGACTTAACTGAAGAGGAGGTTCGGCCCCGCTTGCAACAACTCGTTACAGAACTCTTTAAAAATGTCCCTTCGGGAGTCGGTGCCGAAGGAAAGCTGCGAGTAAGCGCTAGCGAACTTCGCCAAGTAATGGTTAAAGGTTCCCGATGGGCAGTGGAAAACGGTTACGGTTGGCCTGAGGACCTGGAAGTCACAGAGAGCAATGGCCAGCTAGAAGGAGCAGTACCGGAAAACGTTACTCCCAAAGCGATCGAACGAGGCAGACCCCAGCTAGGAACTCTAGGAGCCGGAAATCACTTCTTAGAAGTTCAAGTGGTAGATGAAATCTACGACCCTCAGGCGGCCGCGGTGATGGGTATTCACCAAGTCGGTCAGGTGTGCGTGATGATCCACTGTGGAAGCCGGGGCTTTGGTTATCAAACTTGCGAAGATTACCTCTCTATAATGAACCAGGCCCTTAAAAAATATGGTATTGATATTCCGGATCGGCAGTTGGTCTGTGCTCCGCTGAAATCGGAGGAAGCCCAACGCTACTTCGGAGCGATGTGTTGCGCCGCCAATTACGCTTGGACTAACCGCCAGGTTATTGCTCATTGGACTCGAGAGGCCTTTGCTAAGGTTTTTGGTAAAAGCGCTCGGGAGTTAGGCATTTACCAAGTTTATGATGTAGCCCACAATATCGCCAAAATTGAAGACCATAAGGTGGATGGTAAAACTCGAAGGGTTTGTGTCCATCGTAAAGGGGCAACGCGGGCCTTCCCGGCGGGAAGTCCCTTTATCCCCCAGAAATACCGCCAAATTGGCCAGCCAGTGCTCGTTCCCGGAGATATGGGACGCTACTCCTTCTTGCTCGTCGGCACCGAGAGAGCGATGGAGGAAACCTTTGGCTCCACCTGCCATGGCGCAGGAAGGATGCTCTCTCGCAAGGCTTCCGTCCGACAGCACAAAAATGTAGATTTAGTAAGGGAATTAGGAGAGCGCGGGATTGTTATCAAAGCAGCCAGCCGAGAGACCGTCTTAGAGGAGGCTCCCGTGGCCTATAAAGACGTGGAGGATGTGGTTACTGCCTGCCACGGTGCGGGGATTTCTCGGAAAGTGGCTCGCCTCCGCCCCATCGGTGTGGTCAAGGGATGATAAGAAAGCTTTATCAACATTACCCAGACTGTCTTGGCCACCAACCCAAGGGAACACTTTACGCTTAGTTCCAACCTTTCGGTCTTTTGCTTATTTATTGCCTCAGAGTAAAAGGTAAGAACCTAAAGGTTAAGAGAACTTGAGCAGATTCAACCAGAAAAAAGAGGGGGAGGGCAATTCACTCTTTTCCCAATCTCCTCTTCTCATCGATCCAGTACCCTCCCCTCGATCTTCTCTCCTTTCCCGCCTTTGGCCCCTGGCCCTCCTTGCTCTCTGTGCAGAGATGGCCTATGCTATCCTGAATACCGCGGCCATCCCCTACCACCTCCATGACACTCTCCACGCTCCTCCCAGCTGGATTGGCATTGTCATTTCAACCTTCCTCATCACCGAAACCCTCTTCAAAGCCTTTCTGGGTTACCTTGGCGACCGAAAAGGGAGAAAATTACTCCTCACTCTAGGCCCGCTCTTGAGTGCTTGTACCCCTCTGATAATGCGATGGACTACTTCGGTTTACTTCTTCTTGCCTCTGCGCGCCTTAGACGGGATCGGTGCAGCTGCCCTTTGGCCCAATGTCTTTGCTACCGTATCCACAGTGACGACTTCCGGGGAGCGAGTGACCGCAATGAGTGTTTTCAATATGATGTACCTGATCGGGTTGGTAGCTGGTCTCCCCCTCTACTCCCTCGTCCGTCGAATAACGGATACCAGTGCAGACGTCTTCTTCTTGATCAGCGGACTCTTCCTCCTCTCAGGGTTAATCGCCTACTTCTTCATCCCCGAGACCCGAACCTCTCAATCCCCTCGGATCATAGATTCCCTAGAAGTGGAGAGATCCGCAGTGACCGAAGCTCCCCACTGGAAGGCAACCCTAGTCAGCGCTTCTCAAGACCCCTTCCTGCGAATTGTAATGCTGATCGTCTTTATTGAAACAATAGGGATTAACCTCCTTTATGGTCCCCTCAGCCTCTACATTAAGGACCAACTCCACCTTCCGGAGGAGACGGTGGGAAGCGTCTTCCTCCTTCCAGGGCTTGTAGTCGTTTTGCTGGCAGTACCTCTGGGGAAATTGGGAGGAAGGCTTGGTAAAGTCCGGTCGGTACTCATCGGACTAGGAGGAGCCTCCCTATGTATGTGGTTCCTCCCTCTAATGAAAACCCCTCTGACTTTCTCTCTTACCTCCGCACCAATGGTGATCGGTTTCTTGATTGCCCTCCCCGCCTGGTTGGCCCTTATTAGTGAAATGGCCCCTATGGAACATCAGGGAACAGTTATGGGAGCGATCTGGACTGCCAACGGTTTAGGAGCTATTCTCGGCCCCACTTTGGGGGGATTCTTATACCAGGGACACCCCACCTGGCCCTTTTACGGAGCCGCCTTCTCCCTTACCCTCTCCTTCCTCCTCTTTCTGAAGTACTTCCGGGAAGGAAAACGGGTTCAAATTTGGAGTTAAAAACCACCTATCCCTCCTTCCTGAATCATCACCCTATAAGGCCCAACCATCCCAGGGAACGGACATCTTATCCTCGAGGAATTCCCTCTTAAGAGAAATAGTGGGATAATGGTACCTAGGATGAATGTACCTTTTCCCACTCCTCCAGATTCGATAAGGAGGAGAGGAAAGTTCTACCCCGCTTAGGAAAAGGGGCCGAAGCAAAGGTAAAACCACCACCGCGGAGGTTCTTTAAGGATGAAAACCAATCCTTTCCCCACAATCCTTATCCTTTCCCTCCTTCTAATGGTCAGTATTGCTCGCTCTCCAGGTTACTCCCAACCCTCCGACGTGTGGGGAGTGATTTTCCGGGCGGAGACTAACCTCCGTGATGGTCTAACAGGAACCTTGATCCTGGGTACCGGAGGCTCTAAAGATGGCCTAGAGCCAGCGGAGGACATCCCGGCCCCGGCCGCTACCACCAATAAAGGGGTGGTCATCGTGATCCGTCACTCCCAGTTCGAAGCCGGATGGGAAAGCCAATCCCAGGATATCCAAGCCTATAGCCAAGACATGCGCAAGCCCCTCCTCCCCGGGGAAACTAAAATCTGGAATAACATCCAGCTGGTCTCCAATACCGGAGGTCAAGACCATATCCAAATTACCCTCTCCTGGGAGCTGATTGATGTTCCAGACTATATCCGCTTAATCCTGCGTACTAGCGGAAAAGATATTGACTTAAAAACCTCCAACTCAATCACTTTTGACCACTTCGCCCCGATCATTGATGGGGTGCCACGCAATAACCCCCAAACTCTCCTCCTCTCCCTGATCGCTCAGCACCAAGCGCCCGGACAAACCAGCCTTGCTATAGAACCAGCTCTTACTGATAAGCTGGGGGTTAAGCAGAGGATCACCCTTCGCGTTGTTAAAGTGAACACCGATCGCTCTCCCCAGTGGCAAATAGACCCTCCTGGAGTCGGCTTTCTAAGCAACAATACAGGAGACATAACCGTCTATACCGCTCCTGATACCCCCACCTCCAATCCAGTGAGAATTATCGCCTCAGTGGAAGGCCCTTCAGGGGAAAGAGTTCAAGCAGTTGCAGTCATTCAACGGATTGTAGCCATCGAGATTCCTCTTCCTCGCATTCTAGAAATCAACCCTCGGCAAGGGATTGCAGGTACTCGGGTCATTATCACAGGAGAGAACTTTTCTCCTGAACCTCTCCAAAACCGGGTGGTCTTCACTCAGGGTTCCCAAGAAATTCCAGCTTATGTTCTCCCCTTTGGAAACAGCCGGCAACTTACTGTGGAGGTGCCGAACGGCCTCAGTGCGGGATTCGCCAACATCACGGTGCAAAGAGAAGGAACTACCAGCAACGCCGTACCTTTTGAGGTCCTGCGCCCCACCGAGACAGGCCCCGCTATCGTGGGCTTTGATCCACCTCAAGGAGCACCGGGAAATCATATCAAACTTTTGGGCCCCGTGGACTCCCATTTTAACAACTTCAGCAAGATCCGAGTTTTCTTTGGGGGAGTTGAAGCGGATGTAGATGACTTGACCATTGTCTCTCTAAACCAGATTATCCGAAAGGTGCCAAAGGGCGCTCAAACCGGCCCTATTTTCATCTCTTTCGATGACATTTATAAAGTTGTCGCTCCAGGAACCTTTCAGGTCCTCCAACCCCCTCAAATCGAGCGAGTGGAAGGACAAAAGGGCCTTCCCGAGGGAAAACCAGGGGACCTGATCAATATTTATGGTAGAAACTTCGTTATAGAGAAAGACCCAAATGGACAACCCTCTGAGAGCAATAAAAACTTCATTAAAATTTTCTTCACCGGTTTGCAAGACCCGGTAGCTCCAGTAAATGTGGCCCTGGAGAGTGGAAGAGAGAAGGTAACCGTAGTGGTGCCGGATGAAGCGATGACCGGCCCAATCACCCTCCGGGTTGAGTACCCGGGGAGCCTGGATGGAGATAACCCTGTTTTAGTCGGAGAAGTCAAAACGGGAACCTTTGTGGTATTAAAACCACCAACGATCACTGCCATAGTTCCCAACCCTGTTGGCTTTGGCGAAGTCCTTACTCTCCAAGGTACTAACTTTGACCCAACGGATAACCTCGCTAACACTGTCATCGTCCCTGTAGAACGGTTAGGTCCTGATAGCAAGATTGTTAGCCAAAATGTGGAGGCTCCGGTGATCTCCGTCTCCCCCACGGAACTACAAATCCTTGTCCCGGTAGGAGCTATAGACGGAGGTTTCCTTCTTCTTACGAATCGTTCTGGAATCGCTACCTCCCCAGAACCCCTCCGAATCAAGAAGGAGGTCGCTCTCATCCCTCCTAACGCTTCAGTTCGCCTGGGAGCAAGTCAAGGGATTCCGTTCGTCGCTACTTTGCGGGGTTTTAGCTTTCCCGAACAGCGGTTAATCACTTGGAATATCCTTGAAGGGTTAGGAAGCCTCTCTTCGCCGTCCTCCCGCTCAGGAGAGATCGTTACTTACATCCCTCCCAAAGCAGGACAAGCCTCCCCTGGTCAAAAGGTCACCCTGGTTGCAGAGAGTGATGGCCGCCAAGGGCAAGCAATCATCACCTTGCTAGAACCTCTTAGCCTTTCTGCCAACTCCAACAAGATCATTACTCAAGCGGGAGGCCCTCCTACTCGGATTCAGCTCACTGTCAATTCCGAGCAAGGGATTAAAGGGCAGTTGGTAGGCCCCTTATCCCCTACTGATGCCGAGGGCAAAAGCCGGTTAATTGGAGATGGTACACTCTTTCTCTACACCCCTCCCGCCCCAGGCCTTCTCCCGCCAGATCAAGATGTAGTGGAGGAGCAGATTGTTTTCACCGCTCTCGAGGATCCCCAGGCCCCAACAGCCACCTTAGTAGTTCCGGTAACGATCCTCCGACCCCAAGTACAAATCACTCTTTTGGGAGCCTTTCCCACCGATTCTAGCGTCTCCTTTACCTGGAGGGTAGAACCGGAAGCTTCAGTCCGCCTGCTGGCGGGAGAGAACGCAAGTCAGTTGAAGGAGATCTTTCGAGAAGACCGCCTCCTGCGAGCCGGGGCCTTCACCTGGCAAGGCTTGAAACCGGGAACCCGTTATGTTTATCAATTGGTAGCCTTTCGGCCCAACTATAAAACTGCAGTAGAGTTTCGAGAAGTTCGGACCCTGGAGGCTTTATCCATCGTACCCTCCTACGCAGAAACCCGAGTGGGGTCAGATCAGGTAATCCGCTTGGAGTTGGTAGGAACGAATACTCCAAATGTCTTCTGGGCTTTAGTTCCGGGTACCGGTTCCGGAACTCTGATCCGGGATCCTAACAACCCTCGGCAAGTGACTTATCTCCCTCCCACTTCTGCCCCTTCGACGGACACTGTGGAGATCATCGCTTCCTTCACCCCTTCAGGAGGAGGAGAGACCGTTGAGAGGACCGCTACTATCAAAATCTTCCCTAAAATCACGGTAGTGGTAGAAACCTCGGTAGTTTTCTTAGCCGCAGGGCAAACTCGGACTTTTGTTGCCAAAGTGCAAGGATTAAGAGAGGGAGAGGACCCTGGTGTCGTTTGGAGCTTAGAGGACGAGAACGGTAATCCGGCTGGACCGGAACGGGGAGTAATTAACCCTAATACGGGGGAATACCAAACTCCCAAGGATTCCACAGGCGTTATTATCGCTCGAGCTATAGCCACCAGTAAAGCAGACCCCAAAGCCAAGGGAACCGTTCTTATCCGGGTTACTCCTCCCATTCGAGTGGAGATTAGCCCGAAAACCGCTTTTGTACGGGTGAAAGGTAAAGTCTCCTTCTCCGCTAAAACCCTTTTTACTCCACCAACTCAAACTTCCCAAGTAACCTGGGAAGTGGAAGGGGTTCCAGGGGGAAATCCTCAAGTTGGGACGATCACTCCCACGGGGCTGTACACCGCTCCAGCAGACACTCCCGAACAGAAACTCTTGACGGTGAAAGTCACCGCTCGCAGTTTAGCCGATGCGAGTAAAACCGATACAGCGGAGGTGACGATCTTCCCTGGCATTCGAGTAGAAGTCACTCCCTCTACTACCCGAATCAAAGCAGGGGAGTGGGTCTCTCTCGAAGCCCAGGTTCTGAATACCTTACCCAATGAGACGAAAGCGGTGACTTGGGATCTGGTAGGGATCGGAACTCTGGAGAATTCCTCTGCCACAGGAGTGGTTTATCGGGCACCAGCTACCCTAACAACTACTCAAACGGTGTTGGTCAAAGCAGTTAGTTTAGCCGACCCAGAGGCTCCTCCGGGGGTTGCTCAGATCATTGTTCAAGCTCCGCTTTCGGTGGAAGTCCGTCCTGAAGCTCCCCAAGTTCGAGCGGGGAAAACCCTCGTGGTCACCGCCATAATCACCCCTCCACGCCCGGGGGAAACTCTCCGGTGGTTCGTCAACGATGTGGAGGGAGGGGAGGAAACCCTTGGTACCATCAATCCCAGCGGTGTCTATACCGCTCCGAGGAGAGTACCGGAAGGAGGGATAGTTACCATCAAAGCGGCGCTAGCCTCGGATCCCAACATTTTTGGCACCGCCCAAATCCAAATCCTTCCCCTTAACCTTAAGATAGACCCCGAAATCCTAAAAGCTCCTGCGGGGAAGAACTTCCCCCTGAAGGCCTTCGATGGTGACACAGGGGAAGGTCTGAGAGTTCGCTGGTCAGTAGAACCTCTGTCCGGTTGGGGGACTGTGGATCCCCCCGAGGGCACCACCACGGTGTACAAAGCCCCCTTAATTACTAACCCTGTGGACCTGGCAGAGCAACCTCTTATTCAGGTGGTGGCTCAAAGTGTTGAGGACCCCAAGGTGGTCGTTCGAGTGCCAGTGGTGATCGTACCGGCCATCTTAGCGGAGATTAGCCCAGCGAATCCTTCCGTACCGGCAGGAGGCCGGATCCAGTTCACCGGGAAAATTGAAGGGACCACCAACAAGAACCTGCTTTGGGACTTAGACCCCAAGCAGGGGGCGGGCACCATCGATCCACAGACCGGTTTGTATCAGGCTCCGCTCATCGTTCCGGAGGGAGGTCTTCAGGCGAAAGTACTCCTGATTCCTGAGGCGGACCCCTCTCAGGTGGCCTTCACTACGGTAACCGTCCTTCCTCCCGATCGGCTGGAGGTCAAGCCGAAACAAGCGCTTATCCGAGCAGGGAAAGCGATCTCCTTTGTCATCACTGCTAGCCGACCCGTGGAGGTTACTCTCACCCCCTCTTTGGGTCAATGGGATCCTCAAAGTTCAACCTACACCGCTCCTGCCGATGTTACTCAAGAAACCCCGGTGACTCTGCGGATTTCCCTCAAGGATAAGCCAGACATCTTCCAGGAGGTCTCTTTAACCTTATTGCCTGCCCTACGCCTTCAACTCGATAACCCCAACCCAGTAGTGATTGAAGACTCTGTCCAACTTCTGAAATTGTTCGTTCAACCCCAAGAAGCAGTAGATGTAACTTGGAGCGTGGAGGGAGCTCCAGCCAATGGTACGGTGGAACCCGATTCAACCGGCCTACAAGCCCAGTACAAAGCTCCGGCTACTGTGTCCGAACCTAGAACCGTCACCCTAAGGGTCACCGCAGTTGCCAAACGGGATCAAGCCTTGGCAGAAACTCAAGCTACAATTCAACTGATTCCCCGGCCTCCCTTGAAAGTCACCGTGATACCTAATACCGCAGAGGTCTTCCTCAACGGCACCCTGGAGCTTGTGGCCAAGGTGGAAGGCTCAGCAAATAGAGCTGTCTCTTGGAAGGTAGAAGGAGCTGGAGCAAGTGGCTCTATCAAAGAGATAGGAACCGACAACGAAGGTAACTCTAAGGCTATTTACACCGCTCCTTCCGTCCTCCCTGAAGGTGGGAAGGTCTTCATCCGGGCCATTGCCCTGGCCGACCCTCGAGGGCTTTCGGAAGGACGAGCTATCATCTCCGTTTTGGAACCTCGCCCTCTACGCTTTGACCCCCTGCCCTCCGCTACTAACGTCTCCTTCAACACTGTTACCATCCTTTGGGGTACCGTCTCAGAAACCGGTGCAGGAGTCCTAGCCACTGGAACCCTCGAGTACGGAGAAACTCGGGATTATGGCAACAAGGTGGAGTTGAAAGAGCCTAAGGCCCGGCAAGAAGTAACCCTCAAAGGCCTCAAACCAGGAACGATTTATCACTACCGAGTTACCGCTTCCGCGCCAGGCTATCTACCGCTTGCCTCAGGAGACCTGCTCTTCCAAACCCTTAAACCCCAAGTTCAAGTTACTTCCGGCCCTAGCTTCCAGCCTACAGCAAACTCCATTACAGTTACTTGGGGTACCGATGTCCCCGCCACCGGCAGAGTAGAATACGGTACTAGTCCCGACCAACTTACCTCTAAGGAAGAGGAGACGGGTGACCTTCGCCGAGACCACTCGGTGACTTTAAAAAACCTAACTCCAGAGACAACTTATTACCTCCGGATCACTTCCACAGCCCCCGATCGGCTGGAAATCTCGATTGGGCCTTTCCCTGTCCGGACCCTTTCACAACCTACCATTCCCTCCCTCACTTACACCGATGGACCAAGGGTGGTTAAAGTAACTGCTTCTACCGCGGAGATCTTCTGGAGAACTTCCGATAAGTCCCGGGCTGTGGTGGAATATGGTACTACTTCCCAATTGGGTGAACGCTTCTTTGAACCCCTAGTGCAAACTGAGCACCGGGTTAAGTTAGAAAAGCTCCAGCCAGCTACTACTTATTACTACCGAGTAATCTCTAGTGCCGAGGGATATGCGGATACCCCCAGCAGTACCCTGACCTTCACCACCCTCGCTCAAGTTACTATAGAAACTAAGCCCCTCTTGATCTCCGCCCTCTTCACCTTAGATGGTACCTCCTATGATGGAACTCGGCTTCCTCTTACCGTGGAATTCCCCTTGGGAAGCACTCACCAGATTAACATACCTCGTTTAGTGCCGGGGATCACCGGTCAGCGCTTCCGCCTCCAAGGATGGGCGGATGACCCACAAGCAGGCGACAGCCGGGAATTCACGGTTCAAGGTAATCTTAGACTTACCGCATTATATGGTACCGAATACCAGGTCACTCTCTCCACGCAACCAAGCTTAAGTGAGGAACTCTTACCTAAAGGGGGAGGTTGGTATCCAGAAGGAAGTCAAGCTAAGATCGAAGCTCAAATCCGGGTGACTTCCCAAGGAAGGGATTTCCAATTTGATCACTGGCAGATTGAAAAGGAGGGGACTTCTCTATCCCAGAAAGATAATCCTCTAACCCTCACGGTTCAAAGTCCCTTGAAAGTTACCGCGGTATATGCACCGGTGGACCGGGAGGGACCACAGGTAGTGGAGATCCTTCTCAGCCCGAACCCCACAGCGGGAGCACAAACCCTTAACGTTTCCGCCCTAGTAGCAGACTTAGGAAGAGGAGGCGGAAACATCGCAGGAGCGGAGTTCTTCTTAGATAAAGTGGGAGACCCCGGGACAGGCATAGCCCTAGTCGCCGAAGATGGGGCTTTCGACAGCCCAGTAGAGAGGGTAAAGACCGCCCAGCCTCTCGATATCTCCGCCTTTAAAGCCGGCGAGACTCATCTCGTCTACCTCCGAGGGCGAGATGCCTCCGGCAACTGGGGAGAAGTTCGCAGTGAAACCCTCCTCGTCACCGGCACAACGGAACGACCAGGGCGGGTTAGTGACCTCCGGGCGAAAGCGATTAATCGCACTACTGTTCAATTAGACTGGACTGCTCCTGGAGACCGGGGCAACTTGGGCAAGGCGGTGGCCTACGACCTACGATACTCTACCCAACCGATTACTTCCGCCAACTTCAACCAGGCCCTTCCTGTGCTCAACACACCGCTACCAGAACCTGCAGGTACACCCCAGCAGGTATTGGTGCAGAATTTGGCCGAAGATACCGACTATTATTTTGCGCTACGAACCAGGGGAAGCACAGGACTCCTCTCAGACCTTTCCAACATCGCCCAAGTTCACACTCCTGGTCGTTCACCCAGAGTAATAGCAGTCTCTCCCAAGGATAATGAGGAGAAAGTGCCTGTAGATGTCCCGGTTATCATCACCTTTGATAAGGAGATGGCTCCGGAGAGTTTAGTGGTCACCGTGGAACCCTCTCTCGGACCTCTGACCTTCAAATGGTCCGAGAACAACAAAGTAGTCACGGTGATCCACTCACCCCTCCGGGGAGATGCAACCCGTTATATCTTCCGGGTAGAGTCGGCCCAGGACAAGTTTGGCAACGCTCTAGAAGCTCCCTTCACTTGGGCCTTCACCACGGTTCCACCTCGGGACACTGGTTTAGTGGAGACGCCTTGGCCGATGTTCCGACGAGATCCTCAACATACCGGCCGGAGCAGTTACTTCGGGCCTCCGGAGCCGAAGCTCCTCTGGTCGGCAGAGGTACCGAGCCTCTTCTCCTCGCCAGCCATAGGAATTGACCGAACCCTTTACGTAGGAAGTCGAGGAGAAGGAAAAGCCATTGTTGCGATAAATCCCGATGGCACGGTCAAATGGCGGTATGGCAATGCGGATTGGGTGAGGTCCTCCCCGGCGATCGCGAAAACCACCACCCCTCAGGGTCTCCGAGAAGAAGTGATTTATATTGGCTTACCGGATGGGACTCTCGTCGCTCTCAACGCGGATGGGACCTTACGGTGGCAATTTGCTACCGGAGGACAACTTTTCTCCAGCCCAACTGTTGCCCAAGATGGAACTTTATACATCGGTTCGGGTAACCGAGTAATAGCGATCACACCAGGGGGAAGTAAGAAATGGGAGTATTCAACCGCAGGCCAAGTTCTCTCTTCCCCGGCTCTAAGCCCGGATGAGAAAGTGCTCTACATCGGCTCCGACGACGGCAAACTCTATGCCCTTGATGCCCAGACAGGCAGCCTCCTCTGGGCCTTCCAAACGCTCGGAGGCGTGCGATCCTCGCCAGCGGTAGGGCCAGACGGAGTCGTGATTTTCGCCTCCTCTACAGGGCAGGTTTTTGCCCTTGAACCCAACGCCCGACTCCGGTGGAGCTTTCTCCTCAGTGGGACCACTATTATCTCTAGCCCAGCGATCGCCGAGGATGGTACTGTTTACATTGGAGCATCTAACGGACGTTTATACGCCTTCACCCCAGATGGAAAGCTCAAGTGGCCGGAAGGAGTAACGGTGGGGTCCGACATCTCCGGCTCGCCTTCCATTGACCGAGAAGGAACGGTCTACATAGGTTCCACGGACGGAACTCTGCTGGCCTTAAGGCCAGATGGAACAGTGAAATGGCGTTATGATGTGCAGGCTAGAATCTTCTCCTCCCCTATCATCGGAGCGGATGGAACCTTGATCATCTCCTCGGAGACCCACCTGCTGGTTCTAGGTACTCCTATCACACCTCCACCTCTCCTACCAGGAGATGTGAACTTGGATGGTAAGGTGGATATTAAGGATGCTACTCTCGCTCTGCGCATCGCTGTGGGGCTTTTGACTCCCACATCGTCCCAACTTCAAGTGGGAGATGTAGCTCCTAAACCTGGTGTAGGCCCCAAAGCCGGGCAACCCTACGGCGATGGCCGTATCACTACCTCTGACGTCGTCCGAATTCTCCGCAGGGCCCTCAACCTGGAAAAAGACCCCTGGCCGTAGCGCAAAATCTGGGGGTAACCACTAGGGTTACCCTTACCAATGAGGGGAAGTCTGTGTTACGGTACCAAGCGGTTTTTTTTGACCTTGGAGGAACTCTCGTTTACCGAGTTTGTTCCCAAGAGGAACGTTTCCTCCGTATTGCTCAAGAGCTGAACATCCCTATACCAAGCACTCTCCTACTGAAGCAAGGAATACAAGCAGGTCTAAGGGTTTTTAGCCGATGGGTTGACAAGATACGAACTCTGGAAGAAGAGAAAGCACTCCGATTAAAAAGGATAGAGATAATCCTCTCCATCGCTTCCCCGGGAACGGAGAAGTATGCTCAGCGATTTCTCCAAGAAGAGCAGGACTTCGCCCGTTGGTGGCAGCTCTACGAAGACGTTCTTCCGGTTCTTACCTGGTTGAGAGGGAAGGCTCTTCTGGGCCTTATCACCAATTGGTTGCCTTCTCTTCCCCTTTTTTGTCAAGCTCTAGGCCTGGGAGATTTCTTTGATTATACCATTAATTCCGTTGAGGTTGGGATATCAAAACCAGACCCTCGGGTTTTTCAAATCGCTTTGGGATATGCCCAAATGGCCCCTAAGCAAGCAGTACACGTAGGAGATTCTTACGAAGCGGATGTAAAAGGAGCCTTGAATGCAGGCCTCAACGCTGTTCTCCTTGACCGGCGATACGCATATCTTCCCCTAGAAGTTCCTATCCTCTCCTCCCTCACCGACCTATTACCGCTGGTAAGGGTCAGCGATTCCTAGGGATGGCCTTGTCCGTACCCAAACCTTAGCCACCACGGGATTGGCTTAGAGAGTTTTACAAAGGTAGATTGGGCACTCCCTAGAACCTATGGGTAGCTCCTCTAGATCCCAGCTTATTGTCTCTGCAAGCGAGGGAAGGTTTGGACCCTTTCCCTCCCCTTCACCTCTTTAGCCCAAAACCTTTTTCCAACAGCAGAAGGGGTGCCCACAAACCTCCTTGTACAAACCTGGCCCGAAAGCCTCGCACCCGGGCGCTATCCGTCTCCATCCAATCGCTTAAAGGAACTCGATCAGGGCTTCTGTGGAAAACTTCTACCAAACTCTCTAAAATCTGCCGAGAAACGGGATGTTGGAGATCGAGGGCGGCAACCCATGCTTCCCAATCCGTCTTGGTATAAGAAAACCGATCCTCTAACGGAACTCCATAGGGCCTCATCTGCCGGCGATAAAAGTCCAGCTCCTGATGAATCTTCTCTTGAGGTATCAAGTTTAAACCCAGCCAGCGATCAAAAAGCAGATTGTATTTCATACTCCAGGTTTGCTTCTCTCCATAAATCCGCACCCAATGTCCCTCGGCTTCTGCGCGAAGCCTCCATTGCCGAGCGTAATCTTTTGCAAGGGCTCGCCATTCTTGAGCCTCCTGCCTCTGCCCCAACTGTTCCAGGATCTGGGCAAAAGCCCCCAAAGCTAGAATACCTTTTAGAGCAAGATTCGCATTATGAGCAGATGGCCCGGTGAAATCATCCGTGAACAGCTGCCGATCAGGGTCTAAGGTGTGTTGTTTTAAATCGTCTGCCCACCTCCTCAAAATCCGCAGGTACTTTTTAACCCAAAAAGATTCTCTCCCCTCCTCCATCCCAAGAGCAGTCAGAAGAATCATATTAGCACTCTCTTCAATAGGCATCGGTGCAGGATAAGCTTGCCCCGTCGCCCGGGGATAAATTCCCAAATCATGAGGGGCATAAGGAGGGGGGGTCAGGTCTTTCTCCATATAAGCGAAAATGGGTTGAAGCACACAAGTCAACAACTGCGGGTTATGGAGGATCAAAAAGGGAGCACAAGGATAGAGGACATCTACTGTTTGAATAAAGCTTCCACTGCTAATCTCTTTGACAAAAAAATAGGGGAGAGGATGCCCCGGTGCAGAGACGAGCTCTCCCGAACCTAGAACCTGGCGGTAAGCTAAGCTCAGGAGGTCTTCATAGCCATCCACTCCTACCCTTTGTGCCCTCTCCCGAAGATCCTGGTCTAACCTTACCGATTTTTCAACCCAAGTCTCCATTTGGTGAAAGGCTTTTGACAAGAGTTCTTCCGGGGACTTTGCCCACCTACACCACCAAGGGGAGAGAGGCTCTCCTCTAAAGATCACCCCGGGAGTCCGAAGGTGACCAAGAGCAAAAACCACCGATCGTCCTTTCTCTTTTACTTTTCTGAAATTCTTGACAAAAGCGAAAACGGGCCAATCCTCTCTGATGCGCCTCGGTTGGTGGGGGTCCAATAAACGATGAAGAGATCCTCCCTCTACAAAGCGCTGGCGAAGGCTATGAGAGCTCGCCTCCCACTCTAGGTCCGTATCAACCCCAGCCCAAAACACCTCCCCCCAGGCTGGATAATCCCTCTCTTCCTGAAGAAGTCTTTGGGTTTCTCGCTGAAAGAGGAAGAAAGGCCAACCTTCTTTTGTTCTCCCACCCTGCCAAAGAATGAAATCCTCCGAATTATTACTTGCCCATTCCCCGGAGATATCCACATATAAAGCCACCCGATGAGGCCTACTATCTTGACTCTTAACCTCTGCTACGATAAAGGAGAGGGGGCAGGAGAGAGCAGGAAAGGTGTCGGGGAGAGCGGGAGAATAGAAGACTACCGTTAACTCTACACCTCCTGCAACAAACTGAAAGCGAGTTCGGGTGGGGAGTACCCAGCTCCCAACTTGCTCCGCAGGGGGAACAGAAGCACCAGGCATTCCACACCAACGGTAGACCCGACCGTCTACCCTTATCATACCGGCAATTGCTTTAATAGTACCTGTCCAATGGATAGGCCAGGCGTCGGTTAAACAGTCTGCGGGAAGCCAGATATTATTCGTCGGGTCTTTCACTACCAGAGGAAAGGCAGGGGGACGCAGTTTTTGTTTTAAGGGCCAGCCTTCTGCCAACAACTTCTGGAGGGCTGACTGGGGTATAGCCTCCGTCCTCCCCAAGGATCCGAGGAGAAGGATCATTCCTACTATGTTTCGCAGAAGATAATAACTGCTGAAACTCTGGAACATTTTTCCTTCTTGGGCAGAGGACTAGGAGAAGGAGAAAAAGACTTTCCCCTCCTTCGGAGTTCTACCCAGCAAGAAACACCTTTGGACGCTCGGATGCCAATAAGCTTTTCCTTTGTTAAGAGGGATTTTCCTTTCTTGCTTCTAACATTAAAGTAGAAGAGAACGTTGAAAGGCTAAAAAGGATGTTCCATGCGTTAAGGCTACGAGACTACCGTTTATACTGGACGGGGAGTCTGATCTCCCAAATAGGCTCTTGGATTCAAATTGTAGCGCGCGGATGGTTAGTGCTCAAACTCAGCAATTCCCCTTTTATGCTAGGGTTAGTGGGATTCCTCGGCTCCCTTCCAGTGATGCTCTTCGCCTTAATTGGAGGCACTCTAGCGGACCGGTTTAACCGTAAGAACCTTCTCCTTATCACCCAAAGCCTCTTTATGCTCCTCGCCTTTCTTCTTGCCTTCCTCACCCTTACCGGCCAGATCCAGGTATGGCATGTTTTGGTAACTGCTTTTATAGGGGGATGCATTATGGCGGCGGACGCTCCCGCCCGACAAGCAATGGTGTTGGACCTTGTTGGGCGAGAGCATTTGATGAACGCCATCGCCTTGAATTCGGCCGCCTTCAACACTGCAGGGGTCCTTGGTCCTGCTTTAGCAGGGTACCTTGTGGGAGCTTTGGGACTCGGCTGGTGCTTTTTTCTTAACGGAGTCAGCTTTCTTGCAGTTATCTTCGCCTTACTGGTTGTTAAAGTCCACCAGCAAGTGGAGGAACAGGATGGAACCTTCTGGCAGAATATCACTCTGGGGATCTGGTATATTCGGCACCACCGAGCGATTTTGGGGCTTATCTCCCTCGTGGCAATGGGGAGCATATGGGGTATGCCCCATCAAACGTTAATGCCCGTTTTCGCTCGCGATGTACTGCACATAGGGGAAAAGGGGCTAGGCCATTTAATGGCTGCCTCCGGCTTCGGTGCCCTCCTCTCTGCTCTCTGCCTCGCCCGGCTAGAAGACTACCCCCAGAAAGGTCAGCTGGTGAATTTTTGCTCCCTCCTCTTCTCCCTCGGCTTGATTATCTTTGCCCTCTCCCACTCTTTCGGTCTCTCCCTCCTCTGTTTAATCCTTATAGGAGGTTGCCGAGTGGGACAAAACGCCACAATCAATACCCTTCTACAAACTCTGGTTCCCGACAAACTGCGGGCTAGAGTCCTCTCTGTCTATATGATGAGTATGGCCGGCTTAGCACCCTTAGGCAACCTCCAAGCGGGGTTTTTTGCCCAACACTTCGGGGCACCCTTTGCAGTAGGTTTAGGAGGAGTTCTCTGCTGTCTCTACGCCCTAGGAGTATTGATCTTCTTACCTGAGGTTCGACGAATACGAGCCGAACAACCTCCTACAGAAGCGGAAACTCCCCAAGTATCTAGCAACTTGATCTCCTCTAACTAAGCTCCCCCTTATTCACAGGGGTCAAAATGAGGGGGTTCCGGTCTTCCTCGCTCGTCGTCGTTAAAGTTGTTAATCTTCGCACTGGCAAAGCGGTTTCTCCAGTAAGCCGGGTTGCGAACCCACATAAGGCGAGGCATCATCGTTTGAGCAAAGGTCATCCATTTGACATGGCCATCCGCGAAGATGTAATTACTTCCACCGTTATGCCTCTGCTTCTCTAGGGAGTGCTCTCCTCCATAAGGGGGTAAAACATCCTGGGGAAAATCCAGGTGCCAATCCGCCCAACCCGTTCGTTTCTCCGCAATAGCGATCGTTTGGGAGGGTTCCACAATCTCTGTCTCCGCTTCAGCCCCCCGATCTGGGGCCAAGCCTTGCCCTCCCGACTGGCTATCTCCCGGCCCAATCACCTGGGCATTAGGAAGGTAGCTTCTGCGTTCCCGACGGAGTTGACCATTGCTATCCCGGATCATATAAGCCCCAGAGGGGCAAGAGTCGCTCGGGCATACCCAAACTTCTTCGCTCTTGAGATAGGGTTGAAGCAAGAGCCGGAAATAGCCCCGAGTAGGGTCTTCATTATGATGGTAACCCGGAAGCCCGCCATCCCAGTCATCCAGATATTGACGCAAAGCCATCCCAATCTGCTTTTCATTATTGAAACAGGAAGTCTGGCGAGCCTTGTCCCTGGCCTTGGCAAACACCGGGAACAATAAGCCCGCTAGAATAGCAATAATCGCTATCACCACCAGCAACTCGATTAAGGTGAAACCCCTTTTCACTCTTCTCATAGACTCCTCCTCCGGAGAATCCAAGGGCAATGACCTAGGGTCACTCCTCCTCCAAAGGGAATAAACTCATTTGACTTGCTAGGGAAGGAGACTCAAGCTTCTTCGGAGGGGGACAGAGGTGTTCGAAATCCTCCCCCAGAAGAGGCTTAAGACGCTGAGCAAACTTGTATAATTTATCTGCTAGATACTCTCGATCCTCATCCCCGGAATAGTTCTCCACCAACTCGTTCATCCCATCCTTCCGGCGGTATACAAAAACGTAATCCCCAACTTTCAGCCGCCGAGACAGGTGACTCCACCTCTTTCCAACACTCCCAGAGAAAGTTTTAGAAGTAATGCGTTCTCTCCGGGAAAAATCCTCCGGAGCCAATCGTCCCTCCCGAATATCCGAAAGCCTCTGCCGGTACAAACTCCCAACTTCCTCCCTCCTCCCCGCTATCAAAAGGTCTATCGCTTGGGAGATAAATTCTCGACCGAAACGCTCATCCGCCCGAGACCGCAAAGCGGATCCTTTGAAGATTTTCTCACCCTCTTGAGTAACCAAAACATAATTTTTAATTTTCACTGAGACCATCGCCCGATAGTAACCTTCAAAGGCCAACCGAATACCCTTAGGAAGCTGACCCTGGAGAACTTCTACTAGAGAGGGGATTGTCTTCTCGTTATCGTACCCTTCCGGAGGATGAAAGTAGATCCCATCGGTGTCCACTTCAATAACTTGTCCCCCCATTGCCTGAATACAATCCGCCAAGTGCTTAACAATTTGCTGGCCATAAAGAGTTACTTGTTCCGCTGCATCGTAATCATTAAAATGGAATGGCCCTGCCAAGTAGCCATAAAAGGAGTTAATCAAGATTTTAAAAGCACCCTGCAACCCTTGCCAATACTGCTGTTCCATCCCTTTAGCATCCTTTGCTTTCGCCTTACTTTCTAAGCGGCGTTGAGTGAGGGCTTTTAAAGCGGGCAGGAAAATCTGAAGCCGATCCTCCGCAGGCCGAATACCCTGAGTCAGCATAATACTCGGATAAAGGCTTTCGATATCCACCTTAACCACCTTCTCGCGAACTCCCACAAAACGACACTCAGTATAACCGCCGGGATAGGGTCGAGAAGGCTTTGGCAGAGGGATTGCTTCCCCCTGTCGTAGATATTCTCTCACCAAAAGAGCATCAATCTTCTCCCCTGTTCCCGAAACCGCTAGGTTTTCATAAGTATCAGGGATCATTTGAGCGATAAAGAAGTCCGTAGCCCCCACCACTTCTGAAAGACGCCGAGTTTCCCGAACATCCTGAAGAGCATATTGCGATAACCGCTGAGGGTCTTTCTCTAATAAAGAGGCCACCTCCTGCCAATCTACGTAAACCCGATCTGGTTCACTAATCCCCAGATACCGACTCACTTCTTTAAGGTTATAAGATTCCAAATCCCCTTTAACCCAATCAAACCGCTGAGTAGCAATGAGGGTATCAATACAATGTCGGCCGAAGATATGAGCAGGAGTAAAAGGCTTGGTAATCCCTCCAATAGCCGCATTCCTCTCTGGCTTGAAAACAAGAGGGTCTCCTCTTCTCCCTACCAACAGCGGTACTCTTAATACCTTCGCCCGACCCGCTAGGAAGGGGAGATCAAAGCCAAAAAGGTTATGGCCCTCGATAACATCCGGATCCCGATCCCGGATAATAGAGACCAAGCCTTCAATCATCCCCCTCTCGTCTCCAGTGAGAACTTCCTCAAAGCCTCGGTTATCTGATAAAGCGATTAAAAGCAGACGTGCCCGAGAATCATAAGGGGAAAGGCCCTCTGTCTCAATGTCTAACTGAAGACGATGGAGGTCATTAAAACCCATTTCTTTAAAGAGAGTAATACCCGATCGGACCAAAAACTGTTTTTCCGGAGAGAGGTAAGCTAGGAGAGGAAGCCCCTTTTCTCTAAGGAAGCGCCGGGCGTTCTCACAGGCCCGCCAATTAGGGAACTCGGCCAGCCAACAGAAACCCCCTCCTGCAAGCTGAGTCCACCGAGCAGAAACTGAAGATACCTGTTCGGTAGTCAGTAACCAGGGAGTAAAAGGACGACTTTCTACCTTTAGAACCCCTTCCTGCCGGCGGTAGAGGAGAACCTCCTCTCCCGAAGGGGCCAACTCCACGGCAACCACACCAGGAGTAGTATCCTGACCAAAGAGAAGAGGGTTTCGTAAAGAATCTAAAGCACCCATCGCCTAACCTCGGTAAAAAGGAAGAAGGATAGCATCAGTTCGAAGAAGACTCTAAGTTGTCTTGAAACGATTCTTCCTCCTGCTCTTCAGGAAGAGCTACTCGCCTTGGAAAACGCTGGATCTCACTCACTGAGGGTAACTTTTGATCTCCCCCCACCCCCAAATCCCGAAGCCGGCGAGCACTCACTAATACCCGACTCTCTAAGGAACCCACAGCATTATTAAAATCTCCCACCAATCCGCTCAACCGGTCCCGCATTTTAACTAAATGCTCGACCCATTTATTCAGCCGTTCATATAACTCCCGGCCGATGTCGGCGACTCTCCGGGCATTCTCATTGACCTGCTCTTGCCTCCAGATCACCGCGGTAGCCTTCAGCAGAGCCAATAAACTCAAAGGGGTAGCCAACACTACCCTTTTCTCGGCAGCCTCCTCCAGCAAACGACCATCTTTTTCCAAAGCGGAAAGGAGGAAGCTCTCCCCGGGAAGAAACATCACCACAAACTGAGGGCTAAGATCAAACTGTTGCCAATAGTTTTTGCTAGCTAGAAGAGCAATATGGGTCCGAAGTTGGGTTACGTGCTCTCCCATTTTCTGCTCTCTCTTTCCCTCATCAGAAAGCTCGATCGCCTCCAAATAAGCCTGCATCGGGGCCTTAGCATCCACTATAATACAAGTTCCCCCAGGCAGGCGGATGAGCATATCGGGGCGTTGCCGATGATCCCCTTCCCCTAAGGTTGTCTGCTCTTCAAAATCCACATAAGGGAGCATCCCCGCCAGTTCTACAACCCGCCTTAACTGGATTTCCGCCCATTTCGCCCGAATACCGGTTGCCTTCAGCGCTTGGGAGAGCTTGGAAGTCTCTAACTGAAGCTGGACCGCTTGTTGTTGAAAATGCTGGCAGAGGCTCTGCAAGCTCTGGATTTTTTCAGAAAGCTCTCCCAATCCTCGTTGGCGCTCTGCCTCGAGCTGAGTCAACCTCGCCTCAAGAGGCTGAAGAATATCCCGGGTTCTTGAGACTATTTGTTCGCCATTTACTCTTAAAGCCTCAGCAGCCAAGGACTGAAAGGTCTCTTTAAAACGCTGTTCCGCTTTGTCCAAAAGGGCCGTCGTCGTACTCAGCTGGGTTTGAACACTCTGTACCTGAGCAGAAAGGTTTTTGTTCTCCTGTTGAAGTTGTTGGATTTGAAATTCCAATCCTGGAATGCGCCGGGCCTCGGCCTGAGCAGCCGCCCTCTCGGACAAAGCCTGCTGAATTTCCTCCTCCTTCGAGGCTCGGCCCCAAAGGAGGCCTAGCAAAAGGCCCAAAGCCCCTCCCAGAAGTACTCCCAGCAGAATCTCCATCGTACCCCTTACTCCTCTTATTGGCTTTCAGCAATTACCCCTCCTTCCCCCCTGACGGGAGAAAGGTCAGCCGCAATCGATACAAACCTTCCACCATCTCTACCAAAACCTAACGAAGGGCTTAGAGAGGAAGGATAAGGGGCCGATCATGATGCTGAGACCACCCCATTCCATGGGAATAGGCCTCAGGATGACGAGACTGCACACATTTCTTACACCGCATCTCCACCTGATAACCGAACATCGTTCGAGGAAAGTTGACCAAAACCGCCCCACATAAGGAACAAAGAGGAAAACCTGCTTCCATCTTCTTCATCGGATTGGACCTCCTAAAACTTTATGAAGAGAAACCTTGTCTCTTGGCATAATAAGAGAACGCGTGGTAAGATTATTTTCAGCACTATTCCTCTCTTCTCCTTCTCCCCTACCTCCACAAGGGGGAATAGAGGTCATCAAGGGAACACCCCACCCCAAAAGGGGCGGGAGAAACCCTAACGTGGGCTAAAGCTTGCACTCACCAAAGCCATCCCTTTCGACCTACCCTCCTCCTATGCCTTATACCCTACAGATAGCCCTAAAACCTTCCTCTCAAAGGACAAAAATCCCTTTACTCCAAGGTTCAGGTTGAAAAAAAACTCTATCAAAGAGATAATCAGGAAGGGGAACCTCTCCAGCAAAGGAGACTCTTTAGGGGAAATCCAGAACTAGGCAAAGAGGTTGAGGCAATCCCTCAAAAATGGGTGCCCTGCTAATGTTAAAACGGCTGTTTCCTGAATCTCCCTATAAGGATGTCACCTTTCTTCCCAAAAGCTTCTTTCAACCCCTAGGGTTCTATCAAGAATATGAAGCCCTACCCTATCTTCTTAGTCCTTCAGAGGAACAGCCTCCCCACAAAAACTCAAACAACTCTCATTCCGACTCATCGGGGTCCCCTCCTGGCAACAAAGAAGACTTTAAAAAAGCCTTTGAAAAAATTCTCGCCCAGTATGAACGAAGGATTTTCAATCTTATTTATCGCTTTGTCGGTAACTATGAAGATGCATCGGACCTTACCCAAGAAACCTTTATTAACGCCTTCCGAGCTTTCCCCCGTTTTCGGGGAGAAGCTCCCATTTTTATCTGGTTATGTCGGATAGCCATCAATACTTGTAGAAATTTACATCGGCAGAAAGAACGACTGAAACCCTTTCAAGGCCCCTCCCTGGATACTGGGAGTGAAGGGGATGAGGAGGTTTTCTTCCCCGAGCCGGGGGATAGAACCTTTCAACCAGACCTCGTTCTTGAGCGTGCAGAATTACGGAGAGTCATCGAAAATGCTATCCAGAGTTTGCCTTCCGATTACCGCTTAGTGATCATCCTTCGAGACCTTCAAGAACTCAGCTATCAGGAGATCGCTGAAATCACCGGCTTAAGCTTAGAAGCTGTCAAAACTCGAATCCATCGGGGACGCAAAATGCTGAGAAAAATGATTGAACCCTACCTAAGAGGCTAGAAAGACAATGATCATCCGGAAAAACCTTCTCCTTTGGTGGACCTTTCTTCTCGTTTGGATCGGCAACAACCTCCTTTTCTCCCAATTAGTTTGCGGTCAGGAGCAACCGGCTAAAATCACGGAAATCCTGATCCTTGGCAATAAAAATGTGGCAACCGAAGCCATTCGAAGCTTGCTTCGCTCCCAAGTAGGAGATGATTACCAAGAAACGTTGATGCTTTTGGACCGAAGAACCATTCTCCAAATGGGTTACTTCTATGAAGATTCGGTCCGTGCTCGCCCAGAGTTCACCCCAGAAGGAGTACGCCTCATCTTTGAGGTGAGAGAACATCCTGTTATCAGCCGGATCGTCTTCTCGGGGAATACTGTCCTCTCTAGTGAAGAGCTTCAATCGGTGATGACCAGTAAACTGGGTAATGTGATGAACTCCAACGACGTTGTGAAAGACCTTCAGGCCATCCAATCGCTTTACACTCAAAAGGGTTATCAAGCAATTGTAAGTGGTGAACCCGAAGCGATGATAGATGAAAATGGGGTACTCACTATCCCGATCCTAGAAGTTACCGTGGAGGCGATTCGGATTGTTGGATTAAGGAAAACAAAGACCTATGTGGTCCTACGGGAAATTCGAACCAAACCCGGAGAGGTCTTCAACGCTAACAAGTTTCAGAAAGATCTAGAGCGGTTGGTCAACTTAGACCTTTTTCAGCAAGTAGGTCCTCCGAACTTCCTACCAGGTTCCGCTCCGGGGAAATTCATTATCGAGCTTCCCATTAAGGAGAAGAAGACAGGAGCAATTTCCCTAGCAGTAGGCTTCAGCCAGCCGCAAGGGTTGATTGGTCGGGTAGAGCTGAGTGAGACCAACTTAAGGGGCAAGGCCGAAGCGCTCAGCTCAATGGTGGAATTCGGAGGACGAGCCGGGCGAACCAGCTACGAACTCAACTTCTATGAACCTTACCTCACTCGAAATCGAACCTCCTTATCCGTTTCGGTGTTTAACAAAATCATCTACCGATTCGCCAATGACGTGATCACTGGTCCTCAGGTTCATGATACCTCCAACTTCTTTAATGAAATCCGGCGAGGTGGCACCATCACCCTGAGTCAACCGGTAGGAGAAACCCGTCGGGCAGTCCTCAGTTTCCGCACAGAAAACTTAGACCTGAATATCCCCAAAGATTTGCAGCTCAACCCCCTATACCCTCAGTTCTTCTCCCAATCAGGCCAAGTTACCAGTATCACCCTTCGGGGCATTCAAGATACCCGAGACCTCATTGTGAACCCTGCCCGGGGTTCTTTGATCACCCTTGGGACTGAGGTCGGCAACAGCGATGTGAAACCTGCCGTTCGAGGTTTCTTCAACAAGATGACAGTGGATTTAAGAAAGTATCTCAGCCGGGGGAGGCGCAAAACCCTCACAGAACACAAAACAGTGGTTGCTGGAAGGCTTCTTTTCGGCTGGGCCACAGGGTCTATTCCCTTTGCGGAGCAGTTCTTTGTAGGAGGTGCGGAAACCCTTCGAGGCTACCGAGAATCTCGCTTCTGGGGAAAACGGATGCTTCTGATCAACCTGGAGTACCGGAAACCCTTGACCACCAACCTCGGTGGGGTCCTCTTTATGGACATTGGCGACGCCTGGGGTACCCCCTTCCCCCTGATCCTACCAGGCGACGTTAAGGGACGCTTCACCCAGCATTCTAACTTCAGCCCCCGGATCGGTGTAGGTGCGGGTATTCGCCTGGTGACCCCGATTGGCCCTATTCGGTTGGATATTGGCTTCGGCTCGGAAGGCTCCCGAACCCACTTCAGTATCGGACACCAGTTCTAATGGGAAAAAACTCTGCTCCCTCCGTTGAGAGCCCCGATTCAAAGAGGAGTTCTACCCCTTAAGTAAGGCTTTCAGACTTCTGAAGAAAGGAAGGAGAAGCTCCTCCCCCTCCTTCACTACCTCTCCTTCCTAAAATCTAATAAAGCTCCGGGAAAAGAGGAAGGAGTTTTCTATGAAAACCTCTAAAGATTCCCTAGAATACCCCAGGAGGTTAGAATGGAAAACCAGCAGAAAGAGCAACAGAGGACCTGCCCAGATTGTGAAGGCTTTACCCGTCGGCATTTCCTCACTGCTTTGGGAGCGGTTCTGACCGTCTCCACCCTCGGACCTATAGCCCGAGTGCTAGAAGCGAAACCGGCTTCCCCCAGAACCCCTATCCCACCGAGAAAACCCGCTGAAACTCTTGTTAAAACCCTTTATGAAAGCCTGAGTGAACAACAGAAATCGGTCGTGGCCTTCCCCTTCCACCACCCCTTACGCCTACGGGTAGATAACAATTGGGCCATTACTCCTCCCACCATCGGAGAGTTCTTTAATAAAGACCAACAATATCTGATCGAACAGATCTTCCGATCCTTACACTCCGAGGAATATGTCGAAAAAGTCCTTTATCACCTCCGAGAAGATGCTGGAGGCTTGCAGAATTACCATATCGCTCTCTTCGGTGAGCCGGGCACCGGCAAATTTGAATGGGTTCTCACAGGCCGACACTGCACAGTTCGCTGCGACGGGGACTCGGTAGACGGAACTGCCTTCGGAGGCCCCATCTTTTATGGCCACGCCTCCCAAAGCTTCTACGAGAAAGCAAATCATCCGGGAAACGTCTATTGGTACCAAGCCCTCCGAGCCAATGAAGTGTTCAAAGCGCTGGACGGGAAGCAGAGGGAACAAGCCCTGGTCAAAGGCCCTATTCCCCCAGAGGTAGGAACAGACACCGTTCGTTTAAAAGGACCGAAAGAACCTCGGCCAGGTATCCCTGTTAAAGAAATGACCCGAGACCAGAAGGATCTGGTGGCAAAAGTTCTAGAAGACCTACTCCTTCCCTTCCGCCAACAAGACGCTAAAGAAGCGATGAAATATATCCAGGCGAACGGTGGGGTAGAAAGCCTCACAATGGCCTTTTATCAAAGCGAAGACATCGGCAACGATGGTGTTTGGGACGTATGGCGTTTGGAAAGCCCCAATATGGTCTGGTACTTTAGAGGGTCCCCTCACGTGCATGTGTGGGTTAATCTCGTGGCAAAACCGGCCTTGAAACCAGCAACCCTCTAGAGAGCGTTTCAGCCTACTTAGAATAGAGAAACTCTTCCGCCAATGGCTACCCTGGAGAGGGTAAACTTCCATCTCCACCAAGCAACACGCATCTTTGACCTCGCCCAATGTCGGCCCTCTGCGATCAAAATCTTACGAACTATCGCTCTTTGCGCTTGCCACCGCCTAGCGACAATGGATGAAAAAGTAACTGATCTACTATCCGAAGCGAATGCAAGCGCCACCAAGAATTCAGCGACTTTAAGAAAAAACTCCTTCAAGAACGGAACCTTCTAGCCCTTTAACCCATCTCCCTAGGCACCTGTAAAAAAGGAGGAGTACCCCCTGGTAAGGCACTCCTCCACGTTTTTTCTCTACGTCTGCCCTTCGGGAAAAGCTTTAAGGGGGCTATTCAAACACAAAAGAAACCTTCTTAGCCCATTCACTCTGGGGATATTTATCCCGAATCGCCTTCCAGGCCTCTTTCAGAGGAGCAACATCCCCGGTGGACTTATACTGGGCAACCCCCAGCCAGTAAAGGGCCTCAGGCGCCGCTTCGGTACCAGTATACTGCTGAGCCACTTCCTGGCACAGTTGGATAGCCTGGGCATAATTCCCTAAGTCGTAAGCAGTCTTCGCTCGAGCCAACTGCATGCGAGCAATATAATCTTGGGCAGGCAGATAACCCACTGTGCGGTAATGCTCTCTGCCTTCTGCATCCAACACAATAAGGGTGGGCGTCCAAGTGGCAACGTATCGAGCGGATAAATCCGGGTTATCAGGGGCAATCACCTTAACAGGAATGAAGTTCTGCTGGATAAAGGAGGCAACCGTCGCCTCCGGATAAACAACGGCCTCCAGCCGTTTGCATCCCCCTCAGGTGGGCGAGGCAAAATCAATCAGAACCAACTTATTAGCCTGTTTGGCCTGATTCAAGGCCTCATCAATGGAGCTAAGCCACTGAATTGCTGACATCCTATTCACCTCCTGGGAAAGATAACTTTCCTATTATAGAATACTCCTAATTGAAAAGGATTTCATCCTTATCTTAGGAGCAACCTAGCATTGCCCTGAAAAACCTCCAGCCTCCTCATCCTAAGATCTCCTTTCCTCAGGAAGCTCAGATAATTTTTCTATAGCAACAGGCTTAGGGCGGAGGACTAGGTAAAGGAAAGCGATGAAAGTCAGAAGCAAAAGGGCAATCTTCACTGCCTCCGGTTTCGCCTTAGTAAGGAGAAAAGTGCAAAAAAGTATTCCTCCTACTGGAACGATCAGAGGAACATCAAAAAAACCTCTAGGTTCGTTAGGACGGCGCTTTAAAAGGATTAAAGCTCCGTTAACAAGGATAAAAACACCCAACAGTAACACACTCGTCGCTGAAGCCAAAACAGCAAGATCACCCCAAAAAGCCAAAGTGAGCACCATCACCATCAACACACCGATTGCTCTGTGGGGAGTACGCCGGGAAGGATGCACCGCGCCTAAAAAGGAGGGAAGTAACCCCTGCTGAGCCATTCCATAAACCAAGCGAGAACCCATAATATAATTCAGGAGGGCAGTGTTGGTAATGGCAAAAAGGGCTATCCCGGAGAATAGTATAATGGGGAACCCTGGAGCTCCATAGCGTACCACTTCTACCAAAGGTTCTTTGGACTGAGATAAATGAGAGTAAGGAACCACCGAAATAGCAGAAATACTTACCGCGATATAAATCAGGGTTACTCCCAAAAGAGCAAGAACCACAGCCTTAGGGAAAACCCGCTTGGGGTCCTTCACTTCCTCAATAACATTGATCATATCTTCAAAACCGATAAAGGAGTAGAAAGTGAGTACCGCTCCTTGCAAAATCAGGGGAAGGGTCAAAACCCCCTCAGGATTGGCAGAGCGAGGGATCTCCCAATAGTTAACCTCCCCCCAATGGGGCAAACCCACTGCGATGATAATCAGTAAACCCGTTACTTCCACAAAGGTGCAAAGGAGGTTTAATCCCATCGACTCCCGAATCCCCCAGAAATTGACGAAGGTTAACAAAAGAGTGAAGGAGAGAATCAAGATCGGAGGTGGGAAAAAAGAAACCAACCCTGAGAAATAACCACTAAAGGCATGAGCCTGAGTAGCCATCGAGGTTAATCCAGAGGCCAAAACCGCAAGGCCCACCATATAAGAGAGAAAGGGATACCGGTAAGCCCGATGAGTAAAGTACGCCGCACCCGCTGCTTGGGGATACCGGGACCCTAAAGAAGCGTAGGAAAGGCCAGTTAACATTGCACAGAGCATACTGATGAGGAAAGCGATCCAAAGGGCATTTCCCATAACCCCAGCCACTTTACCAACCAGAGCATAAATGCCTGAACCGAGCATATCCCCTATACCATAAAGGGTAAGGGCTCCCAAACCTAGGGTCCGAGCTAGGGAAACCTTTTGAGGTTCAGTACCTTGCTTCATCCTCAATCGCTTCGATAGAAGAGTATTACCTATGGATGGTACAGGGTTAAGCTCGCGGCCACCCAAAGCTTGGATTTGTAGTCTATCCCCCAATTCCCTTCTCCTGCTAAGAAGGGAGGACAAAAGTGAGTTCGGATAATTATCCCCTTAGGGGACGCTATATTGAACCGGCTGAAGTACCGAAAAAGGCGAAGATGAAACCCTTTAACCTCTCTCCTTTCAGCCTCATAAAAAGAATATCTCCACGAGGGGAAAAAGCCTTCCTTCTGTTTCTCCTGGCAATCTTAATCCGCATCCCCTTGGTTCACTCCGGTACAGACTTACTCTCAGACTCCTGTGAATACTTGAATGTTGCTCGGCACATCGCTAAAGGAGAAGGTCCTCTCCTTTCCATTAAGTGGAATTTTTACAGCCGAGAACCGGTAGTCCACTCATCTCTAGGAGATCGTCCGATAGGGTACCCTTTAGTGTTGGGGCTACTCCTCCGTTTCACCGGCTCCGAGCACCCCCAACTTTGGGGAAGGATGCTGAATCTTATCCTTAGCGGTCTCTCCCTTTGTCTCTTCTACTTCCTTACCACCCAGTACTTCAGCCCCTCCGTCGCTTTTTGGGCCAGCGTGATCCTCCTTTTTAACCCCTCTTTCTTAACCTATAGTGTTGAACCCTTTACTGAGCCTCTCTTCCTCGTCTGCATCCTTCTGGGCTTACTTTTTCTAGAGAAACCTTCTCCCATCAGATTCTTTTTCTCCGGCCTCTCCTTCGGTTACGCTTTTCTCACCCGGCCTACGGGCCTCCTTTTAGCCGGTCTTGTCCTCCTATGGCTCCTTCTCCAGAAAAGACCCTTGATCTCCTACTGGTGCTTGGGTCTTCTCGCTCTCTGCCTCCCTTTTTGGCTCCTGGTGGTCAAGGAATATGGAAACCCTTTCTACTCTACCCTAAAGTGCAACTACACTGTGCTCAACATCCGGGAAGCCACTTGGCAGGGATACGGGAAGTCCTTTGATCCTCCTCTCACCTTTATTAAAAACAACCTCCCTCAAGTGGCGGAGGAAGTTTGCCAACAGACACACAGGTTATGGCTTGCCCTCTCTTGGAGTTTAGGCTGGTTTCTCCCCTTTATCCTCTTCCTCCGGCGAGAAGATCTCCGAGGGAATAGAGGGTTATTTCTCTCCCTGGCCCTCCTAAACTTCACCCTTTATGCTCTCTCCTGGGTAGTTAGAGGGGCTAACCGATATATCCTGTTGACCTCCTTTCTTTTAACCCCCTTCTTAGTTGAAAAGGTGGAGCAAATTTTCAGCAATACTCTTCTGCGGACCCCCAAAGCGGTGTTTCTCCTTTTTCTCTCCCTACTCCCCACCTATGTTCCTGCCCTCCACCACCTTTACCTCAGGAAATGGTGGAGCCATCCCTCCCGTTCCTCTCCAACCCAATTGTACAAAGCTGCTGATTGGCTTCTTCATCATTCCCAACCTCAGGATATTGTTGCTTCGGATAACCCTTGGCTTTTAAACCTTTTGACAGAGCGACCAGGAATCATCTGCCCTTACTTCAACTCCTCCCAACAAGTGATCTCTTTTGTCCGGGAATACAGGGTAAGATATATCCTCCTTCTTGGCACTCAACACAACCCTCGAATCCCCTTCCTGAAGAAAGCCAATCGCCTCCGTCTCATCCCTATGTCCAGAAAAGATTTCCTTGTTTGGGAAATTCCTAGAGGGGAGAAAACAAATCCCTTTCTCAGGGAAAAAGGTCCCCCTCACTAAAAACGAGGGGCAATCTCTTCCCCCCAAATTCCTGGTAGAAAAGGCCCTTTTTTAACTTTTTATAATTCCCCTTCTCCGTTCGGTTGCCACTGCAAAAGAGGCTATGTTATACTTTTCCTAGGATACTTTTAATCGCACTATAGCGGTATTGAAACTTCTGGAAAGGTACTTTTAAGAGCGGACGAAAGGAGTTTTTCTCCGATGTATCGGGGTCGGGAAGGGATGTGGGCCTGGATCTTCCACCGGCTTACCGGTTTTGCGGTTTTCCTCTTCCTTCTCATCCACATCCTCGATACTGCTTTAGTTGGAGCCGGGCCTAAAGTCTACAATCAGGTGATCCAACTTTATCGCCACCCCTTCTTCCTTATAGGGGAGATCTTCTTAGTAGCGGCGGTTCTGTATCACACCCTTAATGGCCTCCGAGTGATCCTTATAGATTTTTGGGAAAAAGGCACTCTCTATCAACGTCAGCTCTTCTGGGCAGAAATGGCTCTCTTTATGATTATCCTCATTCCCGTTGCCATCGTGATGCTATCCCACCTGCATTAACCAATAAACCGGATCACAGCGATGAAGCAATCAGTAAAATCTTCTATCACTCCTTATGGCGGACGACCTCGCCCTGAAGGCAACTTGGAGCTCTATGCTTGGTTCTTTATGCGGATCTCTGGCCTTCTTCTCCTCGTACTGGCCCTGGGTCACCTCGCCATAATGCATATCTTCAACTCCGTTCACACGATTGACTACGACTTTGTAGCCCGGCGATGGAACAGCCTCTTTTGGCGTACCTACGATTTTACTCTTCTTCTTTTAGCCATGCTCCATGGGGCCAATGGAGTCCGTTATATCATAGATGACTACGTTCACCAACCGGGGCGGAGGGTATTCACCCTCTCTGTTTTGTATACCGCCGTTTTTCTCTTTCTTATCATCGGCGGGATGGTTATTTTCACCTTCCGGCCAGAAACGGTGGTCTTTACGGGGAGGTAACAAGAGAGGGGCTCGTTTTAATCGCCTCAAGGAGTATTAAAACAGAGGTAACCAAGATGATCTACCACCGTCATGATGCAGTCATTGTGGGTGCTGGCGGTGCCGGGTTAATGGCGGGAATAGAGCTCGCGGGTAAATGTGATGTCGCAGTAGTGAGCAAACTCTATCCCACTCGTTCCCATACAGGGACCGCTCAAGGAGGGATCGGGGCAGCTCTTGGTAACCTGGAGGAGGATTCCTGGGAATGGCATATGTTTGATACGGTTAAAGGGAGTGACTACCTCGCCGACCAGGATGCAGTGGAGGTAATGTGCCGGGAAGCGATCGAGGTGGTTTACCAGCTGGAACATATGGGCCTGCCTTTTAGCCGTACCCCCGATGGACGGATTGATCAACGGCGCTTCGGAGGCCATGCCCGAAACTTCGGAGAAGCCCCTGTCCGCCGATCCTGTTACGCAGCAGACCGCACCGGCCATATGATCCTCCAAACTCTCTACCAGCAATGTATTCGCCATAATGTCCACTTTTACGACGAATTCCACGTCCTCGACCTTCTGATCAATGACGGTCGGTGCTGCGGGGTCATCGCTTACGAAATTGCCACCGGAGAGCTCCACCTCTTCCATTCCAAAGCGGTTCTTTTTGCCACCGGTGGTTTTGGCCGAATGTACAAGATCACCAGCAACGCCCACTCCCTAACAGGAGATGGGGTAGCTATCGCCTACCGGCGGGGAATCCCCCTAGAGGACATGGAGTTCTTCCAATTTCACCCCACAGGCATCTATAAAATGGGTATCCTCATTACTGAGGGGGCACGAGGTGAGGGAGGGGTCCTCCGCAACCGAACAGGTGAGCGTTTTATGGAACGCTATGCCCCCACTTTGAAAGACCTAGCCCCCCGGGACTTGATCTCCCGCTGCATCTACTTAGAAATTCGAGAAGGACGAGGCATTGACGGCAAAGATTATGTACACCTAGACCTCACCCACCTGGGTAAAGAAGTTATTGAAAAGAAGCTACCAGATATTACCGACTTTGTTCGTACCTACCTGGGAATTGATCCGGTGACCGAACCTATCCCTATTCAACCTACTGCTCACTACGCTATGGGAGGGATCCCCACTGATATAAATGGTCGAGTAGTTATTGACGAGAGGAACACCCCGCTACCAGGATTCTACGCTGCTGGTGAATGCGCTTGTGTCTCCGTTCACGGAGCCAACCGATTAGGCACGAACTCCTTAGTAGATATTGTGGTCTTCGGAAGAAGAGCAGGAAGAGATATTCTCCGTTTTGTCCGGGAGAATGAGTTCCCTCCTCTCCCCCCGGAACCCGAAGGTTATGCCCGGCAGGTGATTGAGGGTTTCCTCTCCCGTACTAAAGGGGAACCTGCAGTGGAGATTCGGGCCTCCCTGCAAGCAGAAATGATGGATAAAGCCAGTGTCTTCCGAACTGGGGAAGGCTTGCAACAATGCCGGGAAATCCTCAAAGAGCTTCAAGAGCGCTACAAAGAAGCCACCATTATGGATCGCGGTAGGTTGTTCAACACCGATCTTTTAGAAGCTATTGAGTTAGGCTGTTTGTTAGACCTCGCCGAGGTAACCGTCGAAAGTGCCCTTCAGCGAACAGAGAGCCGAGGCGCTCACTACCGGGAGGATTACCCCGAGCGTAATGACCAAGAATGGCTGAAGCACACCCTAGCCTTTAAGCGGGACAAAGGGATTGAGTTTCGCTATAAACCCGTAGTGATCACCCGGTTTCAGCCTAAAGAGAGAACTTACTAAATCACTTATTTCGGGAGCCGCAGTCTTCAGCATTCCAGAGGATACATCCCTTGTAAAGAAGGCTTTAAATCTCTCTTACTCTTCTCAAGGAACCAAAAGAGTTTGCTAGATGTAATAAAGTTTACTGGGTTACCCAACGGAGGATACTCACACTGATGAGGGTGACACTGAGGATTAAACGGTTCAATCCAGAAAAAGACCCCAAACCTTATTGGGCCAAGTACGAGGTTGAAGTAGAGCCAACCGATCGAGTGCTTGATGCTCTCAACGAAGTTAAGTGGCGATATGATGGCTCGTTGGCTTATCGACGATCTTGCGCCCATGGCATTTGCGGCTCCGATGGAATGATGATTAACGGTGTCAACCGTTTGGCTTGTAAGGTTCTTGTTAAAACGGTTGCCCCCGTGATTACCATAGAACCCCTCCGGGGTTTCCGGGTCATTAAAGACCTCATTGTGGATATGGGCCCCTTCTTCAGGAAATACCGGGAAGTTAAGCCCTATCTCATCAACTACGATCCCGAACCTCAAAAAGAACGATTGCAATCCCCAGAAGAGCGGGAACGCTTCGACGATACGACAAAATGCATTCTCTGCGCCTGTTGCACTACTTCCTGCCCCATCTTCTGGTATAACAGCGAATATATTGGACCGGCAGCAATTGTAAACGCCCATCGCTTCCTCTTTGACAGCCGAGACCAAGGGGCAGAAGAGCGGTTGGAGGTTTTAAACCAGCGCTCGGGAGTCTGGCGCTGCCGAACCATTTTCAACTGTACCGATGCCTGCCCTCGGGATATTGACGTTACCAAAGCAATTGAAGACGTTAAACGCCTACTACTCACCGAAAGATTGTAGCTTACAGGGCAAGGAAGACAACAGTGGATCTTCCCTTTCTCTTTAACCAATGGCGAAATTAGTGACTCACGAAGCGGGAGGCTTGTTTAATAGCCTGCTACTAGTTGAACGGAGTTGGTCGGCGCCACCCTTTCTACAACCCACCTTGGAGCAAGTCTATCAGTTTCTCGCTAAAGAAGCCCCTCTTCCTGATTTCCCCCCCTCCGCTCCCCTAATCCGGGCTACACTTGTCCTATTACCCGGAGATCAGCAAACTACCTCCTGCCGGCATATTCGGCTTGCAGCAGGCACAGAGATGATTTTCTGGGCACTCATTGCCCAGCGTAATCGCTTCTCTAACGGGGAGGGAGATTTTCATCATCTCCTGATGAACGACCTCGTTCTAGCACAAGCCCTGGACATCTTCACTGCGGATGGCAATCCTCGGATTATGGACGCTGTGGCCGAAGGATCCTCCGCCCTTTGCGAAGCGCTTATCGCCGAGACCCAAGCTTTCCCCCAGGCTCCTTTATGCCGACGGCGTTTGGCTCGCTTTTACCAATCCTGTTTACAGGTTGGGGAGGAAGCCTGGGGGTTAGAACCTGAAGCCTTTAAATCAGCGGAAGACCTATTGATAGCAAGCTTCTGTCAAGGATCTTTCCCCCCCGAAGATCCTCTCCAGTGTCTTCCTGAGGGGAATAGAGAAGCTTTCTTTTCTATTATTCGGTTATTTTTATCCCTTTAAGACCTGGACTGTTGACTTCCTTAAGGATTCAGAAGAGTTCGGTAGTCGCACCCTTTAGGGGGCGTAAGGTTTTACGCAGGCTAAAGCTTGTAACTACCAGTTCCACCAATTCCCCTCGTGGATAAGAAGGGGTTAAAAGTGGGGCAAACCTAACGCAGGCTAAAGCTTGGAACAACTTAATGTTGAAGGAGGTTCAAAAATGGCGGTCATCGTTGATGTCACCGCAAGAGAAATCCTTGATTCCCGGGGGAATCCCACAGTAGAAGCGGAGGTGATTCTCGAAGATGGAGCAGTAGGGCGAGCTTCTGTGCCCTCAGGAGCTTCCACGGGTAAGTACGAAGCAGTAGAACTGAGGGACGGAGATCTCCACCGCTATGCGGGGAAAGGCGTTCAAAAAGCGGTAGAGAACATCCAAGAAATCATCGCCCCCGAGCTAAGAGATATTGAAGCCTCGCATCAGGCTGAGATTGATGAACTACTCTGCGAGCTAGATGGCACCCCGAACAAATCCAAGCTAGGAGCCAACGCGATTCTAGCGGTATCTTTGGCGGTTGCTAAAGCAGCCGCAGAATCCGCAGACCTCCCCCTTTACCAGTATCTGGGAGGAATCTCGGCCCGGGAGCTCCCTGTACCAATGATGAACGTCATTAACGGAGGAGTTCACGCGGATAACCAACTGGATTTTCAGGAATTTATGATTATGCCCGTAGGGGCTGAAACTTTCTCCGACGCCTTGCGAATGGGAGTTGAAGTCTATCACCGCCTCCGAGAAGTGTTAAAATCCCGGGGCTTAAGTGTAGCGGTAGGAGATGAAGGAGGGTTTGCCCCTCAGATTACCTCTCCCGAAGAAGCCCTCTCCCTCCTCCAAGAGGCAATTGAAAAAGCCCAATACGAATTAGGGAAGCACTTCCTCTTCGCTTTAGACCCCGCCTCCTCGGAACTATACGAGGAGGGACGGTATGTGTTTAAGAAAACCGGTCAAACCAAAAGCCGAGAGGAGATGGTCGCCCTCTATGTAAAACTCTGTGACCAATTCCCTATTGTAAGCATTGAAGATGGAATGGCGGAGGAGGACTGGGAGGGTTGGCAATTACTCACCTCCGCCCTAGGGGATCGGATCCAGCTAGTGGGAGATGATCTCTTTGTAACCAATGTAGAACGCTTGAAGAGAGGCATTCGAGAAAAGATTGCCAACTCCATTCTCATTAAGGTAAATCAAATCGGAACCTTAACAGAGACTTTCTCCGCCATTGAGCTGGCCCGAAAAGCAGGGTATACCACTATCATCTCCCACCGTTCCGGAGAAACAGAAGATACAACCATTGCGGATATTGCGGTTGCCACCAATGCAGGTCAAATCAAAACAGGAGCTCCCTGCCGAACCGATCGAGTGGCCAAGTACAACCAACTGCTAAGGATTGAGGAGGAGCTGGAGGCAATGGCCCGTTATCCCGGCACAAGAGCTTTTCACAACTTAGCCCGATACCGGGGTTAAACAAGAGTGGGTTCAAAACCGGCCTATACAAAAGACGCGATCCTCCCTTAGTGGTATTGAAACTTGACGCTCATCTTTAGATTATAATATGAGTAAAAATGGATGCCCTGCAGAAAAAAGACGTACATCTACCCCAAAAGGATCTAGAAGAACATTGACTTTTAAGTTTCTCACAGGAACTTAAGGACCCTGATCAGGACTTTGGGATGCCTCCTATTCGACGGACAAAAATTGTCTGCACTATTGGTCCCGCCTCCAGCTCTCTATCCACTCTTCGCCAGATCACCCTCGCCGGAATGGACGTGGCCCGGATCAACTGTTCCCATGGTGATTTCTCGGAGCATGCTCAAAACATCCGGAAGATCCGGCAACTGGCAAGAGAATGTGGACGCCCTATCTCCATCCTATTAGACTTACCCGGCACAAAAATCCGAATTGGTTCCTTTCAAGAAGAACCTGTCTTTCTCCAGAAAAATGCCCTCTTCACCTTCACTCGGCGGGAAACCCCGGGCAACGAACGGGAAGTCCACTTGCCGGTTCCCGAAGTCTTCAAGGTGATTAAGCCGGGCCACCATATCTTTCTTGGAGACGGCTTAATTGAACTTCGGGTGGAAAAGGTTACCGATACCGATATTCTGTGCAAAGTCATTACCGGAGGAGAGCTCTCTTCCAAGAAGGGCTTAGTAATACCCAATGTCAGCCTGCCTCTTCCCCCCCTTACCTCAGCCGATTGCTCTGCCATCGCGTTTGGAGCGGAACACGGGGTGGACTGGATCGCCGCCTCTTTCATCCGCAAAGCAGAGGATATTTTAGAAGTCAAAAGATGTATCGCCCAAACAGGGCGAGAAATTCCCGTGATTGCCAAAATTGAAAAACAAGAGGCAGTCAAAAACCTAAGGTCCATCCTAGAGGTGGCTGATGGAATTATGGTCGCCCGGGGGGACCTGGGAGTGGATATGCCGATTCACGAGGTTCCTACGGTTCAGAAGGAGATTATTGCTCTGAGTAACCGCTATGGCAAACCTGTAATTACTGCAACGCAAATGCTGGATTCTATGGTTCGCAGTCCCCGCCCCACCCGAGCCGAGGTGACCGATGTGGCCAACGCTGTCTTTGATGGAACGGATGCAGTAATGCTTTCGGCGGAAACCGCGGTGGGGATGTACCCTGTCGAATCCGTTCGTCTCATGGCTCGCATCGTGGCCCAAGCGGAAGCCTATCTCAACTGGGACCAAATCTTTTTGCAGAAGCTCCGAGAACGGGCAACTACTATTACCGACGCTATTAGCGAAGCCACTTGCACCATAGCCCGGGACCTCCGAGCCTCTGCTATTCTTACCTCCACCACTTCAGGGTACACCGCGCGAATGATCTCCAGATACCGACCGAAGATGCCGATAATCGCTGTGACCTGGCGCTGTGAAACTTATCACCAACTAGCACTCGTTTGGGGTGTACGACCGCTCCTCGCTTCTCGACCGTTAAACGCTGAAGAGTACCTGCAGAAAGCGGTGGACGCAGCCCTCGAAAACCGCTTCATCCGTCGAGGCGACCTTGTTGTAATGACCGCAGGTTTCCCTATGGGTATTCCCGGAAATACAAATTTAGTAAGAGTTGTAAGGGTCTAGCTTTCTTTAAGAGAGGGAGCCAATGCAAAAAACCGAGATCGCACCAATTATCTTGAAATCCCATCCCTCCCCTCGAAGACAGAAGCGAAAAAACCGATATACCTGGCTAGCCCCGACATTATCCCTTCTCTTCGCCCTTTTCACGGGCACCGCTCTGGGAACGGCTATTGCCCACCAGCGAATCCGATGTCAGATTGCCCAAAGGGAACTCCAACTCCTAGAAAGGCAACTTGCCGAGGAGAAGAAACGGCAAGATTGGCTTAAACATCAAATCCGATTGATGCACACTCCCTCCGGTTTAGAAATAGCAGCCCGTAGAATGGGTTATATTCGTCCAGGAGAAATCCCCCTCTGCGTTCGGGAGGAGAGAGAGTAGGAGTAGGTTTCAGAACTCCTACCCAAAAGGAGATGAAAAGGAGTAATGCCGGATATCGCCTATGTTAACGGAAAATGGAGCCTGCTGAGAGAGGCCCAAATATCTGTTCTCGATCGAGGCCTCTTGTTCGGAGATAGTGTTTATGAAGTTCTGCGAGCCTCCGGCTCCCAGATTATCGGTTTGGAAGAACATCTTGAGCGTCTTCAGCGAAGCCTTCAGGAGATCTTTATTGAAGGAATAAAAGGTGAGGAGATCGAGCCCCTTTTATATGAAGCGCTAGAGCGGGCCGGATACTCCGAAAGCCTCCTCTACCTTCAAATCACCCGAGGGATTGCCTATCGCTCCCACCTTTGGGCCCCCCACCTTAAGCCCTCCCTTCTTATCACGGTCACAGAACACCAACCTTATCCCCCAGAGTTTTACGAACGAGGGGTCAAAATCATCACCGTTCCCGAAATCCGGTGGCGGCGAAGAGATATTAAATCCACTAACCTACTTCCCAATGTGTTAGCCAAACATCAAGCCGATAAGAAAGGAGCTTATGAAGCTCTTTTCGTGGAACCTGATGGATACATTAATGAAGGGGCCAGCACTAATATCTTCCTCCTCCGGCAAGGCACCCTTATCACCCCTCCTGTTGACCACCGCCTTCTCCCAGGTGTGACCCGCCAAATTCTCATCAAAAAAGTCCTCCCCTCCTTGAATATCCCCGTGGAAGAACGAAATTGTCTCCTAGAGGATCTGTACACTGCGGAAGAAGCCTTCCTCACCGGGACAACCACAGAAATTGTCGGGATCGTTGAAGCAGATGGTCATCCTATTGGATCCGGGCGTGTTGGCCCTCTGACCCGAAAAATTCACCAAGCCTATCGAGACAAGGTCTCCCCAGAAGGATGAAACAGATAGGGACACCTGGCCATACCCCTCTACCCAATGGTGTTCCGGGTACAAAAAGGGAAACCCCTTCTTCCCCAATGTAGAAATGAAGACCCCCTATCCTCCTTTCACTCCTTTTGTAAAGGGGCTTTACAGGGGGGCTCACCAATCAAAAGAGGGAACCTCGACAGTCGCAGGCTTCAGCCTGGGCTAGATTTTGGGAGGACGCACCTTCCGGTGAGCCGAAAGGGGAAAAGGATTTCGGAGAAAGTAAACATAGTAATCGTTGTCCCGAGAAAGCTCATCCATAGTTCGAGGAGGAGTAAGGCGGTGGGCAATCTTCCTCCATCCTTTAAGAGGGGCAGAGGGAGGAATATGGGTAGCGACCACTGCCTTAGCACCCACCCTTGCAAAAACTTGTAAAGCCCGCCTACGCGTGGCCTCATCAGCCAGCCAAAATTGGTCTACATCCTGATTCAGGATTTCTGCTACAATCTTGACCCGTGCCATCCGCGCCCAGCTAAAGTGGTAAGGATTGACTAAGCCGAGACAAGCAACTTTGTCTCCCGGTCGAAGGCCCAAACGATGTAATTGCCGAGCCACCACCCACGCTATGGAGGTCTCCCCCTGCCGAAAATTATTCCAAGTGGGAATAGCCACCTTCCCTAACAGAATTCCTGAAAGAAAGAGAATGAGAATAAAGGCCCAGCGACGAACTCCATGGCCTTCTGGGAAACGAATTTTGGAAAAGAGCCATAACCAGAGCAGGAGAACAAAAGCACAGATGTACCTTCTCTGCACAATGACCAGAGCATACATCAGCAGAGGGAAAAATCCTAAAAGACCAATAAACCAAAGATCCCTCCAACACCCTAGTTTCCAACTAGGTCTCCAACAAAGAACCAAGAAGAAGGCCCATAAAAGAAGAATTTCTCCTTGGTTATTGAGAATAAAAATCTGATAACGCCTTCGGCTCTCCTGGAGAGCCTTCAGCTGATCTTTCAGAATCCACCGCGGGCGAATACCCTCCTGCCAATAAGAGGGGTCGTACCACGGAGGATAAGTTCCCGCGACCGGTTGACCAAATTCCCAAATCACCGGGGCTGATAAAACTCTTCGCAAAGGGTGAGGGAGTATCTTCCGAACCTCCTCCGGAGGAGGGTAAGAGATACCGTTTACAAACCGGGCATAGTTTAAAGGACCTGCATCTCCAAAGGTAAAATGTCCCTTCGCCAGTGACAGAACCGTTATAAAAGGGCCAGCCACCAGACAAAAAGTCAACAGAGTAAGGGAAAAAACTCTTAGATGATAACCTTTCTTGAGAAAGAGGAGGCTCACCAAAAGGAGAATAGCTACCGGAAAGAGGGCAGACTTAGCAAGATAACCTAAACCTAAGACTATTCCCAGAAGGGCACCGGAGAGAAAGATCTTCTCTCCAGCATGAATTCTTAGAAGGAAAAAAGCAATAAGGTAAACCAACGCGGTGACCAACATATCCGGAGTCTCTATTCGAACGATAATGAAAACCAAAGAAAAATAGATAAAGAGAGAATACCCCAAAAGAAGCCAGTGCCCTCTGGAAAGGGGTTCATACTCTAAAGAACCCCTTTGTCCTTTCCAACAATAACGAACAAAGTAATGGACAAGAAGGAGAAAAACTGAGACAAAGAGGAATAGAAGCCCTCCGTAAAGAGCAAGATTAACTGCCGTTATCCAAGAAAGGGGTACCTTCCAACGATGAGTCACCTGATCAGCCAACCAATAGGGAAGAGAGCTCCAGCGCCAATAAAGATTAAAAAAGAGAATTCCCAGTAAGATCCATAACCCCTTTCGATGAGGAGCGACTAAAGTGGGGGCAACCCATAGATCTGGAGAAGGGTAATCTTTACTCCCCTGAGAAGACGGGCAAACTCTTTGGTCTTGATGATAACGAATCCACCGGCAAAGAAAGAGATCAAAAGATAAAAGAGCAAGGAAATAAATCAAAAAATTCACCCAATGAACCAGGGCGTATTCCCTCTCCGGACTCGGTTTAAAAATCCTTAATCCCAGGGCCAAGAACCATGAATAGAGAGGGCTCCAGTATCCATTGATGGCCGAACGCCAGTCCCCCCTTAAATAGGCTTCAGCAATCTCGATATAAGAGAGACCGTCAGTAAAGAGTAAGTCTTTCTGATGGGGCAAGATTTGAAGAAGACCCAAAAGCAGAGCAAGAGACCAGAAAAACAACCGGTAAAGCAGAGAGGGGGATACCCTAGAGCTTGACCTAAGCATAAACCGTTCTTATCCTACCCCTAAGGATGAACTACTTCTTTTTAGAACTTTTTTCAAAAACACCCGCCCTGTGGAAGAGAGTAGGGTGAAGGCCTCATCCCTGCCCCCTCTCCTTGTGGGAGAGGGGAATCGAGATGGTTAACTCGGTCCCTATGGATTTTGGGAAACCCCTTCTCCTCATTAGCAGAAAGTCTTTGAGGGTAACCGATCACTCCTCCAGGTATAACTAGAGGTTAAAAGGCCTTCTCTTTCTCTTGAAGAGAGGGATTCTTCTGGGCAGACAAAGAGGCGAGCTGGTCAGCCCTAGAGTTCTCCCGCCGGGGGATATATTGAAAAGTCACCTGCGAGAACTGCTGAACCAACTCCATTGCCCGACGGTGGTACTCTCTAAGATGGGGAGAACGAACCGCATACTGACCCCGCATCTGGCGAACGAGGAGCTCAGAATCAGAGTAAACTTCAATAATTTCGGGAGACCACTTTCGGGCTTCTTCTAACCCTCGAATCAAGGCTTGGTATTCTGCTATATTATTCGTCGTACATCCTATGGATTCAGCGATCTCCACCCAGTGTTGGCCGGTTTCATCCCGGAGAACAATCCCTATTCCAGCAGGACCGGGGTTGCCCCGGGAAGCACCATCAATGTAAAGGAGGACTTTCACTTGGGAAGATATAATATCCGTCCGCAGTTTTCACAGTAGATAAAGTTTGTTGGCTCCCGGAGCTGCCGAAGGGTAAATTCCGGGACCGCTATGCCACAAGCGGAGCAGTGGCCTTCGACCACCTTGGCAATTCCGATACCTCCTCGGCGACTTCGTACCTGCTCATACCGGCTCAGGATAGGAGACTCAATACCTTCCAAAGCCTCCTTCCGCCGCTGCTCCAGATAGGCCAAGGTCTGCTTTAAGCGTTCCTCTTCTGATCGATGTTCTTCTTGAACCCGCTGAAGCTCCTGCTCTAATCGAGTAGTCTCATCCCGTAATCGTTGAACCTCCTCTCGGATAGGCTCAATCTGATAGCTCAGCTCGAGCACTCTCTCCTCCAGCTCTCCGGCCTGACGGGTGAGCATCTCAATATCTCGCTCCAAAGCCTCTAGCTCCTTCGGAGCAGTAACCGTACCCCCATACAATCGGGCCTTGGCTTTATCCCTCTTCTCTTCAGTCGCCTTTAACTGTAATTCTGCATCTATAAGGTCTGCGTCTACTTTGTGAAGAACCTTCTCGTGGCTCTCTAACTCTTTTTTAAGAGAAAGGATTTGTTCCTGAATTTTTGCTCCAAAATCGAGGGAAGCCAAACGCTGCTGTGCTTTCTGAATCTCCAAATCAACAATTTGAAGGGAGTATAACTTCTCTAAATGAGCTTGCATACTCATCAGTCCCTCCACCCTCTATTGCCCCAACCTTGCTGAGTTCCCTCAAAGGTCCTATTCCTGTTTGAAGCCAGCCAAAGCGATCTAAGATCTTTCCAGGAACTGCGATCTTATTCTCTTACCCCTAGCGAAGGGACAAATCCCTTAAGGCTTAGCCTTAACTCATTTTGACGAAGGAAGACAGAAGTCCTGGTAGCCAAGCAATCCTAACGCCTCATCAAGCCTCTATCTTCTTTAACATTCCTGCCTTGCGACCTTGGAGGAGAAACCCACGTGACCGGAGCAAGGCCAGGGGCTGTAATCCGGATTTTAGTATCCGGACTCACCTCTTTGGAAAGAAGGTAAACGACTTGCCCCTCCAAGTCCGTTTTCCCTTGATAAGGGGGAATCTCCTTACCTAGATCAAAAGTGACTTCAACCCCTGGAACAGGGTTTCGGTTGGCATCGGTCACTCGGGCGATGAATCGGCCCTTGGGAGGATAGGCCAAGTCTGCCATTACCTGAATTTCCGCAGGAGGACCAGGAACCACCGTTACCTTAGCTTGCAACAGCTGATTACCTAGCCGGGCGATAATGGTACCCATACCCGAATGAATGCCCGTAAACCGCCCTTGTTGGCTGATGAAACCGATTGGCCGATCCACACTCCAGAGAACAGGAACCTCTTGCAGTACCTTCTCCCCTTGGGCCGAACGAAGTTCCAAAGAGACCGTCTGACCTGAAACCACGGTAACTTCAGCAGGAGAGAGGGAAACCTCTGGGAGAGAAGAAGCAAAGCTAAGAGGCAAAGCAGTAAAACCTAAAGCGTTAGCGATAGGCCTCTCTTTCAGCTCGGAAGGACTATTCAGGAAACAACCATAAGCAACCAACCCCGTAGAACCTCCTCCGTCAAGGTTGATAGCATTTTCAGCTCCCAGCTCGACTAAAAGCTGAGCGAATTCGGACAAGGTCATCCCTGCACTGATGGTTTGACGACCGTCTACAGTAACGACCATTAAATGTCCCTCTTTATTTATCCCAATAGCAGTTCGAGGATGCCGACGCAATGCCAGATAGGCATCGAACTTCTCAGAGGAGTAATTCAGAACGATCTTTCCTCCCCGAACTAGCCAAGGGCCACCTCCAACTGCCTCCACCACCTCTGCCCACTCTGCAGGTTGGAGCGTAATTCGAAAATAAACCGTATCCCCCGGTTGAAGCGTTTTCAGAAGATCCTCTGAAGAACCATGCCCGGAGAGAACAACGGTTCCCTCCATCAAAGGGGTATTCCCCCTACCATTAAAAATACTGGTCACCGTTCCACTCCATTCCCCCAAGTAAGTTCGAGTGTTGACGCTACTTAGGAGAACCTCAGTCCCAAAGTCATTGGTTTGGGTGGAAGGACCATACCGGGGAGTATAAAGGATCAACTCATTACTTCCCCGCTTCCGATTTAGCCCCTGGAGGGAGAAAGAGCGCTGGTTACTGGTACCTCGGGCGATCCACTTCACCTTATCGAACAAAACTTGCCCCTTTGAGGTAAAACCGATGGCTACTCGATCGGGGTGAGGTTCACTAACCAGCTCTCCGTTGCTGATCATCAGCCCCAAAGGGTCGCCAGAGTAAGAGAAGTAATCCGCATTGACTGCCAAAGTGAAGCCTTTTCGGCGGGCTAACTGGGTTAACCATTCCCTCCCCTGGTTAGGTCCTCCCTCCTCAACATAATCCCCTGCCAAAGCAGAAGTCACTTTCACTTGCTTTAAATCAATCTCGGCCATATTAATGATCAACTGCTCCGAAGAATGATAACGCAGAATCTGCTTCAGCTGAATACCTTGGGCTACAGGCCTTCCCAAAAGGAGGTCCTCAGCCGATGCGGATTGGGGGAATAAGAGGCCCAAGCAACAGAAAACAAAGGGGGCGAGAACAAACTGAGTGAGGAAAACTCTTTTACCGAGAGGCGCTCTTCCCATCTCTCTCCTTATAAAAATTATAATACAAAAGGAAAATCACCCCACTTTAATCCGAACCAACAGAGGGTCCGAGACCCAGATGTCGGCAGCAGCATACACTTTAACAGGGGTAGGACGTTTGATCTCCCTTAATTGTCGGACCACCGTTAATATATCCGTCCAAGTCACTTCCCCAACACTTCCAGTGGGCGGAGGCAAAAGCCCTCGTTCCAGAGCGGTAGAGCGCACTGGCCCTTGAAGTAGGGCGATAACCTTTTCAATTAAACGAGGCTCCGAGTCCTTGCCATCCAGCAGAGCTTCCGCAATGCACTGGCCCCGAGGGAAGATCAACTTATTCACGTAAACCTCTAACCGGATGGGAACCACTTCCCCTTGAACACTATTCACCGCGGAGACTGCCCGGACAACAACATCTTTCTTCTCCTCTGCAATGACTTGGGACCAATTGCGCAGATGGTCCTCCTCACTCAGCTCAACCTCCCCACCTCCTCCCGTGGGGAGTAAGAATGATACGATTCGAACCGCTCGTTCCCCTTCCGGAGCGACTGCCCCTCTACTGAGAGCGATCTCTGAGGCCCGTTCTAAAAGGCGACGCAGAGCCTTAAGGCATTCCTCCTTAGTTTCAGGTTGGTAAATAACACACCGGGCAATTTCCTCCCCAGCAGAAAAAGTTAAGGAACTACTGCGAGCGAAGGCGATCCCCGCTACCGCCAGCCGAAGATGCTCTTGGGTTCTTTGCAACTGCTCCTCAATGTCCCTCAGCTCCTGCTGACGCTCCGCTAACTGCCGGCGAAGGCTTAGGAGCTGTTGGGAAGTCGTTTCAGCCTGTCGTTGGAGAAGGTGAACTTGGCTTTCTGTGGCATCTCTTTGCCGTTTTGCCAAAGCTTCGGCCTCTCGAGCCCTCCGCAATTGCTCCTGAGAAGCCTGAAGAGCCGATCTCGTTTGGGCAACACTCTCTTCTAGGCCCTTCAAAGCTTTTTGGGCCAGGGTTAACTCCTTGTGGGCCACTTCCTGCTGTCTCTTACTCTCCGCCAACCGATCCTTCAAGGTCCTCAGACGATAAGAGAGGGAGGAAATCCGTTGTTGCCGGACTTGGATTTCCTGAGCGAGCTTTCGCACTTCTAAATGAAGGGCGATTAAGCGAGACATCGCCTGCTGGCGGTCCTGCTCCGCCCGGAGGAATTCTTGGTGAGCCTGCAAAGCAGATTTCCGTTGCTGTTGGGCCTCTAAGGACGCGGTTTGTGCTTGTTGCTGAAGGGAAGACACTCGGATCTTCAGGCGTTTCTGCTGAGAAACCAATTGGCGGTTTAGTTCAGCTAGGAAAGCCCGCTGGCGGTAGAGCTGCTCCGCTTCAAAGAGGGCACGGCGAGCTCCCGTATCCACGAAGATGATCGTGGCAATAGTAGCAGTGGCAATAAGCATCCCTGTAATAACTGTGAACACGATCGCTGTATAGCGCGGGCGCAAACCGAAAAGGGAAAGCCGTCTCTTCCCCAACCGCCGGCCCAAGGTATCTCCTACATAGGCGACCAAACCGCTCCCTAAAATCCAGGCGGATAAAAGGATCAAAGTGTACCAGCTCATCGGCACCCTCCTATTTGGGTGTTTTAACGATTAACCCCCCTGCGGTGATGATGGCAAGACCGTTAGGAAGCCAAACAGCGATAGGAGGTGAAAGAGCTCCTCTCCCCGCTAACCCTGAAAGGAAGTTAAAGAGGATGTAGTAAACTAAAAGGATAATCACACTCAGCCCCATTCCTAGCGACCGGTTCCCGCGGTGAGGGCGAAAACCGAGAGGGACACCCAGCAAGGCAAACACCATTCCCCCTGCAGGAATAGCGTATTTATGCTGAAGGGCTACCTCGAGCTCGGAGGTATCAATCCCTTGCTGACGCTGAGCCTCAATCATTTGCCGCAACTCCCGCGCATTGAGATACTCCCCTTTAATCCGTTCTGAGGAGATCTGGGAAGGAGTTCGGCCCAACCAGAGCTTCTGCTCCGTGAAATTAACCGTATAGAACCCCCGAGGGGTTTCCTGGATCCAAGTGCCTCGACGGAAAGTCCACTCCAAATGCCCGCTATAAATCGCTTCTTGAGCAGTAATAATGGTTTGGGCTAAGCCCTCTTTAAAGCGAAAGAAATTCACCTTCACCATCTTCCCCGTTACTGGATCAAACTGTTCGGCCAAGATGAGCTGGGTTAAACGCCCTCCCTCATACTGAGGTTGAACCACCCTCACCTGTTTCTCCTGAGGCTGGGAGAGCTTCCTCTTTAGTTGACCTGCCTCCCGAGCGGTAGGGGGTACCACCCGCTCGTTCCACTGAAAAGTGAGCAGGGAAACCAAGATACCGAGAACCATTACCGGTAGAAGAATTCGATAAAGGCTGATCCCACTGGCAAAAAAGGCGACCATCTCCCCATCTCCGGAGAGGCGCCCTATCCCCAAAACCGAGGCTAACAACATCGCCATTGGGAAGGTTAAGGCAAGAAGAGAGGGAAGGTCCAGTAAAAACAACCGGAAGAGGGAAAGGAGGTCAGCTCCCCGAGCCGAGAGCTTCGCCAGGTCAGGCAATAAATCAATCCCTAGGAGAAGAGTAAGGAAAATCCCTATCCCCCAAAGAAAAGGGGCCAATAATTCCCAGAAGAGGTAACGGTCTAATAAAGGCAAGCGGAGGGATAACCTGTCCATAGCTAAAAGTTAAATTGAGGTCCAAGATAAACCTCTCGGGCCAAAGCATCCCGAACCAACTCTTCCGCGGTGCCCGAGGTTAAAATACGCCCTTGATCAATGATATAGGCACGGTCAGTAATCTTCAGCGTCTCCCGAACATTATGATCGGTAATCAATACCCCAATGTTTCGTTCCTTCAGAGCCATTACCAACTGCTGAAGGTCCACCACCGCAATAGGGTCAATACCGGTAAAGGGTTCATCCAAGAGGACAAAAGAAGGTTCCGTTGCCAAAGTCCGGGCAATTTCCACCCTGCGCCGCTCTCCCCCGGAGAGATGGGAGGCCAACTGTTTTCGTAGAGGTTTGAGATTAAGATCCTCCAATAACCGCTCTAAGCGGTACTCCTGCTCCTTACGAGTCAACTTCTGCATTTCCAGAACTAACCTTAAATTATCCTCCACCGAGAGTTTTCGGAACACTGAGTTCTCCTGAGCAAGGTAGCCGATTCCAGCCCGCGCTCTTTGGTACATCGGTAGAGCGGTAATATTTTGACCGTTAAGGTAAACCTGGCCCTCATTGGGGCGAACCAGTCCAACAATCATATAAAAAGTGGTTGTTTTACCCGCCCCATTCTTCCCTAGCAGTCCCACAATCTCTCCCCGTTGGACGTGAAAGGAGACTCCCTTTACAACCTTGCGTCCTCCATACTCCTTCACCAGATTCTCAGCTACTAGCTCGGAATCCACCTTCATCCTTGAGACCCCTTCTTTTCAGCGGGAGGCTTAAGCTTGAAACTCCCCTCCGTCTGCTGTCCTGGCCCAGGTAAAAGCTCCCACTCTCCACTCCTCAGATCTATTTTCAACCGGTCACCTCGCAATAAACCGGGTTCAGCAAAAGTTTGAGGGTCATTAAATTTCAGAGTAACTCCCCCAATGAGGTACGCCACACTCTGTTGAATCTGAATTTCCGCCCGTTGAGCGGTGCCCACCACCGTACCCCCTGTTTCCAAGTCAACACTAACCGATACACCTCCCTCTATCCGAGCCAGGTCCTTCTCTCGCTGGTAGATCAACGATTGACCCGTGACTAACACCTCGGTAGAAGCTGATCCAGAATTCTCAGAGGAGGAGGGCTTACGATACCTCAGTTGGATTCCACCCTCGGCCTTAAGGGTGTCAAAAGGGCCACCTTTGGGAATCGTTACCGTGATAACAGGAGCGCTTAACCGAAGCCCGTCTGCAACCATCCAAGCGTTTTTGCGAGCAGTAATTTCAAGACCCTTCTTCAGGGTCTTCCCATTGATGCTCCCCGCAGAACCGATTTTGAGGCCGCCCACCTTCACCGCCTGAGGAGGGGAAGGAGCTTGGGCAAGAACTCCTGGGCTAGAGGAGAGAAAGCAAAGAACAGGAAAAACCCAGCAGAGAGCACGGCGAGGCCCATCCCTCAGGATCTGTCCCACTAAATTGAGGGAGAAGGGGTGTAAGATTTTACGCCCGTACTCTCTCACAGACGATCTCCCGTTCCTCTTAATCTGCTGGCTAAGCATTGGTTTCCACCGGAGAAGGGGGTTACCTATCACCTGCCAAGAGTGCTTGTTCAGCTGATAGGTCAAGGTATTCCCCGTAACTTCCACTGGATCGATTTGGAGGCGAATCCCTCCCCAAGCCTCAACATACTGAGTGGTAACATACCATAAAACCTTCTCGGCTTGAAAAGAGGCAGGTTGGAGAAAAGACCTAGCAGAGACCTTCCCTAAGAAACGAAGCAGTCTTCTTCGGCCATCTAGGGTTAAAAGTCCTGCCTGGCACTCCCAGGAGGGCCTTCCTTGTTTATAGAAGACCACCCGGGCTTGGTGAAGCTTCCCTTGCTGGCTCGCCTCGATGCCCTCGGCCCTCTCTGCAGTAGCTTCCCAGAGAAGGCCCTCAGAAGGGGTAGAAAAGGCGATTTTAGGCCGCTGAATAATCGCTCTCGCCGAGGGAGAAGACTCTGGAACCTTCGGTGGGGGTTGAGTTTTGGGGGGAAGGGGTTGCCGACATCCCCAGCAGAGGAGTAGAAGCCATATCCCCCTTACCCACCAAAGAATTGTTATCCCCAAACTCCCACGCTTCAGCTCAAGGCTTCTCCTTGTCTTCAGCATAACACGGGCTCCAAACTTTCAGCAAGCTTTAAGCCCCCATCACTCCTATTCGCCTCCGCTTCTGAAAGATGCCTTCCTAACACTTAAGGCTTCCACCCTTTCAGAGGGTGGAAAGACCTCTTCCCTTACTGAATAAACCGGTACTTGATTAACGTCCACAAAGCGATGAAGCCATCCTTCCAACTAATTTTCTTCCCCTCTTCAGCAGTGCGAGCTTTATAGCGGATGGGAACCTCAACAATGCGCTTCCCAGAACGGAGGAGCTTGGCTGTCACCTCAGGGCAAAACTCATACCGTTGGCAGTGGAGCTGCAGATCTTTGAGTACTTCGGATCGAAACATCTTATAAGCAGTTGCCTCATCTGTCAGACGAGTGTGATAGAGGAGGCTGGCTGTTTTAGCCAAAAGCCAATTGGCAAAGCGGAAAAGGGGTAGCATCCCCTCACACTGGCCCAGAAACCGAGAGCCATAAACAGCGTCCGCCCCAGTGGTTCGGAAGGCCTCAATTAACCGGGGGTAATCTTCCGGAAAGTACTCCAAGTCTGCATCCTGGATGAGAATCGCATCCCCCGTAGCAAATTGGAGGCCTGTGCGAATGGCGCGTCCTTTCCCCTGGTTGTGAGAATGGCGGATCACCTTCAGGTCTGGACCTTCCAAGGAAGCCAAAACCTCCGGGGTGCGATCCGTCGAACCGTCATCAATAACAATAATCTCCCGCTCCACATCTAAGGGAACCGCTCGAACCCGGCGGAGGGTTTCCGCAATCGTTTTCTCCTCGTTATAAGCGGGGATGAGAATGGAGAGTCTCTTCATAGTTGTTGGGTTCAATTTAGCTTATGAAGAACTCTCACTTCCGTCAAGGGGGGTGTGCCAGTGAGGCTTAGTGTCAAAGCAGATCACCAGTAGTGAAGGAAGCTATTCAGGCTAGGATAAGCAGGGAACAAGAACACTGGTAGGGACAGGTTTGGAACCTCTGATGAAACAACTCTGCCCTACCTGATGCTTTGCCAACAGGAGAAGCTTTTGCTAAAATAAGACTGAAATTACAAGTTTTCCACCGATCAGCGAGGAAGGAAAGAACACGCCCAGGGGCAGAAAAAATTTTGCGAAAAGCTTGCAAGAACAGTTATAACCAAGCCCTACTCCCAACCTTTTTTCTATCTTAACCCCATCCCTGCCTCCGCTGAGGTCTAAGAAAATGGAAGAACGATACAATTTTGCCGAAGTCGAAGCCAAATGGCGACGGGTGTGGGAAGAGGAGAAAATCTTCTCAACAGAAGCCACCCGGGGAGAAGATAGACCCAAATATTACGTCCTCGAAATGTTCCCCTACCCTAGTGGAGACCTCCACTGGGGGCATATCCGGAACTACACAGTGGGTGACGCCCATGCCCGCTATATGATGATGCGGGGTTACCACGTCCTTCACCCAATGGGCTGGGATGCCTTCGGCCTTCCCGCGGAGAACGCCGCCATTCAAAGAGGGATACACCCCCGGGCCTGGACCGAGAAGAACATCGCCCGGATGCGGGAACAATTCCACCGAATGGGATACTCCTATGATTGGGACCGGGAGGTCAACACCTCCCTTCCTGATTATTATAAATGGACTCAGTGGATTTTTCTTCAGCTTTACAAACGTGGCCTAGCTTATAAAAAAGAAGCCCCCGTAAATTGGTGCCCTTCCTGCGCCACCGCCCTAGCCAATGAACAAGTCGTTAACGGAGCTTGCGAGCGCTGCGGTACCCTGGTCACTAAGAAGTGGATGTCCCAGTGGTTCTTCCGGATCACAGACTACGCGGAGCGACTTTTGGAAAACCACTCCCGGCTCCAGTGGCCCGAAGATGTGATTACAATGCAGAAGAATTGGATCGGCCGGAGTGAGGGGGCAGAAATCCTCTTTAAAGTGAAAGATACAGGTCAAGAAATCCCTGTTTTCACCACTCGGCCCGATACCCTCTATGGAGTAACTTATATTGTACTAGCTCCTGAACACCCCCTAGTGAAAGAATTAGTCCGAGGTAAACCCCAAGAAGCCGAAGTCCTGGCCTTTATCGAGCGGGTTCTCCGGGAAACCGAGATTGAACGAACCGCCATAGACATTCCTAAAGAAGGGATGCCTCTGGGGGTAGAGGCTATCCACCCGGCAACGGGAGAAACCCTTCCCATTTGGATCGCCAATTATGTTCTGCTGGAATATGGCACCGGTGCGGTGATGGGTGTTCCCGCTCACGATACCCGGGATTTTGACTTTGCCCGCCAGTATGGCCTCCCTATTAAACCGGTGATCACCCCTCCAGGGAAAACTTTGGAGGAACCCCTTCCAGAAGCCTATATCGACCCTGGAATCCAAATCAACTCGGGGCCTTTTGACGGCCTCCCCAGTGAAGAGGCCAAAGAGAAGATCGTCCAATGGTTGGAGGAACGAGGGCTAGGAAGAAAAACGGTGCGTTACCGCCTGCGAGACTGGTTGATTTCCCGGCAACGGTATTGGGGAGCTCCTATTCCCATCGTTTATTGTGAAACCTGTGGAATGGTGCCTGTCCCCGAAGATCAACTTCCTGTCCTCCTCCCTGAAGAGGTTCAGATCACCGGGAAAGGGGAATCTCCTTTGGCAACGACTCCCTCCTTCGTCCACACCTCCTGCCCCCAATGTGGAGGCCCCGCCCGAAGAGACGGCGATACTATGGATACTTTTGTAGACTCCTCCTGGTATTTCCTTCGCTATGTCAGTCCCAAGGAGGAAAACCAACCTTGGAACCCCGAGGAAGTCCGCTACTGGTTACCCGTGGATCAGTACATCGGGGGACGCGAACACGCCACGATGCACTTGATCTACGCCCGATTTATCACCCAGGTGCTCCACGATATGGGTTATCTCCCCTTTGACGAACCTTTCCTCCGGCTCTTTAACCAAGGGATCATCTACTATAAAGGGCGAAAACTCTCCAAGCGAGGGAACGTTATCGCTCCTGATGAACTTTGGGACAAACATGGAGTAGATGCCTCTCGGCTGTTCATCCTCTTTATGGCCCCCGCAGGAGAACAAGCCGAATGGTCTGAACAAGGTATTGAAGGCGTCGTTCGCTTTCAGCAACGCCTGTGGCGCACGGTCATCGCTAACCAGAAGCGCTTTGATCCTCAATGGCAAACCAAAATTAATAATTTTCACTCTAAAGAAGATCGAGCTTTGCGCCGAAAGCTCCACCAAACCATCCTGCGGGTAACCGAGGATGTGGAGCGCTTTGAGTTTAACACCGCTATCGCCGCCTTAATGGAACTTCTGAATGAAACGATCTCCCTCCAAGGAAAAGTGGCTGATCCCGTGCTCTCCGAAACTCTAGAAACTTTCTGCCTCCTCCTCGTTCCCTTTGCCCCTTATCAGGCGGAAGAGTTGTGGGAACAATTGGGGTTAAGGGCTTCCAGAGGATCTGTCACTTTACAGAGCTGGCCTCAAGGGAATCGTCAGCTGGCCCAAGCAGAAGAGATTGAAGTAGTGGTTCAAGTCAATGGTAAGGTCCGTGACCGGTTGAGAGTATCCCCAGATACTTCGGATGAGGAGCTTCAACGCTTGGCCCTAGCGAGTGAAAAAGTTCAAGCTCATCTCAATGGAAAGGAAGTGAAGCGAGTTATCGTTATCCCCAAGAAACTCGTTAATGTGGTGGTAGGGTGAGACGAAAGAGAAACTTCCCTGCCCCCTTTAGCCTTGAAAAAAATAGGGCCTATTGACTATAGAACTTTTAGGTGGTAAATTATAAGGGAAAGAAATGAGTATCTTAGTTGGTGAGGAGACTCGAGTTCTAGTCCAAGGAATCACCGGACGAGAGGGCGAATTTCACACCCGATTAATGCTGGAATATGGCACCCAGATTGTTGCGGGAGTAACTCCAGGCAAAGGGGGGCAAGAAGTCCAAGGAGTACCTGTTTTTGATACGGTGAAACAGGCAGTCAGGGCGTCTCAAGCTAATACGACCTGTATCTTTGTGCCCCCACGTTTTGCCCCCGATGCCATTCTAGAAGCTGCTGATGCGGGTCTAGACCTTATCGTCTGTATTACCGAGGGAATCCCCGTCCAAGATATGGTTAAAGTGGTCAACTATCTTCACCGAACAAAGACGCGTCTTATCGGCCCGAACTGCCCCGGTTTAATCTCTCCAGGGAAGTCGAAAGTCGGGATTATGCCAGGGCCTATTCACCAACCCGGGCCCGTGGGGATGATCTCCCGCAGTGGGACTTTAACCTATGAGATTGTAGCCAGCTTATCTCGAGCAAGCTTGGGCCAGAGCACAGTAGTGGGAATTGGAGGAGATCCTATCCCGGGGTGCTCTTTTATAGACCTGTTGCCCCTGTTTGAGGAAGACCCCCAGACAAAAGTGGTAGTGCTGGTGGGGGAAATCGGAGGTAACGACGAGGAGGTAGCAGCGGAATATATCCGAGAAAAGATGACTAAACCGGTCGTGGCTTTTATCTCAGGACGCACCGCCCCACCGGGAAAACGGATGGGTCATGCAGGAGCTATTATCTCAGGCCGAACAGGAACCGCTCAAGCTAAGATAGAAGCCTTACAAGGAGCTGGTGCCCTGATTGCCGAAACCATTAGTGAAATACCACAACTCGTCCGCCAGGCCCTCCCATCAACCGCTCACTGAAGAGAAGTGAGGTGTACAAGCTTTGAGGAAAAGAGTGGGTGCAAGCTAAAGCCTGTGGCTTGCACCCACACCCTCAAGAGTACAACTACCGAATTTCTCGCTGATTAAAAGCGGAAATTATTTTTTATATTTTGGATAGACTGATTATAGTAGGAGAAATTGGCCTAATAGCATATAATAATAAGTGGTAGGTCAATTGCTTTTGAATTTAATTACCAGAAGTCCCACCTTAAGACAGTGGGGAGTTGATCCCAAAAGAAGGGAGCGTCTTCCAAACGAGCATGACCGTGAGTACCTCCGAAATCGAAGAAATGATCGCTAGCTTAAAGGATGTCCAAGGGGTTAAAGCGGTGGCCTCGCCAACGGGAACTATCCAGGAGATCCACGTCCTGGTTAGTGGGGAGCGATCTCCCAAACAAACAGTGAGAGATATCGAAACCCTTTTATTAACAAAGCTGGGCCTCCACGTAGACCATAAAAAGATCAGTGTTGTTCAACTGGGACCTGAGGTCCCCACCCTACCCGCAGGTCGTTTAAAGTTCGCAGGAGCTACCCTGTCGGTAAAAGGAAGGTACTTTGTGGCCTCAGTAACTCTAGAGAGGAATGATGTCCTTTATACCTGTGAAAGGGAAGGCCCTTCTTCAAAAATTAACCAGTTACGCCTTATTGCAGAAGCTACTCTAGGAGCGGTGGAACAATCTATCGGTATCCCTGGGAGCCTCGTCCTGGAAGACATTATGGAGATAGAAGTGGGAGGACATCCCGCTGTAGTCTCCTTAGTTCGCCTTACTTCTGCGTCGCTGGAAGATTTATTGGTCGGGTCCGCTTTGGTAAAACAGGATGCTTGGAGAGGGGCAGCGAACGCTGTTTTAGACGCCATCAACCGCAGACTACGCTACTTAAACCATTGATGCTATCAAACCATAAACTTAAACTTCGGAGGGGGTTCTACATTCTCAATAACTTTTTTAGGTTCTCTACCCGTACTAAAGCGATGAGTCTTAATCGCACTATAATGGTATTAAAAAGGAGAAGGAAAGTTCTTTGAATTTTTGGTAGCTTAAGCCGGCGATGAAGCGGAGCGGAAAAGGAGCGGAGCGCCGGGTTCCTGACTAGCGGACCAGGAACACCTCCTAGCGAAAGGAGGTTTCCGCAAAGTGGTCAAGGTGCTCCGGTGGCTTATCGGGTTTGTCGCTCTCGCCATCGGCCTTGGCGCTACCCCTTGGGAATGGCCTCCTCCATAAGGAAGGGATGCCTTATGTCGAGGAGACCAAACTTTCCTCATCGCCGGCTTAAGACCTTTCCTTATGCCCAAAAAGAATTATCCCTCATTTTTTATGAAACGGTATCGTCTGTACCGATTATATCGTAGCGCTGTTATCGCCCTGGGCTTACTCACTTTTCTCATCCTGCTCTATTTTGATGTACCCCCCTCAGATTTCTCCTCCATAC
>CAYSAW010000004.1:267819-275243 GCA_964429225.1 uncultured bacterium
TGTCAATAGGTGTTGGCACTTTAATTTTCCAGTTAACAGGAGGAATATTCTATCACTCTGCTCAAAAATGGTCAGTACCAATCTTACCAGCCTTATCTGCTGACTACGCCAGATTACTAATGCACTCTATCCTGATTACCACCTCAGCGTTTTTAAAAAGCAAGCAAAAATGGCAGCTAACCTGGCTTTTGGGTTTTAAATGGGTGAATGCCCCTACCCTATTTACTTCTCTATTAGGAGTAACCGTCGCCTATTTATACTCCTATATAGGGCCTCTAGCCTTAGTCCCTTTCATCGTGGTACTCCTCTCCGCAAGGGAATACATCCGCCTTCATATTCAAATGGCTCAAGTTTACATGGATACGGTCTCTATGTTAGGGAGTGCTATGCATCAATATCATCCCTACACCAACAAGCATCAACTATCCGTAGCAGCCTGGGCGGAACGCCTTGCAGAGAAGATGAACCTACCCACTGAGACCGTTTTACTCTTAAAATATGCAGGCCTCCTCCACGACATCGGGAAGCTTCGCTGGGGGGAGGATCTGCTGGATAAAAAGGAAGAGCTTTCCCCTCATGAAAAGAACCTGATCCGAGATCACCCGGTGGACGCCGAGGAAACAGTGAGAAAGATTCGTTATCTGCACCGAGTAGCTCCGTGGATACGCCACCACCACGAGCGATGGGATGGAAAGGGCTACCCAGATGGTTTAAAGGACCGAGAAATTCCCCTAGAAGCAGCCATCCTGGCAGTAGCAGATGCCTACCATGCAATGCTTTCGAACAACCGAAAGTATAAACACCGCCTTACCCGAGAGGAAGCCATTGAAGAAATCCGTCGAGAATCAGGTCGGCAATTCCATCCTCAGGTAGCCGAAGCGCTGATTCAGATTTTAGAAGGTCGTAAAAACCGAGAAAACCCCAACGAGGAGTCCCTCCAGGAGGTCTCTGCTTGAACCCCCCTTGGCTCATCTATTTCCTACTCCTTCTAAGTGGTCTCCTTGCCCTCGGTTTTCTATTAATGGGTTTTGTGTACCTCCCCCGGGACGTAGCCAAGGCCTACATCGAGGCCTTCTTGGCCTTGGCGGAAGCAGTGGAGGCAAAAGAGCCGGCTTCCTTAGGGCATTCTCGGAGAGTGCTCCTTCTCTGTCGGCAATTGGCCCGTTCCTTTCCACTCAACGCCCGTCAGAAACGTAATCTGGAATGGGCAGCAGTGTTGCACGAAATCGGCAAAGCAGGCGTCCCTGCCCAAATCCTGAACAAACCGGAACATCTAACCCCGGAGGAACAGGAGATCTACCAGAAGTTTCCCCGTTTCACCGCCGAAATTCTCCGAGCCACTAAAAACGCGCAAATCCAAGAAATCGTCCCCCTTGTGGAACCGTTGATGATTCCCTACCGAGTTATGAGAGAGAACCTCCCTTTAGAAACCCGGATTCTCGCGGTAGCAGATACTTATGATGAGTTGATCAGTGGACGGACCTACCTTCTAGCTTGCTCTCCTACCCAGGCCCTAGAGATAATCGAACAGGGTAAGGGTTATCAATTTGACCCGAAAGTCGTGGAGGCCTTTAAAAGATGGTTTCTCCGTCAGCAACAAGCCAGACGATCCCTCCGTTGGATTCTTAGAACCTTTGTTTTTCGTCGATGATCGGTTCGGTAATGCAGGCTGTAGGGGTATAGGGTGATATGCCCTGCGACTACCCCAAAGGGGTTCAGCAGGGGACGAAACGCAGGCTGAGAATTATTCTCTTGAGAATTCATGGAGGCGGGAGAAAAAGGCTAAAAAATAAATAGAGGGGTTGAGGGTTCGACCCTGCACCAAAGCGATGAGTTTTAATGGCACCATAGCAGTATTGAAACAAACGAATGGTAAAGAAATATGCTCTTTGGAGTGGCCATCCTTTTAGGATTCATCATTGGATGTGGAATCAACGGTTTTCGACTCCCTCAAGGAGGGAAAATCAGGTTTAACGGTTTGGGACTAATCATTTTCTCCGCCCTCTTGAATATTTTGGGGGGAATAGGAGCCACTCGAGGACTTATTCCTCCAACCTGGGTTCGCCTCCTGCTAAACACCGTGGTCTACTTGGCCATTGGAGTGGTGATTCTTCTCAACCCCCAGTGGTCCCGGTGGGCACGCATTCTTCTCCTTTCCGGAGCTTTTTGTAACTTCCTGGTTATAGCCGCCAACGGTGGGCAGATGCCTGTCAACCTGGATTTGTTAAAACAGCAGGGAAGAACACTTTTAGCGGATCGGATTCAGAAAGGAGCCTACCGTCACACTCCCTTAGGCCCGCAAACCCGTCTCCCTTTCCTAGCAGATGTCATTCCCCTCCCCCACCCCTTTTCAGTGCCAAGCATCGGAGATCTTCTAGTCGCGATAGGCCTATTTTTACTGATTATGGATCTTCTCCGCGGTTCAAAGGTTCCCTCCCCCTAGTGAGGAAGAGGGTGAGGGCAAAACTCTACCAAAACTAACTCACCTCCCTCTCGGCTCAGCCAGAGGTTCACCCTCCTTTAGGGTGGAAGAAACCCCTTCAGCCTTTTCAGGAAGGGCTAAAGCCACCTTCAAAGAAGCACCAGCTACCACTGCCCCCGCTAAAAAGGTAACCGGATAGCTCCATCGGCTCCACAGGGCACCACCGATTAAGGGAACTGTTACAGCAGCGATGTGGTTCATTGTGACACCCATTGCCAAGGTAGGGGTCATCTCCTGAGGAGGAACAATCCTCCTCAGGTAAGTATTAATGCCTACTCCGCAGGTAAAGAGGAGACTATCCAAGCAATAGAGGAGATAGAGCAAGTAGGCTTTTCTCAAGGTAGCATAACCGGTAAAAATGAGAATCAGCCCCAGGTAATAAAAGCTGAGGACCTTTCGCTCCCCAACCCGATCCACCCATTCTCCCACTTTGGGAGCGGTGATCAAAGTGGAAAAACCGTTAATCAACATTAGCAGGGCCATGGTTTGAACCGAGGTATGATACTCCCTAACCAAAGCATAAGCGGCAAAGGTGGTGAAAATTTGGCGGCGGCAACCCTCAAGAAAGACCAACCCGTAGTAACGCCGGTATTTCCATCGGAAAAGGATGGGTTGGCGACCCGGAGTAGCTAAATCCTGAGAGAGAAACCAACAAGGGAGGCTACTGAGGAGAAGGAGAAGACCGCTCAGCAGAAAGAGGTGGCTATAACCGATGCTTTTCGCTCCGAAGAAGACAAGAGCCAGCGCGGAGAGAGAAGCAAGAGAAGATACGCTGGACATCTGCCCAAGCCGACGCCCCTCTTGATTCTCCTGAGCAACCCGCATCGTTAACCCGGGGGAAACGGAAGTCCAAAGATGAAAACCAATACTCCAGAGCATAGCGCTCATAATAAGGAAGGAGAAGCTCTTAGCTTGCCCAGTCAGAGCAACTCCGAGGCCATTAATACTTAGTGCTAACAAGCCTAATCGAGGCTCCGCCAGTCCGGCGACCAAGCTGGCAGTAAAAGCGGTAAGTAATCCGGGGACCTCTCGGAGGGATTCCAGGATGCCCAGCTGATAGGGTTGCACACCTAGCCTTTCGGTGATGAAGTTGGTGATAATCCCGAAGTAAATCCCCATAGCAAAGGACATACCAAACTGGACCACAAAGAGGAGCCAGAGATCCCGCCGGGCGGAAGATAGAGAAAAAAAGAGTTTCATCCTTTATCTCGCGAGGAAGAAATCTCTCTGCCTTCTGTTAAGCCTAAAGGGTTTTCAGGTACTCGATCAGCTCTCGAATCTGCCGATCATTCATCAAAAAGTTAAAGCCGGGCATCCTTCCCGTGCCCAGGCGAATCCGGGTGAGTAGTTCCTGGTCCGACATTCGGTTACGCACTCCAACCAAGTGAGGAGCAGGAGTACTACTTCTCCCTCCTACTCCGTGGCATACTTGGCAATGGGCCTCGTACCACTGCTTTCCTCGCTGGATAACAGAGGAGGGATCCGTGGTGGGGAAAGCAGGCTGAGGGAGAGGAAGCGTTTGAAATCGCAACCAACCTTGCCCTTTTAAATGATCCCCTGCCGAATTCCAAGCAGCCACCTCAAAGAAGTAGGGCCGGCCCAAATCCCAAAAGTGAAGATCAAAGGCACTGGTGGTCTCTAAGTCCCTAGCCCATAGAAGGAAAGTTTGCTGACGGGCAGTAAAAAGGGCAAACCGTTTCATCGGCCTCCGGCTAAAAACCTCCACTTCCACTTGGGATTTGAACCCAGTGCTGCCAAGATAGCCATCCCACCATTGCTTTTGAGGAAGGCGAAAGATCCACACATCGAACCCTTCTTTGCCAGAACTTTGGTGGACCCCTTTAGAGAAGTTAGGATTTTCCGGAAGCCCACGAGGACTGTGACAAGTAGTAGCACAAGAGCGAGGTTCCTGAACAGGAGTAGGGGGTAGGGTAGGCCCCACCGCTGGCTCCCGAAGGGGAATTGGCCAGGAAAAGGCTATTTTAGTGATAGAGGAAGGGATTTGGAGGAGGAAAACAACCTGATGGGTGTTATGGAACCCTTGAAGGAGGATTTCCCCCTGGGGTCTCCCCATCAGATCCGTCAACGGCAAAGAGAGAGGAGGACCAGCTAAAGGAAGAAGCTTTTCGGGATGCTCCCAATCTATCTTTTGAGAAGTACGCTGGAGGATAAGTTCAGAAGAGGGAGCGATGGAATGATCCTTATCTGCTCCTACTCGGCAAGAGACAAAAAGAATCAAGGCTATTCCTAGGAAGAAGCCGGCCCTTCGGATCTGCTGTCCCTTCTCCAAGATAAGGGTTGACCTCACTTTCATTGGCTCCACTCCTATAAAGTTTTTCTTGAAAGGAGGAAAGCCCCCCTCTTTGGCGATGTGGGAAATCCTTTCGATCCGGTTGACGGAGAAAAGGAAAGCGATTAAGATAAATAATGGATTGGGGGTTCGATCCCGCGCCAAAGCCAGAGGGAAAATCCCGTTTCAAGGTCGGAATAAAGTTAAAAAAGTTCCAGAAAGGGCCGTTAGCTCAGTGGTAGAGCAGGAGACTCTTAATCTCTTGGTCGGGGGTTCGAATCCCTCACGGCCCATTTTCCAGCCTCTTCAAAAGGGAAGGATACTCCCCTAAGGGGTTGACGAAAGGGGAGGAACAAGTTAAGATAAATTTGGTATTGATGGTTTGATCCGAACGCAGTAAGGAGGGGATCCTGCTGAAGTAATTCAAAAGGGTTAAGAAAACAGGAAGCGGGCCGATGGCTCAGTTGGGAGAGCGCCTCAATGGCATTGAGGAGGTCGGGGGTTCGAGTCCCCCTCGGTCCATTATCATAAATAATGAAGGGGGAACCCGTTCAGAAAGGGTTCCCCCTTTCTGTTTCTAAAAATCAAGAAGGGAACTGGTTTTCGGCCAGATTCCTTATGAACTCAATCCCTCCAAGCAAAAAAGGGCCAAGGGTTCACTCTCCTCTTGGCCCCTCTCCACAAAATACCAAGAACTTAGCCTACTTCACTTCTTCCGGCCGCATACCGCCTCCCACTTCGGAAACGATCGTCGGCGTAAGGAAAATCAACATCTGGGTCTCATTCGTCGTCCTACTCCGATTTCGGAAGAACCGCCCCACCAAGGGAATATCTCCCAGGATCGGAATCTTGGTCTCGTTAAAGGAGATGTTCTTCGTGGTTAGGCCTGCAATCACAAGAGTCTCTCCACTCCGAACCCGACGGGTGATCACTGTGCCTGTTTGTTGGAACTCTGGCGCAATATTGGTGCCATCCGGAGAGGTGACAAAACGAGAGATGTTAGAGAGAGTAGGAGTTACGTTGAGGGTGATGGTTCCATCCCGGTTAATCCGAGGAAGCACCTGAAGGCCCGTTTCCACCGCAATAAACTGCGGAACCGTCACAGTGGTCACCGCCGTCTGGGTTTGGGTCAAAAGGGGAACAAAGATTGGAGTTTGAGTGGTTTGAAAAACGTTGGCAAAGGTATTGTTCATCGTGGTGATCAAAGGGCTGGCAATAACTCTGCCCTGCCCCTTGGTCACCAAAGCAGCGATAGTAGCCTGAAGATTCCCTCGCAAGACGTCCACAATCAATCCACTCCCTGGAACTCCAGGCTGGGCGAAGATATTGGCCTCCTTGGTGAAGAAGGCCCAGTTGCCTCCCATTTGACGCTGAGCATTTGCGGAAACCTGGACAATATCCACCTTAATGGCCACTTGAGCCGGGGCAACGTCCAGTAACTGGACAATGGTTCGGAGCTCATCAATAGCGTCGGGGTCTCCCTGAACAAGCAAGGAATTGTCTGCTAGCAACCCTGCAACCAGTTGGATCCCCTCAGGGACAAAGCCTCGGCCCGTAACACCTCCCGCCGCCCCAGGAGCAGCTCCTGGGGCTCCCGGATATGCTCCTGGCGCTGTTGTGGAGGGTTGACCAGGAACGGTGGGCGTGGGAACTCCAGGGCGGGGAACAAAACCAGGACGACGCCCTGGCTGAGGAAATCCTGGAACCTGGCCAAAGACATCTAAGCCCCCTGGAGCACGACCGGCAGCGTCTTGGTCCCCCACCGAAGGACTAGGAACCGGTGGGAAGGTTTGCTGAAGAAGATCATTCCCTCCCTGATTCTCACCGTTAGGCGTTGCAGACGAAACCGGTCCCTTAGCATTGGCCGGGTTAAGGGATGACTGGAGGTGAATGATCCGAGCAGGTTCGGTTTTTCCAGTCTGAGGATTATAAACTTGCGGGATAGGCACCTCCAAGGGAGGGCGACGATCCAGAATCCCCCCTTCTATCCCCAGCTCCCGAAGGATCTCCTCCGGAGACCGATGATAAAGCTCAATCTTCTCCGTGACAATAAACCGCTTAGGAGTAACCACCTCCGGAACCGCAGGAGCTTCCGGTTTAGGGGGTTCTGGTCGAGTGGCGTTGATGTAGTAGATCCCGTCCTCCCCCTTATACCAGGGGATGCCATTGGCCGTCAGCAAGACATCCAAAGCCTTCTCAATAGGCTGTTCCACCAGGTTTACCGTTACCGTTTTACCTGCAAGGTCTTGATTCTTCGCTACAACCACCTGAGCCTGCTGGGTCAATAGGGCAATAGCGGTGGTTAAAGGTGCCTCTTGCAAACGCAAAGTCACTTTACCGTTGTTAGAGCCTGCCCAGGCTACTGAGGCAGAAAGGACGAAACAGAACAATACTACCAGCGGGGTTTTGAGACCCCTCCCCTTGCCACAGGTCAAGGTTTACCTCCTCCACAGTTTTTAAAGAGTTTCAAAAAACTTTCTCTCTCCTCCCCCTAGAGGAAGAGGCGAGAGTGAAAGAGAGCTTTTAGTAGCGAAGGCCTCCGCCGAAGCCTCCTAGGCCCCCGCTAAAACCTCCCAAGCCGCCACCAAAGCCTCCAAACCCACCGAGGCCACCACCAAAACCACCGAGACCTCCGCCAAAGCCTCCCAGGCC
>CAYSAW010000005.1:0-232018 GCA_964429225.1 uncultured bacterium
CTTCGCTCAAAGACTCTCTATACCTTTTTTACTACCAAGTGCCCGAACAACCCACCCGTCCCCGCACCTCAGCATATCCCTCCGTCGGCTCCGTAATCCGTGAAAGAACCTTCAACAACGTACTCTTCCCCGCCCCGTTCCGACCAATGATGCCCACTACTTCGCCACGCTTGACCTCGAAAGAGACGTCACGCAGGGCGAGGTAGCGCCCGCTTTGGCCGATGGGTAGAGTTTGCTCAGGTTTTCAACACGGATGGCGATATCAGTCATGATCGTAAAATCTCTACCGCCCTTTCAATTACTTGATCCACCTTGTCAGGCTGCAAGTGCCCCACCTGGTAAAGGATGATACGGATGTCGCAAGTGAAAAGACGGTTCGGACGGATATTACTCTTTTGCCTTAAGCTACCCACCTCAAAATCAGAGTCGTCGAGTTCCATAGCATAGCGGTCCTTTACCTGCTGACTGGTAATCTGACAAAGGATTCGGTCGTCTCCCTCCAGTTCCGCCAGGACTAACGCTGGGCGGCGCTTTGCCTGCGTCAGATCAGAGAACGGGAAAGGGACAACTATGACATCGCCCTTCACAAATCGCGCCATGCCTCATCTTCCTCTGGCCTCAGCCAGTCCCTTCCCAGTACCGTTTCGCTCAAAAGAGCTGTTTCCAGCCTTCCCTGAGCCGCTTTACTTTTGAGGAAGCGGACAAAGTCCAAGACCTCCTGAAGCAGAGGGGCAGGAAGGTCATCTATTTCTCGGACTACGGCTTCTTTCTCTGCCATTATGACTTCACCTCTCCTCCGGTTGATTATACGCTTTCCAAAACAAAGGCCACGATCTCGTCAAACTTGCGGTCAATCTCCGTCTTCTTCATCCCCAGGATCGCACCGTTCAGGTAAATGTTCTCCCGACCCGTCAGCTCCGGGTGGAACCCCGTGCCCACCTCTAGAAGGGAACCCACCCGTCCCCGCACCTCAGCATATCCCTCCGTCGGCTCCGTAATCCGTGAAAGAACCTTCAACAACGTACTCTTCCCCGCCCCGTTCCGACCTATAATCCCAACTACTTCTCCCTTCTTCACCTCAAAAGAGACTCCCTTCAACGCCCAAACCAAGTTCTCTGAAGGGAAGCGCATCCGCTAGTTTGAGGAGTTCCTCAGGTGGCAATTGCAAGGTCATAACTTTAATCTACTCTTGTAATTTGAGGCACTGCTTCCACCCTCAGCTAGAAGGGACAAGCTCAAAAGGAGCACTTTCCATCGGCCTATCAGTAATTTCTCCACCTCCACAAAAGCCACTTTCTTATCGAACTTGAGGTCATCTCTGTTACTTACATTATATACGTTCATTCTTCAAAAAGCAACCCACCTCTATCCCTATCCCCAAAAGAGGAGCACCTCAATCAATCTTCTTCCAACTTGTCAGCTTCGAATAGAAGCTGGTGCTCTCTCCAAAGGAGAAATCGGCTCACCCCTCTATCTCCCCAGAGTCTTCTGTTAGTCCAGTCGTCCGAAATAATATCTTCAGCCCCTCTATCAGAACTTCCATTCCGCCTCTGCTTCATTCTACCATAAAAATAGTAGTTGGGTTGAACAATCCCCAAAAAGGAAAGAAAACAAGAGAACCTTTAAATGGGTATAGAAATAAAGGGTAAGAAGGACTTTCAACCCTCCTTCTAGAAAGAGATTTTACGAAGCTTCTCCAATTCTTTACAAAGGGGGCACAATGAAACTCGTTGCCATAGCCACTGCTTTATGTCTGGTCCTTGGAATCAATATCGCAATCTACGCTTCGGATGGGGGTAAAACTCAGCGGCTACAGAGAATTAAAGATCGATTTGAAGCTCGACGAGGAGGCTCTCCTTTTTTAGAGAATCGCTCTTCAACCTCCTTGGGAAACCTGCTTGGCCACCCAGTCCTTAGGGAATTCCCTCGATCCCAGCGGGAAATCCCCTCGCTCCCTCCCTCAGCAATGCTAAGGCAGGAGTTCCCTCCGGTGGATCAGTTCGGCGGGCACTTCCGAGAAGGGAATCCTTCCCTACCGGGAAGTCTACAACCTTTCGCTATGCAACCCTTCAACAATCTTAAACGCCTGAGAGACCCCTCCCCCCAAAACTCCCTCCCTCCAGGGACTACTGTTAGGGACTCGAGACCAGTGGTTTCCCTGCCCCAGTTGGGCGTCCCTGTTGTGCGCCAACCGAAGCCTATAGCCCCGATGGCTTCGCCCAATTTGCCCGGCATTCCTATAACCGATATGTTCGGCCGACCTGTGGGGCGAGAAATTGAGATCAGCCCGCGAGAGGACCGAGACTCTTTCGGCCGACCTATCCCCCCGATTGTCTTTCGGGGGCCTTTCCCTCCTCAATTCGGGGAGACCAACCCCCAACCGATTTTTCCTCGGCGCAGGCCTATACCCCATCCCCAGGTATCCCCAACCCCCGAAGGCCCCGATCCCAGCAATGACAACCCCGAAAGAATCCAGTTCCCCGGAGGAGTTCAAATTACTCCAGCCCCGGGGGTAATTTTAGACCCTGCTCCCCGCCGAAGCCGAGCGGAATTTCGCCGCATTATGGGCAACCGGATCCTCTTCTTCCGCCCCTCCTTCCCCCTCTACCTCTATAACTACCCTGGTCTAGGAGCCCAATACTTCTACTTCCCCTACTATGGCTTTGGACCAGTACCCGGCCTTTCCCTCTATCCTTCTCCCTTTGGCTACTGCGGGAACCTACCCCAGTATATCCTGGGGAACCGCGTGACTGTTATCGAACTGCCCGAAGAAGATCTCCCTCAGGAAGAGACCGATCAGAATCAAGAACCTTCCCGCTATCTCTCCCCAGAGCTTCGAAAGGAAAACTTTCCTAGGGCATCCTCTCAAACCCAAATGAGGGAAACCCCTGAAACTCCTCCCCGAAAGGAGAAAACCTCCACAGATAATTCCCCTCAAGGAGGCCAGCCGACCTCCTCCCTGCGGGAGGTTCTGGCGGATATTCAAAAGGCTTGGGAGACGAAGGACTCCTCTTGGGTGATCTTCCACTTGCCGGAGAAAGGAGAGATTCATATCTACCTTAAAGGAAAACCCCAGTATGCCCTTTCGGTAGAAGACTATGCTAAGATCACCGCGGATGCCATTGAAAAAGCCGAAACTGTGGCCTTTGAGTGGTTAGAAATTCGGTCCCAAGGGGAAGGGAAAGTCTACGCCGAAGCCCGCCATCAGGTTAAAGACCCTAAGGGGGAGGTTCGCTCCGCCCTTCTCCTCTATTACATCGAGCGTCAAGAAGGACCTTCTTGGGTCATCGTGGGAAGTGGTTCTACCGAAGAAACGGCCAAGGAGAAAGGAGACAAATCTGCTGAGGAGCAGGCAAAAGGAGAGAAGGAGTAGCCCTCGGGCGACAGACAATAAACTTCTCTTCATCTTCGCACAGTGGTAGAGGACACCGTATTGTGTTCTTACCACCGTAAAATCCAGCCCAGCCGCAGCCTGCTCTGCCGAAAGGCTTTAAATCCTAAAGTGCCCTCGATGACGCCTACTCTGGGGATAGAACTCCTTTCAAAAACCTCCACCTATAAGGGAGAATAGGATGAAGGACCTCGAATTCGAGGCCCTAGAAAGAGGAGCATCGCTACTGCTTTTCACTTTGACGAACAGCTCTATTCACCCGTTCGGCGAGGAGAGAAGAAGAATGCGCCGGTAGTAACGGGAGGATTACAATCTGGCCACCATACTCCTGAACTACTTTCGCTTCAGGGAGATCTTCAAGCCGATAATCGCCCCCTTTACAGTGAATATCCGGGCGAAGATAGTGAATCAGCTCTTCGGGTGTATCCTGGTCGAAAAGGGTAACCCGATTAACACATGAGAAGCCCGCAAGGAGTTCCATCCGCTCTTCTTGAGGGACAAAGGGCCTTCCCGGCCCTTTCAATCGGCGAACACTCGCATCACTGTTAACACCGACGACTAAAGCATCTCCCAGGGAACGAGCCTTCTCCAAATAGCGCAGATGCCCTATATGCAGAAGGTCAAAACAACCATTGGTAAAAACAACTTTCTGTCCTCTCTCCTGCAATGCCCTAACATAGCTCTTGGTCTTTTCCCAATCTCCAATTTTCGATGGCGCGAAGAAAGAGGTTTGCATCCCTCCTTCAGCTTCCTCTCTTTTCTTATGCGTCCAAAAAGCCTCAAGGATAGCCTCGGCTAGTAGAGGTAACATAATCTCATGATGCCCTGTTAGAGCATACCCTCTCCCTTGAAGCTGACTGACCCGGCGGACGACCTGCTGGGTGGGGCGGTAGTGCTGAAGGAAGTCTAAATTCACTGCGGTGAAATCGCGAAGAAGCCCCTGATTAGCCAATATAGCCATCGCTTTAAGGATAACTTCGGGCATTAAAACTGCGGAGCCGACGTTGAATAAAACTCCTCCTCCATTGATTTTCTGTAAAACCGAGGTAAAGATCCGGAAATCCCGAAGGCTACTCTCTCCTATAGAAGCCCCTTTGGCAGAGGAATGCATATGAACGATGTCGGTTCCCAAGGCTACGTGAACTGTAGCAGGAATCCCTTTCTGATAAGCTTGGGCAAAGAGGCTGAGGTGGGCATAAGGGGCAGAGTGCTCCAACAACGCCAACCCCAACGCTTCTCCTAAACCCAGGTTCTCTCGCATCGCTCGGTCCGCCACCCCGTTGAGAAAGTCCGCTGTATCCCGCGCCATCCCAAAGGTACCCTCAGCTAAACCAGCCTCAACCTCTTCACTGGTACGACCAAAAAGAGCGATTTCCACATCGTGGATCGCTCCGGCACCATGGGTTGCTAAAGCAGTAATAAAACCCTCCTCCATTAAGGTGATCAAAACAGGGGATAGACCCACTTTCACCGGGTGAGCTCCCATCGCCCAGACAATCCCCTTACCCTTTAACCGGGCGGAAACCACCGCCTTGACCACCTCCCGAAGGGTTTCGCCAGCTAGCTGAAAGGGGAGAAGATTCCAAAAGTCTCGGAAAGACAAACCGGGTTGGGGAGGAAGAGCAAAATCGCGCCACTCCACCTTGCTCGGCCGGTCTCTCGCAGAAAGAGTTCGCAGATGAGAAGGATCAAATTCCGGATACCGTGACATCTCTCCCTCTGCACTAGGACTTAGAAGGTTTATCCCCGTTTTCCTGATCTGCAGGAATCCGCTCGATGGTCGCTAACTGATCCCCTTCGCCCAGATTCTGAAGAATCACTCCCTGGGCAGCGCGACCGGTGCGACGAATATCCTTAATCGGTATTTGCATAGCTATCCCGGAACGAGTGATGAGCAAGAGGCTGTCTTCCGGCTCCACCACGGCACAACCGACCAGTAGACCTGTTCGGTGGGTAATCGTCATCGTTTGAATCCCTCGTCCTCCTCGTCCTTGGGTCCGGTACTCGGTCAGAGGAGTGCGTTTACCGTAGGCATTCTCGCTTGCTACTAGAAGCTCGGAACCTCGGTTGGCTAAGTCCATTCCTACCACCCAGTCTCCCTCACCAAGAGTAATCGCTCGCACACCACCGGCTGAACGCCCTCGGATAGGCACGTTCTCCTCTGGGAACCGGATCGCCATCCCCTTAGCAGTCACTAAGATCACTTCCTCCTCTCCATGAGTGTGGGCCACCCACTGGAGACGATCCCCCTCCGCCAAATCAAAAGCCTTGATCCCCATATTACGTAGGTTGCGGAATTCAGAGGTGGGAGTGCGCTTCGCCTCCCCCTGAAGGGTAACCATCAATAGATAGCCATCCCCATCCACTTCTTCAACGGGAACAGTAGCGGTAACCTCCTCCTCAGGTTCCAAACTGAGGAGGCTAATTAGAGCATCTCCCCGAGCAGTACGATCCCTGAGCGGAATCTCATAGGTCTTTAAACGGTAAACCTTCCCTTTATTGGTAAAGAACAGGATGATGTGATGGGTGGTTGCAATAAAGAGGTGTTGTACCTCATCCTCGCCTCGGTTTCGCGTCGCTATCCGTCCTCTCCCTCCCCGGTTCTGCCGAGGGAAGGCATCCATCGGCAAGCGTTTAATATAACCATCTCGGGTAATGGTAACAATCATCTCCTCTTCAGGGATAACATCCTCTTCTCCAATCTCCTCCGCTTCTCGAGGGACGATGCGCGTGCGACGATCGTCCCCTAATTTATCTCGAAGAGCTCGAGTCTCTTGCTTGATAATCGCTAGTACCTTCTGAGGGTCGGCTAATACATCTTCTAAATAGGCGATCGTCTTCAGCAGTTCCCGATACTCTTCGTCAATCTTCCGGCGTTCTAAATTGACCAGGCTCCGTAACTGCATATCGAGGATAGCGGTCGCCTGAATCTGAGTTAAACCGAAACGGTCCATCAACCGGCGTCTCGCTTCCTCCGTTGTAGCGGAGTTACGAATGATCTGAATACACTCCTCGATAAAATCCAGGGCGATTCGTAAACCTTCCAGGATATGGGCACGGGCTTGGGCCTTCTCCAGGTCAAAACGCGTGCGGCGGGTAACCACTTCCCGCCGATGCTCGATGAAACACTCTATAGCCTGCTTTATGTTCAGAAGACGAGGTTGGTGGTTAACTACTGCAAGCATGTTCACGGGAAAGGTTGTCCGTAAAGCGGTATGCTTATAGAGGAAGTTGAGGATCTTTTTGGGCTGAGCATCCCGGCGGAGTTCAATCTCTACTCGGATTCCATTCCGGTCGGAAAAATCGTTAATATCGCTAATCCCCTGAAGTTTACCGGAGCGCACCAAATCAGCGATCTGTTCAATAAGGCGGGCTTTATTCACCTGATAGGGGATCTCAGTAATGACAATGGTATTTTTCCCCCCCTCCCCCGGCTCAATAGTCGCTTTACCCTGCATCACAATCGAACCAATGCCTGTCTCATAAGCCTGTTTAATGCCCTTTTTGCCTAGGATAAGTGCCCCTGTCGGGAAGTCAGGACCGGGCATCACCTCCAAAATTTCCTCCACTGTGCAATCCCGCTTATCAATACAAAGGATAATGGCATCACAGAGCTCCCGGAGATTATGAGGGGGGATATTAGTGGCCATCGCCACCCCAATTCCCTGTGCTCCGTTGGCGAGCAAATTGGGAAAACGCCCCGGAAGTACTACCGGCTCCATCCGCGTCTGGTCATAGTTGGGAATCCAGTCCACGGTATCCCGGTCAATATCCGCTAACATCTCCATAGCATAAGGGGACATCCGTACCTCGGTATATCGCATTGCTGCAGGGGGATCCCCATCAATGGAACCCATATTCCCTTGACCCTCGATTAAGGGGTAGCGAGAGTTGAAATCCTGAGCCATCCGAACAATCGTCGGATAGATAACTTGTTCACCATGGGGGTGGTAGTTTCCAGAGGTATCCCCCGCCACCTTCGCCGACTTCCGGTGCTGGGCGTTTGGCCCCAGGTTGAGGTCGTGCATTGCCATCAGTATCCGTCGCTGAACGGGCTTCAAACCATCTCGGGCATCGGGCAACGCACGCCCCACATTAAAAGACATCGAGTACAACAAGAAGGACTGTTTGATTTCATCTTCTATGTTGACTTCCCGGATATGCCGTGCAATGGCCATAGTACCCTTAACCTCTCAAGAAAAGGAATAACCCGCCAGGCGGGTTATTAGTCCTATCCTCTGGGGAATTTTCGGAGAAAGTTCCTACTATAATTATACACCTTGTACAAGAAGGATTTCAAACCGGGAGGAGTAAAAGAAAACCTCTTTGGTTCTAGAAGATAAATTTAACATTGAAAACCCTTGGAAAAGGGAAAGCATGGCTAGAAGGTGTATCCAGCTAACTTCTGGCTCTTGCTTGGTCTACTAGCATATGACAAGATTGACAGGTGATCCCTCCTGCCCATTTAGTTAGGGTACAAAAGGGAAAGAAAGTGTTAAGCGGAGCTAACCCGGGTGGATGTTAGAAGGATGTATCAACTGGGTACAAAAAGGAAGAAAGTGTTAAGGGGGGTGAAAAGCAAAAGAGCATAAAATTTTTCCGCCTGCTCCTTCCCTTGACACGAAGGGATTTGTCCGACTATAATGCCAGTGAAACCTGACTGCTAATCTCCCAAATCCCAAGGAAAAAGCTTTCCCCGAACCACTAAGAGAGGAGTTAAACCAAAGGAGGAGAGAGGATCCTCTCCAAAAAAGAGGGGAAAAAGCTTCAAAGGGTCTTGGAAAGAGGCAGTCAGGGAGTTTCAAAGGGGGTGTGTGATGAAACACTCTATCCTGATTGTAGGAGTACTGCTGGCTCTAGGGGTTAGCATCCCTGCAAAGGCCCAGATTGAACGCCCTGAAAAACCTTGGGGCCTTAAAGTGGGAGGACTTTTCCCCATTAACTCTGACCTACGGGATGTCACTTCGGACGTCTGGTTTGTAGCGGGGATTGATTACCACTACACGACCTCCGCTTATGGAGGTGACTGGGTCGCCACCTTTGAATTTGCTACCGAAAGCGACGCCCGGATCTGGTCTCTCCAAGCCCTTCATCAGTGGCGTCGTGCCTCCGGTTACAACAACACCCTCTACTACGGTTTGGGTGGAGGGGTTTACTTCGTCAACAATGCGGAGGATGAAACCGAATTTGGTATCCCTATTGTCCTCGGCTACGAGTTCAATAACCGTTGGTTTATTGAGGGCAAGTTCAACTGGACCGTTTCAGACCCAGACTTCAACACCGCTCACGTTGCTGTAGGAGTGCGTTTCTAACCCCGGGGAAGGAGTGGCCGAAACTAGGAGAGACCTTCTCTTCCTCAGGTCTGAAAAGGGGAAGCCAAGCTCAGGCTTCCCCTTTTTTCACTCCAGCTCCAAAGTCCTCAGCCATTCAACCTCTGCCTGAAGACCTTCCCGCAAGGATACCCTAGGCTTATAACCTAACATGCGCCGGGCTTTAGTAATGTCCGCTCCCGTATGAAGGACATCTCCTTTCTGAGAAGGTTGATAAACCCTCTGGGAAGAACAACCGGTGATCTCTTCTAAAAGATTGAGAACCTCCTCCAGGGAAATGCGTGAACCTCCCCCGATATTAAAGACTTCCCCCACATACCCGCTTCGCAAAGCTAATAAGTTGGCCTCCACAATATCCGAAACATAAGTGAAATCCCGGGTCTGCTGGCCATCTCCATAAATCTCGATCGTCTGCTCCTGAAATAAGGCCCGAATGAACTTATGAAAAGCCATATCCGGCCTCTGGCGGGGGCCATAAACGGTGAAATAACGCAGGCTAATTGTAGGAACTCCAAAGTTTTTCCAATAAAGACGACATAAATGCTCGGCTGCCAGCTTTGTGGCGCCGTAAGGAGAAACCGGTTGAGGAAGAGTCTCCTCGGAAGTCGGATACCGGTCTGCATCACCATAAACCGAAGACGAGGAGGCGAAAACAAAGCGGTGAAGAGGAGCACCAATACACGCTTCCAGAAGACGCTGAGTAGCTAAAACATTATTGGCCAGATAAACTTGAAAACTCTCCCTCCACGATGCTCGCACTCCCGGTTGTCCTGCCTGATGAAAAACCGCCCCAACTCGCTGGATCAACGGCTTCAAATCAGCCGAGACCAAATCGAGGTTCCAAAACTCAAAGTGAGGATGTTTTAGAAGGGATTGAAGGTTCTCTTTTTTAAGAGACGGAGAATAATAATCGGTAAAGCAATCCACTCCGAGAACGGCAAACCCTTCGGAAAGCAAGTGCTCGCATAAATGGGAGCCAATAAAACCAGCACAACCCGTAACCAAAACAGCTTCTCTCAAGGAGATCTCCTTTCTTGAGGAATGAAAAACCTCCTATCTCAATCTCGCTTTTCCCGTTCAAACAAAATCCGCCAAAAACAGTAAACAAACAAGCTAATGATTACCCCCCATCCTAATATCAGGAAGACCCAACCTTGCCAACTCATTCTCCCCTTCCCTCAGAACGAGAAAAAGCCTTATGAACAGCAACGCATAGGCCGGCAAATAGAGCAAGGAGGAACAACCGAGTGAACCAAATCGCCGGGCCAGGCTTAAAACCCTCGAGAGTTTTACCTGTTTGTCCTCCGCTGAAGGTTTGATAGGCAAAACCCACAAAGATACTTAACAAGAGCAATGGCGTAACATACTTGGTGAGATAGTAGAAGAGGCGAGGAGCTCGAAGTTGGGCGCCACGATGCATCTCCTCCCACATCCGATCCGCACCAAAAATCCACATCATCAGGACGACTTCAACAAGGGCTGTTAAAACTGGGCCAAAAGTACCAGACCAGAAGTCCATCACTTGCCAGGCATCCCTCAGGAAAAGGCACATTTGGCTAGCAAGGACCCAGAGGATCGTTAAGGCCAGAACCGCCTTCCTCCGAGGCCACTTAAGCTCATCTTCCAAGAAAGCAATAAGGGGTTGAGCCATCGCTACAGTTGAAGTGAAAGCCGCGAAGAACAGAAGCAAAAACCAGAGGAAGCTCAACAAAGCCCCGGCAGGAAGAGCGCTGAAAATTGCCGGCATAGAAGTGAAACCGAGATAAAAACTCCCCTGTTGCGCAATGAGCTGGGCAGAGGTGACGCCAAAGAAAGCGGCCGCCGCAGGGATAGCAATAGATCCCCCCAAAACCACTTCACAAAACTCATTGGCTGAGGCTGTAGACAATCCGGTAAGCATCACATCCTCTTCCTCTTTCACATAACTGGCATAACACTGAATAGCCCCCATTCCCAGACTAAGCGTGAAGAAGATTTGGCCAGCAGCTGCTAGCCAAATCTGAGGGTCTAAGAGAACAAAAACCTGTCTCCCTTCCCGCTCAATATACCATTGAGGCTCCCAGAGAAAACGTACCCCCTCTAAAGGGGTTTGACCTGGTTGAACAACCTCCCCTAAAGTAAGGGTACGAATTGCAAGCAGAAGAGCAAATAGGAATAACAGGGGCATAGCGATCTTTGCCAAACGTTCAATGCCTCCCGCCACCCCACGAGCCAAAACCCAGACATTAAGAGCAACGACCACAAGGAAGAAGAGATAACAGAGAGCGCTAGGATAAAGGAACTCTCCCCTTACTCTGCCCACATAATCTATTCGGAAATCCTCGAAAGGTTTAAGCACTGTACGAGTGATCTCCTCAGGAGGCGTCCCCGGAGGCGGAGTAGGCATTTGGGGGAGCTGACCCAAAAGACTTAAAACACTATAACCCAGGGTCCAGCTAGCGATATAGGTATAATAAAAGAGAATCACTGTAGGAACAAATAGGCCCAATACACCGAGATATTTCGCAAGAGGATGCTGCCACATTGCTTGAAAGATTCCAGGTGTTGACCCATGCCCGTACTTACCACCGTATCGCCCCTGAGCCCATTCCAACCACATTAGTGGGATACCCATTAGTAGGAAAGAGAGAAAATAGGGAATCATAAAGGTACCACCGCCGTGGGTTGCCGCTTGGCCGGGGAAACGAAGGAAATTGCCCAAACCGATAGCATTACCCGCCATTGCCAATACTAACCCCAAACGGGTCGCCCAATGCTCCCTTTGGGGCCTTGCTCTCTCCGAGAGATTAGCGGCCATACTCCTCCCCCTCCTTATCCAAGATAGGCTCGACGAACAAGTTCACTACCCAGCAGGTCCTCCGCAGAACCCTGCAAAACAACCTCACCACTCTGTAAAACATATCCTTGATGAGCAATATGCAGGGCCTGGTGAGCATTCTGCTCCACAAGGAGGATCGTTGTCCCCTGTTGATTAATCTCCTGAATGATCCTGAAAATTTCCCGAACAAGAAAGGGGGCTAAACCGAGAGAGGGTTCATCCAAAAGGAGAAGACGAGGGTGAGACATTAAAGCCCGTCCAATGGCTAACATCTGTTGTTCTCCCCCGGAGAGGGTACCTGCTAATTGGTCCAACCGCTCTCTCAACCGGGGAAAGAGAGTAAGGACACGCTCCAGGTCTTGTTTTACACCCGCCCTATCCTTGCGACAGTAAGCTCCTAACTCTAGGTTCTCCCTTACACTGAGAGGAGCAAAGATTTGACGACCCTCGGGGGAATGGCTGATCCCCATCTGCACGATGCGGTCGGGAGGAGTTCGAGTGATATCCCTCTGTTCAAAAAAGATACTTCCCGAAACAGGTTTGAGCAAACCTGAGATAGTGCGCAAAAGTGTTGTTTTCCCTGCACCGTTTGCCCCGATGAGGGTGACTATCTCCCCTGCTTCTACCTCTAGACTCACATTGCGCAAGGCACGGATCGCCCCATAGCGCACCTCAATATTCTGTACCTTGAGTAAGGGCATAGCCAGGGTTCACTCTTCTTTTAAGGGTTCTCCTAAATAAGCTTCAATGACCTTGGGATTACAGCGGATTTCGTTAGGAGGGCCTTCTGCAATCACCTCACCGTAATCAAGGACATAAATCCTTTTACAAATCCCCATTACCACCCGCATATCGTGCTCAATCAGCAGAATCGTAAGGTTAAAATCTCTCTGGATGGATTGGATGAGTTCCATCAGATGGGAAGTTTCGTGGGGGTTCATCCCCGCTGCCGGTTCATCCAAAAGGAGCAGCTCCGGCTCTGCGGCAAGAGCACGGGCTATTTCCAAGCGTCTCTGCTCTCCGTAAGGAAGGGAGGAAGCGGGTTGATCCCGGTATTCCCCCAAACCAAGGTGGTAGAGAAGATGGAGAGCACGCTCGGTAATCTCACTCTCCTCCACCAAAATTTTTGGAAAGTGGAATAAAGCAGAGAAAAACTTCTCCTTAGAATGGAGATGACAAGCTATTCGAACGTTATCCAGAACCGAGAGGTTTTGAAACAGCCGAATATTTTGGAAGGTGCGAACAATGCCCGCTCGGGCCACTTGGTAAGGCTTCCAGCCCGTAATATCGATGCCTTTCCAAAAGATTTGACCGCTATCAGGTTTGTAAACTCCGGTGATAAGATTAAAAAGGGTGGTCTTCCCCGCCCCATTAGGTCCAATAAGACCTACAAGTTCTCCCTTTTCCAAGTGGAGATTGACATCCCGAGCAGCGGTCACCCCTCCAAAGGACTTATTGAGGTTCCTAATATCCAAAACAGGTGTAAAAAAACTCATATCTTTCTATATCTCATCATACCATCCTCTTTCACTTTTGAGGATAGGAGACCTATCCAAAGAGGTTGATCGCCTCCTCTCCCCTGAAGGAGAAAGGCTCGAGAAGACTCGGATGGAAATCCTTTTAGAAGGAAGGATCTCCGCTGAATCAGCTCTTTCCTGTAATCGTCGGCAAGTTTATCGCCTGCTCCTTAGCCCTCATTCAGACCTCCGACGGCTGGAGCAGCTCCTTGAACTGGCTTTCAACCGCGGGGTACCTGTAGAGATTGTGAAAACCGAAACTCTCACCCAGCTTGCGGGAGATACCGCTCACGGAGGGATTATCACAGTGTGCTCTCCACGAGAATATCAAACCCTTGATGAGATGTTTCAATGGTTAGATGACTCTCAAGAGCCTCCCTTAATCTTTATCCTGGCCGGTTTTGAAGACGCCTACAATATGGGCTACGCTCTTAGATGCGCCGAAGCTTTTGGTGCGGGATGGATTCTCGCCGATGCAAAAGAATGGTTCAAAGATGAAGCAACGGTCCTAAGGTCCTCCGCAGGAGCCTTCGACCGTCTGCCGGTCTCTGTTCCTAACAGTCTAAGGCCCGCTCTTCAAGGATTAAAGGAGAGGGGAGTCCAACTTCTAGCCGCTCTCGAAGAGGGAGATGAAAACCTCTTCGAAATAGATCTCCGGAAGCCGGTGGCCTGGATGGTGGGAGGAGAAAAACGAGGATTAAGCCAGCACCTCCGAGAGATGGCTGACAAAAGAGTACGTATCCCTACACTGCCGAAGGCTCCTCCCCTCCCTGCCCACCAAGTAGTAGCTATCCTCTCCGCTGAAACCTACCGCCAAAGGAACTTTGCCAAGAGTACCAGCTGAGAGAAGGGCTTCGTTGTAAAACACTTCCCTTATTCCTGTATTCCTGCGGAGACGATGGAGGAAGCAGTCCAGAAGATTGTTGCCTTAGCAGAAGCAATCCCGTGGGCTAAAGATCCCCTCCTTAAGGAATAATACACCAATGGCCGTCTCGGCAGCCAACAGAATGCAAAGAGTTTTTAATCGTTCCCTAGTGGTACTGAAAATGGGGGCATTGACAAGGTATTGAAAAAAGGGGTTTGAACATTGAAAAAACTTAGAGGATCAAAACAGAGGCTAAAAATAGCGGAGGCCGGACTCGAACCGGCGACGCCACGGGTATGAGCCGTGTGCTCTAACCAACTGAGCTACTCCGCCCTTTCTCCATAAATTATTTTTACAACAAACCTCCCCAAAGGTCAAGATGCCTTAGGAAACTGCGTTGACAAGGGGGTTAAGAGGCGAATAAACTGGGTTTGGTTAACGGTTCAGAAGGGGAAATCCCCTTATCGCTGTAAAGAAGGAGTGCTCGGTGAAGATCCACGAATATCAGGCCAAGCAACTTTTAGCCCGATATGGTATTCCTGTCCCCCCAGGAGAAGTCGCCAGCACCCCTGAAGAGGTTGAAGAAATCGCTCAACGACTGGGAGGACCTGTTGTTGTTAAAGCCCAAGTACACGTCGGCGGAAGAGGCAAGGCGGGAGGGATTCAGCGAGCAGAAGCTCCCTCCAAGGCGCGGGCAGTCGCAGAACAAATCCTGGGTAAGCCTCTTAAAGGTCTGGTGGTTCGTAAGGTGCTAGTAGAAAAGGCACTCTCCATCCAACAGGAGTACTACTTAGGGATCACCCTGGATCGGTCGGCTCGCCGAGATGTGATAATGGTTAGTACAATGGGGGGGATAGACATCGAGGAGGTAGCAGAAACCCACCCTGAAGCTATTGCCAAAGTGTGGATAGACCCCGCTCTGGGTTTGTGTGATTTCCAAATCCGAGAACTGGTGTACGATGCAAACATCCCTAAGGAAATCGCTTCTTCAGCTACTCAATTTCTGAAAGCCCTCTATCAATGCTATACCGAGATAGATGCTAACCTAGCGGAGATTAACCCCTTAGTAGTCACCCCTCACCAAGAAGTGATTGCTGCTGATGCTAAGATAATCCTCGACGATAATGCCCTCTTCCGGCACCCGGACCTTTTGGAATGGAGGGAGGAGAGTGAAGAGGATCCCTTGGAAGCCGAGGCCCATAAAAGAGGGCTTCAATATGTTCACCTCGGTGGAGAAATCGGCATCATCGGGAACGGCGCTGGCTTGGTGATGGCTACCCTCGATGAGGTGAAACGAGCTGGGGGGAACCCCGCTAATTTTCTCGACATCGGTGGGGGAGCCCGAGCTGAGCTCGTTGCTAATGCCTTGGAGATGGTCCTAAAAGACCCCCAGGTTAAAGGAGTTCTGTTTAATGTCTTCGGGGGGATCACCCGTTGTGATGAGGTAGCCAGAGGAATTATCGAAGCCACCTCTCAAAGAGAGATTAATGTCCCCATTGTAGTTCGCCTAGTGGGAACGAATGAAGCTGAGGGAAGGGCCTTGTTGCAAAACACTTCCCTTATTCCTGCGGAGACAATGGAGGAAGCAGCCCAGAAGATTGTTGCCTTAGCAAAAGGCGAGTAAGAGGGCTAAAAATCCTCCCCTCAAAGGACAACAAGCGTCAACACTTGCCTCAATAGCTAACACACCTGTAAATATCAAAGCGTCTCTCCATTCTCAGCAAAACAGTACTCTTCGCTGTATTAACCCGTAAGGGTATTATGTGAATCTTTCATCCCCTACGTGCTGGGGATGAAAGAGAGCCACCTCGCACGTAGGGCACTATAGGAGGTTGTATTAAAGCCAGGGTAATGCAAAAGCGTGAGAAAAACGCAGGAAAAAAGGACTCCCCGATTCATTACTCCATAGCTAGCTCTTCTCGTTCCCGTTTTTTCCAGGGGATCTGTCTGTTTTTCTCATGCCTACTGATTTTACTGACCAGCTGCCACCGTTCTGTCCCTTCTAAGGCCCAAAAGCGAGATTCTCTCTCCGAAAAACCTTTGCCTTATCCCTTTCAACGCCTGAAAAACCTCCAGTACACCCTTAAACCCCTCCCCCATCCCCCCATGGTGGGCCATAACCTACTAGAGGTTGAGGTGATGGACTTATCCTTCCGCCCAGCGGAGGGGTTAAAAATCAAGATTACTGCAAAACACCTCTCTCGACAGGACCTCCTCCCTTACACGGTCTTAGCTAAGCCTTCTAAAGAGAAGGGGGTTTATGAAGCCCGGATGGCCTTTCCCGCATCTGGTAAATGGCGCTTAACCCTCCTTTTTATCTCTCCCTCTGGTGGCTCCGAGAGCTCGACTCTAGACCTGCCAGTAGTAGAGTGAACAGATTTCCCACAAACCAGGAGAATAACTCTCTTAACCGAAAGGGAGATTCAGAGGAGAGATTACTGTACCCCCCTTGAATCAACTCCTTCGTGAGGGAGAGAAGATGTTTCGTAAAGATGGTTTCACCTTGATCGAATTGCTGGTCGTTATTGCTATTATCACCATTTTGGCTGCTATCCTCTTTCCTGTGTTTACCGCAGCCCGAGAAAAAGCCCGGCAGTCCACTTGCGCCTCCAATCTCAAACAGCTCTCTATCGCTTTGCAAATGTTTGCCGAGGACCACGATGGCAGGTTTCCCTGCGCCTTTTTTAATAATCGAGATATCGCTTTTGGGCCAGAAATGCCTGCTCAATGGAAAGGAGCTATCTTTCGGTATTTAAAAACTACACAAGTTTTTATCTGTCCTAGCGACCCCTTTGGCGCAGAGAAGAGGGTTTTTGTAGCCGAACGCAAACAATTTGACGAACCCGCGAGCTATCGCCTCAATAATACCCTGGTCCAAAGAGATCCTTTCGATTTCGCTCCAGCGGTTCCCTATACCCTTTCTGATGTTAAAAACCCTTCGGAACTTATCCTCCTCTGTGAGTCGAAACCCTTTCCCGGCAATAACCCCGTCAGCCAGGGTGGCACCGAATGGAACCAAGTTGCTGCTTATGTAAAAATGAAGGAGTTACCCCCCGCTCAGATTGACCCCCGCCAAACTGAGGAGACCAGCCCCGTGGCGATGAAACGCCATAATGGAGGAGCGAATTACGGTTTTGCAGACGGCCATACCCGCTGGATGCGATGGGAACAGACTTGGCTTCCCTCGGGCCAACTTAATGGCCCTAACAAATGGAATGGGGGGCAAACTCCTGGGTCGTAAATCCATCAGTAGTTTGGGGGGAAAAGTGAATCATCAACAACCTTCTCGGCAGATCGGAGCAAGCCTGCGAGTCATCCTCCTTGCCTTACTTCTTATCCCCCTCAACAACTACTGGATCATCACTTTAGATACCATCCGCTTCACCGGTTGGCCCACAGTCTTCTCACTCGTCTTCACTACCGTTTTCCTCTTTCTGGGGGTAGTAGCAGTAAATAGCCTGATCGTTCGGTGGTCGCCCAAAAAAGCCTTAGGGCGGGGAGAACTACTCTGCCTCTATGCTATGTTGGCCACTGGCGCGGCGATTGGCGGACAGGATATGATCCCCACCTTAATCTGCGTTATGGGTCGGGCCTTTCGGTTCGCCACCCCCGAAAATGGCTGGGCGAACACTATCCTCCCTCTACTCCCCCGTTGGCTAACTGTCTCCGATCCATCTGTTCTGGCTCGTTTCTACCTTGGGAATTCCTCCCTCTATCGTTGGGAGAACCTAAGCCCCTGGCTTCTTCCTTTAGGCGCTTGGCTGGTCTTCATCGCTCTACTCTTCATCAGCTTTCTCTGTCTCGATGTCTTAGTTCGCAGGAGATGGGCAAACGAAGAGCGCCTCACCTTCCCTCTCGTTACCCTTCCTCTGGCTATCACCGCAGGAGGTTCGGAGAACCTCTTCCGTCAACCCCTCTTTTGGGTAGGTTTTCTTCTCGCTGGAACCATTGATCTCATCAATGGACTACACACCCTGATGCCCTGGTTCCCTTATATCCCTACCCGTCACCTCTTTGACCTAGGAACCCTTGCCCCATCTCCTCCCTGGAGGGCCATCGGCTGGACACCTATCGCCCTTTTCCCCTTTGTATTAGGAATCGGCTTCCTTATGCCGATAGATCTTTCACTCTCCTGCGTCTTCTTCTACTGGGTATGGAAAATAGAACGCGTCCTTCGAACCGCTTGGGGATATGATGATCCAGACCCTTATTCTTTACAACAGTCAGCGGGCGTCTGGATGGGCCTCTTAGTGGTGATGTTGTGGACTGGACGGAAAACTTACCTTGGGGTAATCAAAAGAGCCCTTGGCCTTCCAGGAGGAGTAGACGACGCGGAAGAACCCTTTTCTTACTCAACGGCTCTCATCGGCCTTCTCTTAGCAACAGCTGGGATGTTATTCTTCCTTCGGGCGATGGGTATGTCTCTTCTTATAGGGGCGGTTTTTATCCTCCTTTACCTAGGCCTTTCGATTTTTGTCTCCCGCCTGCGAGCAGAATTAGGCCCTCCTGTCCACGACCTTTACGGTGCTGGTCCGGATTACATTATCACAAGTCTGGCCGGTACAAAGAGCCTTGGTAAATCCGACCTATCCGCTCTCACCCTCCTTTACTGGATCAACCGGGAATCCTACCGATCTCACCCAATGCCGCCCACTTTAGAGGGATTGCAGATGGCAGTGATGACGCGAACGGAGAGTCGAAAGTTGCTAGGAGCCTTGTTTTTGGCAGGTATGGCGGGAGCCATTGCTGGGATGTGGGTATGCCTTCATTCGGGGTACCGGGTGGGGGTGGCTGCGGGTTTCCGGGGTACCCCAAACTGGCTCTTCTCCGACGAAGTCTATCGCCGATTACACTACTGGTTAACCAACCCCGAACCTCCCAAAGCTGGGCCTGTTGTGGCCATTGGCATCGGTTTCCTGCTTGGGGTGTTCGGCGCGCTAGCCCGCTCGAATCTGCTCTGGTTCCCCCTACATATCTCTGCCTACACCATCACCTACTGGTGGACGATTAATCACTTATGGTTCGGCCTGCTCCTAGCGGGTATAGTAAAGGGGCTTCTCTTCCGGTATGGAGGGTTAAAAATGTACCGCCGAGCGGTTCCCTTCTTCCTGGGTATCATCCTGGGAGAATTCGTGGTGGGAGGGAGCTGGAGTCTAATAGGCACTTTGTTAAACATCCCCACCTATAGTTTCCAACAGTGGTAAGAAAAACCGAAAACTCCTTTAGAAGCTTCTTTAAGATGTATCAATGCTTAAAGGAGGGCCCCTTTTCCCTCTATCCTATCGATTCTCCTCTATAACACGATTGGCCTCCACTTCTGCGTCCGCTAAAGCTTTCTCCACCGTTTTCTGACCCGTGATCGCTGATTTCAGGGCCTCCTCGATAATTTCCCGTACTTTCTGCCATCCTCGGACGTTTGGTTCAGGCCGGGCGGATAAGATGATATCAAAGGCCTGCCTCCCCTGGGGATCGTTCTTCTGCCAATGCTCTTGCATTGCAGGCATTTGAGCTACAGACTTCCTTATAGGTAAATAAGAGGATTTCATTGCCCAAAAAGCGGTTTGCTCCTTTTCTGCTAGCCATCGGATAAAACGCCAAGCGGATCTTTCCCGCTCCGGAGTAGACTTGAAGATCACCATATTCGCTCCATAAAGTACTGTAACCGGCTTATCCGGATTATCCTGAGGAATAGGAGCAATCTGCCAGGCGAATCGATTTCCCACCAATCGCCGAATGTAAATCCGTTGGGTTGAAGAAGTGCAGACCATCGCCGCTCGCCCTGCAGCAAAGTCAGTTTGATAATCCAACCCCTGAGTCTCGTAAGCGGAACCCGTTTTAAAAAGCTCCACCAAGGTTTCAAAAACCTTTCGTGCCGGAGGAGTGTTTAAGGTTACCCTGCCATCAGGAGAGACCAGCTGGCCCCCCCGACTCATAATCCAGCCATCTATGGTGGAAGCATCAATATTTACTGCCAATCCCCGCCGTAAAAAACGACCATCGGCCCCTCTCTTCGTTGTTGCTAATACTGCCCGGCGAAATTCCTCCCAACTGCGGGGAGGATGCTGAAAACCCGCCTCCTTTAAAGCAGAAAGATTAACATACATTACCAAGCAAGACTTCGTGAAAGGAAAGCTGAGAAGACGATTGCCAAACTGAGGAAAGCGATTCGTTGCCAGAAAGGCAGGGAAAAGGTCCTGTAGGTCCTTCGGAGAAAGCCCCTCAGGCCCTTTTACGAAGGGGTCTAGAGGGACCACTACCCCAGCTCTCATATACTCAGCAACCATACTCTCATAAGCTACAGCAATATCCGGGGGGTGCTTGGCTTGAATAGCCGCCATCGTCTTACGAAACAACTCATCGTAATTCCCCTGCCATTGCGCAACTACCTTAATGCCATAAGGATTCGTTCGATTAAACTTCTCCACCAGCTCATTGAGAGCTTTCTGATTGTCTCTAACCTGGGTATGCCAAAAGGTTAAGGTAATCCCTTGAGGTACACCCTTAGGAGAAGAAGTCTTCGGTCCACAACCTGATAGAAACCCGCTAAAGAGAACTAGGGAAATTGAAGAAATCCTCAGGTAATTCATCAGCCTTCTTCTCAATTTTCTGTTGCGCCTCCCTTACTAATTCATTGATCTCTCTATTCTTAAGTTCCTTTTCAAAGATCTCTAGAAAGGAAGATAGCCCTGGCCAAGTAGCCTCCTCCGGCCAATCTTCCAGGGCCGAGAAAAGGGGAAGGGCGACCTCCGGTGAGGAGGTAGCCTCTGCAAGAATCTCTTGGTAGCTGAGCAGACCTGCCTGACGCGCAAAATACCAGATAACTGCCTTCCGAACCGCTAAGGGCCAGTGATGATCTATGTGCTGAAACCTGGAAGGGACTAAAGGTTGGACCGATGCAGATCCCACCAGATACTCTAGCACCTCCAGTATAAAACGCGCCATCTGCCGGGCATCCGGTGGAGCGACAACCCACTCTCCTTCAGCCAAACGCAGAGTTTGGTCTCCGTAAAAAGTCAAATAAATCGTAGCCAGGGCGGAAGGTAAGGGGGGAAGAGATTGGTTGAAGAAATTCTCCAGAGCCTGGGCCAAGAGATCAATATCGAAAAAGAGAAGGCCTGCTCGGATCTCCTGAGCTGTTTGCTCCAGAATAGGCCGAAGGCGCTCCTCCCAATAACGGGGAAAAGCCAACCGTTGGAGCTCCCCCAAAACCCGGTCCAAGCTTCCCCTTTGGTCGTCAGAAAGCGCTGGCTGAACTTTCTCCTGAAGAGTGAAGAGATTTTCGGGGATTTGCTCGGCTTGGGAACTGGGAATTGAGAGAATCAACTGGGGAATGAGAGGTTCAAGAAGGGCCAAATCAGCCAGAAGGGGTTGTGCCAGAGCAGACCTCCAGATTTTTCGCTCGGCCTGATGCCAAGGAGCTAGAGGTTCTGAGGCTGAAATCGCGCGAAAGAAAAAGAAGAGATCATAACAAAAAGCAGGTTTAACCGTCCAGTCTGCCACAGGGGTCTCTTAAGGCGTCTTCTTTTAAGTTTTCATTCCTGTTCGAGCAAGGCCTTCCACAAAATACCTCTGGGCCAGCAGGAACATCAGGATAATCGGAGCGATGCTGACACTTGCCGCTGCCATCATTAAATTGTACTCCGTACCTGCCTCAGAGATAAAGGAGGCTAATCCCACCTGAATCGGTCGCATTTCTGGGGTATCTGTCACCACCAAAGGCCATAGAAGAGCATTCCAACTGCCTAAGAAAGCCACAATTCCTATAGTAAGTAGCGCTGGCCGAGCTAAAGGAAGGGCAATCCTCCGCAAAAAACTCCAATGGCCACACCCATCTAGTAGAGCAGCCTCCCAAAGCTCGTCAGGAATGGTCATAAAAGTTTGGCGAAGAAGGAAGATAGCGAAAACATTAGCCGTCCAAGGAATAATTAAGGCCCAGTAAGTATTGTACCAACCTAATTCTCGGATAATCACGAAATCGGGAATGAGGAGAACCTCAAAAGGGATCATCATTGTGGCTAAGAAGATGGCAAAAAGAAGAGAACGACCCGGAAACCGCATCCGGGTGAAAGAGTGAGCGGCTAAAGCGGAAGAGAAGAGGACCCCTACAGTGGTTCCCCCAGCTATAACTACCGAATTGAGTAGATAACGGGCCATAGGGGTTCGAAGCCACACCTCGGTATAATTAGAGGGTAACCACTGTTGGGGCCAGAGGGTAGGAGGCAACCGTAGAGCCTCCTCCAGGGGTTTAAAGGACGTGATGACCATCCAGTAGAAGGGGAAAGCCATAAGAAAAGCCCCCAGGAGCAGACAAAGATGTTTTAACCCTCCTCTAAGAATAGTTCCAACTCCCTGACCTCGGAGGCCCTTCGGAAAAGATAAAGAGATCACCTTCAGAGCTTTGACAACCATAGAAAGAGTCCCCTTCTATTCCTTCTTACTTATAAGGAGGAGCGAGGTACAAAAAGAAAGGGCGAGCGATGGGACTCGAACCCACGACCTTCAGGGCCACAACCTGACGCGCTAACCGACTGCGCCACGCTCGCCGTTACCATCTTGAATTTACCACTCCTCCCCCTGGAAGTCAAGGTTTTTCTTTGCCTACCCTATTTGACATTCCCTCCCCTTATATGTTAAGGTGGATTGTCAGCCTTTTGGGCTGAAGATTCATCGCCAGATCAGAGGAAAGATGTTCGACGTTTGGCGCAACCGGGATAGAATCCTCCGGGAGCTGCCACGGAGACAGCCGGACTGACTGGCAGACCACGGAGGATAGCTATGCCAAAAGGCACTGTCAAATGGTTCAACGACAAAAAGGGTTTCGGCTTTATCGCCCCTAGCAATGGCGATAAGGATGTCTTCGTTCACTTCTCCGAAATTCAGATGGACGGTTATCGCTCTCTTCAGGAGGGACAACTCGTCGAGTTCGAGATCGTGCAGGAGGCCCGCGGCCCTAAAGCACGGAATGTGCGTCTAATCTAAAAGAGAGTCCTCGCTGAAGGATTCCCAGACAGACCTATGGCCCCGGCAGAGGACGGAGAGTTTTCCTATCCTCTTTGAAGGGGAGGCTAACCCTGAAAGGGGTTTTCCGATGTCGGGGCTTCATTTTATGAAAGGGGTTATTCCCTGGAGGAAAGTATGTATCAGGACAAAACTCTTACCTGCGTAGATTGTGGAGCCGATTTTGTGTTTTCTGCAGGAGAACAGGATTTTTTTGCTTCCCGTGGGTTCTCTGACCCAACCCGTTGTCCCTCCTGCCGCAAAATCCGGAAGGCTCAAAAAGCCACTTATAACGCCTCCCTCCCCTCAGGCAGTGGTTACCACGAAGGACGAAGAAGCGGTGGCTACGACAACCGCTCCTCCCGCCGAGGAGACCGAGGCCCCCGCAGAAGTGGCGGACGGCGCGACCGAAGGTACTAGGAACGGAGTTCCCATACCTCACGTTCCCTCTTAAACAGCAGGGGTGATCCGACAGATCACCCCTGCTCCTTTTGTACCCAATCCAACAATTCCTGGAGCTGCTGACGTTCCGAAGCAGTTAAACGGGTCGCAGGAAGCCGAGGAGGACCTACCGGTATCCCCAGCAACTCTAGTCCCTCCTTCAACATTGCAGGAAAAGTCCCCAACCGAAACGCCTGCCGAAGGGGATGCAAACGATATTGCAGTTGACGAGCTCGTTCTAGGTCCCCCTTCTGATAAGCTTCATAAATCCCCACCACCAGCTCCGGTACTAGATTGGCACTCCCCGCCACAGCCCCCTTCGCCCCCATAACCAAACTCCCCAAAATCAAGGAGTCATTCCCTGCCAAAACAGTAAAATCAGCACCTCCAGCCTGGATAAAGGACATCGTTGTAGCTAGGTCCGCACTCGAATCTTTAATCCCCTTCGCTCTCCCCTCCCGGGCCAAACGGCCAACCGTTTCCGGATGAATAGGAACACCCGTTCGCAACGGCTGATTATAAAGATACATCGGTATCCCTACTTCAGAAATGGCCCGGAAGTGCTGGTACAGCTCCCCTTGATGAGGGGCCACAAAATAAGGGGTCACCACTGAAATCGCTTGGGCACCTAAAGCCTTTGCCATCTCCGCAAGGGTCACCGCCTCTCGAGTGGTGGGTGCTCCTGCACCAATCATCACAGGTACTTTCCCCTCCGCAGCCTCCAAAACCGCTTCTCCAACAACCTTCTTCTCCTCCAGGGAAAGAGCATAAGCCTCTCCAGAGCTCCCAACAGCAAAAAGCCCATGAACCCCGGCTTGGATCAAACGACGAACTAACCTCTTTAAAACAGGGATATTGACATCCCCCTCTTCTGTCATCGGCGTCACTAAGGGAGGAACAATGCCATAGAACATTCGATCACCCCTATCTCTTAAAGATCAACCCAGCCTCCTAAACTCCCTCACTATTTAATGAGCTCTCCCGTTTTTAAGGACCACAACAGGAGGTCTAACTCCTCAAGGGTCAATCCCAGGGAATGCGCAAAAGCCTTCTCTTTTTCCTCCATCTCCAGGTATCGCTTCCGAGAAGTAGGAGGAGAAGAACTAGTGCATACTCCTAGCTGATGGAGAAAGTAAATAATATGTTTATCTAAGATTGCATAACCGAAGAAACCGATATTCCTCAAAAAGTGACTGGCCTCTTTGTAACCGATGCCCTTGACCTCAGGGTTTTTCGCCAACAGATCCCTCCGGAAAAGCCAGTCTTCTGTAGAGGATAAAAGGGCCTGGAGAGAGCCTCCCCAACAGGTTTTCAAATAACGGCGGGTGGAGCAGATATAGCTCGCTCGCTCCGTATGAAAACGACAACGCCCCTCCTGGAGGACCCGGAAGAGAATTTCATCGGGAGCATCCAAGAGGGGTTCCAGAATCCTTTGGAACTTCAACGCCATTCGGGCACTGGTCCCCGCTGCCAGGATGCAGAAAACTAGCTCTGAGAACAAAGCCTGATCATCAGCGATGCGACCGAAGGCCCGAAACTCTTCCAAACGATGATGGATCTTCTCCCTTCGCTCTCGCCACAAAGGGAGAAGCACCTCAACTTGAAGAGGCCCCCTGTATTGACCGAGCGACAACCGCTCAACATAGAGGCCTCCCATCCTTTCTACCTGGAACGAGGTCTATTCTCCTAATAAAGCCCTCCAGACCTAGTTCAACCCCAAGGCGATACGCTGGATCAGGATGACATCACCGATGGTGATCCGGCCATCAGGGGCACCTTTCGGAGCTAAATCCAGAGCAATAAGCATCCGGGCGTTCGGCTTAATCTTGCCTACCACAATCTGAAGGGCAATTTGGGCATCCCGCATTGTCACCCGGCCATCCCCATCCGCGTCACCCGGTCGGATCGGCCCAGGAATTGAAGGCGCTGCCCAAACTGAGGAGAAGAACAGAACGGAACCTACACCCAGAAGCGCTAGGAACTTCTTCACAGTGCTCCACCTCCTTGAAAAAGGATATGAAATACACCCCCCAATAGAGGATTCGCCATTCCCGCTCCTCATTCCTACTCAGCGCAATTGAGGCTGAAAGTTAGGTAGAGGGTCGTTACTGCCTCGGAGTTCGATGTTTCCATCTGCATAAGCGACCACATAACGGCCTTCATGCCGGCCGGGTTTAGGGATATTAGCCCCTTCCCCAGCGTCGTTCCGAGGCCCTCCAGCAGTCTCATAAATCAGAACCACCTGGGATTGGTTCAAAATATCCGCCAGCCGAACACCAGAGAGTCTTTTGTTGAAAGCATAAGAGGTGGTATGGCCCGTAGCGGAAGGGCAAGTAAGACCAGAACCCGAGAGGTACTTCTGAATATCATCTAGCCAGATTTCCGCTTTAGGTAGGCGACCTTCATGATCCAAAGCATAAACCATTAAGGCATTAACCAAGGCTCTTACGTTTCCTCGGCATTGAGGAGAGGTATCTGGAGGAGGGGGAGGAGAAGGGGGAGTCGTTGTTGAAGAGCTTGGAGAAGAAGACGAAGGATTACTTGTCTTCTTGCTCTCAGAAGCTCCTGTCTGAGCGGAAGGAGCCTCCTCCATGCCGAAAGTCGAGGTCAGGTCGACTTTCCACTGACCCTCCTCTTTAACCAGGGTGATAGGAGTTGAAATCTCCACCACCTGGCGCACAGGGAAAACGATTTTATTCCCCTTAGTGGTCGGTTTACCAACCTCCGTCTTCTGAACCTCCCCTCCACCAATCAGAAGAGCCTCTCCGGCAACCGCCAACACTGCACCAAAGGAAGTTCGCACCTGTTGTGCCCGCTCTTTCCAATCACTCAAGGAAATTCTTTTTTGTGTTTCTTTAGAAAGCATCTGATAGGTCTTTTCTGCTTGGCCTGCATCCCGAAGCCGTAAGAAAGTTCGGACCACTTCATCCGGAGGTAAAGACCGCCTTTCTTTTGAAGCGGGCTGAGCCGGTTTGCGAGAAACAGAGGAAGGAGGAGTTTTCTTCGGCTGAGGTTTGACCTCAGCCCCCCAGACCCCCATCGTCAGGAGGAGCAAGCTCGTAGTTATCCCTAAAAGGCATCTCCTGGTCAATTCTAAATACCCCCTCTTCTTCATCTTAAGATTTGAAGCAGAATCACTCTTTCCTCAGAAACTCTTCGTGAAAGGGGAAAGACTCTCCTCTGTCTTGGCAGTTTCAGGCTTTAACTGCATCGGATGTTCGATAGTCACAGGCGGAAGCCTGCGCTATAGCTTAGTCTACGGCAGAAGGCTTCAGTAGGAAAAGTGGAGAAAAGAGAAGCGGAGAAGGATTTCGGCTAAGAAAGGAGAGAAGATGTTTCGGTGTTTAAGTCCTGGGGCTTTAGGGGTGCAGGCTAACCTTATTGAAGGCCTTCAATATGCCCGGATAGGGGGATTCCAAGGGTTGGAGGTCAACATAAGGGAGATCGCCCGTCTTATTGACCAGCATGGTTCCGCTTACGTTAAGGACCTCTTTCTAGAGGCAGGAATACGCCCTGGCGGATGGGGGTTACCTCTCAACTGGCGGGGTTCTGAAGAAGAGTTCCAACAAGGGCTAGAAGAGCTTCCTCGCTACGCCCAAGCCGGACAAAGTATCCAATGCTTGCGCACCGCTACTTGGATACTCCCCTTCTCGGATGAACGCCCCTATGAAGAGAACTTTCAGTGGCATATCAACCGTTTCCGCCCTATCGCGCAAGTGCTTAAGGATTATGGCTGTTCCCTGGGATTAGAGTTCATCGGCCCCAAAACCGTGCGCCAAGGCCACCGCTACGAGTTTATCTACACTCTAAAAGGAATGCTAGAACTCTGTAATGCTATCGGAACAGGGAACGTTGGCCTCCTCCTCGACTGCTGGCACTGGTACACCTCTTATGGCACGATTGATGACCTCAAAGTCCTAAAGCCGGAGCAAGTCGTTTACGTCCATGTTAACGATGCTCCCGCAGGAATCCCCATTGAGGAACAGAGAGATAACGTTCGGTGCTTGCCCGGAGAAACCGGGGTAATTGACATCGTCGGATTCCTCCAATCCCTTAAAGAGATCGGTTATGAGGGGCCAGTTACCCCTGAACCCTTTAGCCAGAAACTTAGAGAGCTCCCTCCAGAAGAAGCAGTTCGAGTAACCGGTGAGGCTCTCCTCTCCGTCTGGAAGAAAGCTGGCTTAGATTGAGACCTCCCTTTCGTTGGTAAAAAACTAGCCTTCCGTGATAGAGGAACTCTTCTCCTCCCTTAGGAAAAAGACCTTGGTATTCTCTAAAATTTAATTCAAAGGAGATTGCAGATGAAACTGGCGTGCCAAGAGGGGATGGTTCCCGGTGCTTCTTTGGAAGAAAAGCTTGACCGACTGGCTGAATACGGTTATCACGGTATCGAATTCTGGGGCTCCGGGCTTTGGGAGCGAACGAAAGAGATCCTCCAAGCTACTGCTCATCACCCTATCAAACCCTCTACCCTTTGTGCTGGATACTCCGGATGCTTGCTAGACCCCGAACGATCAGAGCGCCAAAAAGCAGTGGAAGATATTAAGAAGCTTCTCTCGGTCTCCGCAGAAATTGGAGCGATAGGCCTAATTATAGTCCCCATTTTCGGCCGCCCCCGTTTGCCCGATTTGAGTCCCTACAAAAGCGCTATAGAATTAGAAAAGGACTTACTCGCCCTCCTCCTGGAGGATATCGGCAAGCACGCTGAAAGAGTGGGCACTTATGTCTTAGTTGAACCCTTAAACCGCTATGAGACCCACCTCCTTCGACGCCTTCAAGATGGAGTGGAAGTTTGCCAACGAGTAGGCAACCCCTATGTGAAAATTATGGCCGACTTCTTCCATATGTCTATTGAAGAGTCAAATATCGCAGAAGCGATCCGACAGGCTGGTCCCTATATCGCCCATATACACTTAGCGGATAGCAATCGTCTCTTGCCAGGATATGGCCATACCGACTGGAAATCCGGCTTCTCGGCGTTAAAAGAGATCGGTTTCCAAAACTATATGGCTCTAGAATGCGGAATTCCCGGAGACCCTAAAGAAGAGCTTCCCAAATGCGCGCAGTTTCTAAGCCAATTCCTCTAAAGAGAGAAGGAGCTTTCCGATTCAGCCCATACCTCCCGGACTAATGCGCCTACTGGTCCTTATGTTGATCCTGCTGGGAGGAATTGGGGGCGCTTATTGGTTGGCTAGCGCTCCCCCTCCGGAAGTAGAAACCGTCTTTCCTCAGGGGAAAGATGGGGTACAATTTATCGCTCCTACCCAGCAACCTAACCATCCTTCTCCCGATACAAAGACCCCACTGGAAACTGAGCTCCAAGCCCTCCGACAAGCGGTTTCCCAAAAGCAACAACGGGCCTTCAACCTCCTCATTAAGGAGGAAGATGCAAATGCTCTCCTCCAGCAGAAGACCCACCTTCGGGAGAAGCTCTCTGCCAAAGGCCTTGACCGAGTTTTCCTCCGCTTTGAGGAGAAACGGTTGACGATACTCGGTTCAGTAAAACGAGGCCACCGTAAAGTCTGGGTAATAATTAAAGGACTTCCCCTCGTCACTCCAGAGGGACAAGTTCACTTTGAGCTGACCCAAGCTCGCTTAGGAAGGCTTCCCCTCCCCAACCCTGTGGCCCGCGAGTTCCTCGATCCTTTGATCACAGAAGTAACCACCAAATTAGAAAAAGCACCCGTTTATTTCCAAAAAATAGAGCTCCGAGAAGGGGAGATGCTCCTCCAAGGGTTCACTCTATCCTCAAAGACACCGAATCAGGGAGGGGAGGAATGGCCCTCCCCTCCCTCTCAGAAGGTTGGTGAGTAGGTAGAAAAGACGAGCCATCTCCCCAATCTTAATGCCTACTTGTGGAAAGCGATGAAATCGGTGACAAAAGCAGTGGTGCCAGCAGCCGGCTTGGGAAAACGGATGCGACCATTGACTTACGGAGTACCTAAAGAACTGCTTCCCTTGGGAAGTCGGCCTGTTCTCCACTATGTTTTAGAAGAGCTGATTCAAGCGGGAATGCTGGAAATTTGCATCGTTACCAGTCCCCGAAAACCTACTCTCCTCCACTACATCCAAGCGATCTCTTGGCCAGTGGAAATCACCTGGGTAGAGCAGAGAGAGGAGAAAGGACTAGGAGATGCCCTCCAATGGGCTAGGTCTTTTACCCAAGAACAACCCTTTGTGGTCGCCTTAGGAGACTGCACGATTGACTCTTCCGAGGAACTCTCCCCTTTGCAGAGAATGCTGGAACGCTACCAACAAACGGGGCATCCTTGTGTTCTGGTTGAAGAAGTACCTTTAGAACGAGTAAAGTATTATGGGATTGTGGTTCCGGCAGAAGAACCCGGTGACGCCTTTTTGCTGAAGGGATTGGTGGAGAAACCCCATCCTGAGAAGGCTCCCAGCTGTTTTGCTTCAGCCGCCCGATACTTATTGACCCCTGAAATATGGGAATGGCTGGCCCGGGCGCCCGAGCGGGACGGAGAAATAGGACTTGCTGACGCTTTAGGCGCAATGATGTCGGCAGGCCATCCTTGTGATGCAGTTCAGCTCAAGGCGAGCGAACGACGATGGGATATAGGAGGGTTTCCTACCTATTTTGAAGCTTTTGCCGTCTATGCCGCCAGGGATCCTTTGGGGAAAAAGGGGGAACAGTCTTGAAAATCGTTGTCACAGGAGGGGCGGGTTTTATCGGCTCTCACCTTTGCGAAGCTCTCGTTGCCAAAGGCCACGAGGTAATCTGCCTGGATAACTTAATTACTGGAAGCCGAAGTAACTTAGAGAACTTAGAGGGCCATCCTCGATTTACTTTTGTTCTCCACGACGTGGTTCAACCCCTTCGTTTAGAAGCAGAAGCCATCCTCCATCTAGCAAGCCCTGCAAGCCCGGTGGGGTACCGCACTTATCCAATCGAAACAATGAAGGTGAATTCTATCGGCACCCACAATCTTATTGAGGAGGCCCATCGTTTGGGAGCTCGTTTCTTGCTCGCTTCTACCAGTGAAGCTTACGGTGACCCCTTGGTACATCCTCAGAGCGAAGATTATTGGGGAAATGTCAACCCAGTAGGGCCGCGAGCTTGCTACGATGAGTCTAAACGCTATGCAGAAGCACTCACGATGGAGTATGTCCGCAGCTTCGGCCTCGATGCCCGGATCGTACGGATCTTTAACACTTATGGCCCTCGAAACCAGCTGGACGACGGAAGGGTGGTTCCCAACTTCATCACCCGCGCTCTCCAAGGAAAACCCCTCGTGGTTTATGGAGACGGAAGCCAAACTCGCTCCTTCTGCTATGTCACTGATCTGGTGGAAGGTATCCAACGAGCCCTCTTCTCCGACAGAGCCCGGGGAGAAGTGATCAATTTGGGCAACCCTGAGGAATTCACCATCCGAGAATTCGCTGAGCTCGTTCTCCGCCTCACCCGAAGTTCCTCACCCATTATCCACCAACCCCTGCCTCCTGGCCGAGAGGGTGATCCTCACCGGCGTCAACCCGATATCTCCAAGGCCCGCCAACTCCTGGGTTGGGAACCCGTGGTTCCTGTGGAAGAAGGTTTAAAGCGAACCATCGAGTGGTATCAAGAAGTTCTCCAACAAGCTCAATAGAAAGCAAGGATTCGGAGATCGCCCTGTTCACTGCCCTCTTTGAGCAGAACTCCTCTCAAAAACTCCCTCTATGTAAGAAAAAGTTAAGTGAAGGCGTTACCTTTGTCCCCTCTCGGTAGGCAAGAGGAATTGAGGGAGCCGGCTCGGTTTCAGAAAAAGATCCCCCTCGAATCAAACCTCAAGGGGTGACTCCTCCCTGCCGGGGCAAACCCGTGATCTCAGTGAGGTTATCGTTCTGCCGGCGAAAACCTGAAGAATCTATGAGAAAGAAGCGATCAGGAGATTCGGGAACCACGGTTTTGGGCAAAAGAATCTGTTCCCCATAACCCAAGGAGGTAAGGAACTCTCGAAAAGGGCGCAGGAGGGAATTCGGCACGAACAAGGCAATATGATCCCCTTCGGAAGAGTGGTCCCGGGGTTTATCCTCTGAGGAGGGAACCAGATGAATAAGAGGAGGGTAACCACCTGGAGGCCGAAGCCATAATCCATCGTTATGAGGAAGGGAAGGGGCCTCCACCGAGCAAAATCCTAACCCCCTTCGATAGAACTGCTCGGCCCGATCCAGCTGGTTGACGGGTATACGCACCCATTCTAATCGAGCAACCCAACGCCCTGCTTTCATCGGAGGAACTTCTACCCCTTGAAGTGGCTGAGAGACACAAGCTAAGAGGTTTCCCTCTGGGTCCACACAATAGAGAATCCGCCGGACCACAGAAGGATCTCCTGGAAAAGCCTCCTCCACTACCCAATACCTCCACTGATGGGCAACCAGATGAGTTACAAAGCCTTCCCAATCGGGGACCAATAAACCGATGGCTCGAGCTTGTTCCATCCTATCCCAAAGGGGTTTAACTGTTTCGGTTTCTACCAGATGAAGCTGGTCTAAAGAGGTTTCACTAAAGAGAAACCAAGCTACCTTGGTCTCCAGGGAAGGTTGCCGATATACCGGAAGACGTAGAACCTCTTGATAGGCTCTCCTTTGTAACGAGAGATTTCTCACCTGAAGAGTAATATGATGAAAACTCTGTACATAATCAGTAGCTAACATTCTTTCTCTCCTTCTCGAGTTGCTCTGTCGGGGCGTTCCTTCAACTTGATCAGGTTAACAAGGACTGCTGCAGAGAATTCTGCTATGTCAGGGATAAAAATTACGAGAACCCTGATCAGGTTAACAAGAACTGCTGCAGACGGGTGGTCCCTGCAACGGGTTTGGATCGTCCTCTAGAGGAATTGAAACGGGTTACTCCTTCCCCATCTGTATAATCTCTTCAAGGGTCACCTCCTTCAAGCTTTTTACAACTCGATCCGCTCGGATCAAACGACCCGCTGGATAGCTAGTAGTCAGGGCAATGCACTTCATCCCTGCCGACTTAGCCGCTTCAACCCCGTAGACAGCATCCTCGATGACGAGGCATTCCCCGGGTTTCAAAGGAGGGACAACCTCTTCGTTCAGCCGCTCCAACGCTTTCAAGTAAGGCTCTGGGTGAGGCTTACAGTTTTGGCAATCTTCCGCACTGACAATCACCGAGAAATAGGGCCTCAATCCCATCTCTCCTAAAGGTTTTTCAATTTCCGATCGTAAAGCCCCTGAAGCAATAGCCAAGACAAAATTATCTTTAACTCTTAAGATAAAGTCTCGGGTTCCGGGAACCTCCGGAAGGGTAGCGTAACGCTGGAAATATTCCGCTTTTCGTCGGGCCAAGGAGGTAACTGTTACAACATCTACGGGCCTACCATAAGAACGAAGAAGTTGCTCAAAACAACCACGGTCATCTAAAGCCAGATAACGTTCTGCATACTCCTCATCGGTAAGAGTCATCCCTTCTTCTTCCGCAACCCGGCGGAACGCTGCCAAATGCACGGGCTCACTGTTTACCACTACACCATCAAAATCAAAAATAATGGCTCGGATCATAGCTGGTTCCCTATCCACACCCTCTGGTTCAGAATTTCGGCAGCTGCAGGCTTTAGCCTGCGCACCCCATCCCCCGTCAACAGGGGATAATAAGGAGCTTCATGCACCCTAAAGGGTGCGACTACCAAACCCCTCCATCGGTAATTCCCTTAGCCTGGGTAGGATTTGCCCCTTAGTAGGTTTCCAGATGATTTTAAAGAAGACTGTGGCCCTTTAAATCTTTGGGAACCTCAAGCCCCATCGCAGTGAGCAACGTAGGGGCTATATCATAAAGGGAAACTCGACCCAAGGCTGTCTCTTGGAAAGAGGGGTGACTCATCACCAAAAGTCCATAGAGGGAATGGTTCGCATCATCCGGCCCAGTATCATTCTCCCGGGTCCAAAGGGTAGAGTTTCCCACACTCCCGATGGAACGCCAGTAAAGGTTCCCAAAATAAACCATTAAATCAGGAGGCACGTTGCGACATTCGGAGTAAATTTCTTCAGGGCGAAAAACCCGGTTTCCTAAGGGTTTGCCCTTTTCATCAGTCATTGCTAAGAGCTTCTCCGCAATCTCCGAACGAACTTTTTCGTAATCCTGGGGAGGGATAACACCCTCTGGCTCACGCCCCCGAAGGTTGAGGAAAAGGCGTCCATAGTAGCCTCCGTCTCCCCAAGCAAGAGTGCGAGACCAATCCACGAGAGAGGGGTGAAATGGGGTAACCTCCCGAAGAGAGGTCTTTAAGGTTAAATAGCCTTCCTGAATCAACCAATCATTAAGGCAAACGCCTCCCTCCATCCTTTGGGCACCGTGGTCCGATACTACAATAAAAAGGGTATCCTCCTCCGCTAGGGAGAGGAGATCACCAATTTGCTGATCCAAGTAGTGATAGTAATCTCGACCTGCCTTTTGATAAGGATTGGCCGGCGGATGCTTCGGATGCTTCGGGTCTATAAATTTCCAAAAACCGTGGTGGAAACGATCAGGACCCATCTCAACCATTATAAAGAAATCAGGAGAGCGTGTTTGCAAAAGGTAACGGGCTAAACGAAACCGCTTCTCCGTCACCCGGTAAATCTGCTCGAGCAGATCTTCTTTGTTTTCTGTCCGGAACTCTCGGACATCAAAGAGGTAATCCCCCACCACCTCCTCGATCTCGGCCTTCAGAGAGGAAGGATAAGTATATTCTACTTCCTTGCTCGGGGTAAGAAAGTCCGTCACCAGAACCCCATTAACAGGCTGGGGAGGATAAGTAAGGGGAACCCCCAAAATCGCCACTTGCTTTCCTTCCTGGCCGGCGTAATCCCAAACTTTGGGAAAAGGGACCATACGAGAGTGGGCAAAACTTAAACCATCGTAACTATAATTTTTGCGGTTTCGGAAGCCATAAATCCCCAACTCCCCAGGGTCACGTCCCGTCATCATACACATCCAGGCGGGGACCGTAATCGGGGGGTCAGTGCTTCGGAGGAGACCCCAAAAACCCTTTTGCCGAAGATGGGTTAAATGAGGCATGACTTCAGCGTACTGGTCAAAAGCTAAAGAGGGTTCTAAACAATCTAAACCGATGATCCAGATTTTTTTAAAGATCCTCTTCACCATCACTGGCCCACCCGCTGTTGGAGCTCATTCAAGAGGCGTTCCACCTCGGCCATCTCCCGACCGTAGTTTGCAAAATCCCCCCTCTGCAGAGCAGACTTAGCGGATTGCCAATGTTGGTTCGCCTGTTGGATAAGTTGACGGACCTCTGAAGGGACTCCTGCTATCGAGGGGAGAGGAGGTGAAGGAGGAGCCTTTCCTGGAGGGGTTCCTCTTCCAAAGAGAAACTCCAAGGTTTCTTGTAAAGTTGATCCCATAGCAACCCGTTTTGGGGTCTCCAAGGCAATGATCACTCGCTTCAGCTGCGGAATTTTCGCTGCCCCCTCGAGATAGAGGGGTTGCACAAAAATCACCGACTGAGCAACGGGAATCACCAACAAATTCCCGAAGAGGACAGAAGACCCTTGTTGGCCCCATAAAGTTCGCTCTCGAGAGATCGCTGGATCGGTATTTATTCGATTCTCTACTAAAGCAGGGCCATCGGTGAGGGTGCTCTTAGGAAACTCAAAGACAATGATCTGACCATAAACCTGAGGATCACACCGAGCTGCCATCCAAGCAACCATATTCCGTTTTCCCCGGGGGGTATAGGGACGAATTAAAATGAATTCCACTTGCTCCTCTCCCGGTAGCCGGGTAACCACATAATAAGGCTCCATCGGAGCTTCCTCTCCAGTGCTTCCCGTCTCGGTGGCAATATCCCAAGCGTCCTCCTTCAAATAGAACACTCGGGGATCCGTCATATGATACTCCCGGTATACTTCACTCTGCACTTTGAAAAGGTGTTCCGGATAGCGAAGATGGGACCGAAGAGAGGGAGGCATCTTTTCTAAGGGGAGAAACAAACGAGGGAAAGCAGAACGATAAGCCCTAAGAAGCGGATCCTGGGGATCGACTACATAGAAAAATACCGAACCATTATAAGCATCCACCACCGCCTTCACTGAGTTGCGAATATAGTTATATTGCCACCGCCGGTCAAAAAACCTTCGAGAATAGGGATACTGATCGGTGTAGGTATACCCATCTACAATCCAATACAACCGACCATCCGCAAGAACCAAATAAGGGTCGGGGTCCCAAAGGAGGAAAGGAGCAACTAACCAAAGGCGCTCCATAACCGTTCGGCGAATCATCACCCGGCTCTCGGAAGTAATATCCCTACTGAGAAGGAAATTGGGATCCCCCAGGTAAAGGGCAAAAAGCAAGCGCAGAGGGAAGCTTCCTATACTAATGCCTCCTGTCCCGGAATAGCGAGTGTAAGCGTTGGTGGCTCCTTTAGGGTAATCGAACTCTAATTGGCGTGTTCGCACTAAACAGTAGCCATTATCGGCTTCTCCATAGTAAATCTCTGGCCGTTTTACCGGTAGATTTTCAGGATACTGAGGAGGGATGTCGGAGATGAGGAAAATGGGTCCACCATCCTCGGTAGCTCCATTAGTCGGACTCATCACTAACCCATAGCCGTGGGTATATTGCATCCTTTGAGCTTGCCAAGTGGGATTTCGCAAAGCGGTAATATCTAGCTCTCGGGCTGAGAGCATTACCTGCTGGTAACGCCCTTTCAGGTTGTACCGATCCACATCTACGTCCAAGAAAGAGTAGTAGGGCCGTAATTCTTGCTGTTGGCGATAGGATTTCAGAAGAAGGGCGTGGTCCCACAAACGAATATTATCTAAAACCTCCACATTCTGATCCAGCTCTCTCCGAGTTAAAGGACGGTCTGTCCTATAGGGGACGACTCGACTCCGATCAAGGCCGAAAGCTTCTCGGGTATAGCGGATGTTGTAAGCGATATAAGGTAACTCCAAGAAGATTTCATTAGGGGCTACCCGGAGTTTTTGAACCCCTGTAGGGTAGAGGGTGCCTCCCACTAAGGAGACGAAGACTAAGCCTCCTAAACCCACGAGAGGAAGAAGGAAACCCCGAAGACGAAGGTTGATCAAAAAGAGGAGAGAGCACAAAAGGGACAACCCCGCCAAGATCTTCAGCATCGGCAAACGAGCGTGAATATCCGCATAACCCGCCCCAAAAACCACTCCTGCACTTGACTGGAGGAGGCCATAAGTGCGAAGCCAGTAGCCCCAGGCGATCACTCCCAGCAGGAGAGCAGATAAGACGGAGAGATGGACCTTTACGTGAGGGGCAAAACGAGGGATTCCCATCACCACTTGGAGGGCCTTGTCGAAATAGTGGACTAAGGCTGAAGCAGTCAGAGCAAGCAGAAGTACAATCAAAAGCCAGTAATAAAGATAACGCCAGATGGGCAAGTGAAAGACATAAAAACCGATATCTTTATGAAAGATAGGATCCGTTTTTCCAAAGGGTTGGGCATAAAGGAAAAGCAGAAACTGCTCCCAGCGGGAACTGGCTTCCAAACCCGCAAAGAGGGCACCGATGATACAACCTGCCAGGAGGAGGAGGTCTAGGCTCCTCCGGGCCAGGAGGCCCATCCGCTCCCGAAAGCCGTATTCATCTAGTAAGCGGGGGATAGGGGGCGCCCAACGGCGGGCCACCCAAAGGTTTGCATAAACAATGAAGAAGAAGGCAAGGGCAAAACCGAGGCCAAGAAGAACCTGTGTTCGGAGAATGGAAAGATAAACCGAACGGTAATTCAGTTCGGAGAACCAAAGGAGGTTCACCCAAAAGGAAGTCAGACTGCTTTGAAAGAGGTAACCCAGGATCAGCGCAACCGCAATGATCCACCAGATGTATCGGCTCACTCGGGTGGTTTTTTCCCCTCTTCGGTTTCCTCAATCACTGCCCGAATCACATCCTCAGCCACATAGATGGGGGCCTTTGCGCGCAAAGCAAGAGCAATAGCATCACTCGGCCGACAATCTATATCGATCATTCGATCATCGTTGACCAGCGTCAATTTCGCATAGAAAGTATCATTGTAAAGGTCATCTATCGTGACCCGCTCTATCTTCCAACCCAGTCGCTCAATCACATTTTTCAGCAGGTCGTGGGTTAAGGGGCGAACAAAGCTAATCCCTTCCGAGACCATAGAGATAGAGGTAGCTTCGGGGTAACCCACATAAATCTTAATCTCCCGGTTGTAGTTGTCCCTCAGCAGGACAAAGTAAGCCTTCTGACCTGTGATGCTGGTCTGTTCGTAAACCGCCATCACTTTGACTTCTTTCTCATACAGCTTCCGGGGTTTCAGATTCTCCATCTCCCCGGCCCGATCCGCAAACCATTTTTCCCATTGAGGATCGGGTTTAAAGGAAAAGCCTTCCCCGAATTCGGAAAAGTGATAGGGTTCCTCGGGAAATTCATCAGGGCGTTTTTCTTCGCTCATCGTTTGTCTCCCTTCGTAATGACCTACCTGCGTCTGAATCAGAAAACTAAAGGCGTTCTGCAATCTCCTGGAGGAACTCTTTATTAGAGCGGGTTCTCTTCAAGCGTTCGATCAGTTGCTCGGTAGCTTCTACAGTATCCATAGCAGCCAAAGCTCTTCGGAGGGCCCATACCCCTCGATATTCCTCCTCCGTATATAATAATTCTTCATGGCGAGTTCCGGACCTTTTTATGTCGATGGCGGGGAAGATCCGCCGTTCGAACAAGGCTCGATCCAGCACCAATTCCATATTCCCCGTGCCTTTAAACTCCTCAAAGATGGACTCATCCATCCGACTACCGGTATCCACTAGGATCGTTGCGATTATGGTTAAACTTCCCCCTTCTTCAAAATTCCTTCCGGCGCCAAAGAAGCGACGAGGACGATATAAAGCAGTGGGGTCTAAGCCTCCGGAAAGGGTTCTTCCACTCGGAGGCACCGTGAGGTTAGAAGCTCGAGAGAGACGCGTCAAGCTATCCAACAGGACGACCACATCTTTACCAAATTCTACCAAACGCTTTGCCTGCTCGAGGCACATATCCGCCACGCGCATATGGTTCTCAGGAAGCTCATCAAAAGTGGAGCTAATCACCCGCCCTTTCACCGACCGGCGAATATCGGTAACCTCCTCAGGACGCTCATCTATTAACAACACAATGATTTCCACCTCAGGGTAATTCGTGGAAATACTATTAGCGATAGTTTTGAGCAGAGTAGTTTTCCCCACCTTTGCTGGGGCCACAATAAGACCTCGCTGGCCCTTCCCAATAGGGGCAATCAGGTCAATCAAACGGGCAGCGATATTATCCGGCCCCGTCTCCAACACTAACCGCTCACAGGGGAAGATAGGGGTCAACTGTTCAAAGGAGCGTCGGCGTTTGGCCTCCTCAGGAGGAACTCCATTAACTGATTCGACGCGCAGAAGACCGAAATATTTCTCATTATCTTTTGGAGGACGCACAATACCCCATACAGTATCCCCGGTCATTAAGCCAAAGCGCTTAATTTGGGAGGGAGAGACATAAATATCTTCGGGGCCGGGGGAATAGTTATCCCGGCGCAGAAAACCCATCCCCTCGGGGAGAATCTCCAAAACCCCTCCCATCCGAAGAAGGCCAGCCTCCTCAAGCTTCTCCTCTTTTACTCGTCCTTTTTGGGTTAAATCCGCTTTCAAAAGGTCTTCTACCTCCGCGATTTCGACGTCTTTATCCATGCTCACGGGTATCGTCCTCCGTCATAGGGGATAAGAGGGAATGAGAAAAGGGCATTTTTAACACTCCGATATAAGGCAGATGGCGAAACTGCTGGCAGTAATCTAATCCATAGCCAACAACAAAGACATTAGGAATCTGGAAACCGACATAATCTGCTTGAATAGGAATTCTTCGGCTTCCGGGTTTATCTAGCAAGACACAGGTTTTTAAAGAAGCGGGCTTTCGAGCCTGAAGGATCTCCGTAAGATAGTGCAGAGAAAGGCCGGTATCAATAATATCTTCTACCAGGATGACATCTCGGCCCGCAATATCCTCCTCCAAGTCCTTCAAGATTTTAACAACGCCCGTAGTTTGGGTCCCACTACCATAGCTAGCGACCGCCATAAAGTCCAACACTACGGGGATTTGAAGGTTCCGCACCAAGTCTGCCAGAAAAAGGAAAGCTCCCCTCAACACTCCGACCAGGATCGGTTCTTTTCCTGCATAATCGGTGGTGATTTGCTGGCCCAGCTCCTGCACTCGTTGGGCAATTTCATCTTCCGGGATAAGAACCCGCTCTAGTTGAGCTATCATGGAGGAGAATCGCTCTTTTGGGAAGGTTAGAATAACAGCGGGCCGACAAAAGCTTCTTGAACTCTCTTCTGCGGCAACGGCCTGATGCGTGAACAATAATCTTTACACTTTGCTAGGAACCTCTCGAGCTGGAAGACCTCCCTTGGGGACGGGCAAGCGAGATGAATCTCCTTAAAGAATATCACCACATTCCGGGGGTTCCATTCAATTTAAGAGTACTCCGGGTCGGCGCTCTTGTCAATGAACTATCGGCCTTTCCTTTACTATTACTATTTTACCCGAAAAGAGCTTTAACATCCCCAGGGTACTATGGGGCGATGAAAACCTCTTTAGGAAGGATGAGGTTCCGGGGAGGGAGAACCGAACTGACCCTCGATACGCCGAATCAGATCCTGGGCTTGTTCCAACATCTGTTCAATCTGTCCCAGAGGGTCTTCCGGTTGGACCTCCTTCCGAACTCGGAGGAAATACAAGAAAGCACCTGTAATCAGCGCTCCTGCAGCTACCGCTATAATCCACCGGGCTAACCCAGTAGGCGAAGGGCGAGCTTTTGAACGATCCAAAGAATTATCCAATACGGTAACGGCGTTCTCCAAATTCTCCACTCGCTTCTTCCTCTCGACTTTGTAGTACGCGTTTTACAAAAGCCAGGAGTTCTTGGGGGTTAAAGGGTTTGGTGAGATAGCAATCTACACCCGAGGCCCATCCCCGGAAGACATCCGCATCCTGAGCCTTTGCGGTGAGCATAATCACCGGAATATCCCGGGTCTCAGGGTCCGCTTTCAGCTCGCGCAGAACCTCGAAACCGTCCTTCTTCGGCATCATCACGTCACAAACCACAAGATCGGGCCGCTCTGTCTTCACCTTTTGCAGGGCCTCGTCTCCGTCGTAAGCGGTCACCACCTGGTAACCCGCGCGCTCCAGGTTCACCTGTACCAATCGAACAATATGAACCTGATCATCCACTACAAGAATTTTAGGCATCCGTCACTCCCCTTCTTCTCGAACCTTTTTATTTACTCACAGGAGCTGCTTCTTTCTCCTTGTAGGCAGGAGGTTCATAGGGCAGAGTAAATATAAAGGTGCTTCCCTTACCATATTCGCTCTCTACCCAAATCTTCCCCCCATGCCTCTCAATAAAATCCTTCACCAAAAAGAGGCCTATTCCTGTTCCGGCAATAGACTTCCGGTCTTCCGCATCCACCCGTTGGAACTTCTGGAATAACTTGGGCATTGCTTCCTTCGGAATCCCAAGCCCTTGATCGGAAACCGCTACTCGTACAATCTTCTGCTCCTCATCATAAGTAGCGGTCACTTTCACCTCCCCACCATTAGGGGAATATTTAATCGCATTATTCACCAAGTTGGTTAACACCTGGTCAATCTTGTCTTCATCCGCAATAATAGTAGGAAAGTCCGGTTGGATTTCGGTCACCAGCTGATGTTTGCTCGTATACGAGGCCTGAAACCCTATCACCTTCTCAATGAGAGCTGGAAGGTCAATGGGACGGAAGTCCATTTCCAGGGCTACTCCCCGCTCAATGCGCGAGACATTGAGAAGGTTGTTAATCATCCGCTTCAATCGCTCACATTCGGTATTAATAATGGAGTAAAACTCCCGCCGGGTCTCTCGATCGTAATATTCCTCCTCAGGGTCATCCAGAAGGGTTTGGATAAACCCCTGGATAGCGGTCATCGGTGTCCGAAGTTCGTGGGAGACCGTAGAGACAAAAGCGGTCTTCATCCGTTCCACCCGTCGGATTTCTGTAATATCATTGAAAGCGACCAACACACCGATGGGTTCTTGATCCTCGTTGCGCACCAAAGCGGTTTGCATTTGGTAGAAGTGCTCCGAATGACGACCATCTTCGCTGAAAAGCACCGTCAATTCTTCGGTAATTTCTTCCCCTTCCTTCAGAGCTTTCTCGATGGCGGTTTGAATTTGCTCGTTTGGAATGGCCTTATTGTAGGGTTGTCCAACGCTATCCGTGCCCACTCTCAACATCCGACGGGCCGAAGCATTCATCTGGGTGACACCACCATGCATATTCACCATAATCACCCCGAAGGGGCTACTCTCGATGGTGGCCTCCACCTCTTTGACCCGCTCTTCCACCTCAAAGAAGAGTTGGGCTTGGGCAATAACCGCCGCTGCGTTCCGGGCCAAAACCTGAAGAAGCTTTACATCCTCCTCCGTAAAACCGGGGCCATATCGCTTGTTGAAGACGTGAAGTACCCCGATGGTGGTCCGGTCTACCACGCGGTTCTCGTCATCCCGCTTTTCGATCACCAAAGGAACTGTCAAGGCGTTCCGGACATTCAACAGAGTCATATGATCCTTCCGGGCTCGGGGGTCCCCCAGAACATCATTCACTACTACCGGTTTGCCGGTGCGAAAGACCAGCCCGGAAATCCCTTCTGTGGATCGCACTCGTAACAGGTTTAAATCTTGCTCCCCGATGCCATAAGCCGGCGGCCGAGCCACTAACTCCCCGGTTTCTTGGTCCACCAACATAAACATGCACTTCTCTGCCTGAAGGATCATCGCTACCCGCTGAACCAAGCGTTTCAGGGTCTCCTCAAATTCCGAGGGAGAAGTAACCGGTTGGGGAGCGGTGGTTTCACTTTCAACCCGTTGGCGGAGTTCTTCATTCTCCTTCTGAAGCTTCTGAAGTTGCTCCTGAAGACGGTCATACTCCGCTTTCAAGGTCTCATACTTCAACCGCCACATCTCTGGTTCTGGGGAGATTACTGTTGCCATTCCGAACTCCTAGTCTTTATCTTCCGATAATAGGAAGGGAGAGATTCAGATTGAGAGCTAGCCTAACCTTCTCGGGCAGTAAGCCTTCAATTTATCAGAGACAACCACCCAAGGAACTAGGTCCCTATATACTATTGCTTTATCTCTTTCAACACCCTATAGTTCAATTAAATCCTTATGACTTGGAGCAGTTTGATTATAGAGGGTAGCAGAAACTGTCGTCAAGTTTGCAGAAATTCCCTGGTATCTATTATACTAAAGTAAGGCGAGTGAGTGGGAGAAGGTTGATCCATTGTTCCCTAAGCTGGGGTTTTTTAAAAGTCGCCGAGATCCTTATCCCATCTTATAAGACGACTTATCTACTCCTATGGTTCGCACCGAAGGGGTATCAGTAGTTTATCCCAATGGGGTTACCGCTCTCCGCGACGTCTCGGTAGATATCCAAACTGGTGAATTCGTCTTCATCGTCGGGGCTTCGGGCACAGGTAAGTCCACTTTCCTCAAGCTCCTTTACAGGGAAGCGGTACCCACTCGGGGGCGGGTTTTTGTAGAAGGGAGAGACATCAGTGCTTTGTCTCCTCGGGAGGTTCCCCTCCTGCGCCGTCGTATCGGTGTCATCTTCCAAGATTTTCGCCTCCTGCCCAATCGTACTGTCTACGAAAACGTGGCCTTCGCCCTCCACGTAACCGGTATGCCCCGGAAAAAGGTTCGAGAACGCACCCTCGAAACCCTGGAATGGGTAGGGCTTTTGGGAAAGGGGCATTGTTATCCCGCCCAACTCTCCGGTGGAGAACAACAGCGGGTCTCCATCGCCCGCGCCCTTGTCCACCAACCGGTGCTCCTCCTCGCGGATGAACCCACAGGAAATCTGGACCCCTACACCTCTTGGGAGATCATTCAACTGCTGAGTGGTATTGCCCACGAGGGAACCACGGTGATTGTGGCAACCCACGATCATCTGATGGTGAGCCGTCTACGGAAGAGAGTCCTCACCTTTGAAAAGGGCCGGCTGGTGAGCGATATCCCTGAAGGCTCCTACTTTGATGCTGTCTCGCTTTGATTTCATCCTTAAGGAAACCTTGGCCAACCTGACTCGCCAGAGCCTCTTAACTCTGGCGGTTGGGACGACCTCTACTCTGGCCCTTACCCTCCTGGGAGGGAGTTTAATCCTCCTACTATTAATGCAGAACTTAGGACAACGCCTCCTCGGTCAATTAGAGATGGCGGTTTATGTCAAAACATCTCTTTCACGCCAACAATCGCTCCAATTAGCTCAAAAAATTCGCTCCCTCCCCGAGGTGGAGTCGGTGCGTCTGATCACTAAAGAGGAAGCTTGGGCCCAACGCCAAAGAGACTATAAACCTCTTCTTGACCTCAGTGGGTTAAAAAACCCCCTATCCGATCGCCTGCGCGTCAAGGTAAAAAACCCTGAAACCCTTCCAGCAGTTGCCGACCGAATCCGAAAGTTTCCAGAGGTGGATGAAGTCAGTGAAGCCCGCCAAGAAGTGACCCGCTTATTTAAGGTCATCCACTTTTTGCGAGTAACAAGCCTAGTCCTCTCTGCTTTTCTCCTTTTAACCGCCTTCTTTGTCATTAGCAATACGATCCGTATCACCCTCTTCGCCCGCCGGCAAGAAATCTGGATTATGCAGATGGTTGGGGCCACGGATAGCTTCATCCGCCTGCCCTTCCTACTGGAAGGGGTCTTCTACGGGATCTTTGGAGCCTGCGGCGCTATAGCCTTGTTAAGCTTCCTGATAACCGCCTTAAAGAACGCTATCCTCAATACCATACCTTTTCTCTTTCTCCTTCCCAACTTCGACTCCTTTAGAGGGGTATGCATTACCCTCTTTCTAGCCGGCTTAATCCTGGGCGTTACCGGTAGCTGGGTTTCTCTCCACCGCTTTCTGAGGGGTATGCAAGAGTGAAGAGAGGTATCAGTTCCGGGCTAAGTCGCAAAGTTTTTCTCGGAGCATTAGGGTGGATCCTGGTGGCTTTTTCCTACACCTCGATTTACGGGCGCACCGGTGCGACAGACCGAATGGGGATGCGGGCACGCCTCTCCGCCCTATACCGAAGTATGGCCTTTACCCGGATACAATTGCGCCAAACCAAACTGGAAGAACAAGAAGCGATAGAAGCCCTAGAGCAGATCCGAGATCGTATTCAAGCTACTGAAAGCCGGATCCGCCTGGTTCGTCACCGCCTAGAACAAACCAACCAGGAGATCCAAGCGATCCAAGAAGATATTGCCCGCTCTGAACAACGGCTCAAAGAACAGTATGATCTCTTGGCTCACCGGATCGTTGTTTTAGACCGCCACGGAGAAGTGGACTTTCTAAGCGTACTCCTTGGAGCCACTGACTACTGGGACTTCCTGGATCGCCGGCGGTTTATTAACGAGGTCCTTAAGGGAGAGGTCATTATTGTAAAAAATATCCTAAAAGAGAAGGCCCGGATCGAACAACAACGTCAAAGGCTGGAGCAGGTCAAGGAGGAGCAAGAAGAGCTCTCCCGGGAGTTAGATCAGCGGTGGTCGGAGCTTAGAGACCAAGCAATGGAGCAACGCCATCTGCTCCAAGAGATTGAGGCGGAACGGAGGCGACTAGAAAGAGAATTAGAAGAACAGGAGCGGGCTTCCGAGCAAGTGCGCCTTTTCTTAGAGCGCCTGGCTACCACGCCAGAGGGCCGTCAACGAGCCCTTCACCCCTTCTCCGGTCACCTCTCTTTACCAGTGACCGGTCGCATTACCTCAGGGTTTGGTCCTCGTTTTCATCCCATCTTAAGACGCTATAAGCTCCACACCGGTGTGGATATCGCAGCCCCCATCGGTACCCCTGTATATGCAGCCGCTGAGGGAGTTGTAGTCCACGCCGGGTGGCTGGGAGCTTATGGTAACGCAGTGATTATTGACCACGGAGGAGGAGTTTCCACCCTTTACGGACATCTCTCCTCGATCAGTGTGTCACCAGGACAAACCGTCTCCCAGGGAGAATTAATTGGAGGAGTTGGCTCTACCGGCCTGAGCACAGGCCCCCACCTCCATTTTGAAAAGCGCCTCCAGGGAACACCGGTTAATCCTTTTTAGTCTTATCTTTAGGAAGGCTACAAATGTTAAGGAGATACCATTAACCATGCAAAAGGTATGGCTTCGATGGCTGATCCCCGGTGTGGTTTTATTCGCCCTCTTTTTCCTTACAGGAGGCTTCCTCCGCCACCAATGGGGAGCCTCCAAATCCCAACACATCATCTTGGCTCGGGCGGTGAGCTCTTCAGACTCCGAGAATAGCCTGGAGCCGATGGAAGTCTTCCAAACCGTCTTGGAAACCTTAAAAAGGGACTATGTAGACCAGATTACTGACAAAGACCAGGTCAAGCTGACTTACGGCGCCTTGCAAGGGATGGTGGAAGCCCTCAACGACCCCTATAGCCGATTCCTCCGGCCCGAGGAGCACCGTTTCGTCCAAGAAGCTGAGGAGGGGAAATTCCACGGGTTAAACGCTATTGTTCTGCCCCAACGCTCCAAGTTTAAGGAGATCGTCTATTATAAACTGACCATCGTCTCCGTTGTACCCGGAGGGATTGCCGATAAAGCCGGCTTAAAAGCAGGAGACGTGATCTCTCAGATCAACGGCCGGTATTTCTTTGACATTCCTAACGATGTCTCCGTGGAAAATTTTGAGCGGGAAAGCCTTCGGGAACTCCTGCCCCTGGACCAAGAAGGAAACCCGAATAATCCCGAACCCCTAATGAACTTTCAGGAAGCGATAGACCTCCTTAGTAAAGACGGCAATACCCTGAAGCTCACTGTAAAAAGAAATCCTGGAGCCAAACCCCTCGAAGTCACCGTTCAAACAGGTCCTTTTGAAACCTCGCCCCTAGAATATAAAGTTTTGGACCGAAATATCGGATACCTTCAGCTCAAGGGATTCTTTAAGAATTCCAGCCATCAGCTGCGAGAAGCACTTCTAGCCTTAAAGGAGCGGAAAGTGCGGTCCTTGGTAGTTGACCTTCGGAATAATGTAGGGGGTCTGCTTAAGGAAGCTGTGGAATCCGCTGGTCTCTTTGTAAGAGGGCCTGTGGGATATTTGGAGCGTAAAAAAGGTGCCAGCCGTCCTCTTCAGCCCTCAACTTCCCCTATTTGGACCCTTCCCGTAGTGGTACTTACCGATCGCTCGACGCTAGGAGTTGCCGAGTTTTTTGCCAGTGCTTTACAAGAAGGCCATAAAGCCCGGCTGGTTGGCCAATCTACTTTTGGAGACGGCTTAGAGCAAATCCTCCTGCCTCTTCCCGATGGCAGTGCCCTGCAACTCACCGCGGGGAAGTTTTATACTCGATCCCACCGAGATTACAACAATAAAGGCATTAGCCCTAATGTTATTGTGGAAGGCCCTCCAGAAGCGATCCTGAGAAAAGGGCTCTCCTTAGCCCAAAGTTTTAATCGCGCCCCAATGGTATTGAAACATCCACCTCATCACAAAATAGGAGCGGGATAATGCGGGGAAAGACTCTTCTGATAATCGGTTATCTGCTGGTCAGCCTCGTCGCCTTGGGATTAGGATTCGGGTTAACACCGCCTGAACCACCGAAAGTTCTCTACCTCTCTCCCTCCTCCTTCACTTTAGCCTCCCTTCCCCCTCTCCCCGAGGAAGAAGCTCCTAAAACAATCCCTATCGAGAAGGGAGAAACCCGCACCCTCCCGCCCGTAGAAACTTATTTCCAGACCCTAGAGCAGCTCAAAGCCCTGTACTATGGACCTATTAAAAGTAGCCGGGAGCTAACCTACTCTGCCATCCGGGGAATGCTAGCCTCCCTGAACGACCGATACACCCGCTTTCTGGAACCGGATGAGTACCACCGGATGCTGGAAGATAACCAAGGGGAATTCGGAGGCATCGGAGCCCAGCTGGAAAAGACAAAGGGCAAAGTCGTCATCAAAAGGGTCTTAGAAAACACTCCCGCCCAGCGAGCAAAGCTCAAGCCAGGAGATGTCATCCTGAAAGTGAACGGGAAACCAGTATCCGGCCTCTCCATTTTTCAAACGGTAGATATGATCCGAGGCCCCCGGGGCACCCGGGTCGTCTTGGAAATTCAGCGAAGTGGCGTAGCCAAACCCCTTACCTTCACTCTGGTTCGGGATATTATCAAGCTGGAAACCGTCAAGGCAACGATGCTCAAAGGGGGAATTGCACGCATTGAGCTCACCTCTTTCAACCAATTGGCTGATGAGGAGTTGGGAAAAGCCTTGGAGGAGATGAAGAAAAAGGGAATGAAGGCCCTTATCCTCGATCTGCGGAATAACCCTGGAGGCCTGTTATCCGAAGCGGTTGCTGTTGCCAGCCGATTTATTCCCGAAGGACCCGTTGTCATTGTTCAAGAAAGGGGAGGCAAGCGTAAAATCTTCAACGCAGACCCTCGAAAACGCCTGGATCCCCCAGTCCCTTTAGTGGTTTTAGTCAATAAGCTTAGTGCCAGTGCTTCAGAAATAGTGGCCGGAGCGATTAAAGATACTAAAAGTGGAATCATCGTCGGAACGGATACTTGGGGCAAAGGATTGGTTCAGACCATCACCCCTATTCCCATAGACGGTTCCGCAGTATTAGTCACCACTCACCGCTATTATACTCCCGCAGGGATAGACATTAACCAAAAGGGCATCGCCCCGGATGTCCGGGTGGAGCTCACCGAAAAAGATATTAAGGCCAACCGAGACCCTCAGCTCGAGCGGGCCATTGCTATCCTCAACGGAGAGTTTAACCCCCGAGCGGTTCAGAAGGCCGAGAAGACCACACCCTAACTTCTCCTTCTCACCAGGGATATTGGGAGAGCAAACCGGTTTGGGCCCGTTTTACTTCAACTTCTCCCTACCCACCAGGGATATTGAGCTAATCGCACCCAAGCGATTCCATTGGCAAGAATCAGAAGGGCTAAACCTAAACTTAGGAGGAACTTTCGGGGGAGAGGAGGAAAGTCCACTAAACCTCCCCATAGATAACAGAAAAAGGGGAGAGCAGGGAAAAGATACCGGGCCTGCGCCCAAAAAACCTGGCTGTTCAAGCGGATATACCCTGCCGTAATCAGGAGAAAGATCAGCCCAAGAGGAGTAAGGGGACTCTCGAGAACTCCTCTCTTCCGTTGAGGCTGGGAAAAAACCTTGAGTAAACCCCTCAAAGCCGAAAGAATCCACAACAGCCAGAAAAGTCCGTAAAGGGAGGGGGGCAAAAAGATAAAGTGATTTCCTCTACCAGGAAAAGCACCGACAAAACTCCGAGCAAACCACTGACCCACAAACAGCCAATAGGCCTCTGGAGAGAACCCCATTCTCTGATAAAAGTACTCTGGAGTAGGAGTGCCCCGTTGGAGGAAAAAACTCTCTATCTGCCGAGCTGCCAAAGGATCTCCATAAACCCTGTAATTCCTTATCAACCAAGGGCCACAGATCAGAAGGGTGACAATCAGATACACCCCTACAAAAATCCCCCCTCCCCGCCCTAAAGCTGTCTTTGACCCCGCTCCCTTCCCCCCGGCAAGAAGTAGGGAGAAGAGGCTCACTAACACTAAGCTCAATCCGCTCATCTTCGCCCACACAGCCAATCCCGAAACAAGGCCAAGCCCCAAAACCCTCCCCCAGCTAACCCCCTGGTGGAAAAGCCGGGCGTTAAGCCACAGCCCCAAAGCAGAGAGGAGGAGAATCAAAGCATCATTATTTACTGAGGCAAAAAGAGAAACCACCGCGGGAAGTCCACAAAGAGTCACCGAGTAGAGGGCCTTTCCCGGCGTTTGGGGGCAAAGATCACGGATCAGGAAGAAAGTAATGACAAGGGTTAGCCCTCCTAAAAGAAGAGAGAGACTCCTTAGAAAGTAGGCCCGAAAAACCTCGGGTAGCGAACGAGAGAGAAGGTAAAAAGGTACGAGTAAGCCATAATAGAGGGGAGGCTGGTGGGCCTCATAGGAGGGGCCTCCAGGGTATTCCGCTCGGCCAAGAAGGGGAATCCCTCTCCCTTCTGCGAGATGACGCACATAGCCATAATGAGCCAATTCATCCGCCCCATACCAAGGCGGAATGAGGAGAAGGTAGCCTAACCCAAGCAAGAAATAGAAGAAGAGCAAGATCCCTAAAAGAGTAAAAACCGATACTCTAACCGGCACCCTAATCGGTAGAGGAGCTTTCTGTGGCGAACTTGCCCCCGCCAACTTTGAAATCACTCCCCGCCTTCTGGGCTTAATCTTTTCAGCATCACCCTCTCACTCCTTCACAGCGAGGCTCCGGTGCTGGCTGAGCTGAAAGGAGAAGAAGAACCAAGCAGATTCTCCACCATTTGCTCAACACCGTCAAACCAAAACTTCCGATCCTCTGTTGGAGGAACTCTTGAGGTCGCCTTACTAGGCAAACAATCTAAGATAATGAAGCCCTTTGATAAAGCCTTCTTCCCTCCCAAGGGCGCTGTCTTCATGTTCAATGGAAAGCACACCGTTGTAACCATTCCTCCGCAGGGTAGCGATATATTCTCCCCATCGGATCCGGCCAAAACCGGGAATCACATACCGCCACCATCCCCCCTCCTGATTACCATACCAGCGGAGGCGATGCTCGTTGATCTCTGTATCCTTAGCGTGGGTGTGGAAAATCCTGTCCTTAAAACGGTCTACCGCTGCTAGATAGTCAATACCTTGCCAGAGCAAATGAGAGGGATCAAAATTGAGGCCAAAATGAGGATGAGGGATCAACTCAAATAACCGTTCCCAATGACCGAGATGCATAATATTGGTGGCGGTCCAGTTCTCTAAAGCGATTTTTACACCCTTCCTCTCCGCGTAATCCAGCAAAGGTGGGAAGACCTTGGTACACTCCTCCTCAATCGTCTGCATCCGACTTTTGCCGGGGAGAGGCATTCCCGCCATCGTACAAACGACCCCTACCCCCAGCATAGCGGCTGCGTCAACGGTTTTGCGAAGATGGTTAAGAACGTTCTCTCTTTTTGTAGGATCGGGATCCGTTACATTCATATAAGCGGCGAGACCAGAGATCACTAGCTTGGCCTCTTCCACCTTCTTGCGGATCTGACTCGCCTCCGCTTCCGTAAGGGTTTGGGGGTCAATGTGCCGGCTGCCGGGAGTCGCACTCACCTCCAAAGCATCAAAACCATTTTCCGAGGCGAAACGAATAACAAAATCCAAATCCTCTCTTCCAAAAGGAGAAGTCAAGATTCCTACTTGCATCGAAAAACCTCCTGGTAACAGATTAACCAAGAGAATTATGGCACAGCCGAGAGAGAAGGGCAACGGTGAAACCTAAGCAAGCTCATACTAGGGAGAAAGGGCTTCTCCCTTTCTGGAACAGAAATTAAACTTACTCCTACAAGGGGCTGAAAACAGGGGAGCCGGCTAGGAAGCTGGGACGTTCAAAAGGATCCTCTCAGCATTTTGGTGGAGAATATCTTCCAGAATCTTTTGATCCGGGACCAACTTGCGAAGGAGAGCCAAGGTACGTTGACCAAAGCAATAACCTTGAGGCCATCCTCCTCCTTTCCCGTCGGTACAGGGGCAATCCGTCGCCCAGAGAAGTTTGTAGCGATGGCGATGCAAAAAGCCGATGGCAAACTCCTCGTCCCGGGCCAAAGCATTGTATCCTGATCCCGCGGAGAGGTCGGCATAAAGATTAGGGTAATCACTAAGCCAACGGTCAGTCAGCCCACCGGGAACCACTGGCCCAGAGGGATAGAGAGTTACTTCAGGAGGAGGAACCTCCGCGCTGATATGGGCCCAAAAACTTTGGGCATGGCCGATAACCTTCAAACGGGGGTAACGCTTCAAAATCTTCTCGAGATAAGGAAAACCCTGATTAAACCCCTGAGGCCCCTCTTCAAAGTGAAAAGTAACTGGCCAACCTACCTCGTTACAGAAGGCAAGGATCCGGTCCAAACGAGGGTCATCCAGAGGAATCCTCTGCTTTTGTTCCCCATAGCCCCAACAACCGGCCCGGGCATAGGCTTCTACTCTTTTGAGGGCATCTTCTCGCCGAACGTCTACCTGGCAAAAAGGGAGGAAACGCCCCGGGTAAAGCCTGCTGGCCTCAAGAGCCAAATCCGTGGGAAAATCCACCCCTCCATCCGGGTCTTCAATCGGGAGGAGAACCGCTTGGTCTACCCCTAAGCCCTCTAGGTGAGCAAGAGTTTGTTCCACCGTTCGCCCCAGATGATGAATATGCAAATGAGCGTCAATCATCGCCCACTCCTTATCCCTACAAATTAACCTGTCTCTGCCAGAAGGCCGATTCCCGGTGTTCCGAAAGCTCATTCTTAGTGAGCTCTCCAGAAGCCACCTCCAAAATCAATTGGAGAAGGCGTTTCCCTACCTCTTCAATCGTCTCCTTACCCTCGATAATCGTCCCCGCGTCGAAGTCAATGACATCTGGCATTCGCCGGGCAAGGGTGCTATTGGTAGAAACTTTAACCACCGGCATAATCGGATTGCCAAAGGGAGTCCCCAACCCTGTGGTAAAGACGCCAATCGTAGCTCCGCTAGCGGGAAGGGCTGAGGTGCTGATCACATCATAACCCGGGGTATCCAGGAGGTAAAGGCCAGGACCCGGTACCCACTGGGCATACTCCAAAACCCCGGCCACAGGGGCATTTCCCGCTTTACGGATAGCTCCCAAGGATTTCATCTGAATAGAGAGGAGACCGTCCTCAATATTCCCTAAGGAGGGGTTTTCGTTGAGGGAAACTCCGATCCGGCCAGCGTACTCCCGATAACGATCCACCAAAGCCAACACTTGCTTTCCCACTTCCTCGGAAATCGCCCGCTCTGCAAGGATCTGCTCCGCACCGAACATCTCAGGAACCTCTGGAAGGAGAACCGCACCTCCGGCAGACACAATCCAATCACTTACAACACCTAAAGCGGGGTTGGCGGAAAGACCCGAAAAACCATCAGAACCACCGCACTTGGTTCCTAAAACTAAGGCCGAAAGGGGGAAAGGTTTGCGTTCTACCCGGTTTATTTGGGTTAAGATTTCGTAAACCGCGTCAATACCGGCCTCCACAATAGCCGATTCAGCCCCTATCGTCTGATGATTCAGCAGGCGGATAGGCTTTTGCAGATGCTCTCGAATAGGCTCAAGGTATTCTTTCTCCAAACGATTTAAGGTGGTTTTTTCACAACCCAAGCCTAATACCAAGGCTCCTCCCACGTTGGGGTTCCGGATGTAGTGGGCGATCCACTGCATTAGGGTATCTACATCTCCATAATCAGGCATCCCACATCCTCCCTCATGGTGGAGGACCACAATGCTATCCACCCCGGGGAAAGGACGGGAGGCTTCAAAAGAGGGCTGGGGTTTTCTCAGTTTAGACTGAGCTCGGAGAAGGTATCGACTAACGACCTCGTAACCGTAGGCCAATCGGCAAGCCATAGCAATTTTTTCTGTAACAATGCGAGCACAGGGAACCGTGTAACATAAGAGAAGGTGGTTGCGCGTACCAACCCCAGCCGGCCCTCGGTCAATCCCCTGAAAATAAGGCATAGGATGGGGAGGATTAAGAGAGATCCTCCGAGAGGCAAGACGGGGTTCGCGCCGATGAACTCCTTCAGCGAGTAAATCCTGTTTATGAAGCACTTCCCCCGGTTCCAAATTCCGGGTAGATAACCCTACCACTTCACCGTACATTAGCAAGGGCTCCCCTTGCTGAACTGGCTTTAATAAAAATTTATGTTTAGGGAAGACCCGTTCCTTTATCGTTAAGAGCTGGTGGTCAAAAGAGAGCACTGTACCCGCCTCTATCGGTTTACGGGCCACAGCGAGATTGTCTTGAGGAGCGACCACCAAGGCGACTTCCCGGAGAGGCAAAACCATCATCCCAAGCCTCCTTAAACCCACTTTAAGCGGGTTGGCTGACTCGTTATCATCTCTATCATACCGAACTTCAAGGGATTGATCACTCAGCCTTCCTATCTGCGGATAAGCCGAGAAACGTCTACGCCAGTGTTACTTAGGCCCTTCGCCATTTTGAGGCGATTTTAAAGAGGGGCGATGGAGGGACTTCGCGCACTCTTTACAAAGTTCAGGAGGCACTTCTTTGAAAAAAATGGGGTCAGCGCAAAGCAAGCAATAAGTTACCTTATCTCCCGGAGGCTTTCTGCCAGGATGCCAGGCTTGCCATATATGGATATAGCATTCAGGGCAATGAAGGGGCCATCCCTTCACCTTCATCGTATGAAATTGAAAAGGTTTTTGACATATCACACAGCGATGAGTGACCAAAATGGCATAGGGGAGCAAAGTGGTTTCGGGTTCAACCTCCTCGGTTTCATCGTTATTCCACGGAACCTCCGGGAGGGGAGGCTGGTGAGTCATATTGTTGGGATGGGAGTTTTGTTCAGACATTCTTTCTTTCCTCTCCAGGTCGAAAACTCTGGTACTGGCTTAAAGTAGATTTTACGCAGGTTAAAGCCTGTGACTACTTCTACCCTAGTCCTCTCCACGGATGGAGAGGACTAGGGTAGAAGCAAACTACCAAAATCCAACCCCTTCCACCAAGCTCGCTAGCCGCACCCTTTAGGGTGCGCTGATTTTGGCAGGGACGGGGCAAACTCCCGCAGCTACCAGACCCAACGCAGGCTTAAAACAACGCATATCTCCCTGCCAGCGAAGACCCTAATCTCAAGGAGTGATATTTCTATTTTCGACAAAAACTCTCCTTCTTCCTTCCGTGAGCCTGCAAAAGAATTATAGGGTTATTCCCCTCTCTCTTTCAGGGGACAAGAGAGGAGAAAATCGGGTAAACTTAAACCGGTGATAAGGAGGCGGAGAAAAAATGAAGTGGGCCTGGAAAATCGGTACCCTTTCCGGAATAGGGGTCTACGTTCACGCCACCTTTTTAATCCTCCTCTTATGGGTAGGAACTCATCGTTTTCTCATCACCGGGGACCTTACCTCCGCCTTTCGGGGGATTCTGTTCATCATTGCTCTCTTTGGGTGTGTCGTCCTCCATGAACTGGGTCACGCTTTAACCGCCCGTCGTTTTGGTATTCGGACCCGAGACATCATTTTGCTCCCCATCGGAGGAGTGGCCCGGCTGGAGCGAATGCCCGATAACCCTATGGAAGAACTCCTCGTGGCCTTTGCTGGACCCGCCGTTAACGCAGTCATCGCAGTAGCCCTCTACCTCTTTCTCCGAACAACAGAAGGACTTCTCCAACCCTACCACCTGGATTGGAGTGGTTCCCACTTCCTTAATGACTTAATGTGGGTCAACCTCAGCCTCATCTTCTTCAATCTACTTCCTGCTTTCCCTATGGATGGGGGTCGAGTCCTTCGGGCCTTCCTCGCCTTTCGAATGGATTATGTACGAGCGACGCACATTGCAGCGAACATCGGGCAAGGAATGGCCTTTGTATTCGGATTTTTAGGCTTGCTTTATAACCCCTTCCTACTTTTTATCGCCCTTTTCGTTTGGATGGCTGCCGCGGAAGAGGCCTCCCTGGTGCAGATCCGAAACGCCCTCTGGGGGATTCCTACCCGCTTGGCTATGATTACAGATTTCCGAAGCCTCTCTCCCGAGGATTCTATCAGCCGGGCGATTGAATACTTACTCAGTGGATTCCAGCAAGACTTCCCGGTTGTCGAGGACAACCGGGTCGTGGGAGTCCTCACCCGAGAGGATCTCTTACGTGCTCTAGCAACAGGAGGTTTAGGTGAAAAGGTCTCCTCTTTTATGAGACGAAACTTTGTCACTGCGGAAGCGGAGGAGATGTTGGAGAAAGCTATCCAAAGGCTTCAAGAGTGCGACTGCCCCTCTCTGCCTGTGTTAAGCCAGGGAAGGTTAGTAGGTATCCTCACTTCAGATAATTTGGGAGAATTTTTGATGATTCGCTCCGCTTTAGACTCTTCGGCTCGGTGGCCTCGGCGGCGACTCTCCAACTTCTAAGCCCCTCGGGTTGGACTAATGCCCGCAACCTGCTTCCCCAGAAGAAGCTGTCGGGCTTGGTGTCAAATCCCTTGACTACAGGCTGGCCTTTCTGCTAGAATTAGAAAACGGACGTGGGGGCGTAGCTCAGTTGGGAGAGCGCTTCCCTTGCACGGAAGAGGTCGGGAGTTCGAATCTCCTCGCCTCCACTTTTTTTGTTTTACCTGTTTTTTTAATCGCACCCCGGTGGTATTGGAACCTTTTCGATCATCACATTGTCACTAATACTGGCATATTTTTAATCGCACCCCGGTGGTATTGAAACTCATCGAGATTGAGCTGTCCTAATGCTTCGGCAAATTGTTCAGTGGATTGATGAACGCTCCGGCCTGATTACTTTAGCCAAAGAAGAACTTTACAAACCGCTCCCCAAGGGTGTTGGCTGGGCTTTTAGCCTGGGGAGCTTGACTCTCTCCCTGCTCCTTCTCCAAATGGCCACAGGATTCGTTTTGGCCCTCTACTATGCTCCCACCCCGGATCACGCCTACGACAGTGTTCAATTCCTTCAAAGGGAAGTTCTTTTCGGCCGCTTCCTTCGAAGCCTTCATCACTACACCGCCAGTGGGGTAGTCATAGCCATTACCCTTCACCTCCTAAGAGTGCTCCTGTGGGGAGCCTACAAACGACCTCGGGAGCTAACTTGGGTCATCGGCGTTTGCTTGTTCCTCACTGTGATGGGATTCGCTTTTACCGGTTACCTCCTCCCCTGGGACCAAAAAGCCTACTGGGCAACCGTGGTGGGCACTGAGTTTACTCGAACAGTACCCCTCATTGGCCCCTTTCTCCTCAGGGTGGTCCGCGGAGGGGAGACCGTTGGCGCTTTAACTCTTACTCGCTTCTACGCTGTACACACGATGCTCCTCCCTATCCTCTTGGTTACCCTTATCAGCCTCCACCTTTTTCTGATTCGTAAACTTGGAACCGCAGGCCCCTGGACTCCTCAACCGGGAGAGGGAGAGAGCTTCTATCCTTACCAGGTGTTCCGAGATGTGGTGGTCGCCGGAGCAGTTATCGGTTTTCTTGTTATCCTAGCTCTAAACCGCCCTGCAGGTCTAGAACCCATAGCGAATCCCACAGACTCCTCTTACATCCCTCGACCGGAGTGGTACTTCCTCTCCCTCTATCAACTGCTTAAATACCTTCCGGGGCCTCTGGAGTTTGTGGGAGTCTTTGTGATTCCTGGCGTGCTCTTCACCGCCTTATTCCTCCTCCCCTGGCTAGACCGAGGGTCGGAACGCCATCCTTTGCGACGCCCGGTGGTTACTAGCCTGACTCTCTTAGTATTCACAAGCATTGTAGTCTTAACCGCTATCGCAATGGCTACGAGGCCTCCCCAACCCCAGGGGGAATCTACCCCTGAGATTACAACCCTGCCACCGGCCTTGGTGGCTCGGGGAAAACAGATCTACGCCGAGAAGGGATGTGCTAATTGCCACAGTATCGGCGGCTCCGGAGGACAAGTAGGCCCACCCCTAGATGATGTCGGGCTGAGACGATCCCGAAACTGGCTGGAAGTGCAAATCACCCAACCCCGGAAGCATAATCCTAACACTCTTATGCCTGCCTACCCAATGCCCAAGGAGGATCTGCAGGCTTTAACCACCTACCTGATGAGTTTGAGAGGTCAAAAACAATGAGAAAACAACGCCCGAAATACCAGTGGTCTCCCCTATCTCCAACCCCCGGCTTATCTCCCCAGGAGTATTCGGAGAGGAGCTGGGTGAATAACAGTCGCCGGCGCTTCCTTGAAAAAGCCACTCTTCTTCTTTCAAGCTTACTTACCCTAGGGATGGCAATCCCCCTGCTTGGGTCCATTCTCTCCCCCGCCCTTCGGCGGAAACCTCCTTCCGAGTGGAGAGCCATCGGGGAGATAGAACAGTTTCCTGAGGGAGAAATCACCTCTGCGGAGCTTCAAAGCTCCCGAAAGGACGGCTGGATGGAAAGTGCCCACAAGGAGGCCCTCTGGGTCAAGCGCTTGGGGCAACAGGTGATAGTCTTCTCTTCTACCTGCACCCACGCAGGATGTCGGGTGGCGTGGGACCGCCAGAAACAGAGGTTCCTCTGCCCCTGCCACGGGGGCCAATACGACAGCGAGGGAAGAGTAGTAGCTGGCCCTCCTCCCCAACCCCTCCGGCGATATCTAGTTAAGTTAGAAGAAGGCCAAGTTTGGGTCAAGGAGGCTTAACTTTTCCCAATAAGTTTTAATCGTACTATAGTGGTGTTGAAACTTTCTTTCGGGGGCCAACTCGGCTTACATCAATAGGCTGAAAACCTAACTTAAAAGCCGGAGAATTCCTCTTCAAGCGAAAATCTCCCTCCTCAGGGGCAAGGAACAACGGATCGGCTATCAGCGAGTGGATATCCTGGCCTCGGGCTTGCCACTCCTCAAAAGACCATTGCCCAAAACGGATAGGAACACCGCTGGCGTTAAAATACAAGTTATAATCCAAGCGATACTGATCACCCTCCCAATTGCCCCCTAATAAAGGTCCCTCCTTCCAATAAACAATATTCCTCTCAAAGATGAAGCTCAGATGAGGCTCCGAACGAGTGCGAATAATCTGCCCGGTCTTGGCTAGGGCAAAAATATTGTTACGCACAATATTTTCTCGGCCATAATGCTGATGGAAGCCTCCCGTTTTGGTGTTGTAAACGATGTTCTTCTCAATAAGAAGGTGGCTACTCCCTTCATCGGGATAGATCCCCCAACCTCCGTAGTCATAAGCATTGATATCGTGAAAAAGGTTGTTACGAATCACAGTGCCCGGTTGAACCCCTAAAGTGTAAACCGCTCCCATATCACTCAGCAGGCCCCGCCCAATATGATGAACGTGATTATACTCAATGATGTTCCCCTTGGCGTTGGTAGGTCCATAACCCCAAGTCCAACCAACAGAAATCCCAGTATAGTAGGTATCGTGGATATGATTATGAGCAATGCGATTCTCGCTACTCTGCCCTACCCAAACTCCTACCGCGGCAGGATAAACAATCCCTATATTGTAGATATGGTTATTAACTACTTGATTCCCAAAGGTCAAATCAAAATCTTCAGAACGAATTTGGGGTTCCCCGATTTTCACTCCCCCAGCTCCTAAGTCTGTCATCTCATTCCCATCAATCCGATTGTACCGACAGCCCCGGGAGAATTCCACCGCATAATTGCCTAAATGGATAAAAGTGCAGCCCTCTATACGCAGAGAAACCGCTCCCTTGGCTTGGATCGCCGCTGGAATGTCAAAAGCAGCTTGTACGTCCGCATATCCCCCCTCGGGGAGCGTCCAATCGGTATGAGAAAAGGTTAAACCCTTCAGGGTAATGTATTGAACGGGTTTCTTCCTCTCAAAGTCTCCTTCAAAGATGACGAGTTGTGGTAAACGAGGAACGATTACCTCGGCTTTTTCCATATCCTCCTGAGGCAAAGGCCAGTAGTAGAGGAGACCTGTCCGCCGATCGAGATACCATTCTCCTGGGGAATTCAACCCTTCAAAAACGTTCTCAATCCAGTACCGTTCATTAGGCTCCCGAATCCAGGAATGGATCTTTCCGGAGAGGGTAGCGGTATGAGTCTCTTCTTCCACTTTCCGAAGCCAATGGCGAAACTCAGCCCACTTGGCTAAACCCACAATTTCCACATCCCCTCGTTCGGCCCATTCCTTTTTAATATCCCCGGGGCGAAATTGGAATTGGGCGGGGTCCTCCGTGGAAATCTCTCCTTCCATCCGATAGAAGCCTTTGTTCGGAATTCGGGCTCGAGTCCGTCTCTCCCCATTCACAAAAAGCTGGCGGTAGTATTCCTTCCCCTCCTTTACCTCAGGGATGGTTAAAACCCAGAGTTTGCCTTCTCCCCGCTTCCAACCTTGGAGAAGCCTTCCACCACTCACTACGGGTGTCTCTCCAGGGTAAGCAAGGTAACGAATAGGATACTTTTTGGTTCCAGAATCCTCCGGCCCAAAGACAATAGGTCGTTTCAAGAAATAGATCCCTCCCCGAAGATACACCGTCACCGGATAGCGCAATCTCTTCTCTCTCTTCAGCTGACGGATAGCATCCCGAGCAGCTTCAAGAGTAGCAAAAGGGCCATCCTTCTGACCCTCTTCCGGCTCAGGAAAGCGACCAGACCAAGCGTCGTTCCCCTGAGGAGATATATAAAAGACCGTTCCTCGATGCTCGATCACCTCTGCTCCTCCATAGAAAGGGGTGAAAAAGAAAAGCCCTACAAGAAGTACGCTTAAACCTTTCAAGGTTTTCCTCCCTTCTAGAAACAGTAGGGGCAAACCTTTGCGCCTGACATCCTCATTGAAAAGGGGTCCCGGTAGAGCTTTCGGCAGTCGCAGGCTAAAACCCGCGTCATCTTCTGTTAATAGGAGATCCTAGAGGGCGCACCCTTAAGGAGGGTTAGGAGTTGCCCCCTTAAGGAGCATCCTTTATCTTTCCCTCCCTCGGCGCGAAGGGGGCGTTCCAGCTTTGGTTTTAGACTTGCGCACAGATTTCTTTTGAGGGGATTTCGTCTGAATTGAGGCAGGCTTGGCCCCTTCGGAGGAACCAAAGCAATAGAGAGTCCCGTCAATGCTGGCAACAAAGACCTTTCCCTCTGCAATCGCGGGAGAAGAGAGCACCCAATCACTCAGCTCGGTTTGCCAGAGAATTTTGCCTGTTTCCGTATTCAAAACATAGAGATAACCTTTACGGGGGCCCTTCGCCTCTTTTTGAGGAGAACCCACAACCAGTAAATCCCCCGCCAAGGCCGGAGAGGAGGTGAAGCCATAACCGGCAGACCACCCCAAAGGGGTACTCCACTTCTCTTTGCCCGTAGCGATGTCTAAGGCATAAATCTTATGCTCCGGAGTACCCATTCCAATAAAGAGGGTATTTCCCTCTACGGCTATAGAGGAGATAAAACAGGAGACATCTTTAGGGCGAAAGATCCATAATTCTTTCCCTGTACTAGCTTCCAAGGCCCTTACCGTTGGAGCATATTCGCCCGTGGCCACCAAAAGCTTTCCCTGGGCTAGAGTAGGTGAGAAATGATAAATCGCTCCATTCGCCTGATACCGCCACAGAATCTTCCCTGTCTGCTTATCCAAAGCATAGAAAGCAGCATCCTGAGCACCAATATAAACCCTTTTATCATCCACCGCGGGAGAAGAGTAAACCATCTGGGGGATAATTTTATTCTCCGGGTCCCCTGTTTGCGTCTTCCAACGGATCTCACCCGTCTGGGCATCAAGGGCTAAGAAGTAGGTGTTTGGAAAGCCAGATCCAAAATAGACCATCTCTCCTGAGACTGCCGGCGAAGAGAAATCCGTTCCCCCGGTCGGAGTCCTCCAGATCAGTCGGCCTCCTTTATCCAAACAGTAAAAATATCCATCCCGGCAGGAGAAATAGATGCGACCTCCCGCCACTGCAGGACTACTCTCCACAGGCCCTATTGGTTTTCCCTCAACCTCCTTAAAACGCCATAAAACCTTTCCCGTCTTTGCCGAGAGAGCGTACAGCGAGCCTCGGCTGGTTACAGGGGTAGAGGTACCCTTGGGTGAAGAAACTCCCTCTTCATTAGGATCATCCGTTGTGCCAATATAGAGAACCCCATCTACTACAGCAGGGGAGGATACGAGAGAAGCCACCCTTAGGTGCGTTTTCCAAAGCAGACGAAAGGGGAGATGAAGGTGTTCCCGGCTTAACCCAGTATGGGTCAAGTCCCGGCGAAACATCGGCCAATCATCGGGCCAAACCCAGGGAGCAAAAAGAAGAATCCCCAGAAAAAGGAGAGCGATTTTCCTCATAGAAACAAGAAACTCTTTGCTTTTATTAACAGGAGTCCAGGAATCCTAGTAGTGATACTCATCCCTAATCTTATTTTATTCGATTTTTGAGCCGAGCAGGGAAAGAGGATTGCTCGGGGCTAAAGGGAATAACTCCCTACCCCAATGGGGTTCATCCCTACCCCGGGTTTCATACCCCACAATTGCTCCTCCAAAAGGGTAAAACCCTAGTTATACTTTTTGATTCTTGAATATGACCTTTGTTTTTCTATTTTTTAACCATTTCCCTATTCTTATTAGTATTAAAGGCCTCTTAGAATGGTCTTGGAAGGATAACAAATCTAAGATAGTTCCCCAGGAGGTTATTTGAATGAGAAATCCCTTCCGAGGGTTTACCCTTATTGAACTGCTCGTAGTGATCGCTATTATCGCGATCCTCGCCGGGATCCTCTTCCCTGTTTTTGCCAAGGCTCGAGAGAAGGCCAGACAAACCGCCTGCACCTCCAACCTAAAGCAGATGGGAACCGCGGTGGCCCTCTATGTGCAGGATTGGGAAGTCTATCCCGCCTTCTCCTTTGTGAGCCTAGGAGTTCCAACCCGATGGTTCAACCATATCCGCCCTTACGTGAAAAATGATGACGTTTTTATCTGCCCTTCCAGGCCGGAGCTTCTTCCGGGACGCAATATGGGTTATGGGTATAACTACCAGTACCTTGGGAACTCTCGCCCTTTAGAAGAAGGGGGAACAGGAGAGGTAACCGAAGCGGATATTAAGGTACCTGCCCAAACTATTGCCATTGCTGACAGCGATGGGACGGGCACCGAATGTTGTACCACTCCCGAAAGTAAGGAAGTTCATTTAATTGGTAATCATGGCTATTCTATTGATCCCCCGGTCCTTCCCCCTCGACCCGGCAATCGGCCCAGTACAGGGAATTCCTTCAGCCGAATCTCTCCGAACCGGCACAACGGAGGAGCCAACGTAGCCTTTTGCGACGGTCATGTCAAGTGGTTCCGTACAGAGGTTTTGTATCAGGATAACTCTTACTGGAATGGGCGTGGGACCCCGGAGCCTTAGCCCGAGCTTTTTTACTAAAGAGAATCCTCGGTTGATCACTGGGAAGGGCTTCCTAGCGAGGAGGCCTCCCTAACTTTTTTATCTCCAACTCACTTTCAGTTCCCCCTTTTATATGTCACCAACAGAGGCGAAAAGCAACACCCAACCTTTGCGATGAAAGGGAAAAAGGGTTATAATAAGAGAGGAGTAGGAATAACCCCCAATAGCCTCAGGCTATTGGAGACAAGAAACTGTAGTAAAGAGTAGTTTAGGAGTATCCTTTCTCTAAGAGTTTTCCCAAAAAGGCTAAAGGTTTTCGGAGATGCCCTCGTAGCTCAGTTGGATAGAGCGGGAGCGTCCTAAGCTCCGCGTCGGGGGTTCGAGTCCCTCCGAGGGCGTATGCTGACGAACCTCCTATAAATTGCCGGTAGGGGCAGGCCTGAAACCTGTCCCTATCAGGTTCTTGGAGAGGTGCCGGAGTGGACGATCGGGGCGGTCTCGAAAACCGTTGAGGTCCTTAGGACCTCCGTGGGTTCGAATCCCACCCTCTCCGTTTTTCTTTTTTCATTGTTTCACTTGTTTTTTAATCGCACCACGGTGGTATTGAAACTCCAAAACCGGCCGAACCCATACCTGCACTTGGTAAGGTCTCATCAGCAAACGAACTCCAGAATGCAAGTTCCTCCTCTCTTGGGTCCATACCTCCTGCCACTCTCCTGAAAGCCTTCTCGGTAATTTAAGAGCGGTCTCTATTGGAGAAGGGTTAAAACTAATCAGCACAACAGCCTGTTGTTCCAGAGACTCTCGCAAACAAGCAAATACCCCTCCTGTCGCTTTAATAGCGAGATAATCAGCTGACCCTCTACTAAGAGCAGGATTATTCCTCCGGGTCTGGTAGATTTGGGTCAAGAATTCAACGTGAGACACTCCTTCCCCGCCATAGAGGGAAGGATCTTCATCCCCTTGGTACAACATAGGAACCCCTTCAATAAAGGCACATAAGGCCCATAAGGCTTGGGTACAAGGAACACCATAGACTTGAACCGGGCGCTTCTTTTGAAAAGTCCAAGAAACCGTATCATGATTACTAATCCATCGCATTTTCAAAGCACCCAGAGGCAAGGTGAGAGCCTGATCATGGAGAAACTGCTGGAAGGCCCAGGCCCACTCCTCCGGAGGAGCCTTCCGGGCCTCTAAGTCTACCATCAGGAAAAAGAGCTGAGCGTCATAGGTTAAATCCGCTACCCGGTAGAAGATATTGGCTCCGGTATATTCTTCAGGAAGGAGGATGGTTTCTTTGTTAACCTTTAAAAAACCCTCTCGGATCGCATCATTCATCCCCAACCCTCCTCCCAAGGTGGAATAGCTAGGCCGGTAGCCTACCTCGGAGTTCCAGTTGGGAGGGCTTCCCGCGGCTACATCCACCCGAGCACCCAGAGCACCAAACTCCCGAGCATCCCACTCTGCTACCCGGCGCATATACTCCTGCCATCCGGGATGGGCGTAATCAAAAGAAACTTGTCCCCATTCGTAATGAAACTTGCCGTCCTCATCCCGACAAATCCATTCCGGATGCTCCTTAGCCAGAGGAGTAAAATCGGGAGGGCCGTGGGGGACCAGATCAAACATTAGGGCAATTCCCCGCCGGGCACACTCCTTGGACAAAGCTTTGAGCTCCTCAGGGGTACCATAAAGCGGACTCACCTGAAAGTGATCGAAAGGGGCATACAAGTTCCACTGTTTACCATCACCATGCTCCCAAATAGGAAGAAGCCACAAGAGATCAATCCCCATCTTCTGCAGAGTCGGTAAATAGGCCTGAAGGGCCTTAAAGCCTCCATAGCCAATGAACTTCTGCTCGGGAGTCCCTCCAGGATGTCCACAATAAAGTATCCTCTCTTTTAAGTGGGAAAGAGACTGCGGGGGCGGGAGAAGATGAATTTTTTGATAAACCCGATGAACTCCTTTCAAAGCTTCGTCCCGGCTCCCCCTACTCAGCCAAATAAACTGTTTCCCCAAAGTTACTGATTGGCCCACTTTTAAAGGAGCAAGGATCTGCTGATGGTGCCGAATCTCAAGCCCGGAACCCCACCGACGAACCGAAACCGGAGCATATTCTTCCTCACAATAATACCAAGAACCTAACCCTATCTTCTTCTCCGGTTCCCATAAAACAACGAGGGGATCTCGGCTCCGGGGGCTAAGAATTTCCCCTTCCTTGAGCTTCTCCCAAGAGAAGTCTCCCACAGGAAGGGTTCCCGGAAAGATGATCTTTTGCTGAGAACCGAGCGAGATAAACGGAAGAGGGAAGAGGAGGCCCCGCAGAACCTGCCGTTGAGGGGAGATGTTTCGAAGGGTCAACTGCCGGACTATCAAGGGTTGATCTTCCCAAAGGGTGTACTCCATCTGGTATTCGTAATCTCTAGAACGAGCAACCAGCTTCAGATGAACCTCCCCAGCCTCCCGAGTGAGGGAATACTGACTGAGAACAGGAAGCAAAGCTTCCTCCAGCTTCCCTAAAGATTCGGTTAACCCCAGGACTACAGGCCCTAGAATGCCTCCATCATAGGCACTATTGGTTACCTTAATCAGCAGGACATTGGGCTGTGCCCTCCTTAAGACCTCCGGGGGCACCCGATACCACCGGGGTGCTTCCCAATGATGAGGGGTCTCTTCTCCCGTCTGGCCTATCCGGTGACCATTGAGGTAAGTAACATCAAAATCATCTACTGCGCCCAAAAGCAAGGTTAAGTCTTTTGAAGCCCATTCCGGAGGAAGAGTAAACTCCCTTCGATACCAGAAGACCCCCTTCCGATTGTGGAGCTGGTTATCCCCCACTCCTAGCCGACTAGGGATAGGAGTAGGAAGCCATTGACCTTGGTCAAAGCGTCCTTCAAGATACCCCACAGCTTCGCCTCCTCCTTCGGGATCAGGGGTAAAAACCCATTCCCCTTCCAAGGAAAGGGCTTGGCCGGTTTGAAGAGCCTGCTGAACCTTAGAGAGATCCAGTTTTGGCGGGGTAGGAGGTTCCACCATCGCCCGAGCTAAAGGCCGAGCCAGGAGCTCCTGCCCTGTTTGACGGTCTATCCAGCTGATCCAAGCTCCTGTTCGACCATCAAAAGTAAGGGACATAAAGCGGGTTTGAAGAACTATTGGCTGAACCGCCCTTTCTGGCTGAACCACGAAGAGCGGCCCAAAGAAGAGACCCCACATTTCCCTCCTCCTTCAGGTTCAAAGGTTCAGAATCGCCTCACAAGGGTTTCGCCAAGAGTATCCCTTCTCTAAGAACCTCCACCACCAGAATCCTTTTCCCCTGGATCCAGGAGAATCCCCTAGAGACAGGACTTAAGGAGGATCGGCAAAGGTTGTACTTTAACGGGTGTGTATTGCACAGGCTAAAGCTTGCGACACTCTACACCTGGCATAGGCTAATACAGAAGCATAGGGTACTCTGCCCCACGGTTACCAAAAGGAAGGTTCGGTAGCCGCACCCTTTATGGATGCGTACAAGTCACGCGGATTGACGCCTCGCTCGACGATGCCAATCGGGGTCGCATCCTTTATGGGTGCCCTTTGCGTGGGCTGGGGCCTACGTCTACCGAAGAAAACCTGATGTCTAACGCAGGCTGTAAGGTATAGTACGCCACGCCCCTACAATCCCTCCTACCAGTCCTTCTCTGGCGGAGGAGAGGGGTCATAGAGAAGAGGTAGAAACCTTCTATCTGAGGAAGAAGCAGGAGGGAGAAGAGTAGCCCTTTAACCAGGTATATGGAAAAAGGCTTCGCAAGAAACCCAATCCTTAAGGAGGGCAAAGATGACCACTGAACTCCCCGGAATCCTGCAAAAATTTGCGGAACGGTATCCAGAAGTTTGGAATGCCTACAATCAGCTGGGAGAGGCCTCAGCCAAAGCAGGGCCTCTGGACGAACGAACCCAAAGACTGGTGAAGCTCGCCATCGCTATCGGTACTGAACGCGAAGGGGCCGTTCACGCTCACGCTCGTAGAGCCTTAAAGGCGGGAATCTCCCCCGAAGAGCTGATCCATGTCGCTATCCTAGCCATCACTACCATTGGTTGGTCTGGAGCCTTCGCCGCCATCACCTGGATTAACGATATGGTAGAAAAACACGGTAAACCCAAAGAATAGGCCATTATGAGAGGGATAGGGGACTCTCTATATCCCTCAATCTTTTAAAACTTCTCCCCTATCTGGAGGAGCAACCTCCTTCTTGTGCGAAACTGCACAAGACCCTCTGAGTCAAGAAGGTATTCCGAGTTTGGGGAAGAACCAAAGCTGAAGGCCCAACCAAAGAAGAACAATGCCACCAAGGATGAGCAGATCGGTCACGAGAGGTTTTCTCCTTTCTGATTTTTCCGAGAGTTGAAGCGAGCAAGGTGCTCCTTCATCATACATTTATTCATCACAACTTTTATTCCTGCTGAACGAGCTTTTTCAGCGGCTGAGTTATTGACAATCCCCTCTTGCATCCAAATTACAGCGGCCTTAATCTGGAGGGCCTGCTCAACAATCTCAGGCACCGCAGAGGGCTTACGGAAAATATCCACCACATCAACCGATAGGGGAACTTCTAACAAGCTAGGATAAGCCTTTTCCCCTAATACTTCGCTGATGTTAGGATTTACCGGGATAATCCGGTATCCTTGAAGTTGAAGATATTGGGCCACTTGATAGCTGGGGCGCTCAGGTTTGTCCGAAAGCCCTACGATGGCAATGGTCTTCGCGTTTTGAAGAATTTCAGTAATACTTTCGTCAGGTTCGTTGATTAAAGGAATCTCACAGACCTCGGTCAAAACTTTCACCCCCTTCTCGGGTTTTTTACCCAATTAGGGCCTTAATCACACTCTAAACCCTCCCTTAGGGGAGAGAAAGTTAATTTTGCTCCTCCGCTCTTCAGGAGGATTACAGAAATGTCAAAAGGGAGGGAAGCATAATCTGATGAAAACCCTAAAAATTAAATGGCAGAGACTCCATTTAAGAGAGAGACTTGTCCAATCTGATCAAATCATAACAAAAATAAAATGGCGGAGCGGGTGGGATTCGAACCCACGGTGGGCGTTTTATACCCACACACGCTCTCCAGGCGTGCTCCTTAAGCCACTCGGACACCGCTCCGCTCTCGAATATGGCTTTATCTCTTTCTATCCCCGGGAATGGAAACCCTAAAGTTAAAAGTTAATCGGACTCTTCATTCTTCTCGTAGGTGGAGCGACCTTGAAGGGCATAGAGAGGAGACCAGGCCATAGGAGCTTGAAGGAAAACTAAAAAACCGATGAGAACAAAAAGGAGGCCGGGGCCATTTTTATACTGGGCATCGTACTTCAGGAAACCGATCGCCATGATCGCGATCCCTACGATGGCCCACAACATCCGCTCCACAGGCCCCAGATTCTTCGCAAAAAAACTCTTGGAAAGCAAGGTCTTACCTTTCAAGCTCTCGGCCTCGGAGCACTTTTCGCGCTTCAATACCATTATGGTACAATGAAAACGTAAAATGTCACCACAATGCCGAAGGTGGGATTCGAACCCACACGAGGTTGCCCTCAACGGTTTTTGAGACCGCCGCGTCTACCGTTCCGCCACTTCGGCTGATGACCGAAATATATTTTATCCTGTGACAGCGGTTTTTGTCAAAGCACAGAGTAAAAAAGGGGTTGATAAACCGATGAGTCCCAATGGCTCTTCACAAGAACCTGAAGTCCCCAAACCTCAGGAGGACCAATCCTCAGAAAGAAGGGGAGAAGTTCAACCTGTCTCAACCTCCCAAGAGGCTTCTCAGCCTGGCGGTGAAGCGCAAAGGGAATCAGAACCTTCTCCTACTCCACCGCCCGGAAGGGGGGAAACAAGGACCCCGCCGCCCCCTGGCCCACCCCGCCGACCTCGCCCTGACCGTCGCCCTATCATCATCGGTGCCATCCTGGGATGCGGGCCTTGGTTCCTTCTCTTCCTCCTCCTCTCCTTCTGGCTAGGAAGCCGCGCGGTCCCTAAGAAAACCCTTATCCCCAGAGAAAAAGTGGGATTAATCTATATCTCGGGAATTATTGCTGGGGAAGAAGTGAGTCCCTTCGGGGGGATTGCCGGTGCTCAGAGTATCATTGAGCAACTCCGAGAAGCGGGAGAAGATAGCTCGATTAAGGCCCTCGTTCTGCGGGTTAACTCCCCCGGGGGAAGTGCTCCGGCTGCCCAAGAGATCTACAAAGAGATTATGCGGTTTAAAAAGAAGTATCATAAGAAAGTAGTGGTCTCTATGGGAGATATGGCTGCTTCAGGAGGCTTTTATCTTGCCTCAGCCGCCGATAAGATCATCGCTAACGAAAGCACCCTCACCGGAAGCATCGGTGTGATTATGGAACTCCCTCAATGGGAAGGACTGATGAAGAAGTTAGGGATCAATATGGTCACCATCAAAAGTGGGCGTTATAAGGATATTGGCTCCCCCTCTCGACCGATGAGCACCGAAGAAAAAGCTCTGCTCCAACAGCTGGTAATGGATGTCTATGAACAATTTATCACTGCAGTAGCTGAAGGACGAAAAATCCCTAAACCAAGGGTTCGAGCCTTGGCCGATGGAAGGATCTTCACTGGAAGACAAGCCCTTAAACTCGGGCTAGTAGACCAAATTGGCACCCTACAAGATGCCATCGCTTTAGCCGGAAAACTAGGAGGGATCTCCGGAGAGCCAGCTGTTCAGGTACTGGGTAAGAAAACTTTCTTGGATCTCCTCTTGGGGGACGCACAAACTTATATCCGTCCTCAAGGTTTACGCCCGGTAGGACTTTTACTCGATCCCCGATTATTGCCCCTGCTCCAACAATTGCCCCTCCCTCCAGCGGAAACCATGGGATTCTGGAAAAGGTGAAAAGAGCGTTCTCCTTCATCCTCTTGTTTGTGCTAGAATAAAAAGGGAATGGATCCTATGTCTGCTCGCCCCAAATTAATCATCGTTGATGGCAACAGCCTCCTCTACCGGGCCTTCTTCGCTATGCCTTATCTTTCCACCTCCGAGGGCCAACCCACCGCCGCAGTCTACGGCTTCACCAATATGCTCCTCCACCTCTTAGAGGAGGAGAAACCGGATGCGATGGTCGTTGCTTGGGATGCCCCAGGGCCTACCTTCCGCCACCAAACCTTTGAGGAGTACAAGGCCCATCGCCCCTCTACCCCTTCAGATTTGATCTCCCAGATGAGCCTGGCTCGGGATATTGTCTCTGCCTTGGGAATCGCGATGATGGAGGAACCCGGCTACGAAGCCGATGACCTAGTGGGTACTATCGCTCTCAAAGCGGAAGAAGCAGGCTATGATGTCCTCATTGTAACCGGGGATTTGGATGAGCTCCAACTCATTAATTCCCGCATCAAGGTCCTTACGACCCGCCGAGGGGTGACCGACACTATCCTTTATGACCGTTCTGTGGTGGAGGAGCGATTTGGGATCCGCCCAGAGCAGATTCCCCACTTTAAGGCACTGAAAGGAGATCCCTCCGACAATATTCCAGGAGTTAAAGGGATTGGAGACAAAACTGCCTCTCGCCTTCTCCAACAATTCGGCACAGTACAAAACCTTCTCGCTCATTTGGAGGAGGTTGGAGATCCCCGGCTTCAAAAAGCCCTCCAAGAGAACCAAGAACAAATCCTCCAAGCTCTAGAGCTGGCAACGATCAACACTACGGTTCCCCAGGCAGTGGACCTGCTCCGGTTTCGCCTGAAACCGATGGACCAAGAGAAGGTTCGAGAGATCTTCCGGAAACTGGAGTTTCGCAGTCTCCTCCCCCGATTGGAGGAGAAGTGGGTCAAAGAAGTCTTTCCCAAGGCAAACTCTCTCCCCGAGGAAGTTAGCCCGAAGGCAGAGGAAACTCAACCGATGGAAGTCCCCTTAGAGGAATGGAAACATAGCCCCTTGCGACCTCCCATCGCCTTCCAACCCTCCTTCTACTCAGCCCTCCCTCCAAAACCGGAAGCCGAAAGCTTGGCTGTAACAGATGGAGAAAAGGCGGTTGTATTGAAGGGACCCTTCTCCTCGGAGATCTCCCTCCTTTCACCGTTGAAAGAGGAAATAGAGCAGGAGAACCTCCTCAAGATCGGACACGATTTAAAACCTCTCTATCAGCTCGCTTGGAAAGAGGGTATCCAACCCCAGGGGTTTATCCTGGACACAATGGTCGCAGGATATCTCCTTAACTCTAACAAAAGCTCTCCCACCCTAGCCGAACTCGCCTTTGAGTACCTAAATAGAGAGCTGCCCAGTACCCAATCCTCTAAGGATCTCCTCCTGAAGCTCGAAGAAGAGGATACCACGAGGCTATTAGCAGAAGCCAAAGCCTGTAAAGACCTCTTCCCTATCCTTAAAAGCCAACTGGAGCGCGATGGGATGTGGAAGCTCTATCAAGAGATTGAACATCCTCTGATCCCCATCCTGGGCGAGATGGAGGTCCATGGAGTGCTTGTAGATCCCCAGGAGCTTCGGGCACTGTCGGAGTCTTTCTCTCAACGCTTAAGGGTATTAGAAGAGGAGATTTATCAAATTGCAGGGGAAGAATTTAACATCGGTTCACCGAAACAACTCCAAACCATCCTCTTCGAGAAGCTGAAATTGCCCCGGGGGAAGAAGACAAAAACAGGATACTCTACTGGGGTGGAGGTGTTGGAGGAGTTAGCAGTGAGTCACCCCCTACCCGGTAAGATCCTTCAGTGGAGAGAGCTGGCTAAACTCAAATCTACCTACGCAGATGCCCTCCTCCAGATGATCAACCCGAAAACCAGGCGTGTACACACTTCCTTTAATCAAGCAGTAGCCGCTACTGGCCGACTCTCCTCCTCGAATCCTAACTTGCAAAATATCCCCGTTCGAACGGAAGAGGGGTTAGCCATTCGGAGGGCCTTCATCGCTCCCCCAGGACACCGATTGCTCTCCGCGGATTACTCCCAGATTGAACTCCGGATCTTGGCCCACGTAAGCGGTGAACCCTCCCTCCGACGGGCTTTTGAAGGAGAAGAAGACATCCACACGCGTACTGCAGTGGAGCTCTTCGGAGTGCTTCCAGAGGCAGTTACTCCGGAGATGCGCCGGCTCGCCAAAACGGTGAACTTCGGCGTCTTATACGGTTTTAGCAATTATGGTTTATCCCGCCAATTAGGGATTGAAATCGGAGACGCCCAACGATTGATCCAAAGTTACTTCCAGCGAATGCCCCAAGTGAAACGATGGATTGACCATATCTTGAAAATCGCCTATGAACAAGGCTATGTCACTACTCTCCTCGGAAGACGACGCTACCTCCCCGAACTCAAATCCCCAAACCGAAATATTCGCTCCTTTGGGGAGCGTGCTGCCACCAATAGCCCTATCCAAGGTACAGCGGCCGACATCATTAAGCTCGCTATGATCAAAATTAGGGAGCGATTGCGAAAAGAAGGCGCCTCGGCCAAAATGATTCTCCAGGTTCACGATGAACTGGTGTTTGAAGTCCCCGAAGGAGAGGTCGAAAAAATGAAAGATTGGGTTCGAGAAGAGATGGAATCAGCCTACCATCTCTCGGTCCCCCTCAAAGTGGAGGTGAAAGTGGGTCCGAATTGGAGGGATATGGAGGGGTAAACGAGAAAACCGAAAGAAGTGAGACCCCAAGAGGTTGCCAACTCCCATGAAAGGTCTTCCCCAAAGGATTGAAACTTTCTTTTCAGCTGGGACATCTTACTTTAAGGGGGGTGAGGTGAGGGGGATTCTCTGAGAAGAAAGAGAATACCAAGAAAGGTGTACACTGATGAGTGAGAAGGAATCTCTCAATCGTCGTCAATTTCTAAAAGAAGCAGGTTTAGTCGCCTTATCCTCTTTTATCCTAGTAGAAGAACTTCAATCCGCCCCCGCTCCGGCTCCCCAACCCACTGGCCCCCCTGTGGGGTGCGGTATCATCGGAGTGGGACAACAAGGTCGGGAGATCCTTAGCCATTTAGCTCGTTTTCCTAATGCTCAAGTGAATGCCTTATGTGATGTGTATCCACCCGCTTTAAATCGAGGCAAAGAATCAGCTCCTAAGGCGAAAACTTTTACCGATTACCGTCTTCTGCTCGACCAAAAGGATGTTCAGGCGGTCTTCATCGCCACCCCTACCCATCAGCATAAGCAGATTGTTCTCGACGCTCTTCAGGCGGGGAAACATGTTTATTGCGAAGTTCCCTTGGCTTCTACCCTTGAGGACGCTAAGGCGATTGCCCAGTTTGCCCAAGGATCCAAGCAAGTTTTTCAGGCAGGCCTCCAACGGCGTTCCGCCCCCATCTCCCGGCACGTCCTCCAATTTGTTCGCACTGGGGTGCTAGAACAAGTCGTAGGAGCCAGGAGTCAGTGGCACCGAAAAAACAGCTGGCGCCGTCCTGCCCCTTCCCCCGACCGGGAGAAGGAGATGAACTGGAAACTCTACAAGGATACCTCCCTCGGCTTAGCGGGTGAAGTGGGAATCCATCAGATGGACTTGGCCAGCTGGTTTCTAAAAACCTTTCCCCTCACCATCACCGGCTTTGGAAGCCTTATCAAATGGAAAGATGGCCGGGAACAGCCCGATACCGTTCAGTGTATTCTCGAATTTCCCAACGGTGTGCGGATGTACTATGATGCTACCTTGGCAAACTCCTTTGAAAGTTCCAGCGATCTCTTTTTCGGTACCAATAGTACTTTGATGATCCGAGGAGAGCAAGCCTGGATCTTTAAAGAAGTCGATTCTCCCCTCTTGGGTTGGGAGGTGTATGCTTACAAGGAGAAATTTGGTGATGACGAAGGAATTGCCCTAGTAGCGGATGCAACTAAACTGCTTCAGCAAGGGAAAGAGCCTGCGAAATTCGCCAAGCAAACCGCAAAACCTGCTTTATATCACGCTATTTCCGCCTTTTTAGAGAACACCCGCGGAAACAAGCTCCCCGCAGCTACCGCTGAAGAGGGGTATCAGGCAACAGTCATTGCCATCAAAGCCAGCGAAGCAGTTCTTTCAGGAAGTAAAGTTACGGTAGATCCTAACTTGTTGAAAGTGAGCTAATTTCACCCAAGTTTACGCTTGTGAAGCAGTAGCCGAACTCCCTAGAATGAGTTGGTATGCTTCTTTAAGAGGGGTGTCATCTCTCTGATTAGATTATTCTCTATTGAGGAGGAACTTATGGAATCGGAAAAGAAAACTCCCTTCAAACCTTTAACAAAAGAGGACTCCTTCCTCTCCTCTCGCACTACTCGAAGAGAACTTTTGAAACAAGCAGGAGCGGTAGCTACAGGAATTGTCCTTACTTCATCGGCAAAGAGCTCAGTTTATGCAGTTCAGCCTCCTAAAGTGCTCGGAGCCAATGAGAGGATTGTGGTCGGAGTCATCGGTTGCGGAGGCCAGGGAATGGCCCATATTCGAACTCTCCGGGACATTATGAATAACAAGGAGGAGAACATCGCCTTCGGAGGCATCTCGGAGATCTACGAAGTGCGGAAGGGCCTAGCTCAGCGCGAAACGGGACTGCCTGCTAACCGGGTTTTCCACGATTATCGCCAACTTTTGGAGCAGAAGGATATTGACGTGGTCTGGATTGCTACTCCAGAACATTGGCATGCCCGGCAGGCGATCGACGCAATGCAAGCAGGCAAGCATATCTACCTGGAAAAGCCCATGACCCGTTATCTGGAGGAGGCTCTCGCCGTTTACCGAGTGGCGAAACAAACGGGAGCAATTGTTCAAGTCGGCTCCCAAGGATGCTCCGACGCTAAATGGCACAAAGCAGCCGAAATCGTCAGGTCCGGCCGACTAGGCAAAATTGTTTGGAGTCAGGGAAGTTATTGTCGGAACTCCCGGGAGGGAGAATGGAACTACCATATTGACGAAAATGCCAGCCCCTCTAACCTCGACTGGAACCTTTGGCTCGGCCCTGCTCCTAAGCGACCCTTCAGCAAGGAACGCTACTTCCGGTGGCGCAAATATTGGGATTACTCGGCAGGCATCCTCTCCGATCTCTTCCCTCACCGCTTGCATCCACTCTTGCTCGCCATTGGGCCGGAGTTTCCCACCCGAGTCGTTTGTGTAGGGGGTATCTACGTTCATAAGGATCGGGAAGTCGCTGATACCACCCATATGATGGCCGATTTCCCCAGTGGGCACACCATTGTGATTGCCGGGTGTACCGCCAATGAGCAGGGGCTTCAAGATATGATCCGAGGCCACAAGGCAACCCTCTATTTTGGCGGAGGCAGTGTGGAAATTCGGCCGGAACGACCTTATGTGGACGAGGTTGAAGGAGAGGTGGTTCAAGTGGAAGGCCCCGGAGAAAGTATCGCCGAACACCAGAAAAACTTCCTCAGCTGTGTGCGCACCGGGAAAAAGCCGAACTGCGACATCGAATTAGCCGTTCGAGTTCAAGTCGCCATTTCTATGGCTGAAATCGCTTATCGCCAGAACAAAGTTGTTCGCTTTGATCCAGTAAAGATGAAAGTGATTGTTTAAATCCCCAGAAGGCATCGCTGGCTAGGGCAGAGTCAATCATCTCTACCCTAGCCATAGGGGCTTAGTACGCTACCCCCTACAGTCTACACCAGGATGGTAGTCGCAGGCTTCAGCCTGAGTAGGGTTTAGGTAGGGGCGACCAGCTGGTCGCCCCTACCTTAGCTCTTACCTCCCTTGGGGGGTCAGGTCGGGTTATGGCCCTAACATTGAAACCTTAGGCCTTTGCCAGACTCCTCCCTAGAGCCTAAGTCTTTTTAGTAGAGAAAGCGCAAAGTGGTTCGTTTAGCCCTTAATGCAATGGCCACACGCTTCGAGCTGGTCCTCCACGGAGAGGACCCCATCTTCCTGCGAGCAGTAGGGGAAGAAGTCCTCCAGGAGATTGAGCGGTTAGAATCTCTATTAAGCCCCTACCAACCCGGAAGTCAAATCGCAGAAGTCAATGCCCAGGCCGGTGAAGAACCGGTTCCTGTAGATCCTCAGGTTTTTACTCTTATCCAGCAAGCAGTTGACCTCTCCCGAAGGACAGGAGGAGCTTTTGACATCACCCTAGGCCCCCTTCTCCAGTGTTGGAAGCTGTCAGAGGATAAAGGAACTCCTCCTTCGCCTGAAGAGATCCAAAGAGCACTCCAATACACCGGATACGAAAACCTCGAGCTCGATCCCGAAAACTATACCCTCCGTCTCCGTAAAAAAGGGATGTGGATAGACCTTGGCTCCATCGGTAAAGGTTATGCCCTCTCTGAAGGAGTGAAAATCTTGAGAACCTGGGGGATCTCCTCGGCCCTCCTCCACGGAGGAACAAGTAGCATATATGCCTTGGGATCACCCCCCGAGGAAGATTCCTGGAAGATCGCCCTTCCCAAACCTTCAATGAACCAGGAAGAAGGAATCCCCTCGGTATTCGCTAAAGTATCCCTACGGGATCAAGCGTTCTCCGTTTCCGGAGTTTGGGGAAGAGGTTTCCGGTACCAAGGGAAATTTTACGGTCACGTGATAGATCCTCGCATAGGTTGGCCTGTCCAGGGTGCTCTGCTATCCGCGGTGGTCACCGAAGATGCCACAATAGCGGATGCCTTATCCACCGCTCTTCTTGTCTTAGGCAGAGAAGGAATCACCTACTTGCCCAATTGGCCGAAATTACAAGCTCTGGTGTATCTATCAGGCGAGGAGCAAGAGGAAGGAGATACTCGTTTCCTCCTCTTCTCCTCAGAGGGAGGAGGTTCGGCTTTTCAACTTAACCCTAGCAGGAGGAACGCCTAACCCAAAGGTTTTGGCAGATGCACCCCTTAGGGGCGCCTTAGGCTTTGGGTATCTGCACCCTTTAGGGGTGGACACCGCGCAGGCGACAGGGACCATTAGTCGGTTGCCCCTAACCCTACGTAGGCTAAAGCCTGCGACTATCAAAAGGTATTGGGTAAAAACCGATTGGGAATCCCTTTCTACTTCCGAAATCTTAAATCTCTTCCAGGGAGTCTCATCTTAGGAGGGGAAAGGATGAAACTGAGGCTTTCTTCCCCGATGATTCTCCTTCTGTTTCTCTCCTTTCTTCCCCAAGGCCAGAGCGATACGCTGCTTCTTGGAGCCTTGCCAATGGAAATTGAGCTCCTTCAATCTCAAATGAGCCAAGTAGAAAAGCGAGAGCTAGCAGGCCGATTGTTTTACCGTGGGATACTTGAGGGCCACCCTATTGTCCTAGTCCAAAGTGGGGTGGGCAAGGTTAACGCTGCTTTGACCACTCAAGTTGCTTTAGACCACTTTCCCATCGAGCGAGTCATCTTCACCGGGGTGGCAGGAGGCATTGATCCAAAACTCAAAATCGGTGACATTGTGATCGCGACTTGGTTGACCTACCACGACTATGGCAATATTACCCCGAAGGGTTTTGAATGGTCTCCTGTTCCTGGAGAGAATAATCGGAAGTTTCGGTATTTTCCTACAGATGAACACTTGAGAGAATTAGCCCTGAAAGTAGGGCAAAAGATTCGTTGGCTTCCCCTCCCTGAAGAGCTAAGAAGGGGAGAAAGGGATCGAAAGCCCTCTCTGATAACAAGGCCAGTAGTCACAGGGGACCAATTCATCGCTTCGGAGGAGAAACGCTCCTGGATTTTCAAAACCTTCCGAGCTGGAGCAGTAGAGATGGAAGGAGCTGCAGTGGCTCAGGTATGTCAGGCTAACCGGGTACCTTGCTTGATCCTGCGCTCACTCAGCGATCTGGCCAACGAGAAGGCTCATCTCGATTCTGAAACGTTTGCCCGATATGCCTCCCAAAATCTGAGCCTCTTTGTTCGCTCCATCTTGAAGGAGCTATCCAAGGAGAGGGAAGCCCGCTCTCGATAGACACCCCTCAGCGCCCCCCTATCAGCAGGAAGCAGACAGAGGATGGATCCTTCCTCTGATAGAGAGAGAACGATGTTTTCTTCCATCTTCCGGGGAATATGTTATAATGACCCAGGAGGAGAAAAAACTTGGTGGTCCTCAATCTCCAAACTTCTTCCCGGGACCAGTTCATAGACATTACCGATCAAATACAAGAGCAGGTCCAAAAAGCAGGTTTAGAAGAAGGGGCTGTCATCGTCTACTGCCCTCACACTACCGCAGGAGTGACCATCAACGAGCACGCAGACCCTGATGTAGTTCATGATATCCTTTTGGCTCTTGACCGTTTAGTACCTTGGGTTCAAACGGGGTTTCGCCATAGAGAAGGTAATTCTCCCTCTCATATTAAGGCGCTGTTAACAGGTCCCTCAGTACTGATTCCCGTTCAGCGGAAAAGACTGATGTTGGGTACTTGGCAAGGGGTCTTCTTTTGTGAATTCGATGGCCCTCGCCAGCGCAAGGTTTATCTCTCCTTCTTAAGGTCCTAGAAGATGCAGCCTACCCTAACCTCATCTCTCACCGCCGAAGAGCAGTGGATGCTCCTCAAGCGGGGGGTCGAGGAGATCCTCCCCGAAGAAGAGCTTCTGGAAAAATTGCAACGCTCCGTCCAAAAACAACAACCCCTCCGGGTTAAACTGGGACTGGACCCCACGGCCCCTGATATCCACCTGGGTTTCGCTGTCGTCCTAAGAAAACTACGCCAGTTCCAAGACCTCGGCCATATCGCCGATCTTGTCATCGGGGATTTTACGGCAACCATCGGCGACCCCTCAGGCAAATCGGAAACCCGCCCCCGCCTCTCCCGCGAGCAAGTCGTGGAAAACACCCAAACTTACCTCCAGCAACTATCCAAAATCCTCAACCTTGAGAAAGCCCGAGTCCACTATAATAGCACCTGGCTAAGCCCCTTAACCTTCGCCGAGGTCATTGATCTCGCCGCTAAAGTCACTGTAGCACGCCTTCTCGAGAGGGAAGAATTCCAAAAACGTCTCCAATCCGGCCTCCCTCTTTACCTCCACGAAGCCCTATACCCTCTCTGCCAAGCCTACGACTCCGTTGCCCTCCACTCAGATGTTGAGATGGGGGGAACTGACCAACGCTTCAACATCTTGATGGGAAGAGACCTTCAACGAGAGTTTGGACAGGAACCTCAGGTAGCGGTGCTAATGCCTCTACTTGTGGGACTGGATGGCTCTCAAAAGATGAGTAAATCTTTGGGCAACTACGTGGGCATCTTTGAGCCTCCGGAGACGCAGTTTGGGAAGATTATGTCTATCCCCGATGAGCTTATGCGCTCCTACTTCGTACTATGTACCGACCTCTCAGAGTCGGAGATCAACTCCCTTCTAGCCGGCCACCCGATGACCGCCAAGAAACGATTGGCCTGGGAAATTGTGAAGATGTACCACAGTCCGGCAGAAGCCAATCGGGCACAAGAGGAGTTTGAACGCGTCTTCTCTCAAAGAGAAATACCAGAAGAGATCCCCGACCTCACCCTCCCCCAAGATTGGTTGAAAAACAACCGGGTCTGGGTTGTACGACTCGTTCAGGCTTTGCTGGGCAGTAGTGCTAACGAGGCCCGTCGTCAAATCCTGGGAGGTGGAGTAAGAATCAACGGTCAAAAAATCACTGACCCCTCTCTGGAAATCGAGCTGAAGGGAGGAGAAGTATTACAAGTTGGAAGGAGAAGATGGGGTCGGATAAAGATCCAAAACTCTAGAGAAAAATAACCCTTTCGTGGTAAAATAGGATAGAATTGCAACCACTCTCTAGGGTTTAAGGAAGATCGCTAACCCATATACCGATTGATCGAGAAGAGGTTTGAAAAAGAATGCACACTCTCTTACTCATCCTGCAGGTTCTCTGTGCTCTGTTCTTGATTGTCTTGGTGATGTCTCAGACCACCAAATCGGAAGGATTGTCGGGGACTATCGGAGGTCAATCCCAGTCCTCGCTCCGGTTTCGTCCAGGGTTTGAAGAGAAACTTAGTTCCATCACCAAGTGGACAGCTTATCTCTTTTTACTCCTCTCCTTTTTAGTGTATGTCTTTTCCTCCTAGCCTATCCCCTCCTTCTCCTCCCTAAAAGGGACTGGAGCCCCGAGGTTCTCTAACCCAGAGCTCCAGTCCCTTGACTACCCTCTTACGCTAGGGTATCCCTATAGAAAGGTACCCCTCTTGAAAGGCCCCAGGGACCCTCTTACCGCTCCAAACTAAGTTGAGATCCCTTGGGCAAGAATCCGATTCCCCCGTTCTAAGATGTCGTCAATCTGCTCGGGACTCTCGAAACCGATAACAATAGCATTAACACAGTCCAAACCGAGGACAAAGCGAAGGGATTCCTCCTTCTCTTCCGGGGAGGAGATTTTTCCTTCCCCCAGGATCTTCATCCCAATGACCGCTTTCCCTCCGCGCTTCATCTGGCCCAACACTCGGCAAACCGTCTCCGGATCCGCGTCCATATGCAACCCCTTGGGATTGATTCGAGCTAGATCCACTTGAACCCAGGAGCTTTGGGCTGCCCTCCGAAGAGCTTCAATCCCATGGCAGGAAACCCCATGAGCCCTAATCACCTTCTTCTCCTTCGCCTCCGAAAGAACATCCCGAACCCCCTTAAAATCCTCGTCCCAAGTGGGGGTGGTCACTACATGGATCAACACGGAATCAATATAATCAGTGCCCAGCTCTTGACGAAAGCGATCCAGGTCTTTCTTTGCTTGTTCTGCGGTCCGGGAGATAATCTTACTCTGAAGAACGACCTTCTCCCGAGGGATTCCTTTTAAAGCTTGCTTGAGGTAAGGGTGAGAACCATACATATCCGCCGCATCAAAGAAACGGATCCCCCGTTCATAAGCGTGACGGACCAAAGCAGTAAATTTCTCCTGTCCCAACCGGGTCTGATTCGATTGATGATTCCATCCGATACTACCCGTGCCCATACCTAGGTAAGTCACTTTGATCCCCGTCTTCCCCAAAGGCACCCAATCCACCAAGGACCGTAATCTTCGGACAGGAGCGGTCTCTCCCTCCAGAGAAACCCCACAAACCAAAGCTCCGGTTAATGCCGCAGCCTCCCGAAGGAACTCTCTCCGACTGAGTTTCTCCATTCCTTTACCTCCCTATCAGTCTCTTCTACTGGGCTGGAATTGGATAACCTCGCCCCCAGCCTCCAGCATTAAAACCCAGAGATATTGCCCGTCGCCCCTCCCGAGGCTTAGAGGAAGACATAAAGCTGCGCCTCCCTTAAACACCGGCCTTTGACTCCAGACCCCCTTCCCATCAACGGGAAGAAAAACTCAAAGTAATACCAGTAAGAGAGAGCCTGTGGTTACCTAACGGCTCTCCTTCTCCCCTCTAATCTCCTCCTTCATCCCTTCCTTCCGGGCCTCTGAGGTCGGTTTGACCCGCGTACCGCTAAACGAAACTCCTTCCTCCTGGCTCCCCACAGGTCTTACCTTCCCCTTGATACGATCACCCTCCAGGGTGCCAATGAACTCAAAGCGGACTTCTTGACCAAAGTTCAAGGCAATCACGAAGCGAAGCTCACTGCCTTTAAGAGACGCCTCTAAAACGGGAACATCTCCCATCTCGGTATGGAAAGTACCCATGATCTTCTCCCCCTCCCGCTTGAAGGTCACCTTGGGGTAGTAGGTCTGAGAGGGGGTGACTACCACCAAGTCCCATTGGCCTTCCACCACGGGCGTCTCTTTCTTTCCCGTCAACTGATACACCCGATCCGCAACGGTAGCAGTGCCCCGGAAAAGGTCTCCTGAAAAAGTCCCCTTGCAAAGAACTTGGAATTCGCCTCCCTCTTGGCGAACCGTAAAAGTGCACTGGAACTCCTCCCCTTGGAGGATGATTTCCGGAATGGGTACCTCTCCCAAATCGCCCCCGGAGAGAAGACCTTTCAACTTACCCCCTTCTGATTGGAGGTTCAAGACATACTCTTGAGGGGGTTCTCCTGCTATCTCTGCTTTCACTCGCCAAATTCCGAGAAGCTTCTCGTAAGGGGGAACCCGCTGGGCTGTCCATTCTATACTCCCCCGAGGGCCTTCAATCGTTCCCTTAATAGTGTTTCCTTCTACAACACCTTTCACTTTGAGGGTGATGGTTTGGCCCTCCCGTTCAAAAGTGACAGTAAAAGAGAGGTTATTACCGTCAAGGGTTACTTCTTGCAAAGGCGATTCCACGCCTGTATGACTGATACCTACTCCGACAATCTTGCCCTCTTGCCGGGAAAACTTCAGGGTAAAAATCCTCTCCCCTTCAGAAGTTACAACTCTTCCTTTCCAAAGCCCCACAATATCTACGGAGTCTGAGGAAGAGACTTTGGGTTGCTCTGCCCGAAGCGGTAGTAAGAGGAGCAAAATTCCCATGAGAGAAAAGGACATCACCCTAGATTTCATCTTTTTCATCTCCTCTCCTCAACCAAGAGATTTTGAGCTATCTATCTTCCTATCTTATCTTCGTTCTCCTGCCTCTTCTCCCCTTTCTCAGCCTTCTTTAAGGAACACGCCCCCCTGTGGGGGGAAAAGGGGGAGAATTAAAGAGACCAAGCTAGGAGGGTCTCCCTCAGTCCCGCAGGGGACGATAAAAGGGAGAGATGAGCCTCTGTGCCTGTCCGGTTCTAGTGATAGGGGTAGACCTCCACCCCTACCCCTTTTATTGGGCTCGATCCCAGGAGGGACGTGCTTTCACCTTTTCCATCCAAAGAGAGATATCCTTAAAACTGTGGAGATAGGGTGCCTGCTCACAGGCCCACAAAGCAGAGATTATTGGCGCTAAAGCAATATCAGCCAAGGAAAAACCCCCTACCAAATAGGCTTCCTCCGCTAATGCCTGATCCAAAACCTTAAGCACCTCCTGGGCCTTGGGCCAACTTGCTTCCAACCTTTCAGAAGAGCGTTGCTCCAATGGCTTACGAAGCTCTCCTAGAAAATCGAGAACCCCAGGGATCAACACATCATCACACCAAGAGACCCACAAACGAACCGAAGCTCTTTTTTGAGGATCCTTAGGCATTAAAGCTGGCTCCGAATAAACCTCCTCCAGATATTCGTTAATAATAGCGGATTCTCGCAGCACGAAACCGTTATCTTCTATAACAGGAACCTTGCCGTAGGGATTAAGAGCTAAGAATTCCGGCTTTCTCTGTTCATCCTTGCTTAAGTCTATTAAAATCCTCTCATAAGGGATATTTTTCTCAGCCAGCGTGAGCCTCACGCGGTGACAATACGGTCAACGGGGATAATCATACAACCTCAACATCCTCTCTTTCTCCTTCCTTAAGTCAAGTCTTACCGAGTGTTTGAAAACCCTTTCTCAGTGTGTGATAAGCTAAGGAGGGACAAGGCATACCTTACCCCTCCTAATCCCTTTTCGCCCTAGGGTCTTAATACCCCCTGAGAAGGTTCCACCACCCGCCGGACCTCCCGGTGGATCCACCGGATGCGCACTAAATCCCTCAACATCCGGTACGAGTCTCGAACCAGCCGAATCCGGGTTCTACGGTCATAAATCCAGGTCACCGGGACCTCTTTAATCCGGAATCCCAGACGGCGAGCGAGGAAGAGCACCTCCACGTCGAAGCTGATGCCCTCCATCACCGATCGGGGAAAAACCTCTTGAGCGGACCGATGGGTAAAAAGCTTGAACCCACATTGAGTATCCCGGATGCCAGGAACTGCAATCGCTTGGATCAATAGATTGCCCGCCCGGCCTAGCAGCTCTCGGTACCAGGGTTCACGAACTATCAAACGAGACTCCCGAAGCCCTCGGGAAGCGATCACAACCTCGTAACCCTCCTCAATGAAGGGAATCATCTTCTCCACTTCTTCGATAGGGGTTGAGAGATCGGCGTCTGTAAACAACACTAAATCTCCTCTAGCGGACAACATTCCTCTACGCACCGCTCCCCCTTTCCCCTGATGCCCCGGTTGAAGCAAGCGAACAATACCGCTGGCTAGGTTGGAGGCAACTTTCTCCGCGAAATCTCGGACAATCTGGGGGGTGCGATCCTGACTTCCATCATCCACGACGATGATCTCCCAAGTATAGGATTGAGGAACAAGATAGCTTTCCAATCGCTTCAGAGAATTTGGCAAGCGTGCCTCTTCATTATAAGCAGGGATAACAATAGATAAAAAGGGCTTTTCTTGCTTCGTTGACATCGGAACAACCTATTCTTTAAGATAAAAATTGAAAGAAAGACCCTCCCTGATTATCGATTACCCAGAGTTCTGGGTAACAGCGGAGGGACAAACCCCTGACCAAGGAGCAAACCACTATGTTTCTCTCCCGGAGTTTCTTTCTTCTTCCCCTCTTTCTGGGTTTACTTAGCTCCCCTCTGGTTGCTGCCCCTGTAAAAGCTCAAAAAAAGGAGGAGGCCCCTGGGGAGTTTGTCAAAAAAGTCCTGTCCGCCCTTCCGAACGCTGAGAAGAACGCTAAGGACAAAGCCTTTGTCGAGTCAGCCTTCGACTGGGACGCCCTCACTGGGGAATCAGGCGACTCCTCCACCAAGGACCTCTTCAAGAAGATGCTGATCAGTGTTTTGAGCAAGGAGGCAAAAACCTTCTCCATTGCGAAGGTGACCGCTAAAGGAGACAAGGCCGACGTTCAGCTGTCTCGCAAAGACCCTTCTTCTAAGGAACCCCAACCGGGGCCTACTTTTAAGCTAAAGAAGAAAAGCAACAAGTGGATGATCGTGGAAATCTCTAGCCCGGCCCAGGTTAAGAAGGAATAGGCTCCTACTAAAGCCCTGCCTCCTCTTGGAGGATTTCCGCCATATCCGTCTCTTCCCAGGGAGCCTCGATATCTGTGCGGCCAAAGTGGCCATAAGTAGCGGTTTGTTTGTAAATTGGCCGCTGGAGATCTAACCGCTCGATAATGGCACGGGGTGTGAGATCAAAATATTTATGGATCAACCGAACGATTTCGGATTCGGGAAGCCGCCCCGTGCCGAAAGTTTCCACCGCGATGGAAAGAGGTTCCTTCATCCCAATGGCATAGGCCACTTGAACCTCAATCCGGTCTGCGACCCCAGCAGCCACGAGGTTTTTGGCTACGTACCGCATCATATAAGCAGCGGAGCGGTCCACCTTGGTCGGGTCCTTCCCGGAAAAACATCCCCCTCCGTGTCGGGCCATCCCGCCATAAGTATCTACCATAATCTTTCGGCCCGTAAGACCCGTGTCCGCCTGAGGACCTCCGATGGAGAACCTTCCCGTAGGGTTCACCAAGAATTGGGTTTTTGCATCCAGCATCTCCGGAGGCAACACTGCCTTCATCACCTTTTCAATGATATCTTCCCGGATAGTTTCATAGGGGATCCCCGGCTGGTGTTGAGCCGAAACCAAGACTTTGTCAATCCGAATAGGACGGTAGCCTTCATATTCTACCGTGACTTGGCTCTTCCCATCGGGCCGGAGATAAGGGATCTCTCCGTTTCTCCTGACCTGGGCGAGCCTGCGACAAAGCTTGTGGGCTAGCATAATCGGCAAGGGCATTAACTCCGGGGTCTCGGTACAGGCAAAGCCGAACATCATCCCTTGATCCCCAGCTCCCCCAATATCCACCCCCTGAGCGATATCCGGAGATTGACGCTGAATGGCAGTGAGCACTCCACAAGTCTCTCCATCAAACCCATACTTGGCCCGAGTGTAACCAATCTCCATCACGGTATCACGAACAATTTGCGGAATCTCCACATAACACTCTGTGGTGATCTCCCCCGCAACAATGGCTAAGCCCGTGGTTAAAAGAGTTTCACAAGCCACCCGGCCATCAGGATCCTGGGCCAGAATAGCATCCAACACCGCATCGGAAATCTGATCCGCCATCTTGTCCGGATGGCCCTCAGTAACCGATTCAGAAGTAAAGGTATATCTCTGTAACTCCGCCATAAGTCTCCTCTCTTTCTGTTAAAGTAAAGATTTTCCGCAGACTTAAGCCTGCGACTATCAAATCCCCCCTCCGCGGGGGAAGGACTAGGGAGAAATAACCAAACCCCTTACAAGCCCCCTATAACCCCTCCTAACAGGGGATAACACAGGCTAAAGCCTACAACTACCGATCTCCTCCGTGGGGGAAGGGTTAGGTGGGGAGAACCCAACAACCAAACCATTACTTTTACCTTACTTCTTTCTTTCCAGAAGAGCATCAAAAATCTTATCCGCCATCTCCTCCTTCAGCATTAAAGGCAGAACCTCAGGCTCCCGGTCTCGATAGAGAAGCATTCCCCGGTTCGTTTCAGAAGCAAAGCCCGCTGAAGGCTCCCCTATAGGATTAACAACAAGGAGGTCCAAATTCTTCTCCCAAAGCTTGCGCTGGCCCTCCTGAAGAAGGTTTTCTGTCTCCGCGGCAAAACCGACTAACGATTGATGGGTCTTGCGACGGCCCAACTCCTGAAGAATATCCGGATTGCGTTCCAAAGAGAGGCTCCAACTCTCCAAATTCTCCTTCTTGATCTTCCGAGGCACCACCTCTTGAGGGCGAAAGTCGCTGACAGCCGCCGCTCCAATAACCACATCTACCTGGTCAAAGTGTTCTAAGCATGCTTGGTACATCTCCTGAGCAGTCACCACCGAGATCACTCTTGCCCCCGGGGGAGGGTTTAAAGCTACAGGCCCGGAGACCAAAATCACCTCCGCCCCCCGAGCCAACGCTACCTCGGCTAAAGCATAGCCCATCTTACCAGTGGAGGGGTTAGAAAGAAACCTGACTGCATCTACCGGCTCCCGAGTAGGCCCCGCCGTGACCAACACCCGCATCCCTTTCAAATCTTTAGGAGTTAAAGCACGCTTTACCTCCAAAACGATACGATCTGGTTCCGCGAGACGACCAATCCCCTCCTCCCCACAAGCCATTCGCCCTTGCTCGGGTTCAATAAGAATGACTCCCCGAGACTGAAGACGCCGAAGGTTCTCCTGGGTACTGGGATGTTCATACATCGCCGGATTCATTGCAGGAGCCACTAAAAGAGGCCCCTTAACCGCCAAAGCCACCGTGGTTAAAAGGTCATCCGCAATCCCTGCAGATAACTTAGCGAGAACGTTGGCAGTGGCCGGGGCAACCAGAAGGGCATCCGCAGAACGAGCCAGCTCCAAATGTTCAAAAGTCCAATCTTCAGAAACTCCAAAGAGGTCAGTCCCTACGGGTAAACCGGTGATAGCTCGAAAGGTAAGGGGCCGGATGAACTCCTGGGCACTTCGGGTCATAACCACCTGAACCGTGGCCCCCTCCCGCTGAAGGCCTCGAGCGACTTCCACCCCTTTATAGGCAGCAATGCTTCCGGTAACCCCTAAAAGGACTTTTTTACCCAATAATCGGCTCATCCTAGCACCCGAAAGGTTCTCAGCTTCTCCGCCTCAATAATTGCTATCACTCTTTTCACTGCTTTTACCAGAGAGTCGTTGATCACATAATAGTCAAAGTGTTTCAATTGGGCCTTCTCTTGGTCATACTCAGCGAGACGGCGTTGGATTGTGGCTTCCTCATCTCGATTTCTTTGGCGTATCCGACGCTCTAACTCCTCTTTATTAGGAGCATCAATGAAAATCAACACTGTTTCAGGGAGAAGGCTTTTAATCGTCAGAGAACCCTGAACATCAATTTTTAAAATGGCGATCTCCCCCCTTTGAAGCCGGGAGAGAGTCTCCTCCCGAGGAGTGCCATAATAGTTTCCATAAACCTCGGCCCACTCCAGCAAGTATCCTTGATCCCGGAGCCGCTCAAATTCCTGCCGGCTAACAAATTGGTAATCCACGCCCTGCTGTTCTCCCTCTGCCGGGGGACGGCTGGTAATAGTAGTCACCTTAGTCAAAGAAGGATAAACCTGGAACAATTCTTTAATAAGGGTATCCTTCCCCACTCCGGAAGGCCCCGAGATAACCACCAAAAGTCCTGGGTACTGAGGTCCTCCTCTATCCATCCTTCCCTGCGAACTGCTTAACAACTGTCATCCCTACAATCAATATACCAGATTTCTTCTAAGGATGCTGACTTTCTCTATTCAACTCTTTCGCCCCTACGATAAGGTTTTGCCAAGGCCAAGGGAGCTCTTCTCTTGCCTCCGGCTCCTGCTAAAATGAGCAAGGTAACAATATAAGGGAGCATCAGGAAAAATTGATAGGGAACCCTAAGCCCCAAGGCTTGAAAATGAAACTGAAGAGCACTTGCAAAGCCGAAGGTCAATGCCCCCAGCAGAGTTCCCCAAGGAGTCCATCCTCCGAAAATAACTATAGCCAAAGCGATAAAGCCTCTTCCTGCGGACATCCCCTCATTGAAAGTATTTCCATAAGCAACCGATAGATAAGCACCTCCAAGCCCTGCCAGCGCACCCGCAATTAACAAACATTGCAACTGTAATCTTTCGACAGAAATTCCTGCCACATCCACCGCCCGAGGAAGTTCTCCACAAGCCCTTACCGCAATCCCCCAACAGGTCTTGTAAAGCAGAAAAGAAAAGAGGAACACTAAAAGCAAAGCCAAATAAACCAGAAAGTTCTGCTGAAACAAAATAGGGCCTAGCCAAGGAATACGATGGAGCAGAGGAAGGGACCATTCAGGAATAGTTTGCACCGTTAGAGCGGAACCCGTGGCTCCAAAAAAGCCCCGATAAAGACTTCCCGTAACCCCAAAGGCTAAAAGGATCATTCCGGTGCCCGCAACAACTTGATCTACCTTCAAATAAACGACCAAAAGAGCAAAGAGGAGGGAGAGAAAAACCCCTGCTCCGATCCCGGCAAGAAGTCCTAGCTCGGGGTTACCTGTTTTGAGAGTAACAAACCATCCTATAAAAGCTCCACCCAAAAGAAGCCCTTCCAAGCCGATGTTTAAAACTCCTACCCTCTCCGAGAGGAGCTCCCCTAATCCTGCAAAAATAAGTGGTGTCGCCACCCGAAGGACCGTGTGTAAAAGGGCAATGATCAAAGAGGTTTCCATCAAGAGCCACCCCCCTCCCGCTCCAAGGGACGAAAACGTTGGATACTCACGAGGAGAATAATCAACCCTTGGATCATCTGAACCACTACTGAGGGGACGTTAGCATTCCTCTGTAAAGACCCTGCCGAAGCTTCTAACACCCCCATAAAAAAGGCAGAGATCAAAGTACCCTCCGCTCGCAGCCCACCAAGAAGGGCCACTGCAATAGCGGTATATCCCCATCCTGCAGAAAAATCTGGATACAAACGGTAGGTAACCCCCAAAACCTGAACGCTTCCGGCTAAACCGGCCAATGCCCCTGAAAGGAGAAAACTCTCCAATAAAACCCGGGACACTGGAATCCCCGCATAACGAGCGGAACGAGGGTTTAATCCCACCGCTCTTAAACGGTACCCAAAGACGGTATGGAACAAGAGAAAGTGGACGCAAAGAGCTAATCCAAAAGCGAGAAACACTCCTAGGTGAAGCCGACTGGGAGGGAAAAGCCGAGGGAGCCAAGCAGAAGGGGGAAGCAAATCCGACTGGGGATAACGCCCACTCGCTTCATGAAGGGGGCCAGTGGGAGGAGAAACGGCCCAACTGACTAAGTGTAACGCCACGAAATTCAGTAAAATAGTAGCAATCACCTCGGGAACCCCTCGATATACTTTAAGCAAAGCCGGGGGAAAAGCCCAAACTAATCCCGCAAAAGCTCCCACTAGCAGTAACCCAGGGATTTCCAAAAGGGGAGGCAATATCGGACCTTTTAAGCCCACAGCAACTGTCGCTAAAGCCCCCATTAAAAGCTGGCCTTCTGCTCCAATATTCCACACCCCAGACCGGAAGGCTAGAGCAATCGCTAAACCGGTTAAAGCTAAAGGACAAAATCTAACCAACGTCTCCGAGAGGGCGTAAGGACTCCCTAAAGCTCCCTCCCAAAAAGCCTCTAAAGTTTGACTGGGTCCCACTCCTGCCAACAGAGAAGCTATGATTAAGACTCCTAAGGAGAGGGCAACACTCCCTACCACCCATAAACCGCTTTTCAACCGAAGAAACCTTCTTATCATCTTCCCATAAGGTTTTCCTCACTCCTTTATTAATTCGGTCAACCCTTCCAACAATTTCCCTCCTTCCCCTGCTCTATGGTATATTGAAGTTAGCAATGAGGTGAAGTGCTCCACCTGCCGGAACTCAAAGGATCCGAGGGTTAAAAAGCAGTGAAGGCGCCTCTTCAGAAGCCCCTCCCAAGGTTGAGCAAGCTCCCCTTTCTCCTTCTCCTCCTCCTCTGGGGGGTACCCCTCCCTGCTTTTGCTCTCTTGCCCCCTCCCTTTTACGCCGACCTTAATCGGGATGGATCCGTAGACCTAAAGGATTTAGTTCGTCTCCTCCGTTTTGTTGTTGGCCTCGAAAAACCCAGCCGACGAGAATTCGTCCTAGCAGATATTCACCCCCTCCCAGGAACCGGAGGTAACCCTCTCGGGGATGGAAAACTCGATACCCAGGATGCCCAACGCTTACTCCACTTTTTAATCGGCCTCATCCCTCGAGAAGAATTTGAGCCAGAACCAGTGGTTACCACCATTGCCGGAAGCCAGGAAGGCCTTAGAGATGGAGTTGGAGCGGAAGCTCAGTTTGATTACCCTTTCAACCTCCGGCGTGCCCCCGATGGAAGCTTAATCGTCGCAGACGATGGCAACGATGCCCTCAGACAAGTCTTCCCAGATACAGGAAGAGTAGTTACCCTCGCCTATAGGCCCAAAAGAAGTGATCTCCCCCCTCCTTCTCCAGAAGCTCTTCCGATTCCTTGGCTCAACCCAACAAGTGTTACTCTGGATCGATCAGGAAACCTCTACGTTGCTTGTCGGGGAGACCACCGCATTTATCGCCTCTCCCTCTCCTCAAAGAGCTATACTATTGTAGCAGGCAATGGCGAAGTAGGGAGACAGGATGGTAGACGCTTCTCCTCCTCCTTCTACTTTCCCTACGACCTTGAATTCGACGAAGAGGGAAACCTTTGGGTCATCGACGATACCCTTTTGCGCAAGATCACCCCGGATGGATGGGTCAAAACGGTTGCTGGAAGCGGGAGAGGTGGTCTGAGAGATGGCTTCGGTGCAGAGGCAAGCTTTCGCGGGGGAATGGGAATCACCTTAGGACCAGATGGCGCTTTATATATCGGCGATGCAGAAAACCAAGCGGTAAGAAGAGCAACCAAAGAAGGCCGGGTAGTTACTATTGCCGGCACCGGTAAACGAGGTTTGGTAGATGGGCCTGCTCGCCAAGCACGTTTTAACGGCCCCTCCGGTTTATGTTTCGACGAAAGGGGTAACCTCTATGTGGCAGACTACCTCAATAACGCCATCCGAGTGATTACTCCTTGGGGTTGGGTGGCAACCCTAGCCGGGGATGGAAAAGCAGGGCGGAATAATGGCCCTGGGCGCCAAGCGCGCTTTCTCCACCCGATGGGAGTGGTCTATTCCCCTGAAGGTTATCTTTATGTGGCGGATACAGATAACAACCTTATCAGGAGGATCGCATTATATGGGCGCCCTCTTCCTCTGGATTAAAAGCAGACACATCTTCAATGGCCAGAGAAATATCCTTCTTCTTCTATCCCTCCTCCTTCTCCCTTCTCCCGCAACACCTGCGGGTCGCCCCAAAGTGCTTCCAGGAGGGCTTATCCGAACCATCGCGGGGTCAGGTCCTGCAGGATTGCTTGCCATCGGCCAAGGAGGATTTGAAGGAGACGGAGGGCCAGCTCTCTTGGCCCGCTTCAATTTCCCAGAAGGGTTAGCCCTAGGGCCAGATGGAACTCTCTTCGTCGCTGATACCGGGAACAACCGGATCCGAAAGATTAGTCCGGAAGGAATCGTCACAACTTATGTGGGCACCCAACGAGGAGGTTACAATGGTGATGGTCCTGCCGATCAAGTTTCCCTCTGGAACCCTTGTGATGTAGTCCTCGACGCCCAAGGGAACCTCTACATCGCCGATACGGGTAATGCGATTATTCGCAAAGTAACTCCTGACCGACAGGTAATTACGATTGCCGGAACTCCTCGCAAGCATGGCTACGGAGGAGACAATGGCCCGGCCACCCAAGCCCTCCTTAACGCCCCCCGGGGCCTAGGAATAGATTCTCAAGGAAACCTCTACATCGCGGACACTCGAAATCAACGCATCCGCAAGGTCACCCCAGACGGTTTGATCACCACTATTGCGGGAACAGGAAAAGCAGGATTCTCCGGAGATGGAGGCCCTGCCCTTCAGGCTCAATTACGCAATCCTATGGACGTTGCGGTGGACGCGCAGGGAAACCTCTTCATTGCGGATACCCATAACTTCCGCATCCGCAAAGTTACCCCAGACGGCCTTATCACCACCATTTGTGGAACGGGAAAAACGGGTTTCAATGGTGAAGTAATGCCCGCCCTTCAAGCCCTCTTAGGAGAACCTCAAGGCCTCGCTTTAGATAATGAAGGGAACCTTTATATCGCCGATTCTATCAACTTCCGAATTCGCAAGCTCTCTCCAGAGGGCATCCTGATAACGATTGTTGGAACGAATCAACACGGTTTTAGCGGAGATGGAGGACCTTCTAGCCAAGCCCAAGTAGAAGATATGCTGATGGGCATCCTTACAGACCCAGAGGGGAATCTCTATTTCTCCGATTCCTCCAACCACCGGGTGCGAAAAGTCTGGCTTCATCCTCAGCCGGGGGATTTAGATGGAGATGATCGCCTCACCCTTCAGGATGTGCGATGGGCCTTGAAACTCCTCCAAAGCCCCTCCCCCATCCTAACCGAGGGGCAACTACGTGCCCTGGGAAAGCAGGAGGACCCAGTAATCACTCTAGAGGATGTGATCCGCCTCTTAAAGCAAGCGGTAGGGCTTACTCCTCGCCTTCCTCCGCCCGGTAAGCCTTACCCTCCATGGGGTAAGGCTTTCCCGCGGTCTGAAGCTACTACTGCCCCTTGGGCCTTGGGGGAGGAGGACCAAAAGGCGGTCGGGGGTGAAACCGGAAGCGATATTTCTGGAGAATCCGGTTATATTTCTCAAATTGCTCAGGGGTTAAAATCTTCCGCACTTGAATATGGGTCTCTAAACGCTCTCTCAACAGTTCCCGCTGAAGGCGGTTGATTTCCCGAATAATCTGCCCTGCCTCTTTTTCATCAAAGTTATATTCACTCAGTAGACGGTCCAGCTCCTGGCGCTTATCCCGAAGCCGTTTGAAGAGTTCGCCTACCCGACGCCGGCTTCCGTCAATTAACTGCTTTAGCCGCTCCTTCTGCTGATCGGTTAATCCGATGCTCTCTATCTCTCGACGAATCTCCGCTTCAGGTGAGGATTCACCTTCAGCTGTTAAAGAACTGAGGGTAGTTAAAGGAAGAAGGCAAAGAACTATTCCTATGAAAAGAGACACCAACCGCATAGCCTACTCCTTAGTGGCATACTCCAGAAGGGCCAAAAAGTCCTCCGTTGTTTCTGCCACAGGATCATCAGGAGCAGAAGGAAAAGCGAGAATCAATTCAGAGGGATGGGGAGTTACATTATCTGCTGGGGGTTTCTCGATCTGTTGATAACCCAACCATAACCCTGCTACAAGGATTAAAGGGGTTAAAACCAAAGCCCATCGGCGCTGGAAGGCTCCCTCCCAAAGGAAGAAACGCTGACTCTTTTGCTCCAACCGCCCCGAGATCAGGGGCCACAAATCCCTCTGAGGCAAGGGGGAAGCAGTTTCCTTGAAAAACAGGCACAACTGCCTCTCTTCCTCCAGAAAGCGTTGACAGTCGGGACAGCATCTTAAATGGTCAGCGATCCCCCTTTGCTCAGCGGGTTCGCACCGCTGCAAAACATAGTCCGCCAGTTTCTCCCTGACGCTCTTGCATTTCATTTCCTTGCTCCTGTGCCCCTTGTTCAAAAGCACTGATCAGCTGTTTTAACCGTTGGCGTGCTCGGAAGAGCCTCGATTTAATGTTGGCATTACTTAAGCCTGTAATCTCTTGGATTTCAGCGTAGGACATCTCTTCAAGATGATAGAGGACGACTAACAACCGATCTTGATCCGGCAACTGCTCTAGCGCTCGATAAAGGAGAGTGTTCTCCTCAGACCGAAGGGCAGAGACTTCGGGGTTCCCTTCCGGCCCAGTTCGATAACTACTCAACAGTTCCGGAGTGGGTAAAGCATCCAGTGAGAGGGTAGCCCGGTGGCGACGTGCCCGCAGGCGATCCACCGCAAGATTTGAAGCAATCTGATGAATCCAAGTTGAGAGCTTGCACTGCCCTTTAAAGGATTTGCTCTTCTGCCAAATCTTAAGAAAAACGTCCACCACCAAATCTTCGGCCTCCTCCGGCGTGCCCAGCATTCGGTAAGCCATTTGGTAAATCTTCTTGTAGTAGCGCTGGTAAAGCCCCTGTAATCCTCGTGGATCACCTGCCCGGCAGGCGGCGAGCAAAGCCCAATCTTCCTGATCTTGCCGGTTTATACTGGCTTGCCCCATAGGATCTCCTCGCTTCAAGGGGCAATCTTCCGAATTACCCCATTCCACTTTTTTAGACGATTGATTTCAAGAAGGGTTGCATCTCCTTATCTCCGCCCTAACAATTGAAGCAAAAGATCCGGGCGGTCTGTGCCAATACTATCTACCCCCAGGTTTAAAACCTTTTGCATCTCCTCAGGGGTATTCGGTGTCCAAGCCCGAGCCTCAATCCCCGCTCGATGCAATCGTTCCACCAGCTCCGGAGTAAGATGATGATATTCAATATGCACCCCACTCACCCCCAAAGCTAAGGCTTGTTCCACCACCTCCTCCGGAGGACAAGTCATTATCCACCCTCGATCGAGGGAAGGATCCAAGGAACGAACCTCTTCGATTAACTCCCGGTGGAAAGAAGTCATCATCACTTGGTCCTGCACCGCCCAAGCCTGAACTAATTCCACCGCCGGCCGGGGAGTACCCTCCTCCTTCATCTCAATCTGAACCACCGCTCCTGTCTCCCGAATCAGCTCCAATACCTCCTCAAGCGTCGGAACCCGCTCCCCCTTCCCGGCGTCCAAGGCGCGGATCTCTGCTAAAGTTCTTTCCCGAACCCGCCCTGACCCATTCGTAGTTCGGTCTAATGTGGCATCATGGATAACGACCAGATGACCGTCCTTCGTGAGGCGCAGGTCTATCTCCACCCGATCCACGCCGAGCTCAATCCCTTTCCTCAAGCTCCGAAGGGTGTTTTCGGGTTCTAAACCTGCTGCTCCCCGATGCCCAATGACTTTCACCATCTCTGAGAAAAACCTCCTTAACCCTCAACTTAAGGGGTTTGATAGGGAGCAACGCCCCAAGCGCGTCAAGAACCCCCCTTATCCCTACCCCCAAGCTTTTTTCTTCTCCTGGAGATTACTAGCTTCCTACTGCTTAGGTCGCCCCAGCAAGGAGGGCCATCGCTTCAACCGAAGACTCTTCCCCTGAGGAGGAGTCTGCTCTTGATTCCCGAAAATCTTCCACTCCTCCCCCTCCTTGTGCCAGACGAGCTCCCGAAAAGAATCGTCTATCACCTCTCGGATACGAGTTTGAACATTTACCCCTGTGATCCTCTGCCGGAAGGTTACCAAAGCGAACTCCGGGTCATCCGCATCGAAGACCATCTCTTCTACAAAGAAGCTGGCTTCTAAATTGTCGTAAGAGGCGAAAAGGAGCCGGAGAGCGTCCCGAAAATCTTCAAAAGTGGCTCCGTCTTGGAGATAATCCGGGGAGATTAAACGCATTGCATCGGTAAGACTTTCGCGCTCCAGGGCCGAGGCCAGCAAACGATAATTCCGCTGGATAGCTTCTCTAGCCCTCTCTTGCCGGCTCTTCCCTCCTCCTCCACAGCCGACACAATCCCAAAGAAGAAGCAAAAAGAAGAGAGCGAAAGTAGCCCTTTGTAAGATCACCAGCCTCCCTAAACCTTCCTTCCGAAAAATCAGCGGTTTCATCCGAGTTTGCCCCCTTGCTAAGGGAATTTTCGCCCCACTGTTAGCCTCATCCTTCCCCCAAAACCCCGAAGGTGCCCTTCACCGCCGACGCCCGACTCCACCGATGGAAAAACCCCTTAGCTCTCCAGAACAAACCCGCTTCCAGGTCTCTTCAGAGCATTGGACCGCAATCACCCAAGCGCCAGGGGTAAAGTCAGGGTCCTGAGGACGAGCGATAAAACTCTCTACCACCTCCCCCACATCCTCAAACTCCTGATGCTGACGCCCTACTGTGCGATAATAAATGAGAAACTGATAAGCTGCCTGTTTCACCGTTTCGGGAGAAACTACGTCCCCCTCCGCATCAGGTACCCCAGGTACCAACACTTCCCCCATCACAATCCGTTGGGCTGGACTCCCCTTAAGCACCTGCTGATCCTTCATTCCCAAACTCCTTATCCTACTCCCTCCTCTCCTCCAAGGGAGAGGACAAGTTATCCCCCATCCCTTTAGGACGAGCTCCTCCCTCGGGTAAAGGAGGAAGACCTATAAGGGCGCGAGCCTCATTAACGGTTAACAAGGCAGATCCCCCTGCTAGAAGACTAGCCATTCGAGCGGTTTCCCGTTCATCCTTGAGATCAATCTCTCGAAAACGGAATTCCGCTTCAGGGATTCCTAAATCCTCCCTTAACATTCGGGTGAAAACCCGCTCAATCTGCGTCTGCTGAGGTTCAACCACCTGATATTTGAAAGTATCATCCTCTCCCTGAGAAGACGCCTCCCCCAACCGGCCATATTGGTTAATCCCTGCCTTTGACATCGGCACCCGGAAGGCCCGGATCTTGGTTTCGATACTGATCTGTCTTAACCGGCCAAATTGGAGATCGGTCATCCTCTGCTGAATCGGCACTAACTCAATCTCAATAGGAGGGCCTCCCGGAACTGGAGAACTCTCTAACACCAAGAAACCATGATGCCGATCCGGCCCCTGATGAGCGTCCTCCAAGTAGCGTCGAATCATTTCCAAACTGGTCTCTGAAAGGGTACCCCCCTTGACCACTATAGCGAAATCCGGAGCTAACCCATTACGGAAGAAAGCCAAATTAGAATCTTTTGAGGCCGAGTCGGCGAGGATGTCCTTCATCACTGTATAAGTGGGAGGTAACCCATAATCTCGAGAATTGGGATTCGGAAGACGAAAATGAAGGATCTCATTGGCCCCCGGGAACCACCGGCCTGCCTCGGCCAACCGCCTTCGTTCCTCCGGATCAAAGACATAGTTATTAAAACGTATCCTCCGACCGCGGAGCTCTTGGATATAACCTGCTTGATCCTCCAACCGATAAACCTCCGTCGCCGGCACCCACCATAAGTTAACAGGCAACCCTTCTGAATCCCTCGCTAGTTCAAGGTAACCGTTCCCTAAAAGGTTCAGATCTAAAACCATTTGCCGAAGAGCATCCATAAAGGTACCCTCTGGGCAAAAACCCTCGAAGCGCCCCTCGACAAACCTCCGCTGCTCCGGATTCAAGTCCCCCCTGATCTCATAACCCCGGCCACAAACTGAAGCGGCAATCGTATTGACCGCGATATAAACATCCGGGTCCTCCTGATAAAAACGGGCCACACCCCGGAAGTCACAAGGATGAGGCACTACCCCCAGAGGAGAAACAGAGGTTTCCCGGCCTTTCCAAAGCCGACTCCAATGATAACCAATTCGTTTGGCTACTTCTCCCAAGGTTACCCTCCTTAAAAGAAAAATCCCCTTATATATGGGAGAAGTAACCTCCTTGCCCTCACGGAAGGCTCCTAACCGCCTAAAAATTCAAAGGGTTGGTATAGCCTACTGGCCCCCCCATGGGTAGAGGAAAGACTAAAAAGATAGGGCAATCCCTACGTAAGCTGAAGCCTACTATCAAAATATCCTATCCCGCAGGCTTTAGCCTGCGACTACCCGACCTCTTCAACAGGTTCTGGTAGCTGCACCCTTTCTGGGAGAGGAGTCTGCTAAGGGAAAAGAAAACAGTAACCAATAAAGAACGAGCTCCCCGGTTCGAACCCGGAGAGCCCAATCGGCGGGAACATTGGGGGATTTCGTCTCTTTCCCTGGATCGCAGAGAACTTCTTCAGTGAGAGGATGAGGAGACCAGCTCCACAAACCTAAGACCTCTGTCTTCCCTCTCACTTCAAAGCCTGTTCCCTTCCGCAAGGGCTTTTGCCAAAAGTGCCAGTAGGTTGTAAAAAGAGCTTGGGCCGGGATACGGGTCTACCTAAGAACTCCACTCAGGGAACGCCTGAGCCAAAGACCAAGGCCTTCTCCCCCTCACTTCCCCTGCTAGCTGGCCTCCCTAGTTATCCCTCATTTTCCGTTCAACCTCTGGGAGAACCTCCGCTATAGCCTGAGGGTCTACTTGATCAGCAATATGTGGATAGCCTGCTAAGCGAATCATCTGCTTAAGGTTTTGGCGAACTTGCTGAAGGGTCCAGGAAACCAAATCAGGGATAACTTCCTGGCTGAGCTCCAACCGCTCATCTTTCCCAGAGGGGTCAAAATGATAGTGAGGATCCCGCTTAAAGCAATCAAAGCGGAGGAGTTGTACTCGCTTCCCTTGGTCCTCCCCATAAACTCTCAGGGCAGGGCCTTCATCCCCTCCAAAATGCCGATATTCTACCGTAAACTCAATAGGACCTGCACGAAAAACTGCCTCCTGGCCAGCCATCTTTCCTTAACCTCCTTTACAAAAAATACCGCAAGACTTCTTTCCTCCCTTTTGTCCCCCCTTCCTTCCCTTATTTCACAAAAATGGAGGAGGTTCAACAAAGCAAGGGGGAAATATTTCCCAGAGGGATTCTGCCCCCCACGGATAGAAAAGAGAAAGGGGATAAATCCTTTCCTAAAACTTAAAGGAGGAGTAACCTTGGGAGAGATTAAACAGTCTTTTGCCTGGTGGTGTTTCGCCCGAGGAGGAGTAGATCCCAATCGTCTCATTGAAGCAGCTGCCGAAATCGGCTATGCCTCTATTGAAATGTTGCCTCAAGAACATTGGGACAAAGTGCGCGAAAAGGGGATGAAAATCGCTATCATCGGAGGGCATGGTACCCTAACCGACGGTTTGAACCGTCGGGAAAACCACAGTCGGATTGAGGAGGAGATTCTGAAAAACCTAGAACTCGCTAAAAAGTATGAAATCCCAGGCTTAATCTGCTTTAGCGGAAACCGCCGAGGGCTTTCCGATGAAGAGGGGGCCGAGATCACTGCTGAAGGCCTCCGCCGAGTAGCCAAAGCCGCGGAAGAAGCAGGAGTAAACCTCTGCCTAGAATTATTAAATAGTAAGGTAGACCACCCGGATTACCAGTGCGACCACACCGCTTGGGGCGTCAAAGTTTGCCAAATGGTAGGCTCCCCGAGGGTTAAACTGCTCTACGATATCTATCATATGCAAATTATGGAAGGCGACCTTATCCGGACCATTCGGGATAACATTCGGTACATTGGTCACTTCCACACCGCAGGAAACCCCGGCCGGAGGGATATGGACGAAACGCAAGAGATCTACTATCCCGCAGTGATGAGAGCGATCGCGGAGACAGGCTATAACCTCTACGTGGGGCATGAGTTCATCCCTAAAGGGGATCCGATCGAGGCTCTCCGAAAAGCCTATGAAACTTGCCGGGTGGAGGGGAAGGGGTAAAAGGCTACTGCCCCTCTTCTAGAGCTTCTTGCTCGAGATAACGTTCCAACGCCTCCTCAATAACCTGCTCTTCGGATAGACCTCGCATTCGGCTAAACTGGCGAAGCCGTTCCACAATCATTCGGCATAATTGATAAGGACCGACAGAGATCTTCTCGGTTCCATAACGTTGTTCCCGATGCATAAAGGGTTCTTCCTCCAACAACCCTCATCCCCCTTATGAAGGGAAAGAAGGGCTGAGGAGGAGATTCCCCTCAGTACGGGAGAGGAATCTCCTCCCCTGGTTCATAAATTAAACACATATCCCGAGCCAAAAGCTCTTGAACAAACTCTATGACATCCGCTTTGGCTACTTCGGGAGAAACATCATAAGCTTCACAGAGCTCCTCAATAATCTGCTGGACCGTATGCTGGCCGTCCGCTCGCTCCCAAATAAAAGCCCCCACATCATTAAGAGTATGCATACAGGAATCGAGAGGCGTAACAATGACCATTTCACCTACTATGCGACGAAAAGCCGCATGGGGGTGCCGTCGAAGGATCTTACCCAGGAATTCGGCTTCAGTCATGGATTACCCTCCAAAAGGTATCGTCTTTCCGAAAATGGAGGCGGAGAAAAGGCACCTCCTGCACCAACCGTGAGGCAATATCCACTACCTGAGTGACAGAATCTTCATCCTTACAAAAGAAGAGAACACAGGAGAGCAAACGACTTAGGGCAATCCCCGGAGAAAGCTTCTCCGTATAAACCCGAGTGTCCTTAGTTAAAATAAAAGCGGTTTTCAGCGGAACCGCTTGGTTCCTCCCGTTTTTCTGTAACTCCCCCCAGAAAGGGGTGCCAAAAACTCTCCAACCTTCCTCCGTGCGGCGAATTAAGGAGAGCTCGTCGGAAAGAGTGTCCCCGTAACCTTCCGAGAGCCGGGCCAACGTAGTCTTCCCCGCCCCTGAAGGCCCTATAAACAAATATCCTTGCTGAAAACGACTAACTCCCGCGGAGTGAACTAAAAGCCCCTCAAGCTCCAGCAAAATCACACTGAAAAAGACCCGAAGAAGAGAGTCGAAAGAGTACATACTCCGAGCTACCTGACCCTGAACCCTCTTCTCCCGAAAGTCCACCTCCACCTGAAAATCCCGCCTTTGAATATAATAACCCCGCTTGGATAACTCCACCTCAGGAACCCTCTCACTCCCCGGCAAGAGGGTATCCTCAGGAGTGAGGTCCCAAGAGTAACAGAAAGAGGAACGGGCACAAGAACCTAAAAATCCTTCATAGCGATCCCGAATCAAAACACAAAAGGCAGGGTCCTTACAGAAGATTTCCAGGTTGACTCCACCAATGTTCATCGTCAGTGGTGCCCGTTTAGACATACCCAAAGCGTCTCCTTATCTTCCTAATTCCAGTATATCATCTCCCTCCCCCGGTGCATTGTTAAAGAGATTAAGAAGGGGCTAGAGTTCTCCTCCTGGAAAACACCACCAATCCCCTTCCCAGTTGCCCTCTTCAGGATGAAACCCTTGCTGTTTTAATAACTTTTTCAACGCCCGATCTCTCGCAAGACACCGTAAACCCTTCCCCCCCTTCTGGCAGACATAAGCTCTCATTTCAGATAGAAGCTGAGTACCCACCAACAAACCTCGTCGTATAGGATGCACATAAAAGTCCGCTATCCTCCAAAAACCCGCTTCATCAGGAAAAGCAGAAATACAACCGATGATCTTGCGACCTTCCCAAGCGACGAGATAAATTCCCCCTCGGTGAATCACCTCCTCCACCCAGCCCCGGACCTTCTCACGCATCTTGGAAAAGCGAAGGTGCCAAGCTCTGTCCCAAAGGCAGTTCGTCAATTTATCGAGGTCTTCCGGTTGAAAAGGTTGAAGGATCACCGAAGGGGTGAACAACTTCCTTCGCAGAACTCGAAAGATGCGGAAGGGGAGGAATGTGCGTAACATCCCCCGACGCGCTTTCACCAAAAACCAGAAGAGCTGGGCATAGGGGTAGGAGAGAAAAACAAATATTTGGCAGAAAACACACCAGGGGAGCTGGGTAAAAAAAACGATCTTCTCTCCCCGCTCCACACCCTCCACCCGCCCCAGATACTGATGAAAATAAACGGGGGGGTCTGCCCCTTTCAGAGTGTCCCCCTTACAAAGGCAAGCGTCTTCTAAATTCTTGGGTGGCTTTAACACCCGGTGAGCGATAAAACGCCGATCCCGATGGTAAAGAATGATGTCCCCTCGCCGCAAGTCGGCCCAGGGCCTTCGTTGTACAATAACCACCTCCCCCTCCCTGAGAAAAGGGTACATAGAACTACCGAACAGCCGGATTTTAAGAGGGAACCCCCTCTCTAAAACCTCCAAGAACATCTCAATAAGTTCCGGAGGATGCTGGCCTGCTACGTCTTGCTCAATCATTGCTTGCTTTCTGCCAACTCATAACAAAAACTCTCCGTCTCCCTTTTTCCTGCTTTTTTAAGAATTTCCCTTTCGCCCTCCAGAGGAGAAGAAATCCGCTTTTATCCCTTCTTCGATTTCTGTATAATGAGAGAAGAAGGGGAGGTTTTCCAGGACTCTTAGATGGAGGCAAGAGCCATTGAGGACTTTTGATCTCTGGTTTCGTCGGCTTCAGCAGGAAATCCTTTTAGGGGGTCAGCAAGTTTTCATTCAGTGGGTAGAGAGCAAATGGCAACCCCGAGTGGATATCTGTGAGACCCCCGATGCCTTGATCATTAAAGCGGAGCTCCCCGGTTTCTCTCCAGAGAGCCTGGCGGACCGGGTAAAGGTTGTCCTCAGCCCAGACCATCGTTACCTAACAATCAGCGGCTATCGAGAGGAAGCTGAAGAGGAGAGGCAGAACCGGATTCGCTGTTACCAGCTAGAGATCAACTACGGCCCCTTTGAACGCATCATCGAGTTACCTCCGAACTTTGAATGTAATGCAGACCACCTCTCCGCCCGCTACCGGGAGGGATTCCTGATCGTCATCCTTCCGAAGAAACCCCCTCAAAGCCCTCAGGTCATTCCCATTGAGTGATAACTGGAAGGAGGAAATCGGCCTTGGCTGAGACCAACGCAAAGAAAGTCATCGCTGTTAACCGAAAAGCTCGCCACCAATACGACATCTTAGAAACTTATGAAGCGGGCCTGGTCCTCACGGGAACCGAGATCAAGTCCATCCGTCAAGGAAAGGTTAACTTGCAAGATGCTTTTGCCACCGCTCAAAATGGAGAGATCTGGCTCCAAAATATGCATATCAGCCCCTACGAACAGGGAGGCCGATGGAACGTAGACCCCCGCCGGCCCCGGAAGCTCCTTCTTCACAAAAAGGAGATCTCCCGCTTAATAGGTAAAGTCAAAGAACGCGGCCTCACTCTTATACCCCTCTCCCTCTACCTTAAAAGGGGATATGCCAAGGTAGAACTAGCGGTTGTTAAGGGGAAACGCTTGTACGAGAAGCGAGAGGCGATTCGAGAGCGGGACCTCCGCCGGGAGCTGGAGCGCACTTTGGCCGGAAAGATATAACTTCCCTATTCCTTAGGAGCTAATGCCTCTCTCCCTTTAGTTTCCCTCCTTACGAGCCACCAAGACTCGAGGAATTCCAGAGTAGTCTTCAAGGATTCTCACCTCTTGCCATCCCTCTTCTCGGGCTTTCTCCTCCACCAAAGCAGACTGTCCCAAACCTATCTCCAAAAGAACGGCTCCCCCAGACCTTACCATCCTTTTCCCTAACTCAAGGATGGAGAACAAAAGCTCCGTACCCTCCTCCCCAGCAAAAAGGGCTTCCTTCGGTTCATATTCCCGGACTTCAGGAGGAAGACGATCCGCCTCCCTAAGAGAAACATAGGGAGGGTTAGAAACCAAAAGGTCAAAAACCTCCTTCTGCCGAATCCCCTCCGGAAAACGGCAGCAACAGAGGGTTACCTTATCCCCCACCCCATACCGGTAGATATTCCTCCGGGCTACCTCTAAAGCGGGGAAGCTTAAGTCCAAAGCGATGACCCAAGCACCAGGGTTTTCTAAAGCAAGGGTAACGGCGATGCATCCACTGCCTGTTCCTACCTCGAGCACCCAAGGAGAAGTTTTTCCCTGAAGGAGAAGAATACTCTGCTCAACGATCAGCTCCGTTTCCGGTCGGGGAATTAAAACCGCTGGAGTCACCCAAAAAGACCTTCCATAAAACTCCCATTCCCCTAGAAGATAGGGAAGAGGTTCACGTTGAGACCTTCGCTGGAGAAGAAGCTCAAACTCTTGAAGCTCCTTAAAGGTGAGGAGACGATGGGGGTCTTTGTAAAGCGATAAGCGATCCGTTCTAAGGACTTTGGCGAGAAGAAGTTCTGCGTCTAAGCGAGGTGTAGGGATACCCTTCTGTTCCAAAATTTGGCTGGCAATATGAAGAGCCTGGGAACACTCACGAGGTAGCTTCAAGGGAAACCTTTAAGCCCATTCAGCCGATTTTAACCGTTCAGCCTGATCCGCTTCCGCAAGAGCCTGAATAAACTCTTCAATCTCCCCATCTAAAACGTTGTCCAACTGGTATAAACTCAAATTAATTCGATGATCGGTGACCCGTCCTTGAGGGAAGTTGTAAGTGCGGATCTTCTCCGCTCGGTCTCCAGTACCGATCTGTGACCGGCGTTGCTGAGCGAGAGCCTCTTCCTGCTGGCGCTTCTGGCGCTCGTAAAGGTGCGCCCTTAACATCCGCAGAGCCTTCTCCTTATTCTGGAGCTGAGATCGTTCGTCTTGGCAAGTCACCACTATACCCGTAGGTTTATGAACAATCCGCACCGCGGTTTCATTCTTCTGCATATGCTGGCCTCCGGCGCTTCCTGCCCGGAAGGTGTCAATCTCTAGGTCCTCTGGATTGATTTCCACCTCCACCTCCTCCACTTCGGGCAAAACAGCCACGGTAGCTGTGGAAGTATGAATCCTTCCGGAACTCTCCGTAACCGGCACACGCTGAACTCGATGCGTTCCACTTTCGTATTTCAATTTACTATAGGCCCCTTTACCCTGAACGGAGAAAATCACTTCCTTAAAGCCACCAATCCCAGTGGGATTGCTGGAAAGGAGTTCCACCTTCCAACCATTCCGCTCCGCATACCGGGTGTACATCCGAAAGAGGTCCCCGGCGAAGAGAGCCGCTTCTTCTCCACCCGCTCCCGCCCGAATCTCCACAATCACGTTTTTCTCATCCATCGGGTCCTTGGGGAGAAGTAAACGGTGAATCTGTTTCTCCAAACGTTCCTTCCGCTCCTCCAATCCCCGAAGCTCTTCCTCTGCTAACTCCTGAAGCTCAGGATCCTCCTCCTTCTCCATCACCTCCTGGCACTCTTGGATTTGGCGAAGAACGGATTTCAGCTCCCGATAAGTGTGAACAATATCCTCTAGCTCCGCCTGGGCCTTAGCAAGACGTTGGAGCTCCGCCGGATCTGAAACCACCTGAGGATCACCTAGGCGTTGCACCAATTCCACATACCGATTTTCGACTTCATCTAATTTCTCAAGCAGGCTTAACATAACCTCTTTGGCTTACTTCACCTCTTCTCTTGGTAAACTTGTAGCCGTAGGCTTCAGCCCGACAAGGTGTTTGGTAGCGCCCTCTCCCGTTGACGAAAAACCAGCACCCCCCAAAGGGAGCGTCTACCATCACGGTCATCCTACTCTTTAGAGTGCGGATACCTTGATAAGGCATATTCCAAAGCCCCATCGGTTCGTAAAACCCCTTTCAAAGCCCGGATAGCAACCTCCACCTGATCCTCCGTCGGTTCCCGAGTCGTCAACTTTTGAGTCCACAACCCGGGGGCCAGAGCCCAACGCAACCACTTGGCATCTTTATGCTTCCCAGCATAGCGAACGATTTCGTAAGAGAAACCTGCTACCAGGGGAAGTACCAGCAACCGGCTGAGGAGGCGAAGATACCATACCGGCCACCCCATCCCTAGGTGGGCTAAAGTGGCAATACAAAGAACCAGTAAAACAAAACTCGTCCCACACCGGGGATGGAGCCGAGAAAACTTCTGAACCTCCTGAACCTCCAAAGGTGCTCCCGCTTCATAAGCATTAATTGTCTTATGCTCAGCTCCGTGATATTGAAAAATCCGTCGAACATCCTCCATTAAACCGATGAGGCCGATGTAGCCTAGGAACAGGACCAGGCGAAGAAAGCCTTCTAAGACATTCAACTGAAAGGCACTGAGGTAACCTTTTAATAAGCCAGCAACCAAGCTGGGCACACCAATAAAAAGACCTACTCCTAAACCCAACCCTAAAGCCATGCTGGCACCAACAGCCAAATTACTAACAGAATCAGGAACCGAACCTCCCTTCTCCTTTTGAAGATCGGCCAGAGCGACTCGGGAAGAGAACTCCAAAGCCTTAATCCCCAAGACCAGGGTATCTATGAGGGCAAGAGTACCCCGAAGAACAGGCCGGTTCAACCATCGGAACCGCTGTAGGAAAGATTCCAAGGATTCTGTCTTTTCGACGATTTCGCCATTCACTCTGCGACAAGCAACGGTAAAGGAACGAGGGCCGCGCATCATTACCCCTTCAATCACCGCTTGGCCCCCATAATTGATAGGCTCTCTCATCGCTTTCCGCGCCCCAATCCCTGAGAGATGATGATCCTCGCGTTAGGTTTTATTCAACCCCCACTTCTGTCTAAATTTCTCTACCCGACCTTCGGTATCCACAAACTTCTGCTTCCCGGTGAAGAAAGGATGGCAAGCAGAACAAATCTCAATATGAATCTCTCTTTTAGTGGATCGAGTCTCCCAAGTGTTTCCACAAGCACAAATGACCTTAGCCGGCCCATATTCAGGATGGATTCCAGGTTTCATCCTTCTTAACCTCCCTCTTTCAAAAGTTTTCGCAACTTAAACCTCTGGCCCCTTTTTAAAGAGTTCCAGTAACGGGAAAAAGTTCCTCACTTCCCCAAGACACATATCATTATAGCATTAAGGGGCAACCATCGCCAATCTTAAAGAAAACAGAAAGGAGTGCGAAAGACGGTAGCGAAGGAGAAAAGGGGGAGAAGTATAGAGGTGTAATTCATTGCACTCCTACGTAATTCAGCACCCCTCCCCCCACCACCTCGGGAAGAAACGAGAAAGGGAAGATGGAGTGCCCCGAATATGAGAAGATGTTTCGATTAGAAGACTCTTACTGGTGGTATGTTGGTCGTAGGCGACTAGTTCATACTCTTCTCAGAAATCGCCTGCCTTCAAACCCTCTGATTCTCGACCTCGGTTGTGGCACCGGGGCAATGTCCCAAGAACTCCAGCATTACGGAAGAGTGATCTCTCTTGACCGAGCCGAACCTGCCCTCCAGCTCGCTCGAACTCGAGGGCTTAAAAACCTTTGCATCGGTGACGCCGAGGCTCTCCCCTTTAAGCCTCAGCTCTTCGACCTAGTAGTCGCCCTCGACGTTCTTGAACACCTTGACAAAGATTTATCTGCTACTCAAGAAATTGCCCGAGTGTTAAAACCGGGAGGAATAGCCTTGGTGACTGTCCCCGCCTGCCCCCTCCTCTGGAGTGACCATGATGTAGCCCTCCACCACCGAAGGCGGTATACCTTCCGGCAACTCCACAAAGCTTTAGAAAAAGGAGGCCTCCGAGTGCAACTCCTCTCTTACACGATGACCCTTCTCTTCCCTTTAGCAGTCCTCGGTCGCCTCGCCAACAAAATCAAAAGGAGATTATTCCCTCGAAGGCCTGCCACCACCCAAATTCCCCCTACACCTGGGGTAATCAACCAAGTTCTTATCCGATTGCTCTCCTGGGAAGCAGAATGGGCTCGCCGAGCTTACCTACCCTTTGGGGTCTCTCTAGTATCCCTGGCGACTAAACCCCAATGATTTCACCTATCGTAAAATCAAGCCTCCTCCTCACCCTAATGCTTTACCCCGTGTGGGAAGCAGCTCAGGTACGCTTGAACCGCTACTCCCTTCCCCTTCCTGAACTCCCCGACTCCCTGGAAAACCTCCAGATCCTCTTCCTATCCGACCTCCATATCACCCACTTGGGGCGAAGAGAAAGACGCCTTCAGCAGTTGCTTCAAGGCTTAGAAGTAGACCTCCTCCTGTTAGGAGGAGATGTCGCCCGCACCGAGAAGGGATACCAAATTGCCTTAACCCTCCTTGCGGAGTGTCAACCCCGATGGGGGCGCTTCCTCACCTTTGGCAATTCTGAATATAAACCCTCTGCCCCAACCCTGCGCCTCCAACAGCTAGCAGAAAAATACGGCTACATTCCCCTCCTCAACCAACATATCCTTGTTCCCACGGACCGAGGGTCCTTGGTCATCATAGGAGTAGATGATCCTTCCACCGAAAAAGCCCTTCTGACCAAAGCAATGGAGGGAATACCTGAAGGAGTTTTTCGCCTTCTCCTGAGCCACTCTCCCGAAATCGTGGCTCAATTGACCCCTCCTTTGCCCCATCTCATCTTGTGCGGCCACACCCACTCGGGCCAGATTCGGCTCCCCTTCCTCCCCCCCCTCTATGGTTCAACCCAAGTACCCTCACCTGTTGAGGGGGGGTTTTATTCCTTTGAAAAGCTGCGCCCTTACCTACCTTGTGAGGCGATCCCTCCTCCCTACACCTCCCTTTTTCTCAGTCGGGGAGTAGGAACTAGCTTCCTTCCGATTCGTTTGTTGGCTCCGCCAGAGGTCGCTTTATTAACTCTACGGGCAGGAAAGACAAAACCCCTTCGCCTCATTCGATGAATGAAAAATGGAGATGGAATATAGGGACCAAGTTTCTACCACATCTCAGTGCATGGAAACTCACTCTCCCCACGTGCAGGGAGAGACGGAAAGGAGCCAGGTTTTAATCGCACTATAGTGGTATTGAAACCGGGTGCTTCCCGTGAGGAGCAAGGGAGGGGTAGAAGTTTTAATCGCACTTAGTGGTGTTAAAACCACAACTTAAATATAGGGATTAGGCACAGGGAACTCTACTCGAGCGACTGTCTCGCTCCCCTCCTGAACTAAGCAGAAGCGTCCTCGTAAGTTCTCCCTGACTAAACTATCCACGATCTTCAGCCCTAAGCTATTGCAAGTATGCCAAGAGAAATTGAGGGGAATTAAGGAACCGGTGTTCCGAACCTCCATTACATAATCGTTATCCTTTCGGTTTAACACAATCTTGATAACCCCCTCCTCCACCGGCTCAATTCCGTGTTCTAAAGCATTTTGGATGAGTTCATTAAGAACCAAAGCCATTGCGGTAGCCTGGGAAGCCGGCATCATTAGGTCCTCGCCCTGAACGAGAGAAGAAACTTTCTTGCCAGGCCGAACAAAATTCTGTTTAATCGCAGAGAGAATGCTCTCAGCGATCTTTTGAAAACTTACTGCGTTTAAATCCTCTCGAGAGAGGAGGTCGTGAACAGCAGCGATGCTAAGGATCCGGTTGATACTCTCCCGGAGGATCTCCTCTAAACTCCCTGTTTTGCTATACATCTGCAAACGAAGCAAACTAGCAATAGTCTGAAGGTTATTCTTAATTCGGTGGTGCATCTCCTGGATGATCGCAGATTTCACCATCAGCTTGGAGTTCTCAATAGCGATAGCAGCCTGGTTGCTAAGGGTGGAGAGAAGTCGGATCTCCTCGTCGGTGAAGCGATGAGGCTTAGCAGTATAGCAGTTGAGGACTCCGATGATCCGTTCTTTAAAAACGAGGGGAAGACAAATAAGGGAACAAAGCCCCTCTTTTTTAGCAATATCGGGATAGCGATACTCGGGAGACTTCCGAACGTCCTCCACGATGACCGGTTGGCGCGAGAGAACCGCTTTACCCGAGGCACTCTCCCCTATTTTGATATTTGGTTTTTCTCGATAATCCACACTGTTGCTCGAGGTGGCTTTAATGACCAACTCCTCTCGCTCTTCATCCAAAAGCATAATCGAGCAGATTTTGAAATTCATCGTCTCCGCGGTCATCGTTACAATCAACTGAAGGATTTCTTCCAGATAGAGGTTAGAGGTGAGAGTTTTACTCACTTCCGAGAGAGCGGTTAGCTGAGAGGCCCGAGTTTGGGAAGCGTGATGAAGTCGGGCGAGTTCCAAGGCCCCGGCCACCTGTCCCGCAATAGTATTCAGCAAATGGATTTGAGCCGGCGTGTATTCGTGAGCCGAAGCGGTGCGGACGTTAATCACTCCGATAGTGCGATCCTTGGCGATAATGGGAACGGAGAGGAAAGATTCGTATTGCTCCTCCTGGAGTTCAGGGAAATATTTAAAGCGAGGGTCCTTCCAGGCTTCCCTGGGGATAGCAAGAGGTTTTTTCACTCGGGCAACCCAACCCGTCACTCCCTCATCCATATGTAACCGGATTTTACCAACCACGGAGGGGTCCGCACCATAGATGGCCCGCATTACGAGCTCGTTGCGAGTTTCATCAAGCAAGTAGATGAAACAGGTTTCAGTTCCGGTAACCGAAACCGCGACTTCCGCCACCACCTGAAGCATCTGGTCAATATCATCAGCAGAAGCGATGGCTTGACCTACTCGATGTAAAGCATCCGCCTCCAGCGTCTTCTCCTCAAGAGCCAACCGCAGCCGGCGAACCTCAGCCTTAAGTTCTTCTAAATCTTCGATTTTCTGAGGATTCAAAAGAGCCATCGTTCCTGCTCTTCCCCTACCTATGAGCTCTATCCCGCCCTTCTGATAGGCGAGAGAAAAGGGGGACTCGCATCAAAACCTGGTGACCTAAACCCACGATCTACACGACACAATTGATCTCTTCAGCCCTAAATCTCCTCCGCCAGGATAATCGCCTCAGCGATCTCCTTCATCGGTTTGCGGGTACGCATACTTTGGACCTGAATCCGTCGGAAGGCCTCAGGTTCCGTGATGTTATATTTGGCCATCAGGATTCCTTTCGCTCGATCTAGGAGTTTACGCTGTTCAAGGGCCTCCTTAAGAGACCCTACCTGCTTTTCGAGCTCCTGCATCTCCTTATATCGGGAAATTGCGATCTCCATCGCAGGCACCAAATCAGTCTCTTTAAAAGGTTTTACCAAGTAAGCGAAAACCCCGGCATCCCGCGCTTGCTCCACAAGGTCTATTTGGCCATAAGCAGTGAGGATGAGCACAGGGCCTAGGTGCTCTCGAGCCACAACTTTAGCCGCTTCAATACCATCCACTACGGGCATCTTAATGTCGAAAATCATCAAATCAGGCTTGAGCTGGCGGGCCTGCTCTATCGCTGAAGCCCCATCCCCGGCCTCAGCAACAACGTGGTGACCCATATTCTCCAAAAGTTGCTTTAAATCTAGACGAATAATCGGTTCGTCATCCGCAATCAAGATGCGTAAGGGATGCAAAATCTCCCCTCCTTTCCCAAACGATGGGAGTCGCTATCATTCTAACTTAATCCTCCGCAAATCTACAAGATGGAGGTATAATCTATCCGTTTCACTATCCGCTTGGACTGTCGCTTGATCGCTTAAGAGGATTACCGAAGGGAGGAGCACCTCCTATCCCCTCCCCATCAGCAGGAACTGAGTAGGAATACCTCAAGAAGAGACGAACCTGATAATGAGGATCTCCTCAAGATCATCTGCTTTCCCATAAGGTATAACTTAAAACGATAGGCGACTACCGAAGAAGAACAAGCAAAAACAGGGAGGATAGAATTGAAAAAAACTCAAGCCTTTACCCTCATTGAACTGTTGATCGTCATCGCTATCATCGCTATCCTGGCTGCAATCCTCTTTCCCGTCTTCGCCTTGGCTCGTGAAAAAGCTCGAACGAGTAACTGCGCCAGCAACCTCAAACAGATCATCACTGCAGAAATGCAATATCTCGAAGATTGGGACCAAACTTTTCGCCATAATGTGGGTTATGTCCCCTTCGGCAGTAAGAACACTTGGACTGAAGCGCTGAAACCTTACTTGGGAAATCCCGCAGGAGGCCCAGGAACCATCTTCTGGTGCCCTTCCGACTACCACAACTACAGCTATAGCCGAAATACCTGGTTGGGAAATTGTAACGACTTTCTGAATGATTGTGCCACTAACCCTCCTCGCACCCTCTCCGATGTGTTGGAACCTTCAAAAGTTATTGATTATTTCGACGCGGCTGGCTCAGGCCTCAGACCTCTGGTCGCCGGCAAATTGAATCCCACAGACGCTGGAGATGCGGACCTCGATAACTACCAACAGAGAGATGGCAATGTTTACGGCGGGGGAAAAACGATGACTAATATCCCCATTACCAAACACGGGACTCCGGATGGAGACGGTCTTCACCATTGGCTCTACTGGCCTGGCCGACACGGTAAAGGAAACAACATCGCCTTCGTTGACGGTCACGTTAAGTGGTTTGGGGATTGGAACGGCCAAATGATGACCTTTGACCCCCGGAAAAAATTTTAGAGGGAGATAACAACCTCCTACCGTTTAATCGCACCATAATGGTATAGTAACACTGACCTTCGGACACCCCCTATACCCTTCCTGCCAAAAGGCTCAACAAAATAGACCAGGGAAGAAAACCGATTAGGGGGTGTTGGAGGGCTCGCCAAGAAAACCCAACCTGTTATTTGTTTGCAGCTTAGTGATTACGGAGATAGATCCCTGCTGAACAGGGGAGGATGGAGAACCATAGTATCCTTTAAAGTTTCTTTGCCCCAGTTAGTATAAACAAGCATTCTAAGAGGATTAAGGACCATTGTATCCTTTAAGGTACGGCTACCGAACTGGGTGGAGGAGGTTGGCTTGGTAGCAAGGGCAAGGCGTGCTTCGCCCCTACAGCCTACGCGGGTTTTGGTAGGGGTAGCCACGGGTTAAAGCTTGTGCAAGAGATTTAATAGGAACAGACCTCTGTACCTGCCCCCCATTGAGATTGAAAAACCTGTCATCGGCTTCAGCCCAACGCCTCCTCTTCCGGAGCCAACCCTCCCACTCCCCCAAAAAGAAAAGCGGTCCCGACGGGAGTCGAACCCGCTATCTCCACCTTGACAGGGTGGCGTCGTAAACCGTCTGACCCCGGGACCCCTTCTGACAGTTTCATTATACGGTATCCAAAAGAATAATGCAACACCCTTTTATAAAACTCCTCCCAATGATCCTGAAAACCTCCTCTAAAACAAGAAAACCCTCTCAGATTCCCCTTCCCCAGAGGTCTTGCCCCTCCCCAAAACCTCCCCCTTTAGGGAGGATTCTCCTCCAGGAAATTGAAAATATCTGCGGTTACCAAAGACAAGTCACCTTTGGAGAAGGCAATGAAAACCCCGGAAGCAGTCCAAGACCCTTTTGAACTCCTCAAACTCTATAAATATCTGCGGGTGGTAGATGTCTCCGATGCGATGGACGGCATCGGCTACTTTAACCTCGGGCTAATGTCCCCCGAAATCCGCCCGATCTGGCCAGGGATGAAATTCTGGGGAGTAGCCTTTACGGTCCGCTGTGTTCCCGCCAACCGCCCAATGTGGACCCTGAGCACCACGGAGGAGATTGTTAACGCTCACCAGATCTGGTTTAAGGAAGTGGGAAACATTCCTTTCCTCCCGATGATCCGCCAAGGTAACGTAATTGTCACCGATACCGGGGGAGCAGGGGAAGTCGGCTTTTGGGGTTCGGCAAATAGTTTAAGCGCTATGGCCCAGGGAGCTGTCGGCATTGTGACGGATGGGTATTGTCGAGATACCGCAGAAATTGTTCGACAGAAGACTCCCCTATGCGCTCGATCTCGAGGTCGAACTATTATCCCTGGCCGTATCGAGGTGGCAGAGGTTCAGACGAAAATCGGATGTGGAGGAGTCCAAGTGAGACCTGGAGATATTGTAGGGTGTGACGATGATGGGGTGATTGTGGTACCGTTAGAAGTTGCCAAGGAGGTTGCCCTCCACGCGCGGGCTATCCTGCTGGCTGATATGCGAGAACGACGCAGGCTCTACGAACGTTTAGGCCTACCTCCCGATGAAACTGTAGACTTTGAACAAGTAGAAAATTATTACCAACAGCTAACCTTGTAGAGATTTCGAATCCCTGCACCCGCAAGAGCAGGGGTTCACCGCCGTGATCCCCTGCCTTCATTCTTAGAGTTTAGGAGGAGATAGGGTGAGGAAAAAAGACTGGGATCCATCGGAAAGCCTCTGGTACTCTCAGCCAATGCGATGGGGTCAGGTCAATTTAAAAGAGGATGATCCCCTTTCCCTCGAGGTAGACTTCTGGGTAGATTATTGGAAGCGCACCCGCCTCCAGGGGATTACCCTCAATGCGGGAGGGGGAGTAGCCTATTATCCCACGAAAATCCCTCTACACCGTCGAGCTCGGTTCTTGGGGGATCGGGATCTCTTCGGAGAACTGGTGGCCGCAGCGAAACAAATCGGGCTGAGGGTCCTAGCCCGCCTTGATCCTAACTTTGCTCATGAAGAGATGTACCAAGCCCACCCCGATTGGTTCCTCACCGATGCTCAGGGTAAACCCCGTCAGCGCGGCCAAGCCGCCCCAATGGCCACCGAACCTCAGTACCTCTCCGCTCCCCGGGATGTACTCTACTCCACCTGCTGGAATAGCCCCTTCCATCGCCAGTTTATGCTGGAAGTAATGACGGAGATTATGCAGAATTACGAGGTTGATGGCTTCTTCACCAACGGTTGGCCTCCCATCGGAGGAGGCCCTCCCGACCTCTCTATGGTCTGCTACTGCCCCCATTGTAGAAAGCGATGGAATATCCGAGGTCATCAGGAATTACCTACGAAAACCGATCCCTCCGACCCTTTATGGCGTGACTTCGTCTCTTTTGTCCAAGAATCTGTAGAGGAAGTTCAGAGCCTGTGGAGACAACACACCAAAGAGCTGAGACCTTCGGCAACTTTTGTTTGGAACTCTCACGGAAGCCTTGCTACCGGCCTTCGGTGGGATCGCTTCCATCAGCTGGCCGATTTACTCAACGATGATGCCCAAGGGCGGGCAGTAGGAACCCCCCTCTGGGATGCGGGGCGAAGTGGTAAAGTAATGATGGCAGTCGCCGAAGGGAAACCTGTTCTGCGCGTCTTTGGAACCTGGCATGTAGGCAACCCTCCTATGCGACATACCGCGAAACCCCTGGAAGAAGAGATCCTCTTCGTCGCAGAGGCAGTAGCCAATGGGCAGCGTCCTTGGTGGCACCACTTGGGGGGAACTCCCTATGACCGTCGCTGGATGAAGGGCATTGAGGATTACTACCGCTGGTTAGCCGAGGAAGAACCCTATTTCCGGAATACCACCTCCCTGGCCGAGGTAGGTCTCCTCTGGTCCCCCCGAACTCTTTGGTTGGAACGATGGGCACGAGAAAAGTTTCAAGGACCTTCTCCAACAGAGGCAATGCTCGGCTGGTACCTGGCTCTCCTAGAATCCCGGATCCCCTTCGATCTCGTCCCTGAGTGGAAACTCCAACCTCATCACCTCTCCCAGTACCATCTACTCCTCCTACCCAGTATGACCTGCTTGGATGAGGAGGGCATTGCCGGTTTGGCCAATTATGTGGCCAACGGAGGAGGATTAGTCTCAGCTTTTGAAGCTTCTCTCCGAGACTCTTGGGGGCGTCAGCGAGCCGATTACGGATTGGCCTCGCTCTTAGGGGTCCATAGAGTAGAGGACCCTCCTCCTGCTCTCCGGCACTGTTACTTACAAATCGGCAAGGAGGAACGAAGGCATCCTCTCTTCAAGGGGATGGGCGATACCGACATCCTTCCAGGAAGTGCCTGGCTCTCCCGGGTAGAACCCCTTAAGGAGACCCAAACGCTCACTACCTTTATCCCCACCTACCCTACCGCTCCTCCTGAAAAGGTTTACAGAGATCCGGCAGAAACCCATCTCCCACTTATTTTCCTAAAAGAGAATCCAGGCCGCTGTGTTTACTTTGCTATGGACTTAGATGCTGCCTACTGGAGAAGCCGGCTACCTGATCACCGCAGGTTAATGATCAATGCCCTCCAGTGGGTACGAGGGTCAAAAGAACCTTCTGTCCTTGTAGAAGGCCCCGGCCTATTGGATGTCACCTGCTGGAGGCAAGAGAAGAGCTTGACGGTTCATCTCGTTAATCTGAACACCCCTAATTTGTATGGAGGGAATGTCACTGAGATTGTTCCGGTTGGAGAACAAAAAGCACGTATCAAGCTTCCGAAAGGCACCCGGGCGAGGTCTGTTCGTCTCCTAAGAACACAGAGGACCCTAAAATTAAAAGAAGGAGAAAAAGGGGTTTTAGAAGTTCTTATACCTCAGGTAAGAGACTATGAGGTCCTAGCAATAGATTTAGAGAGCGCCTAGCGCAGGCTAAAGCCTGCTAAACCCATCCTCTCTACCCCTTCGGTAGCCAGTCCCTATTGCCCTTTCAGAAGGTTAATCCGCTCTCCAGCAGGCCCAACCCAAGTCTGAATATGAGGGTATTTGGCTTGAAGATAGTCTACAAACTTCGCAGGGTCCTCCGAGTTGCCCACAAACATATCCCAGTGCATCGGAATAGCCCACCGAGGCCCGACTTCACCAGCCAGATCTACCGCCTCCTGAAAAGTACAATTGCCGATACAATGAGTGCGGTAGCGTTGGGCATCCCGACCATTAATGGGTAAGAACATCGCATCGGGTTGAAAAGCCCTCAGCATACCCACTAGACCCTCGTAGGGAATAGTATCCCCCGAATGGTAGAACCGGAAATCCTTTAAAGTAACGCAATAACCCAAATAGGGAAATCCCTCGAAGGGATCCTCATCAAAAAACTCGTGTTTGGCTTTGAGGGCCAATACTCGAAAGGGGCCTTCCCTAAATCCCTCCCCGTGGGAGAGAGATATCAAACGGTCTGAACGAATCCCTAAATTTTCTACCCGCCTTCGAGTCGGACGAGGAATAATGAATCGGCAGTGAGGAGAAGCCTGGGCTATCCCCGGAAGAGCCTCTGGGTCTATGTGATCTGCATGGTCATGGGTGCAAAGGATATAATCAGCAAAGGTCACTTCCTCAGGGGCGAGGAGAGGAGGGGTTTGTCGTGCAGGATGGGGGGCAAGATAAGGGTCAATGAGCAATGTCCTGCCCCCTCCTTTAAAGATAAAACTCGCTTGACCAAGCCACCAGAAGGCGATCGAGCCCTCCGGAGGATCAGCGGATAAAACATCCTCTACCAGGTCTTTCCCTTGAAGCTTAACCTCAGCCATCCTTTTTCTCCTTTCACTCAAAACCTCTTCCGACCAATCCCTGAACATTCACAGGAACTTTGTTGAAGACCTCCACCCGAGGCCCCAATTTGCCTAGAGTGCTTTCAACTACCACAAAATCCATCCCGGGGATAATCACATCATTCCAGCGGTCTCCAATACCCCGAAGAGCCACATCCAGCATCGTCACGATCTGATACCCCAAAGGTTCATTGCTCTCCAACGTAATAGCGCCATAGAACTCTTGGCACTCGGTGTACCCCGCATTATGGGTGCCAGTGTAAGGCTTTTGCTGAGCAAGGTCTATCTTCCTACCAATCCGTTGGGAAACCTCCTCCGATTTCGAGCGGAAGAAATTCACCAGAGCTTCTTCCTGAAGGCGAGCAGGCAATCCTTTCTGAGCCACCTCGATATAAGCCTCTAACCCTACCCGGTAGCCCTCCTCAACCAACCGAAACCAATACCGCTGATCTTCAGTCACTTCAGAGGGATCCTCCACTGCAATGACCGAACGCCGAAGGCAAGCATTTAAACCATCCCTTTTGGGAGCTACCCCTAAATGGACATAGTCCCCCCGACGGATCGGGCGGTTCAGAGCCTTGCCAATAAGGGTGCGGTTCGCTTCATTAGCGGTGACCATCACATCCCAACCGTTTTCTTCACTGCCCAACTCCTTAGCGACAAGATAGGCCCATCCAGCCACTTGAGTTTCCAACATTCCAGGCTTGAGAACAGCCAACATCGCCCGCATCATCGCATCCGCAATGATATTCGCATCCCGGATCAACCGCATTTCAACATCAGACTTTTCATACTTAATCCGGTAATAGATCTCCTGAACGTCGAGAACCTTCTCCGGCCCAACAATTCCTTCGAGATAGGTCACGAGGGCATCAGGAATCACCTGCCGAGGGGTTAACAAGCCAATAGTTTCAACCTTACCGCCGGCTGCCTCTTCAAGAACCTCCTCCAGTCGTTCCGCCCGAATAGGATACTTCTCATCCGCCAGCTGAAGAAGCTCCACCTTATGTACCTTTGCCTGAGCACGGGGAGCCAATTGCTCCGCCACATAGCCTCCCTCTAAACCTGCGATCAGATGGAAACCCGTAGGGCCAATCGCTCCTGCAACTTGCTCAATAGTGATGTTGGTATTACCTCCCAAATAGGGGACATCACCGCAATAGTGTTCATCAGAGAAGACGAACCCCACGGAAATCCCTCGCTCTTGCAAAGCCTTTTGCACCGCCTTTTGACGACGGAGGAACTCCTCCGTGGGGCACTGAAAAAGGGGATCCACGGTCTCACACTGTTCAAGAACCCGATATACCTTTTCAAATTCCTCCCGAAATTGGGTTAACCGTTCTCCACGAACTCCCATTTTTAACCTCCTCTAGGTGCGGCCGGTCTGCGGGCCCTGCAAATTGCTCAGAAGGATGGAGATTGCAGAAGAGAAACAATCCCACCTAGGACTGCCATTCATTGCATCCCTACTAACACCCAATCCTCTCGGCTGGGAGGAGAAAAGATGACCCCTTGCGCCCCCTTCTCTGGTAGTGCTGGGGAGTAATCTCCCCTCCGAGGGTCATACCACCTTATCATGAGATATTGCTCCTCAAGGGAGAGGTCAAGACAAATAGGATCACCTTCAGGGGTATAAGCAACAAAACAGTCTCTCTCCTCGGTTTGAGCGGCTACAATATAACGCTTTGGCTCTTTGGCCCCCGGCTGTTCCCTTAACAGATGATTAGCGGGGCGTAATCGCCACCAAGGAAGGGTTGAGAAAAGATGGAGAATTCTGACTAGGGAAAGCACTCCCGGAGCATTCAGAGCCTCCCACCAAGGATCCGATTCCCCTGTATGAGGGTGCCCTGGCGGGATAGCCCATTGCCGCATCCAAGGCCAAATACTATGGTGACCATAAGTTATTCCAGCAGGAGGAGAAACGAGAAGACTCCAGTAAGCAGCCCGGCGAACCTCTTTATCGGTGAAGCGTTGGCGGGAATGATAAGAAAGATGGCCCTCATAGTTAGGCTCTAAGTTGATCACTGGACGCGGAGGGGCTTTGAACCACTCCTGGGCAGGAGGGCCTTGAGTTAACCAACGGAGGTGGTCATCGTTATCCCCGTGCCCACTCTGGTAGCCAATAAAAGAATACCAAGGTTCCCCTCGAAACTCCTCCGCAACCCAATGAAGCCCCTGAGGATGCATGGTCACTGGAGTACAAGGCTCCTCTCCAAAAACTGCCCGGCCAATACGCTTCCACCGCTCAGCCTTTTCCCCTCGGTAATCGCCATCTCCCCCTAAGATCCAGAGAGGACCAAAGGCTCCATAGCGTGCAACTGCGTACTCCGCTAGTAGCCGAGCACGCTCCTCCGGAAGGCTATAGCCAGGGTTCTCTTCCCCAGCAATGGCCCAAAGAATCACCGGAGCGGGAATCATACCATAACGACAAATGGCCCGGATCTTTTCATCCATTCGCTGAAAGAAGCCCACATTAATCCATTCAGGGGTATCCCCAAAAGCTCTTTGGCCCCTTTCATCCTTAGGGCAAGCTCGCCACTGAGTGAGCATAAACTGTATCACCGTAAACCCTTTCTCCCGGCGGTCCTGGAGGTACTCCTCCCACTCCTTCTTATGCGAGAGCATTGGGCCAAACCAAGCAGTATCCCCTAACCAAAAGAAGGGGGTACCATCCCTGTGCATTAAATAACGCCCCTCCGGAGAGACTCGTAGGAACCCATGCCTATAAACCGGGTTTCTGCCGGTGTAGGGGACACACAGGAATTCCCCCCGCTGATGGTGTAATCCCCGGTTCTCCCCATCCGTACACCAGGTACGATAGGTCCAAAACCCCTTTTCATCGGGAGCAAACCGTACCCGCCACTTTCTCCCTCCATCCCAAAAGGCCAACACCAAGTGCCGTTTCCCTGAGGGAGCCACAAACTCCACTCTAACACGCACCTCCACTACCGGAGAGGAATAATCCTTACTACTCGTGAATTCTTTTTCTAGAACCTTCCAAAGAGGAACCTTCATCCTTTCACCCTGGGTTCAATCACTTCAAGGGGTCTACATAGAACCATTCCATAAGAATTTGTTAAAGAGTCATACTCATATTGCCTTCCTATAGTAACCCCTACTTAGGAAGAAACCCGCTTTCTTCCTAAGTAGGGGCACGAGGCGCCGTGCCCTTACCATATTTTCATCGCACCTTAGTGGTATTGAAGCGAAAGGATGGGAACCCTCGCTCCGGGAATCTCATCCTATATAAAGGGGCAATTTACTTTGGAGGGTCTATGAAGAAAGAGACTATCACTTTACTTTTAAAGGGATTACACTGTGCCTCTTGTGTCCACCGAGTGGAAAAAGCCCTCCGCCGCCTTCCTGGGGTTAAGGAAGTCACCGTCAATCTGGCTCTTAGTGAAGCCTGGATAGAGTACGATGCGGAGAAGATCATCCCCTCTGCTTTGATCCAAGCAGTTCAATCCGTGGGTTACAAAGCCATCCCTAAAAATCAACCGTTAGCAGAACCTCCCGTTCGCCAAGTAACCCTTCTTATTAAGGGAATGCACTGTGCCTCCTGTGTTGCCCGCATTGAAAAAATCCTCAAGCGTAAACCAGGAGTTCACACAGCTCTTGTCAATTTGGCAACAGAAACGGCAGTTGTCGAGTTTGACCCCTCCCAAGTTTCTCTCGAAGACCTAAAATCCTTAATCCTCTCAGCGGGTTATGAGGTCAAGGGGGTTACCTCTCAAGAAGGGGAGGAAATAGGGGGGGTCCAGGGCACCCTTACCCTTCGGGAAGAGGAAGAGAATAAGGAACAGCAAGACCTTTTCCTCCGTTTTGCGGTTGCCGCCCTCGGCATGCTCATTACTATGGGGTTGGGGATGCGCCACGGGATACCGGGATGGGAGATTCAGCCCTCTTTCTGGGTGAACCTTATCCAATGGCTCATTGCAACTCCCGTACAATTTTGGTGTGGATGGCCCTTCTACCTCGGTGCTTACCGAGTAGCCCAACACCGCACTTCAGATATGAACACCTTGATCGCCCTGGGAAGCACCACTGCCTACCTCTACAGTGTCGTGATCACCTTTTTCCCCGGTTGGACGGGAAGCACTCTTGCTCATACCTACTATGATACTTCTACGGGCATTATCGCCCTGATTCTTCTAGGACGTTGGTTGGAAACCCGGGCGAGACGGCGGGCCTCTCAGGCCATACGCAAACTACTAGAACTCACCCCCCCTACCGCCCGGGTGATTCGGGAGGGTCAAGAAATCATCCTTCCCGTTAATGAGGTAAAACCTGGGGATCGGATAATGGTCCGCCCAGGAGAACGGATTCCGGTAGATGGAATCATCCTTGAAGGCAGCTCCTCCATTGACGAAAGCATGCTCACAGGAGAGAGTATTCCGGTAGATAAAGGCCCAGGAGCGGAGGTCTACGGGGGTACCCTTAACCAGTCGGGAGCCTTCCTCTTTCAAGCGACCCATGTGGGTCAAGAAACTTTCCTGGCCCAAGTCATTCGGTTGGTACAGGAAGCTCAGGCAAGCAAAGCACCAGTCCAACGTTTGGCTGACACCATCGCCAGCTATTTTGTCCCCGGGGTGATTCTCATCGCCTTGCTCACCTTCATCACCTGGTCTCTTTCAGGGATTCCAGAAGCCTTTCGGTATGCCCTGCTCAACACGGTAAGTGTTCTCATTATTGCTTGCCCCTGCGCTTTAGGTTTGGCGACCCCAGCAGCCATCATAGTGGGTACAGGAAGGGGGGCCGAACTCGGGATCCTCATTCGGGGTGGTGATGCTTTAGAGATGGCCCACCGCTTGACGACCGTCGTTTTTGACAAAACGGGTACTCTTACCCAGGGACGACCCGAGGTGACCACGGTTCTTCCTCTCCCCCCTTATTCTGAAGAAGAAGTATTGAAAATCACTGCCTCTGCGGAGAAACTGTCGGAGCATCCCCTAGGATCAGCAGTGGTTCAAGCTGCTGAAGAGCAAGGTCTACCCCTGTTAGCCCCTTCCGCCTTCACCAGCTTCCAAGGCTTGGGATTATCCGCCAGGGTGAAGGGTTCCCAGGTGCTTGTCGGCAACCTTCGCTTAATGGAGCAAGAGCGCATCTCTCTTAACGGAGTAGAGGAAACAGTTCACCAGATCGCTCAATCAGGGCAAACGCCTCTTGTTGTTGCAGTAGATGGACGAGTGGCAGGAGTGATCGGAGTGATGGATACTCCCAGGCGGGAGGCGGCAACTGTAATAAAACGATTAAAAGGGATGGGATTATCTGTGGTGATGATTACGGGTGATAGTTGGCCTACAGCGAAAGCAATAGCCCGATCTTTGGGGATTGAGCGGATTTTAGCAGAGGTTCTACCCCATCGGAAAGCCGAGGAGGTGCGCAGGCTGCAAGAAGCAGGAGAAAAAGTGGCTATGGTGGGAGATGGGATTAACGATGCTCCTGCTCTGGCTCAATCGGACTTAGGGATCGCTATGGGAACGGGGACGGATATTGCTATTGAGAGTGCGGATATTATCCTTCTTCGTTCTGACCTCCGAGGAGTGCCTTCCGCTATTCAGCTCAGTCAGGCTACAGTGCGGGTGATCCGGCAGAATCTCTTTTGGGCCTTCTTTTACAACCTCTTATTAATTCCTGTGGCAGCAGGAGTACTTTATCCTTTCCTTGGAGAGCGAGGTTTACTCAATCCTTTGTGGTCGGCCGGAGCGATGGCCTTCAGCTCGGTGAGTGTGGTAACGAATGCTCTCCGGCTGAGGCGATGGAAAGCTCAGGGATGATATCTAGGGGCACGGGGGACGAACATAGACGACCTATAGAGGCTAGGGGTACCTCACCTCCTCTACCAAAATCCCCGAAGGCTTTAGGGTGTGTAGATTCTTAGAAGCGTGGCTACCAAGCCCCCTATTATCCCCTGTCGAGAACAAGGTTATCATTTCAAGGAGACATAAATTTTTAAAAAAGCACTCTCCCTTCGGGCAAGCACCCTTCGTAAAGAAAAATGGCTGGGGAGCTAGGATTCGAACCTAGAATCTTCTGATCCAGAGTCAGACGTGTTGCCGTTACACCACTCCCCAACCGTCCATCTGTTATTTTACCTTGGCAAGGCTACTGCGTCAAGAGGCTCTTGGGAAACCTCTGCTGGAACCGGTTCAAAGCCCTGCCGCTATCTTGGTTTAATCGCACCATAGTGGTATTGAAACCCTTATAAGGACGAACAGCCGGCCGCCCTTACAATGCGTGCGGTAACGGCCCTCAAAAGCACAGTAGGGGCGTCCGGCCGAATACCCCTATTCATAACCTATCAAGAGCTCGTTATGAAGACAATTTACCCTTCTCCCCATCCACCGCAATGAGCTGATACTTCCTCCCCGGTTCTGCCAAAAACTCGATAACCCCTGCTTCAGAAACCTCAAAAGAAAGGTTCCGACTCCCCAACTTTAGCCTCACCGGAACCCGCGTCCGAACCCGGCAAAGACCCCTTTGGGATGATCGGATCACCGCCTTCTTCAGGTGGTGATCCTCCCACTCCATATCCACTTCGTAACCTCCCCTCGCCCGAAGCCCCTTGACCCTTCCCCTGGGCCAAGCCTTCGGAAGAGCAGGCAGAAGACTAATCTCTCCAGCGTGACTCTGGATCAACATCTCCGCTATAGCGGCAGTAGCACCCAAATTCCCGTCAATCTGGAAAATGTGAGGAGGATGGAGATCAAAAAGATTCATCTCCGTGCTTCTCTGAAGCAAAATCCTCAAACTGTCATAAGCAAGGTCCCCCTCCTCAAAACGGGCCCAAAAAGCAGATACCCAAGCCCGGCTCCATCCCGTACCTCCCCCTCCGTGGGCCAAACGACGCTCCAAAGACCTTCGCACCGCTTGAGCTAACCGGGGAGTTCCCCTTAAAGTGATCTGATGGCCCGGATAAAAGGCAAAAAGATGAGACATATGACGATGCCCCGGCTCTGGTTCATCAAAGTCCTCTAACCACTCTTGTAACTGGCCATACTTGCCGATCTGAAGAGGAGCCAACCGCTGTCGCACCCTAAGAACCTGCTGGCGGAATTCTTCATCCACTCCCAAAATCTGACTCGCCTCAGCGCAATGAGTAAAAAGATCATAAAGAATTTCGAGATCCATTGTAGGCCCCATACAAACCCCCGCCACCTGACCATCCGGAGCCCGAAAAGAGTTCTCCGGAGAGATAGAGGGAGAAGTAACCAGCCACCCATGTTTCTCCTCAACTAGAAAATCTAAGAAAAACTCCGCCGCTTCCTTCATTATAGGATAGGCATATTCGAGAAACTTGCGGTCAGGATGAAAAGCGTAATGTTCCCACAAATGCTGGCATAACCAAGCAGCTCCCGTGGGCCAAAGGCCCCACTGGGCTCCATCCCCCGGTGTGGTAAACCCCCAAATATCCGTGATGTGGTGGACCACAAATCCCCGACAGCCATAGTGCACCTTAGCGGTCCTCCTCCCCGGCTCCCTCAGGGAGTTCAGTAAATCAAAAAGGGGAAGAGCACACTCCGCTAGGTTAGTCACCTCTGCAGGCCAGTAGTTCATTTGAAGGTTAATGTTGAGATGATAGTCCGAATTCCAAGGAGGGTTCATACTATCATTCCACAGGCCTTGAAGGTTGGCAGGCAAATCCCCTGGTCGGGAAGAGCTGATCAGAAGATACCGTCCATACTGGAAATATAAGGGGATGATCGAAGGATCATCAGCCCCTTTTTGAATCGCCCTCAAACGCTCATCAGTAGGAAGGTCCGAGAACTCTGTAGTACCTAAATCGAGCATCACCCTTCGGAAAAGCCTTTGATAATCCTGGAGGTGTCTCCTGCGAAGCTGAGAATATCCCTTTCTCTGGGCGTTGGCTACTTGTTGTACACAAACCGCCTGAGGATCAGGATTCCGGTAGCTAGTGGCGGCAGCGAGCAACAGAGTAACCGCATCAGCCTTACTAATTTGTAGAGCTGGCTGTTGACGATATTCGCTGAGGGAGGTCTCTGCCCTCTTCCCTTCTGGGATAACTTGGAGGAGAGCGGAATATTTTAACCCTTGGCCCTTATCCAACTGACCCCCCATCACAATCTGCGAAGTTCCAAGAACCTCGGTCTTGGCCTCCTGCTCTCGGAGAAGGGTAACCACCAAAGAAAGCCCCCCGGGTTTATCACAGGTCAACCGAACTAAAAGCACCTGGTCAGGAGCACTGGCAAAAACTTCCCGGAGATAATGGGTGTCTCCTACCCGATACTGAACCCGAAGGATGGCAGTGTTTAAATCCAGCTCCCGCCGGTAATCCTGAAAATCTTGGTGATCTGGGAAAAAGAGGAATAGGTCCCCCAAGGTTTGGTAGGGGCGCAGACGGCGCGGTTCCCCCATCAAATATTGATCCGCCAAATTCTGAGCTTGGCGATACTGACCCTCGGCGATCAGACGCCGAACTTCCGGCAGATATTTGAGAGCTTGGGGATTGTTGGTATCCCTAGGTCCTCCAGCCCACAAACTATCTTCATTCAGCTGAAGGCGCTCCTCTGGAACTCCCCCAAAGACCATTCCTCCCAACCGGCCATTACCAACGGGCAGAGCTTCTAACCACCTCCCTGCAGGTTGGCGATACCATAAGACCAGTGGGGACTCCCGGCGCGAGCCGGTGCGTTTGATCTGCGCCACTACTCTTTCACCCTTCTGTTGGATATTTTTTTGCCTCAAGAGGTTTTGTTCCCCTCGGTGTTGGAGAAGAGTGGAGGTGCAATGCATTGCGCCTCCACTCTGGGGGGTAAAAGAGGCTTCTGGAGAAGCAAAGACCTCTCCGGCGATTTGACCAAGAAACAGGGTACCTCCCAGGAGGAGAAGAAAATAAAAGGTTTTCATAAACATTTCTTTCCACTATTCTTTTCTCTTCCTGAAAATCACCTCCCGTTACCCTAAGGAAAGGGTATAGTTAATGACACCCTTAAGAAGGGTTTCCACCGCCGCCTTGGCCAAGACAAGGAAAAGTAGGGGCCCAATGAATAGCCCTCTGCTTTTCAAGATCTACCCCTTCTGAAAGCTCCCTCAAGGTCAATAGGGCACCAAGAGTCCCAATCAATTACCCTGGCATCCAGCGATAAAGCACGATTTTACCTCGATAATCTTCCTCAACTAACACGACATATTCACCATGAGAACGTCGGAAGGCGTCTATGGCATAGGCAGCATCTACCCAACCGTGAGCTGTACCAACCACCCCTCCGGGCCTCAAAGTACCCACCCATTGGCCAGTATCCTTGTGATAGATCAGTACGGGAGGTTTATTCCCTGGCCCTTCAAAGTTCCAAACATAAGCTACAAAGAGATAATCGCCGGCAAAGGCAATCGCTTTGGGCATAATCATCTCAGGAGCTCCTCCACCCTCCCAAGTTCTGAAGGGAAGGAGGATACGTGTGTGCAACTTCGGCCCTTTAGACCAGTTATCATAACGGATGATCTCCGTTCCTACCAACCCCCAAGCACCTCCAGGGTCTGGATGTTCCTTAGTAAAACCGGAGAGATACATTGTATCACTCTCCACATCATAAATAATCCGCTCCACTGACCGGAACTCAGACGGAATAGGATAGTGCTCTGGCTTGCCATAGACCGGTTTCCCCTCGGGAGAAAAACCAATGAGAGGTTCTTTAATAATATCTCTCCCCTCCACATACCAAACATTACCTTGGTGGTCAGGCCAGAGTGCCCAACCCTTCCCTTTGCGAAGGCCGGAATCAAGAGCAATATCTCCCTTCGATGGAGAGAAATAGAGAACGGGCATAGGCCCAGCCATTTGTCCAGCAACGAATAAGAGGCGATGTCCCCGAACCTTACGGATCCATCCCATTCCAAAAACCTCCCTGCGAGGATCTTGACGAGAGGACGGATCCCGAGTGATGGACCTCAGCGTCCAGGCAGGTTGCCCTGGAGGACGAGAATAATCAAACTCGATAATCTCCTCCCGACCATAAATGACCTTTCCATCCGCATCAGGATCGAAGGAAGCTCCATCCACAAAGAAGAGATTTTGTACTTCCCAAACCAGCTGACCTCGGGGATTGAACTTGCGAATAATACTCCAACCCTCACTACTCAAAGCCACATAGAGATTCCCTTTAGCATCAGTACCTGCTCCCCGGATGGAAAAAAGCTTAAGGGGGTCTTTCTTCACTACACCAGGAGTACCCGCTAAGAGGCCCCCTCTTTTGCCGAATCGTCTAACCAGTTGAGGCTGATGGCTACTAACATCATAAAAGAGAACTTGGGATTGAGATCCATTTTCACAAACGATAAGCCGCCCTTGGTTGTCCACAGCAATATCGGTGGGGTCTTCAAACCCTTTAAGATGGAGGGGGAGCCGGCGACCGGAGGGACTATAAGCAAGAATCTCCTTTCCCACTCTGATCCAAAGGCGTTTTTGTTTATCTACTGCTACATCCCCGGCCGAAGGGACTTTGAAAGAATGGAGGAGGACTCCGCTTCTAGCTTCCCGCTGTTGGACCTCCCCGTTTTCTAACAGGATGTATAAAATACCCTCTCGGTAGGTCATGTCTACCGCTTTTCCTACCGGTACAGCGTTAATATAATACTGGTCCGCCCGACGAAACCGGAGGAGATTTCCCTCACAATTGACCACGTAGAGATAACGGTCATCAGCGGCAATGGCCTTGCTAGCAGTACCCCAGCCCCAACACTTATGTTCTCCCCCATTATTCTCCTTAAAGAGCTTCTTATTCGTTCTACCATCTTTGTACTCCCCCACTGTTCGCCCTCCCTCGTCCCATTCGGAAGAGGTATAAACAGTCCCATCAGGAGTTACAAAAATTTCGGTGATGAAATCTTGAACCCATTGTTCATCTCCTCCAGGAAAAGTATTACCAATCCAACTGACGGAATATTTCAGCGACTCCAAGGAAGAGAGAGAAACTTCAGAAAAGTAAAGAAGGCCTCCTACCACAGCGAACAAGGAACCAACATAAATGAAGGCCTTCTTGATAGATAAAAATACCATCTTTGAACTCACCTCTTAGAATTAGAGCGTCCTTAAACCCCCTAGCATCTTTAAGGAGGCTCCCTTTAGGGTAAAAATCCTCTCGCTATTGAAGCAAAGAGATAAAACCGGGGCAGAGATCCTCAAACTAATGTCAGTAAAGCAGGATAAGCGGAGCTTTCTGCACCTTACCAAGTTCACTTCCTTCCTTGTAATGTCTTTAAGGCCCTCCCAAGGGTGGTGAAAAACTCCTCGCGCATTGCAGAGAAATCCACTTCCCTTGCATCAAGGTAATGATAGGTGCCAGAAGAAACCTCCACAGTGGTAAAAACACCGGTTACCCGAACTTTGGCTAGCTCCAACCAAGTCCGAGGCTTAAAAAAGAGGAAGAGGCCTGCCCCATCCCCAAAGCCATCATCCCGGACGGGATTCTCCTTTCTGCTACTCCGCTCCCAAAAGGACTGAGCCAACCGGCGCAAATCCCGGGTAACCTCCGAATCGGGAAGGGAATCAAAACGCTCCAGAGGCATCACTGGAGGATCAGGTCGTTGTGGCCACCAAATACGGTCTGCACCGAAGTTAACCAGCTTACAGCGAGTAGCAACAACGTAATTGGCCCAAGCATCTTGACCGTTATAACCTTTTAAATCCGTCGTTAAAACGATCATCTTGCTGGCAATGGAGGGATCAGTGAGGTAAGCACTTGCCACCGTATTTATAGGGCCTCCCACAAAGACTAAAAGGGGCTTAGAAGGCTTGGCTCGTCGGGCTTCTCTCACAATCAAAGAAGTACCCGGAGAAGGAATCGGGGGGGTATCCTCAATGCGACCACTGATAGGACGCACTAGCATACGATCCACCCCAAGGGTGACCTCTGGAATTTTCCTAAACCCTGACTGGCGAAGTGAATTCAGATCACGCTTAAAATCTTCTAAACCCTGCTGAATCGTATAGTGCCGCCCTTGGTCCCAAAGATCCTTAGTTAGAATGATCCCTCTGAGGTTAGCTTGCCCAAGAGCAACCTTAGAGAAGAGGTATTCATCATCGGGAGTATCCGTCAGCCAATCGTTATCATAGATAATCGGGCAATCCCGGGGCAGCTTTTGAAGCTCTTCAAAGGTTAGGGGTTGGGTAAACCCCCGCCCCACGCCTATAGTAAGAGTCAAAATCATTGCCCAAAGAAGCATTCTTTCAGGTTTCATTCCTCCCTAATTATAGGAAGTCCTTTGCAAGAAGTCAATCCTTTCCTTGATTAGAACCACCATAAGATGGCTATCTTTTCTGGAGAAAAAACAGCATCCGTCCTACAAAAGGACGGATGCTGTCTAGAGGAGGGGGGCGGTAAGAGTGCTATTCCCTTACACCCTTACCTCTTAGGGTTTTCCCACCTGTAGAGTCACTGGCTGAGCGGAGGCCTTTACCTCAGGGTTATAGTAAACGTAGGCGGTGCTAGCGCCCGATTGTGCTCGGATCGGATACTTAGCCTTTAACCGGTATCTGATCGTTACAGGGCTATTCGGAGCCACCTGCTCGAGATAGCAGATGATCTGTCGTCCTGTGAGGTTGAACTTCTGAACCACCCCTGCTTCCACTAACTTGGCCAAGTCCTCAGCTATCACCTCAAAGCCCGGAGGAATTCCTAAGTCCACAATTACCATCTTGGCAATCCCCGGGCCCTTCCACTGGACAGTAGCCTCCGCAGTAAGGATCTCATTCACCTCCAGCTGGGTCCGGTCATACTTTACCGTGATCTCCATTAGAGGACGCTCGAGGTCCGGAAGAGGTTTAATGCTCCAGGGCACCCAGTAGGACAGGCTTACTTGATACATTGGCTCCACTGTGCCCGTTACTTCCAGTTTCACCTGGTTATCTCCCGTCTGTAAAAAGTCCTTTACGTTAACCTGGCGTAGGACGTCTACGTCCTCCGGGGTGATCTCCCACCGGGCAGCTTCTTTACCGTTTACCAGAACCCGGACCGTACCCTCTCCTTTTTGAGCAGACACCTCCAGGCTGGCAACGAGAGCTTTAAGCGCTAAGACAGTGGCTTGGGTGCTCTGCCAGGTTCCCCTTGGGTCCTTCTTGGAGATCAGATAGTTCAAAGCCTTGTTAGTAATATCCGAATACTTGCCAGACCTCACTAAAGCATAGGCAATCGTAGCGGTTGCCTCAATATCAGCCACGTCTCCAAAGGAATAGGTAAAGGTCTTAATCGTTGACCGCCAATAGACCTTATCCCCTTCTTCTACCCTCATCGCTAGGAGACGATTGAAAATCGCCTCCTGGGCAGGATGCCCTGCCGACACCAAAGCGTTGGCAATAATCCCCAAAGTATAGGGATCGTCCACCTTATCCTGATTCGCGGCCACATATTCGATGGCTCGAGCTACATCTGGACCTTTGTACCCGCTCTCCAGTAAAGCCCAGGCGATGTAGGCAGTGGGAAGAATCTCATTCCTCTGAATTCTCCCCCAACTCTCCTCATGGAGGTACTCCTTATCAGGCTTCCAGGTACCATCTGCCTCCTGTTGACTGATCAACCAGGACTGAGTCCGAGTGATCACATTCGGGTCTACCTCATAGACCTTACTCATATCGCTGAATTCCATTAGCCCATAAGCGGTTAAAACTTTGTTGGCTGGCGGATTTCCGAACCAGGAGAAACCTCCTCCTTTGACTTCATAAGAGAGCAATCGTTGGTAGCCCAGGTTGATATATCCCTCCGCTTTGAGCTGAACCTCGGGGTTAATCTTTCCCGTCTTCTTCATATAGTTCAGAGCGAGGATGTTCGGATAAGTGGTAGAGGAGGTCTGCTCAAAGCATCCGAAAGGCATCTGGAAGATGCTATCCATCCCTTCAATAACCTGGGTAAAGACTCCTGGATAGACTTTCACGACCATCTTCGCGGTACCAGGGATCGCTACTTCGGGAAGGGATAAGGCTTCTTCTATAATCCCTTTCAACCGTCCACTCCGAGCCACCTCAATAGGCTGACCATCGGGTCGGACCTCTACCTCCCGACGAACCGCATCGGACATCTGACTTCCCCGGGCAACAACAGTGAGACGCTGATAGCCAATCCCCTTCACCTTAATCCGGAAATAAACCGCTCGTACATCATTGGGCTGGATCTCCAGGGTTTTCGTCGCCGTGTCGAGCAGGTCAAACCAAGGCTCTTGAACCACCGAGAGCTCCACTTTCTGCGGCACTGGGAGATAATTGAAGACCGCCACAGGGACACTCACTTCGTCGTTCTGGGTTAAGGTTAACGGAAAATCAACATCCACAAAGAAATCCTGGAATACCCGGAGACCTGCAGTCGTCGAGCCGAGCTGACCCGACAAGCTGTTGGCTAAAGCGGTCATCCTCCAGGTCGTGATGCTATCTGCAATGGGGATCTCTACACTGGCCTGGCCCGACTCATCAGTGAGGATAGAGGGGTTAACGTAAAGAGTTTCTGGGAAGAACTGACGGACACGCACATCCTGGGGTTGGCCAGAGGTCCCGGCTCCTCCCTGCCCTTCTTTACTCCCTCCTTGGTCTGCTGGAGCTGCAACGGGGGGTGGAGCAGGAGGAGCCAAAGGAACCGGAGCCCCTTCTCGGAAAACAGGCCCACCCAACCCTCCTCTACCAGGGAAACCTACAGGCGAGCTTAAACGAGGTTCGGGAGGAGCTAACACACCGATCGCCATCCGCAAAGCGAGGATCGCATCCGCCAAATTAACTTTTCCATCACCGTTAACGTCGTAGGCTTCATCGGAAGGAGCACCTACCCCTATTCCTCCTCCAGCGGGAGGCAAGGGAGGTAGGGGTCTTCCCCCAGGAGGTTGTTCTTGAGCAGGATTCCCTTGCTGGAGACCCACCACCCGACGAAGGAGAGCAATCACGTCCGCCACGGTGATCTGGCGATCGCCATCCACATCCCCCGGCCGAATCAAGTAGCGACCTTCCCCTTGCACTGGGAAACCGGGAGACCAAGAAACAGAAAGATCATCAGCGGTCCCATCTGCTCCGTCAGGTCCTCGAGAACGCATCGTAAAGCCATTGCCAAAAGTTTCACCCCACTGCACATTAATAATGTAGGATCGGCCCCATTGATCCTTCGGGGTTTGAGCGAGAAAGCCCGCGTTAATTAACGCCAAAATCCCCTCGCGAGAGGTAGGATAGCGACCATATCTCTGCTTAAAAGCTTCTAAGGCGCTAACCAACACATCTGCATCTATCAATATCCTTTTAAGCCAGGCCTCCCGTAACCTTTGGAGCTTCTCTTCATAAGTATTGACTGCCAGGTCCGGCTGAGTGGCCAAACTTGCGGCTGCAAAGAGGGTCTTAGCCGCTCGCTGGCGGGCCGACTCATCTACCGGAGGCAGTGGCTGAGGCGGAGGAGTAACAAGGATTCCAGGGTCAATCCCGTGAATCTCATACCGAGGGGTTAAAATCTCCTTCTCCAGAAGGAAGAATACCTTCTCTAAACCCGGCTGCATCTCCTGAAGGGCAAAAACACTCTCATCCACTACTTCTAGACCTAAGGCAGCCAAAACCCCTTTCCCCGAGGCATCGGTCACCCGAAAAGCCACTTTAGCAGAACTCCCAGGAAGGTAAACCTCTTTCTCCGGCTGAATCGCTATGTTAAGATCCTTCGCCGGGTTGACAAAGACCAACCGAGTATCCCGGATCATCTGACCGTAACGGTTGAAGCGATAGGCGTGAACCTCTAAAGTCCCCGCTGTGTCCTGGTTCAAAGGGATATCCATATCCACTCTTCCATTTTCCAATATCCCTGCAAAGGTCGCTACGGTCTGATGATCACGAACGAGGTCCAGATAAACATTGCCGGTTTGAGTAGGGGAGAGAATGGTAATATGGAGGGATTGACCTACTGTGGCAATCGCTTTATCCAAATGTAATAGCAAGCTCTCTACATCTCCCGAACCATAGAAATTGAAGGAAGCCTTGCTGCGTTGCCCAGAAGGGAGGCTCGCTTCTACGGTTAGGCTCACAGTAGGCTTATTAGGAACCAGATGGATCTCTCCCAGACCTGTAGCATCGGTAGATATTTGGAGGGGAGAGGGTTTAGCATCAGAAGTCACCACCAATTGAGCGGAAACCGGATTACCATCAGGGGTCGTTGTAATCACATAGAAGATGTTCTCCACTTGGGGGACAATCTGCCCTCCTTCAGGGATAACGGTGATTTGAACCGCTTGGGCAGACACTGGCACAGTGGAAGTAACCTGCTCCGTATGGTCCGCGGTATCAGTCACCTCAGTGGCGATTTTGATGAGGGCACCTCCCTGAGTTAGAGGAAGGCCTGCGAAAAACTGAGGGAGGGGGACACTAAAGCTGAAATGACCGTTAGCGTCCAGATTCCCCTCCACCTTGGCGAAATCATTCCATCCCGCTTCAAAACGGGAGAGGACCACTTTCACCTTCCCCTGAACCGGTTTCCCAAAGAAATAGTCTGCCTGAACCTCTCCTTCCAAGGTCTGTCCGGGAAGGTAATAGGTTTGGTTCGTTTTCACCGTGACCTTAAACCGGGGCAAGCGATAACGATCCACCGTAACACTCTTTTCAGACACTGTGTTTCCCAGAATCGCTCGCACCCGATAACTCCCCATGTTAATCTCATCCGCCAGTTGAAATTGAGCACTAGCAACACCAAAGGAAGAAGTGGTCACCTTTCGCTTAAAGACTTTGTTCCCCTTGCTATCCTCAACCTCTAGAACAAGGGGAGTATTGGCAACAGGAGCCAAAGAAGGTTCTCGCAAAGCCAAGGCCCGAAGGTAAATAACTTGCCCGGGCTGGTATAAAGGCTTATCCGTGGTCAGTAAAACTTTTGCTGGCGCACGAATACTTTGGTTCTGCTCAACGCGATCCGTCTCCCCCAAAGCCTTTACTTCCACCACTAAAGGATAAGTACCCTCAGCCAGGTCCGGAATCCGAAATTGGGCATTAAGAGTCCCCAATTCGCCGGTGAATCCTTTGAAAAGGGGTTTGCCCGCTAGGCTGATCTGAACCTCTGCTCCTACTACCGGAGCATTGTTTACGTGGTCCTTTGCGATGATTCGCAAGCTGGCAGTACTTTGCGAAAGCCAAGTACGTTGCCCTAAGACAATGGTCTCCAACCGGGGATTGTCAATCTGTGCCCTTGCAGAAGCCCAAAAACAGAGAAGAAAAACCCCTACTAAAAAACCTTTCCTCATCGTTACCTCCTTATAGGTAAAAGCCAATGCTGTTTGGATCCTCTCTTTGTCCGGCTCTTCCACTGAAACAATACGCACTTCCCCGGTTTTTCTAACAACCTCCACTCCATCTGTTAGACGACAAAAAAGACGCCCGAGTTTCCCGGATAGCAGAGGCCTAGCAAACCCTACCACTACCCCCTCTTTCTAGCCAGAAGGAGGAAGGGTTTTACTAGTGGTAGAAGGGAAGATTGTAGAGGAAGGGGTTTCCTTCAAAACTAACGACGGGGGCCTAATGGATCTCCTTTGCAAAGAATAAAAGCCTAGGTTTATTTCTGATGAAAACTGTAGAGGGCAATTCCTTGCAGCCTTACAACAGGAGGTCTCCTCAAGATGAAAATTACAGACATCAAGGTTTTTGTCACCTGCCCTCTGGGGCAGAATTACGTAGTCGTTAAGGTATTCACAGATGAAGGGATCTATGGAGTCGGAGAGGGTACCCTGAACGGAAATGAGATTGTTGTCGCCCGATATTTGGAACATATTAAAGAGTTACTGATCGGTCAGGACCCTCGCAATATAGAAGACCTATGGCATTTTCTTTACCGCAGTGGCTATTGGCGTACTGGCCCCCTTCTCAAAGCAGCCCTGGCAGCGATCGACTTTGCTTTATGGGACATCAAAGGGAAAATCGCTAACCTTCCGGTATATCAGCTGCTGGGAGGAGCTTCCCGGAAAGGGGTTTTGGTTTACGGGCACGCAGGAGGTCGAGATCCTAAAGAAGTGGAGGATAGTGTCCGTTCCTTTATAGAACGAGGGTATAAAGTGATCCGCTGTCAAATGGGCGGTTATGGAGGGTCTGGAATCCTTCGACACGAGCCTCCCCCTCGGCCAGGGATCCCTTCTACAGCGATTTTTGAACCCGCACGCTACCTTATAGAAGTCCCCCAGATGTTTGAGCACTTACGTAATGCTCTGGGAATGGAAGTAGAACTCTGCCACGATGTCCACGAGCAGTTAACTCCTACTGAAGCAGCTTGGTTGGCCAAACGTCTGGAACCTTATCGCCTCTTCTTTTTGGAGGACCCCGTCACCCCTGAAGAGAGAGAGGGTTTACGCTTGATCCGGCAGTCCTGCACCACCCACCTGGCTATGGGCGAACTCTTTACCGACCGGGACGAGTGTTTGCCTCTATTCCAAGAACGATTACTCGACTATATCCGTATCGCCCCTCTTCACGTTGGTGGAATTACTGAGGCGAGAAAAATTATGGTGCTCGCTGAACCTTTCAGTGTTAAATCCGCCTTTCACGGAGCTGGAGATTTAGGCCCCATCTCTCAAGCGGCGGCGGTGCACCTGCAGATGGTTATTCCCAACTTCGGGGTGCAAGAATGGACCGATTTCCGAAGCCGAGAGCTCCTCTGCGAGATCTTCCCTATCCCTTGCGAGTTTCGAGAAGGCTACGTCTATCCGAACGAAGCCCCCGGCTTAGGCATTGATTTTAATGAAGAAGTCGCTCAAAAATATCCCTATAAGCCCCATTATATGCCCATCTTGCGCCGAGCAGACGGAACCCTATGGCGGTATTAAGAAGTGCCCCTACAATACGTTAGAATCGTTTTACCCAAGGCTATAACTGAGTTGACCTACTCCCTTAGGAGGATCATCCCCTCTTATCGGGAAAAGCTTCTTCGGAGGAACCATCTCAAATCCCCTCAAGGAGTGAACTGTGTTTGCCTCTATCCGTGATGATACCCTGCTATCCGCCGGCTATACCCACTTGCTCGAAGGTTTGAGGGACTTAAACCTCTCGGCTGTTGAACTGGTCTATTCCCGAGAAGACTCTGTCCGTGCATTATGCCCTGTCAGTGGCAAAACTACCTTCTGCTTGGCCCATCCTGCAGAAATCTCCGCCTTCCGAGATCACCTCCACCAACACGGTATTCGAGTCTCAGGATTACTCCTAGCTAATGACTTCAACCGCCCGGATCGAGAAGCTGAAATCGCTTGGGTTACTCGAGCAGTAGAATCTGCAGGGGCCCTCGCTTGCCCAGTGGTCCGGATTGACGCTATTATGAGCGGAGAAAGAGACCTGCCTCTGGAACAACGACAACAGATTTTTGTCTCAGCAGTTGCTGAAATCTTAAAACGAACCGAGGGCCTCGAAGTCCACCTGGGCATCGAGAACCATGGGTTTCAGGGAAATGATCCCTCCTTTTTGGAAGGTTTAATCACTGCGGTGAACTCCCCTCGATTAGGCTTAACTCTGGATACCGGCAACTTCTACTGGCGAGGCCACCCCCTAAGCCGAGTGTATCGCATCATTGAAACTTTCGCCGTAAATGTGAAACATACCCATATTAAGAACATCGCTTATCCCAAAGAAGTCCAGGAGCAAGAACGAGAGATAGGCTGGAAATACGGAGAATATGTCTGCCCTATTCCCGAAGGGGATATTGACCACCAGCGAATTGTAAACCTTTTAAAAGATGTCGGTTACGACTGGGACTTATGTATTGAGGATGAGTCCTTAGGACGCTTCCCCAAGGAGCAGAGGAGAGAGATCCTACAAAGAGACGCGGAATACGTGAAGAAAATATGTGAAGGATAGATGAAGGGGTCTGCAATGAATGTCATTTTAATTCTTTCAGATACCTTTCGTCGGGACTTCCTCGGCATCTACGGGAATTCCTGGATTCGTACTCCTCACCTGGATGACTTCGCTCGGAAATGTATGATCTTTGACCACGCTTATACAGCTTCTTTCCCTACAGTACCAGCCCGCACAGACCTTTTCACGGGAAGGTTTGTGTTCACCTATCTTGACTGGCAACCACTCCCTCGCAATGAAATTGTCCTCTCGGAAATCTTTAGTCAAGCGGGTTACATCACTCAGCTTATTGCGGATACCCCTCACATTCTGAAGGATGGCTATCACTTTGACCGAGGCTTCACCGGATGGGAGTGGATTCGGGGTCAGGAGAATGACCGCTGGGCCACCGCTCCTTTAGAAGTCTCTTTCCCTTGCGATCCGGGAAAACTTCGCTCCCCCGAAACAACTGTAAAACAATATCTCCGTAATGTCGCTTTCCGCAAGCACGAAGAGGATTATTTTCCGGCCCGAACGATGCTCACTGCTATTCGCTGGCTAGAGCAAAACTATCGCCACCGTCCCTTCTTCCTCTACATAGATACTTTTGACCCCCATGAACCTTGGGACCCTCCCCGGTGGTATGTAGACCTCTATGACCCTGGCTACCAAGGTGAAGAAGTCATCTATCCCCGGTATTCCTACACCGACTTTCTCTCCCCTCCCGAGTTGAACCACTGCCGGGCTCTATACGCCGGAGAGGTCTCTCTCGTAGATCGGTGGGTTGGGGAGTTGCTCAACACCATTGATCTCCTTAACCTTTGGGAAGACACCCTGGTGATTTTTACCAGCGACCACGGCTTCTATTTTGGAGAGCACTCTTTGATCGGCAAAGCGGTTTTTGGCCCCCAAGGATTGGAACGCTCCCCTCTCTACAATGAGGTCATCCGAATTCCCTTGCTCTTCTACGCTCCTGGAGTAATCCCTGGTCAGCGTTGCTCCGCTTTTGTCCAGTTCCCTGATCTCCTTCCCACTCTTCTCGACCTTTGTGGTATAGAGAAGCCCGCCTCAATCCAAGGGGAAACTTTTGCTCCTCTGCTCTATGGTGAAAAAAGCGAACGGAGAAATTTTGCCCTCTCCTCCTGGTCTCTGATTCACGACACCCCCCTCACCCGGGTGGTAGACGGAGTTGAAAGGAGGGTTGCCAGCCCTCGCCCTAGCACTCTAACAACGGAAGAATGGAGTTTTATCTATGCCGGTTCAGGAGATTACGAACTCTACCATCTGCCTACCGACCCCCAGCAGAACCATAATGTAGCAGACCGGTATCCGGAAGTTGCTCAACATCTGCATCTCCAATATCTTGAGTTCCTCCAGCGACTGGGTACCAATCCCCGATATCTGGAGGCTCGACAAAGCCTTTAAGACAGGAGAAAGATAAAAACTGAACCTCCCCAGAGTAGCCGCAGGCGGAAGCCTTGTGTAAAACCTTCCCAATTAACCCGTTCAATAGGTTTAAGCTAATGAAGGTCTTCCAAGCAGAAGAACTGATTCGCCTAGGCATCCGAATTTTTCAAGGGTATGGAGTCTCTCAACAAGAGGCGCAGCGAGTTGCTGAATCCTTGGTGGAATCCAACCTAATGGGATACGATTCCCACGGAGTGATTCGAATCCCCCAATATTGTCGGATGATTCAACAAGGACTCATCGTCCCCTCCGCATCGGTAGAAATCATTAAAGAGACTCCTACCACCGCGATGCTGGATGCCCACTGGGGTTTTGGGCAATGCGCTGGGCCGGTGGCGGTAGAAGTTGCCCTTCGCAAAGCCCAAAAGTGGGGTGTCAGCGTAGTAACCTTACGGAGGAGCAATCACGTTGGACGGTTAGGAGAGTATGTACAAAAAGCGGCAGAGCAAGGCTTTGTGGCCTTCTCAGCCATTAACAACCACGGAGGGAGCCATCGCGTGGCCCCCTGGGGGGGAAAGGAACCACGCCTCTCAACTAACCCTTTGGCCTTCGCCTTTCCCCTCGGTGATCCCCCCTTCCTTTTGGACATGACTACCTCCGCACTAGCCGAGGGAAAAGTTCGCCTTGCTCGAAATCAGGGTAAACTCCTTCCAGAAGGTTGCCTCCTCAACGCTCAAGGATTGCCCTCGCTAGATCCCCATGACCTTTATACCGATCCCCCAGGAGCCCTCCTCCCTCTCGGAGGACCTACCGGAGGTCACAAGGGATTCGGCTTGGCCTTGGTTGTAGACCTCCTTGCTGGAGGGTTAAGTGGAGGGCAATGCACTCAGCGAGAGGTAGAAAGAATCGGCCAAGCAATGTTCCTAGCTCTCTTCGATCCCGAAGCCTTAGGAGGGAGGGAGCACCTGGAGCAACAGAGCCAGAGCCTTTTTGAGTGGGTAAAATCTTCTCAACCCATGCCCGGAACCCCTGGAGTGGTGCTACCGGGGGAACCAGAATATCGAACAAAAGTCCAACGCTTGAAAGAGGGCATCCCCATAGACGAGGAGACCCTCCGTCAAATCCGGGAAACTGCCCGACAAGTAGGAGTTGAAATATAAGAGCCCATTGAAGAGCACTCTTACTCTCTATAATCCTCCTTCACCGGGGGATAGCACGGGCTTTAGCCTGTGACTACCGAAACTCAATTTCCGTCTACTCGATTCGGTAGTTGCACTCTTTAGAATGTGGCATAACCCGGGCTAAGCCTGCGGCTACTGAAACCAAATCCCTTTTGCTTTATTAAAATTACCAACCTCCGTTTCTTGATCGTGGACGAGACAAAGGTTCATTTGCTAGACCCACGGGGTCAAGACTTCGGTCAGGCCGAGATACGTTGGGCTTTGGTCTCCTTCGGCCAGGTATGGAACCTCAGCGCTGTCTCTGGCACGGGAAAAGAGATTTCCCCTATCTCCTTGATGCCAATGGGGCAAAAAAGCAGGAACAACGTCCATTGATCGAAAAACTCAACTCCATCCCTGCCCGACACCTCACTAAAAGCCAACTGGAGCAACTTTGTCCTGAAGATCGCCCTCGCATCAAGGCAAGCCTCCATCGAACTTAACAGGGCTTTCGGGAACTCCTTTCTTGAGAACAGTAGGGGCACAGCATACTATGCCCCTACTGTTCTCTAATTCTCCCCTTCGCCGGTTCACCGTCGCTGTCTTTCTAAAAGTTTCTTCCTCGGAGATAGGATTACTAACCTGTGCTCTGCATCGCAGCTGCAATACCATTAATCGAGGACAAGATAGCCTGCCTTAAGGCCTCACTCCGATTCTGAGGACAAGCTTGCCACCACCTCAATAACTGCACCTGAACCAAATTAAGGACATCGGTATAAGGATTACGTAACCGGATGGAGCGCTTAATCACCGGCCAATTATCCAAGAGCTCCTCTTGCCCAGTGACTTTGAGAATACCCTCTTCTGCCTTCTTATATTCCTTTTCAATGAGTGAATGAACTCGCTGACCCAGCTCCGGAGGGTTGGTTAAACCGGCATAAAGGCGGGCAATCGCAAGGTCTGCTCGTTTCATCTCCAATTGGGCCGAATCCAAAATGGTTCGGAAGAAACGCCACTTGCGATACATTGTCTGAAGCAGTTTTAAGGACTCCTCGGGGGAAGGTCCCTCAACGAGAAAGCTTTGAAGTGCACTCCCTAACCCAAACCAACCGGGAATCACATATCGAGTCTGAACCCAAGCAAACACCCAAGGAATAGCCCGCAGGGTTTGTAAATCCACCTCATCACTCCCCCGGTGAACCGGCCGAGAAGCAATTGGCAAATGGCTAATATGAGCGATCGGGGTAGCCTCGGTATAAAACTGCCAGAAGTCAGGATCCTCGTAGATTAATCGGCGGTAAGTTTCCGTTGAAACCTGAGCCAAGCGGTCTAAAGCCTTGATCCATTCTCTTTTAGGACGATTACGGTAGGCTGGAGGGCGCTTCGGAGAGCTCGCCAGCAGAACCGCGTGGATAATCTGCTCCAAATGCCGGCGGGCGATGGGGAGAAGAGCATACCGATAAGAGACGACTTCTCCTTGCTCAGTGAACTTAATCCTGCCGTTTACACTCCCTTCAGCTTGGGCCAAAATAGCTTGGTTCGCCCTTCCTCCTCCCCGGCCCACTGTCCCTCCCCGCCCGTGGAAGAGGCGAAGGATGACATTATGCTTTTGGCAAACCCGAGCGATATTGGCCTGAGCCTGATACAAAGCCCAGTTAGCAGTTAAATACCCTCCATCTTTGTTGCTGTCTGAGTAACCGAGCATCACCTCCTGAATCCTTCCTCGGGCCTGGAGGTGAGCCTGATAAGCAGGATTACGAAAGAGCTGGGCCAGGAGAAGATGAGCACACCCTAAATCCTCGATCGTTTCAAACAGGGGTACCACATCTAAATTGCTAACTACTTGCCGACCTTCCCCGTACTCCCAACGGAATAATCCGACCTCTTTAGCCAAGAGAAGCACCTCGAGAATATCGCTAATGCCGTGAGTAAAACTGATGACATAAGCTTGGATAGAGAGTGGAGAAACCTCCTCCTGAACACGACGAATGGTTCGGAACACTTCCAGAACCCGCTGGGTCTGTTCACTCCCCCTCCAATCCGGAGGGAGCAGAGGCCGAGGGTTAAGCAGTTCCCGAGTAAGTAAACGGACCTTCTCTTCCTCGGCCAGCTGGGCATAGTTGGGGCAAATCAAAACCGACCGGAAGATTTCGGTGATAGCCTTTTCATGTTCATCACTATGTTCCCGAACGTCCAAAGAAGCTAAGTGGAATCCAAAAGTTTCCACCTGATGGATCAACCGCTGAAGGAGCCCGCAGAAGGCAGCCACCTCCGCCTTATGATAAACGAGACTATTCTGGATCATATAAAGGTCATTCAAGAGTTCTTGAGGAGAGGAGTAGATAGGCCCGGGATCCTCTTCCGGGTGATCCAGCTGGTAAAGGGTGTTTTGCAAACGCACAAGCATATAGCTCAGCTTGAGACGATAAGGCTCAAATCCATACCGACGGAGGGTCTCCTCGTCCAACTGGATCACCCGGGCTTCCTCCTCCAGGGAAGCGTTCAGCACTTCCGTAACAGGAACCCGATTCTCCGACTGACTCAGATCGCGCCGAAGATGGGTCAACCCCGCAATATACTTGTTGAGAACCAGTCTTTTGTGGGCTTTAACCGCCTGGTAAGTTACCTCGGGAGTGACATTGGGGTTTCCATCCCGATCTCCTCCAATCCAGCTTCCAAAACGGAGGAAGGGAGGAATACGAAAGGTATAATGAGGGTAAGCGAAATGAAGAGCCTGCTGGAGGTCCTCGTAAAGATGAGGAACAACTTCAAAAATTGTATGATCAAAGAAATATAACCCGTTGGAAACCTCGTCCATCACGGAAGGCCGATGCCGGCGAATGTCGTCGGTTTGCCAAAGAATAGTGATCTGGCGATAAATCTCTCTCTGTAAAGCGATCCGTTCGGAAGGGAGAAGATCGGCCCGGCTCAACTCAAATAAGGAGGCGGTAATCGTTTGAAGTTTCTCTAGGACAGTTCGCCGCTTTGCCTCCGTCGGGTGAGCGGTAAGAGTCGGCTGTATCGAAAGGATGTTTAACAACTGTTGGATCTCATCGGCAGTAACTCCACTTTCTTTTAATAGGAAGATGGCTTCCCGGATCGACTCAGGACGGGCCGGAAGAGCCCTCTCCCTCTCCCGGTTAATTCGGACAATTTCCTTTTGTTCCGCTTGATTGATGAGTTGAAAATAGATAGAGTAGGCCCTTAAGACTTGGTTTAAATCCCCTAAATCCATCCGGGCAATCAAATCGGAGAGAAGGCTGACATCATGATCCTTCTGAAGGCTTTTATCCTGGAGTTCGCGGGCTAGTCTAGCCCTTTGGCGAAGGGTCTCAACCTTTTCAAATTTCTCCTCCCCTTCTTGTTCTCGAATTACTTGGCCCAGGAGATCACCTAGCAGGTGAATATCCTGACTGAGAGGAGTAGAAGGGGTCTCTTCTGAGGAAGAAATAGGAGCGGAATTTTTCTCAGAACGGCATTCCATAAGGATTTCAGGCTCCTTAACTCAGCCGAAGACCGGCTGAAGGGAAAATTGATAGCAACATAATGAATCACGTCCCTACTTTCGTTCAGGGAGGGAGGCTAGGAGAAACAACCCCCCCTTCTTCCTGCAGGAGATTATACCCTTCCCGGAGGTAAGAATCAACCCTCTTGAGGAAGTATATCCGATTTTACGCCTTCTCAGGGGAAAGGACTTTTTCAGGCGGTTTCGAGGGTCAAAAGATATTAGCGATTTTAAGATATTCCTCCTCGTTACCTTCAATCATTAACTTATGCATTAAAACCACATCTGCGTCGGGGATAGGTTCCACAGGTCCGACACATAAGCGCATTACTGCTCTGCCGGACTCATAGACCCGGACAAGGCCTCGATACCGGGGGATCAGATAAACCCGGTTGGGATAATGGGGGCTTTGAACCCGGAGATATCCTTGGCAGAGGAGCTGTTGATACTCTTCCTCTGTGAGGAAACGGCGCAAAAGAGCCTCTGCTCGTCGCTCTGCCTCTGCTCGGTTGGTCATCCTCACAGGATTACGAAGGACTAACCAAAAGAGGAAACCCATAATACAGAGAGGCAGAAGCGAGTGGGCCACCTCAACCAGTTGGTAAAGCATTAGGGTTACCTCAGCAAGGGAACGAAGAGCCGTACAAACGGGACTAGAGTCCCTCCGGCTCGGCGAGAGGCGGACAAAGGAGTTTATCCGCCCACGATGCGTGGGACAATCACGATCTCCTCAGCCGAGGGGTCAAACTCTTCGATCCTTTCTGCTGGTTCGCCGGGACGAGTGCGGAAAGCCACCGCTCCTCGGGCCTGGGCTTCCTTCAAGATGCGCTCGGCCTCCCGAATCGCCTCCAGTGCCCCAGGGTCTCCAGCCTCTGCCTTCTTCTCGTCCCAGGTCCAAACCGTGTCTCCCTGCGATGAGAGCATCCGCAGATATCCCATTGTCTCGGACCTCCTTGAAGTGGGTTCTCTCCGCGGCTACTGGGTCTCCACCGTACCGACGGTCCTGGATCCTCCTTTCAGAGACGAGAAACCCCGCCTCCTCCAAAGGAGGGGGCAGAACCAGGTTACCGTAGCATTGAGTACTTACCCATCTGGGGCTAACCTCAACCCCCCGAGGGAACCGCCGGGAAGGGCACCTGGTTTTCTGCCTTCTCACAATTTCTTTCTCCAGGACTCGCCAAAACCCTTTTTATGCCCAGTCCCGTTGCTATCCCTATTGTATAAAATCTTGCTCAGGAGGGGAATACTTTGCCAAAGCGAAGAGAATTGGGGAAGATCTCTTTACTCCCCGAATTCTCCTGTGAGAGGAAGGGTAAAGGTGCAATTGTCCTCAACTTATCCTCGGTATCGCTTGGCAGTGATTGGAGCGGGTTGGTTCGCCTCCCGCAGGCATATCCCCGACATCCTAACCCACCCTAGGACACAACTGGTAGCCCTATGCCGAAGAGACCCCCAAAAATTGCAGGTCCTGGCCGATCACTTTGGCGTCTCTAAAAGATACACCGACTATCAAGAGATGATCGAAAAGGAAACCCTGGATGCGGTTTTAATCTGCACCCCCCATCGCCTCCATTATGAACATGCCCGCTACTGCTTGGAAAAAGGCCTCCATGTGCTCTTAGAAAAACCGATGACTGTTACCACCACAGAAGGACGTGAATTGCTCTCCCTCGCCCGGCAAAAGCAACGGGTTCTGGTTGTTGCTTACAATCCCCCTTACTGGAGGCACTGCCATGAACTCCGGCGGTGGGTTCAAGGGGAAGAAGGGAAATCTATTGGCGAACTCGAGAACGTGAACCTCCTCTGGTGTGGCTCCGCAGAGGTTGTTTTTGGTCGGGCTCCTATCCCCCCCAACCTCCCCGGAGTTGTACCCCCCGAGCTCTGGCGAGCTGATCCCGATCTGGGCGGAGGAGGACACCTTATGGACGGAGGCTGCCACGTTCTCTCGGAGCTCTTATGGGTCACGGGAAGGAGAGTCACCCGATGTCACGCCTTCTTCGACGCCCTCCCGACTGACATGCGCGTCACCGCAAGTATGGAGCTGGAAGGAGGGATTCCCGTCACCTTTAATAGCCGGGCAGACAGCCAATACCCAGAACGGAGGGTGCGCAACAGCTACCTGGGTTCTTTGGGGACAGTACACGGAGAGGGCCTTCCCCTCCGAATGCGTACCGAAGGGGTGAAGGGTTGCCCCGACGCAGTCTACCTTGAAAAAGACCTCCCTCCAGTTCCTACCCCCGTTGAGGATCTGATCACCGCTATAGAAACCAACCGCCCTCCTTTAGGATCCCCGGAACACGCTTTAGCAGTAGTAGAACTCGTCGAAGCCCTTTATCAATCAGGAAGAGAAGGCCGCCCTATCTTCCTCCCTCCCCATTAATATGGGGACGTCCAGCCAAACACTCCCACCTCTATCGCTTTAACTGAAGAAAATTCTATTTCCAGTAGATCTAATTCCTACCTATTCGGAGGGAAGCCCTTTGGAGATGTACCCCCCGGCCTAGGTCACATTCATTGGGGAACCTCCCTCACCTTGCTTTATCACCACCATTACTCAGGAGATATCAACGTTGAACCCCATTCCTCCACTCGGACCGGTGAAAACTTTTACCGGGGAGTCCTTATCACTCGAGACTACCTGACGCTGTTTCTCCGCTAAGCTTGACCACGGCAGTCTCTCTCCTATCAACCTCACCGGGGAGGCTAGCGAAACCAAAGAGAGCAGGCTATGATAATTTATGTGAAGGATAAAATTCCGTAAGAATAGGACCAGGTTTTTAACAATGAGTAAACGGTTGATTATCGGCACCGCAGGCCATGTAGACCATGGAAAGACCTCCCTAATCAAGGCCCTTACGGGGGTCAACACCGACCGTCTGAAAGAAGAACAAGAACGGGGGATGTCTATTGAACTCGGCTTTGCCGCTTTCCAGCTTCCTAGCGGTGCTTTGGCGGGTATCGTGGATGTCCCTGGCCATGAGCGTTTTATCAAAAATATGCTCGCTGGTGCCGGCGGAATGGACCTTGTCCTCCTTGTTGTTGCCGCCGATGAGGGAGTGATGCCCCAAACCCTTGAACACCTAGACATTCTACAAATCCTTCAAGCCCAAAGCGGTATCGTCGTCATTACTAAGAAAGATCTCGTGGATGAGGACTGGTTAGCTCTCGTTAAAGAAGAGATTGCAGAACATCTGAAGGGAACCTTTCTCGAAGGGGCTCCTATGGTTGCAGTCTCTAACACTACTGGCGAAGGTTTAGACACCCTTGTGGCCCTCCTGGATCAACGCGCTCAGGAGGTAAAGGAGAAGAGTGCTCAAGGCCCCTTTCGCCTTCCTATAGATCGAGTGTTCACGATGCCGGGTTTCGGCACTGTGGTCACAGGCACCCTCTGGAGCGGCCGAATCCGCCTGGGCGACGCAGTGGAGATTCAGCCAACAGGACTTACCAGCCGCGTCCGAGGGCTTCAATCCCATGGTCAAAAGGTCGAAGAGGTGGTTGCCGGTAGTCGTACAGCAGTGAACCTCTCTGGAGTAGAGGTATCCCAAATTCAGCGCGGGGATGTCCTAGCCCCCGCTGGCCTCCTTACTCCCTCCTATATCTTAGACGCCCACCTATACCTTTTACCTCGTTTGGAACATCCTCTGAAAAACCGAACTCGGGTCCGCTTTCATTGGGGCACTGCTGAAACCATCGGTCGTGTCGTTCTCTTAGATCGGGAGGAGCTTCTCCCGGGCGAATCGGCCCCGGTTCAGCTCCATCTAGAAGAACCTGCTGCTTGCTTGAAGGGGGATCGCTACGTCCTCCGCCTCTATTCCCCAATGATCACCTTAGGTGGGGGAACCATTCTTAATCCGGTGGCCCGACGGCATAAACGCTTTGACCCGCGGGTTTTGGCGACCTTAGAAGTATTAGAAGCAGGGAGTCTGGAAGAGCAAGTATCACAAATGGTTTATGAACGAGGTTTATCTCCGGTGGCACCCGGGGAGATAGCCCATCTTTTGGGACAAGACACCTCCCAAGTGACCGAAATTTTAGGGAATCTCGCTGAAAAGGGCTATGTCCTTCTCCTCGGAGGACGCTATCTCCATCGGAAGATTCTGGAGGAGACGACTCAAAAGGTGGTGGCAATCCTTCAGAAATATCACCAGCTTTATCCCCTGCGTCAGGGGATGGGAAAGGAAGAGCTCAAAAGTCGAGTCGTTCCTCAAGCAGAAACACGCACTTGGAATCTCTTCCTTGAGGAGATTGAACGAGAGGGAGTTATCGCTACAACTCCCACCCTTGTGCGCTTGTCCTCTCACAAAGCGGAATTCTCTCCTCAACAAGCAGAGATCGCTCGAAAGATAGAGGAGATGTACCTAACCTCAGGTTTTACCCCACCCTCCGAGGAAGAAATCCAAGCCCTTTTAGCAGGAGTATCCCAAGGGAACGAAATCTTTGACGCTTTGGTAGAACAAGGGAAGCTCGTCAAAATCGCTCCGGGACTGTTCCTTCATCAGGAGTCGGTACAGAGGGCCGAGGAGATCCTTCGGCAAACGATTGAACAACAAGGCCCCATCACGGTCGCTCAGTTCCGAGATATCTTAGGGAGCAGTCGAAAGATTGTTGTCCCTCTTTTGGAGTACTTCGATTCTCGGCAAGTTACCCTCCGTCAAGGAGATGTTCGGAGGCTAGTGAAACAAACTGCTGATTAAAGCTCGCCTATTAGGAGCCCTCCTTAAAGAGCAGGGAGAAGGGATCGAAAGACTCAGAGGGTTTTCCTAACAGTAACGCAGTAGGCACGAGACTTACCCCTACATAAAGCTGGGCAAAGCGCACCTCGGAAAAGGGGTCTTCCGCCCTTTTCTAGAAAAAAGATGTAACCCTGTTTCCAAAGGAGAGGGAAAATGTCCGTTGCACAAATGGGAGAACACACCCTATCGGCCATTGCGGTAGACGTCTTCCTAAAAGAAACAGGCCAAATAGCCGATCGGGTTATCTGTCGCAATGCGGAGGAGGTGATTGAAGTCCTTCAACGGGAGGAGGTAGATTATGCGGTGCTCCCCGGAGCCTACTCTGGAGGAGGTACTTACTCCCTCTATCTCTTCTCCCAGCTTCCCCCTATATGGGAAGTTGTAGGGGTAGTTCCCCTCCTTCCTCGCCTCTACTTATGGGGCGTCCCTGGGGCCAGCCTGAGCACTGTTCAGCAAGTGGTCTCCGATCTAGAGGCCCTCAACGCCTGCCGAAAGTCTCTTGATGCCTTAGGCTTGAGCCGGGCGCGGTACAACGTGCCAAACACCGCTGAAGCTGCCCGGTTGGTTGCAGGAGAAGGAGGAGTTCAAGTAGCTGCCCTCTGTCCTGAAAGGCCCGCTCAAGTCTATGGTCTTACCTGCCTCTGTGAAGAGCCTCTCAATCAACCTCCTGTAGAAACTCCTTTTCTTATCATTGGCCAATGTCCCGTTTCCTACGCCGGTTGGAGTAATCGGACGATGTTCGCAGTAAAGAATAACGCCCGGTTAGTCACCAGTGTTTTCCAGCTGGCTTTACAACAGGGGCGCACTATCGAGAAATGCTTCTCCTTCTATGTTTACGGAGAAGAAGGGTGGATGGTCTTTGAAATTCTAGGCCACGACGGCCTTCCACCAGTAAAACAGTTCCTGGAATCTGTTAAACAAACAGCTAAAGGAGAAAATTACCGCTTCATCGGGTCTTACTTCCTCTTCCCCAGGGTGGAGTGTTAAAGGAAGGGGCGAAAGATTTTTCGCCTCTTCCTTTTTAACAGCGAGGCGGGCTTTCCTAAACTATCCCCAACCCCCTGAAATAACCCTCTGTTTACGGGGTAGCCCTCTATCACCGCGGGAGTAAGAAGGAACCATCTCCTTCTGCAGGGGGTGATGGAGTAAGAGATTCTGCCTCAATCCCCAAGGGTTTCAGACCGCCTTAAGCCGAGGCCAAGTAATCTCTACCCCTTGTTTAAGGAGCAACTGCTGAAATTCTCGCAAAAGGGTCTCTTCCTCCCAAACAGCCACCGGTGATACTCCCTTCTCCAAACAAAATCCGGCGAGGCTTCCCGCAGATTCTCCGATATTCCACTCTACAGGATGCAGACGATAGCATCCATTGGTGATATGGGTGGTACCAATATTCTTACCTGCAGGAAGTAGATTTCGGAGGCGAAGGGGGATCAAGGCTCCCAAAGGGATTTGAAAGGGGTACGCGCTAATGTCAATATAATTGTCTCCGCCGGTACTCGGGTGCAAGTCAATGCGGTAACAGCCAACGCCCACACTATCTTCAAAAAACTCCGCTGATTCTTTACCCCTTTGCTTCCGCATATCCACACCTATATGAGCTTCGGTAACGGTAAAAAGGGCTTTAATCCGCCGGGCTTCGCGGATGTAAGGGGCTTTAGCCAAACCGTCCGAAGTACCGGTAATATCAGGCCTTAAGAACAAACCTGGGTAACCCGTGCCTTCATCGGGCCGAGGAGCCTCCGTCTGGAGCCAATAGAGTAAGCTAAGGGATAACTGCCGCGCCTCCTCGAGGTAAACCTCCACCACTTCTGGAGGCTTATCGATAATATTCCCCTCCATATAATCATTCTGCGGCCAGTTCACTAGGGTCACCTCGTAAGGCATTTTACCTGGGGGAAAAATTTCTCGCTGGACAATTCGGCGGTAAAGCCAGAGGCTCTGATGAGGCTGTTGGGCCTCCTCGGGAAAGAGGACTCGCCGTCGAGGCTCTAAGGTGATCGGATGAGGGTGAGTCCAATCTAAGAGAGGGCCAGTCCAAGAAGGTGTCACTCGAGGGATGTAATTCCGCCATCGCTCATACTGGGCCGGCCGATCAATAACATAACTTCCCTGGGGATCGTAACTTAAGGCGAAGACCCAGGTAAACGCTTGGACGTTATCCGGTTGAGGGTCTCCTGAGACGGCGTGCAGTTCCCCGGTCTCCGCTTGGGACTCGGCCCCGGTTACGTACTCCGCCCCTACCAGCGGAAGAAGATCCCCTAACTCGGTGGCGTCGAGGAAGTATTTCGCTGCGATAGTAACTCTCTGGTGATTCTCCAAATCCTCCAATTCAACCGCCCGAATGGTATCTCCTACCACCTCTGCTTTCAAGGGTCTATGCCTCAGGAGGATGCGCAGTAAACCCGCCGATTGATAATAAGCAAGCATTTGCTGGAGTACTGCCAAGGCAACCTTAGGTTCATGACAGAGGCGCGAGACAGTCCCTCCCCCCGGATTAAGGTAAGGATCCGCTTGGGCCTCCGAGGTAAGGGGGTAAAAACGGCGATAATAATCTCTGACTAGATGACGAAACTGGCGATAACTCTGGGTGCACCCAAATTGCTCAATCCAAGGGTGCTCGTCAGGGGGAACCGCCTGGGAGGTTAGCTGCCCTCCAATCCAATCCGTCTCCTCAGTCAGGATAACCTGATGGCCCAACCGGCAAGCGGACAAAGCGCCGGCGCAACCTCCCACACCTCCGCCAACGATCAGAATCTCAGCCTCCATATTAGAAGATAGGGGCACCCCTTGTGGTTGTGGGTACCCCTATCCTCCTCACCCCCCTTTACCCTCTGGGCAAGAGGATAAAATTTCGTATCACCATCAAAGCTTCTAGCGAGAAGGGTGCTTATAAATCCAGTCGCCAGGTACTTGGTCACCGCAAGGACCGGAGGGGTTAGGCCTCTCCTGAGGATCGAAGGGATGGAAAGTCAAGGCATAAAGGTTGTCCCGTTTATACCACTTGGCGTGACCATCTACAAAGGTCACTACTACCCCTCCCTGATGGCGATCCAAAGCGATACGTTCAATCCCTGCATCGTTGGGTGGCTTCTTCCCATTCTTAGGAATCCCCTGCTGATGGGTAGGCCAGGCATCAATCCAATATCCGTCGGCGTCAAAGAGGGTATTGGCCGGATTTTTCACATCCGCCTCACCACAGTCATAGAGCCAACCGTTGTGGCAATAAGAGCCAATGGAGCTATATTGACCTTGGCTCCAGGTCCAACGGGTATTGGCATCCGCAAACCCCGGAGCAGTACCACTCGTGCTAGGGCAGAGGAACACACTGTCCGTTTCGGTTGTGGTCTTCTTTAGGAAGCCTTTAAGAGCCTCCGGCCATAACCCTGTGCTAATATTGTAAGCAGGGTACATCCCATCATAGGCGTCTGCATACATCAGGAGCGCACGCCCAATCTGCATCTGGTTGTTCTGGCAGGTCGTTGTTCGAGCCTTCTCCCGAGCAGCAGCAAAAACAGGAAAGAGGATAGCTGCTAAGATAGCGATGATAGCAATAACCACCAAAAGCTCGATAAGGGTAAACCCCTTTCTACAATGCTTAAGCATCACTCAAGACCTCCTTAGTGAAAAGGATAAAAGATTAGGAGTATTATACTTTCAGTAACAAGGATTCTCTTTGAATTGAAAATATTCCTTCCTCTTAAATCCTATCAGAATTTCAAAAAGTGGCACAGACTGGAGCCTACGTTAGGTTTTGCCTCCATCCTAACCTCGCCTCCATAGGGGCAGGGAACCGGTGGTCGTAGGTTTTAGCCTGCGCCCATTCCCCGTTGACGGAGGATGATAGGGGGTTACCAACACACCCTATAGGGTACGACCACCGAAAATCAGCCCATCCTTTAGGATGGGGTTACCTAGAGGAGGGAACCTCGCGCGGGGAATAAGGAGGAGCTATCCCGCATACAAAATAAGGCACATCCTGAGGAGTGCGGTTACCTAAAACCTCGTGCACCCTAAAGGATGCGAATATTTTGCCAAACCTAAAGGTTAGGAGGCGATGGATGACAACTTCAGAAGGAAGAAACCAAAATGTCTTATTCCCTAAAGAGTACCTCCAATTTATCCAAGCTTTTAACCAAGGAGAGTACTTTGAAGCCCACGAGATTCTTGAAGCCTTGTGGAAGCGAGCAAATCGTTCCCCCTTCTACCAAGCACTTATTCATCTCGCAGTAGGCCATTACCATTTTTACCGAGGAAACCTTTATGGTGCCCTCCGCCAATTTCGCAAAGCCCTCCAACGCTTCGAAGGTTACCCCTCTCCCTATATGGGGATAAACCTCCAAAAGCTCTCTCAATGGCTTCAAGAAACGATTAACTCTCTAGAAGCACCCCCCTCTTCCAAAGAGAAAACCCCTGCTCTTACCCCTATTTCCCTACGTTTGGAGACTAAATCCTTAAAACTGGGAGGAGAAGAGGAGAACAACCTACTCTAGGATAAGCCTTACGAAAACAACCTCTGAATAAACCAAAACATTCCTATTCCCGCGGTCACTCCCGAAGCCACTTGTATATCCCGGCGCCAGAGGCGCCAACCCTCCTTTTGGTTAGCCCGGTAGCGCCGCCAAAAGACGAGCCAAGGATAGAGAGCACTCACTAGGAGAATTTGAGCTACTTCCAACCCTAGGTTAAAAGAGAGCAGGCACCACACAAGGCCCTCTTCCGGCAAGCCCATCTCCCGTAAAACCCCGGCAAAACCAAATCCGTGGATCAAGCCGAAGAGGCCTGCGATCAACCACCTCTGCCTGGGAACTTCAATAAGGATATTCTCAACACCGATGTAAGCAATGCTTAAGGCAATAAATCGTTCCACCCAAACCTGAGGGGGGCTAACGACATTCAAGGCGGCTAAGATTAAAGTAATACTGTGGGCCACTGTAAAACCCGTAAGCACCTTTACCAAAGGCCAAAAACCTAAAGAACCAAATACTAGTCCTAGGATAAAAAGGATATGATCATAACCAGTAAATAAATGCTCCACCCCCATCACTGCGAATTGGAGCAAGTTTTGCCAAAGGTTACGAAGAAAAGCAGAGGTATTTAGCCTGATCTTCGGCCTCCTCGCATCTAGAGTAAAGGAAGTGGTTGGCCCAGTACCCAGCAAAACCACAATAGTTGCCGATCCTTTCAGCTCACTAAAGAGGAGGCTCTGGACCTCCAATTCCCTCGGAGGCTTAGGCAGAGTATACTCCATCTGAAGGGTATAACGGTCGTTACTCGCTCCCGCTGGGCTTCTTTTATAGGCAAAAGCAACGGGTTTTCCCGAAACTCTTCTCCCCTCTATCCGGAGCCAAAAACGTTCATTAAAATATCGGCCCACCCGCTGAAGAGCGGACTCTATAATAGTTTCACCTTGGATTTCTCTATCCCCCAACAACCGAAACTGTTTTAAATCCAAAGCGAACCCTGAGAACTCCGCCCGAATCTGGTGGCGGCGGATTCGCAGGAGGGCAATCGTAGGCTCCATCTGAACGGTATGGGCTGAGACAAACGTCTCACAAAACAATAAGAGGCCCAACCCTAGTAAAAGCCTCTTCATCGGATCGCCTCTGAAAGGACCTTTTGATTAAGGGCACGGTGATGCTATGCCCCCTACTGAAACCCAGCCCGACTAAAACCTGCGACTACCCTAGTAGGGATGGGTTTAAAACCCGCCCCTACTAGGGTGGGAACAAAACCTAACCCTGGAACCCCCTAAACCGGAACCCCGGTGTTATCCCGACGGTTTCCCCGGTTATTAGAGAAAGCGCGGTAGGGGCAGGTTCAAAACCTGCCCCTATCATCAGTCTCTATTATCCCCCCATAGGCGGAGATAATAGGAGATAGGAGACCAATCCCCGCCTTCAAGGGATTGAAAAGAATCTAGAGTTCGTATCGGATCTCTACCGCTCGACCTGTTTGAGCCGACTCTAAGATAGCGTCACAAATCACTGCATTACGATAACCATCCTCAAAAGTAGCCCCGTAAGGAGCTACATCTCTATTCTCCACAATAGCCTCAATAAGGTGATGCAGTTCGTGGACGAAGGTGTGCTCCCAACCGATGATATGGCCATGAGGCCACCACACTAACCCCCCTCGTTTTTCATGAGACCAATAGGGATGGTAAGCCTCCGAGACTAAAATATTATGGAAGCCAGCGGTAGACCTTACTGGTTCCTCCTGCCAGTAGACCTCCAAACGGTTCATATCCTCCAGGTTAAAGACGATGGAACCTTTCTCGCCGTTAATCTCAAAGGTGTTGAAGTTCTTTCGGCCGGCACAGAATCGGCTGGCTTCCAAAGTACCGATCGCCCCATTCTCAAACTCAACCACCGCTTCGAAGGCATCATCCACATCTACCGGTTCCTTCTTGGAGGGATCAGAGACCGAAGGTCGCTCCTTAATAAAGGTTTGAGTGAGGGCCATTACTCTTTTCGGTTCCCCCACTAGGAAACGGGCCAGGTCAATGATATGGGCTCCCAAGTCTCCTAGAGCTCCGCTTCCGGCAATCTTCTTATCGAGCCGCCAGACCCGAGGGAAGTTAGGGTCCATAATCCACTCTTGGAGGTACCGAGCCCGGAAGTGGTAAATTTGCCCCAGCTTGCCTTCCTTAATGAGGTCGTAAGCCAAACGCACTGCAGGCACAAAGCGGTAGTTAAAAGCGGTAGCGTGTTTAACCCCTGCTTGGCGAACTGCTTGTAACATTGCCTTGGCCTCTTCTGCGGTTCGTGCTAAGGGCTTCTCACAAATGATATGCTTCCCTCGCTTAGCCGCCTCGATGCAAGGCTCGGCGTGGGCGTCATTAGGCCCCCCATTATCAAAGAGTTGAATATCGGGGTTTTCCAACATTTGCCGCCAATCCGTATAATATCCCTCAAACCCATATCGCTGGGCCGCTTCGCGAACCGCTGCCTCATTGCGCCCGCAAATGGCCACTAACCGCGGCCGAGCGGCCGGGGGCCAGTAAAAGTAGGGGATCTTCTTGTAGGCATTAGTGTGAGCCTTACCCATAAAAGCATAGCCTAGCATCCCAATCCCTATTTCCGGAATGTCTTTGACCACTCCCGCCTCTGCGGTCATCGCAACAAACCCGACTTTCTCTGCCATTCCTTCAACTCCTTTCTTCAAGAAATCATCTTTTCCCCAGTGGTTCTGAAAAAATGGGGGAAAAGTATACCACAGGGGGTGTAGGGGCATAGCATTCTATCCTCCTACACCTCACCCTAACCCCCCTATGGGGGAACCATGGAAGAGAACGACCGCTAGTTTTTCGGTAGCCGCATCCTTTAGGGCACGCATTGCGCAGGCTAAAACCTACCGCTACCCAAATCGAACGCAGGTAGACGGTTCTCTCCCCCTTGGGGGGAGGGCTAGGGTGGGGGCAAAACTCTACCGAAACCGAGCCCCCGGCGTATTCTGATGGTTCCCCCTCCTCCGCTGGAGGAGAGAGGTTAGGGATGCGGAACACCCTTTAGGGTGTATTCTCCGTCTAGGTACCCTCCCCCATCGGGCAAGAACCAGAAGAGCAAATCCCGGCAGGCAATTCCTTCTCCCCTAGTACGCTTACGCCAAGATAAAAAGGTTTCCTGCTTTATCCGCTAGGCGGAATAGGGTTCTTAAATAAAATTCACAACCAGCAAGATTTAATATAATAGAAAAGGAGGAAGGTTCTTCCCTTTTTGAAGAGGAATAGCTCTCTCTGAGAGAAAGTAAGAAGACACGGTTGTGTGTCCCTATTACTGAAACCCCAAATCTGGGGGTTACTCCAACAATTCCCCTCCCTGTCAGTGGGGAGGCGCGAGGGATGGGGCAATATAATGCAGGCTAAAGCCATGATTACCCCTGAATCGAAGGAGCGAGCGGAACTCAACCCTTAGGCAAGCCAATGGAGATCTATTTAGCTGAGCACTCTTACTCTCCCAATCCCGTGAACCCACTATAAGTAAGATGGAATGAAAAAATTTGCAGGAAGGAGCTCCATCAGTGAAAAAAGTGGAAAAAGGTACGAATTTCATAAAACGGTTCCCTTTACAACTCCTTCTAATAGCAAGCTCCCTCTTAATCCCCTCTTGGGCTTATACTCGCCCCCCCTTAAAAAGTCTTACCTTTTCGGGAAGTCTCCGCCTTAGGGGGGAAAGTCGAGTAGACCCGGACTTTGACCGAACTCGGGGGCGCGACCCCCTTTACGGGATGGAGCGTTTACGCCTTAACTTCAGTTATCAACCTTCCTCTTCCCTCTCTTCGCTGATCCAACTCCAAGATTCCCGCAGTGACGGTTTCGGAAGGCCTATAGATAGCTCTCGATCTCTTCACTTTCACCAAGCCTGGATCAAGATAAGATCTTATACCTTTCCTTTATCCCTCCAACTAGGGCGTCAAGAGCTGAGCTACGGCGAAGAGAGGGTTATTGGAGTCTTTGGTTGGAGCAACGTTGGTCGCGTTTATGAAGGCCTTCGTCTTTCTTGGGAGGGCAAAGAAGGGTTTATAAACCTCTTTATTACCCGAGTAATCCAACCCTTTCCAGTTTCCTTCCGGCCGCGGCTTCACGGGATTTACGCCTCATTATCGAAAAATTCCTGGATGGCTCCTTTAGAAGGTTATCTCCTGCTAAAAACGGATCGAGCAGGAGGAGCCAGTCGCCGGCGATGGACCCTAGGAACCCGATGGAAAGCAAGGAAGGAATCTTGGGATTACGGTCTCGAAACTGCCTTTCAATGGGGAGAGGAGGATAAACGATCCGTTTCCGCCTGGGCCTACCATCTAGAAGCGGGTTACACCCTTAAGAGTAAAGCCAAGCCGCGTTTACTTCTTGAATATAACTTCGCTAGCGGAACGAATAATCCTGCAGAAGCTTTCCGACACACTTTCGATAACCTCTTCCCCACGAATCACTACAAGTATGGGTTTATGGACTTCCAATCTTGGAAAAATATGCACAATCTCCGGACGGGGGTTTCTGCGGTGATCCATCCTCGATTGACCCTCTCTTTGGATCATCACTTCTTCTGGCTTGCTGAGCCTCATGACTTCTGGTACAACGCAGGAGGAACACCGATGCTAAAGGCCCAGGATCGAGGTCGGGACTACGGCAGATTTGTGGGCCGAGAGGTGGATATGATGTTTCGTTATCGGCTCAACCCTCAAGTCACCCTAGAAGGGGGCCTGAGCAGGTTTGTCCCTTCTGATTTCGTCCGCCGCGTCACCGGCCACGATCATCCTTCCGACTGGGGGTACCTACAAACCGAGTTTCAGTTTTAAGAGGAACACCAGAATGATCTGATCCTTGGAGGCCACCGAAGGGCTTACTCCTTGTTTCTTCCCTTCGCACATTAGGGAGTTCCTGTAATCACCAAGGGTCTCTATCCCTTCATTGGTGTAAATAACCTAATCCCGCTCACCAGGAGGTCCGCCCTCCTTGTGGTTACCGAGAGATTCCCTCTCCTCTTCGATAGCCTCCCTTCGCGCCAAGGAGGCTTCGCAAGGCTCTCTCTCCCGTTCCTCTACCTCCTCCGAAGACTCTGCAAATAGACTTCCTGCCAGCCATAATGCCCACTCCGTTCGGGTTTCAACCGGGCCTCCGCCTTCGAGAGAGAAGGCCCCAATTTCTGGTGGCACCGTCGGAGAATCCTCCCTACCCCCCGATGACTCATCCCTAACCTCGCCCCAATCTCCCGGAGAGTGTACCCCTGAAAGCGCAAGAGCAAAGCCTCCTTCTCCCTCGGGGAAAAATCTAACCCCTCTAACAAATCCTCCAATTGCTGAAAAAGGAGCTCCCTCGCGAGAGAATAACAGGTATCTACCGGCTCAACCAGAAGAAGATGGAGGGGTATCATCTTATAGTGCTTGCACTCCCTCCGTCGTTTCCTCTCCCACTCCCCCTCAGTGTAGAAAGTCCGCCGACCCCTGAGGTGAAACCGAAAAAGCTGTCTCATTACCCGCCGATAGACCTTTTCAAAGGAATTAACCATTCCCTTGCTTATCCTTTTCCTAGCGACAAAGGGTACGGGTGTAAAATGGTCAAGTCCGATTCCGTGTGTAAAATCCCCCTGGTAGAATTTGTTGCCTGCTAATGCACCATTAAGCCACCTCTAGTTCGTTCCTTCTCTGCTGTATCACCTCAGTTCCTTTCGGTTGGTCCATCCATGCCAGGTACTCCGCCATGTCGAGATAGCGGTGGCCGGTTGCCCAGGCCTCGTCTCTCTCCATAAGCACGGCGCCAAGCAGCCTTAACGCAGCCTCTTCGTTGGGGAAGATCCCTACCACCCTCTCTCACCGGCGGATCTCCCGGTTCAGCCGCTCCAGGGCGTTGGTAGTGTGCAGCCGCCGCCTGATCCGCTCCGGCAGTGCCATTACCGCCATCGCGTCCTCAAAACCGACCTCAAGCCTCTCCACCGCCTTGGGGGCCAGACCCTCAAACTCCTGCACCACCAACTCCAAAATCCGCCTTGCGGTTTCCCAATCCGGCGCATCGAACAGGTGCCGCAAGCGAGCAGGCAGTTTACGCTGCAGAGACCTGGGGCAGGCTTCCAGAACGTTGCGGATAAAGGGCGTCGGACACCACTGCCCACTGGCTCCCTGGAAGGGGGTCATAACGGCGTTCACAAGCCCCTTGTGATCGTCGGAAACCACCAGGTCAACGCCCTTTAGCCCACAGCTCTTCAGCCAGGCCCAACACTCCGACCAACTGGCCTCGGATGCGCTATCGCCCATTACGAGACCCAGAACCTCCCGGTAGCGGACTCGTTGATCCCGCAGGCGAGAAGCACGCTCTGGGTTCTCACCCGGCTGCCTTTATGCACCTTTATGACCCAAGCGTCTACTACCAGAAAGGGATACTCCTTTTCGCTCAAGTCCCGCTCATTCCAGCCCTTTACCATCGGGTCCAGCGGCTTACCTAGCTCCGATACGGTCGACTTTGAAAACCCTACTCCCCATAACTCCTCAACCCCCGCCCTGACCTTTCGCGTAGACACCCCGTTGACCACCCTCTCCATCAGGGTGAACACTAACGCCTGCTCGCTCCTCTGGTAGCCCTCAAACCTTTCCGAGGAAAACTCGCCGGATCTTACCCGAGGCACCTCCAGGACCAGCCGACCTATCCGGGTTACCAGCGGCTTTTTCCGGTGGCCGTTGCGGTACCCCTGCCTCTGCTCAGTGCGCTCGTAAGGCCTAGCCTTGAACTGCTCGGTGACCTGAGCCTCGAGGATCTGGTTGAAAACCTGCTCCACCAGCCGAGCCAGACCATCATCCCGAGAAAACAACCGTTGCAGAACCTCGGCATCTACAGTAACCGGGTAATGGGCCATCCTTCATCCATCCTGGTGATGTTGGGTTGTCCCTCTTCTTCATCGACCAGAGGGAGGGTGGCCTCTCCTGCTTCTATGCCCACCCGTTTTTACACAGTATACCGGACACTATTTGTAATATGATGCCTGTACCTTCTTCCCATCCCTCATCCCCTGCGGAGGGGAGATAGGGGATCAGGTTCCTTTCACACTTTGCACTATTTCCAGAATATCAGAACATTTGTTTGCAAATCAAGGAACCCTCGCAATAGTCCGGGCGGAGAATATTACACCCCTCCGGGGTTCTCCGGTGGACTCCAGGAAGAGAGACCCTATCAATCGAAGGCATTAAATGGAGGTGAGAAGAGGACCTATGGACTTATTCACCGAGATCGCCCGTTTAAAGAGGCATGTCCGCTCTCGAAGAATCTCCAGCTATGATCGCACGGGAGGAAATGCAGATTGCTTGGTCATCCCTGCAAAAGCGGATGTACCTCTCGCAGAAATCCCTTCCGCGGGAATCATTAAACACATTTGGGTGACTATGGCCTCCCAAGACCCGATGCTGAGGCGAAACTGTTTGCTCCGAATGTACTGGGATGGAGAAAAGAACCCCAGCGTGGAAAGTCCTATAGGGGATTTCTTTGGTCAAGGCTGGGGAGAAAAATATAACTTTATCTCCCTCCCTCTAGCCGCTTCTCCTAAAGAAGGAAACGCTCTCAATTGCTATTTCCCTATGCCCTTCTCCGAAGGAGCACGGATTGAAATCGAAAATCAATCCGATTACCCAATCGCCTCATTCTATTACTATATAGACTACGAAGAATGGCCTGAAATAGACCCCGAATTAGGCCGGTTCCATGCCTGGTGGAACCGAGAACTTACCGATCCCGACCCTGAAGGTGAGAACGAATGGTCAGTTCTCGGGCCAGAAAAGAAAAACCCTTCAGATGCAGGCAATTACCTCTTTGTCGAGGCTGAAGGCCGAGGCCATTATGTCGGGGTAAACTACTACATAGATTGCCCTACCCCCATCTGGTACGGAGAAGGGGATGATATGTTTCTTATAGATGGCGAACCCTGGCCCGGCTCCCTCCACGGCACGGGTACCGAGGATTATTTCTGTACCTCCTGGTGCCCTCAGGAACTCTATCAACACCCCTTCTTCGGCTTCGCCCGGGTGAATCAGAGTTTGGGATGGTTGGGAAGAACCCACGCTTACCGCTTCCATATCCAAGACCCTATCTACTATCAAAAATCCCTGCGCGCCAGTATTGAACACGGCCACGCTAACAATCTTACCTTGGACCTCTGTTCTGTGGCTTACTGGTATCAAACGGAACCCCATAAACCCTTTCCTCCAATGCGCCCTAAGGAGGAGCGCCAACCAATGCCTCCCATCGGTGTAGTGGAAATTCACCGATGGCGTCACGCTTGGCGACAAGTCAGAGGAGAAGGGAAACTCTGGGGAAATGAAAAGGAGTAACGATGTATCCCGAGCGTAACCGCCGCTTCCGAGAACTCCTAGAAAAACCAGGGATCCTCCGAAGCTTAGGAGCCCACGATGTCTTCTCTGCCCTGCTGGTAGAACAAGCAGGCTTTGAAACGGTCTTTATCGGGGGATTCGGCACCACAGCTAGCTTGCTAGGCTTACCCGACCTCAACTTGATTACCCTCAGCGAAATGGCCGATGCCCTTCGCCGGATGGCCCAACGAGTGAGTATTCCCGTCATTGCAGATGGAGATACTGGACATGGTGACCTCCATAACGTTCAGCGAACGGTTCAAGAATTTGAATCGGCCGGAGCTAGCGGGATCATCCTAGAAGACCAAGTTAGCCCCAAACGATGTGGGCATTTTGAGGGGAAACAAGTAATCCCCACCAAGGAGATGATCTTAAAGATTCAATCGGCCCTCCTTGCTCGTAGAGACCCCAACTTTGTCATCATCGCCCGAACCGATGCCCGAGAACCCGAAGGCCTCGATTCGGCCATCGAAAGAGTGAACCGATACGGAGAAGCCGGAGCAGATGTGGTCTTTATCGAAGCTCCCCTCTCGGTCCAAGAACTCGAGATTATTCCCCAAAGAGTCCCCTATCCCCTCTTCGTGAATATGCTCACCGGAGGACATACTCCCATCCTCTCGGTCCAAGAGCTGGAACAACTTGGCTACAAAATCGTGGTCTACCCTATAGAGAGCCTCCTCGTCGCAGGATATGCGGTTCGCCGGCTGGCCCAAACCCTCTACAAAACGGGTCGTGTAGAGGAAGCCCTAGATCAGGCTCTTACCTTCGAGGAAGTGAAGCAGATTTTGGGGGTAGAGAAATACCTAGGCTTGCGTGACCAATTGACCCAAGGAAGAAAGGAGGAAAGGAGTGCCTAAGCTCCTCATCTACCGAGAGCTCACCCCCGAACAGCGCCAGGCCCTTGTTCAACAATTTCCCCAGGTTCTGATTGAATTTGCGGAAGAGGAGATAGAAGCCTGGGAGAAGATCACCGATGCAGATGCTTTCTACGGCCACATTACCCCCGGAATATTCGCCCAAGCCCGTCAACTCCAATGGATTCAGGCTCCGGTGGCAGGCCTGGAACACTACCTCTTTCCGGAATTAATTGAAAGTCCTGTCATCGTAACCAATATGCGAGGCATTTACTCTGATCATATCGCAGACCACGCCCTGGGTTTTCTCCTTTGCCTAGCCAAGGGCCTGCACACCTTTATCCGACGCCAACTACGCCATCAATGGGAGAATGGCAGCTCCGTACCAGCAGTCCACCTTGCAGATTCCACTCTCGGTATTATAGGATTAGGAGGGATCGGTGAGGAAGTAGCCCGAAGGGGAGCAGTCTGCGGAATGAAGGTCCTTGCAGTAGATCCCCGGCGGAGGGATAAACCTCCTTATGTGGAAGAGCTTTGGGGAGCAGACCGCCTTAAAGACCTGCTTCAATTATCGGACTTTGTGGTAATTTGTACTCCCCACACTCCCGAAACGGAGCATATGATCAACGCCCAAACTCTCTCTTGGATGAAACCCTCCGCTTTTCTCATCAATATAAGCCGAGGAATTATCGTAGACCTCGAAGCTTTGGTAGAGGCGCTCCAAAAAGGGGTTATTGCAGGGGCAGGATTAGATGTTTTTGAACAGGAACCCCTGCCCGCTAACCATCCCCTCTGGGACATGGAGAACGTCATCTTAACTCCTCATGTCGCCTGGCGTGCTCCCCATACCGGAGAGCGACGTTTCCAAATCTTGGTAGAAAACCTCCGCCGATTCCTTAACAAGGAACCTTTGATTAATGAAGTAGACAAAAGAAAATGGTTCTAAAGCGTAATACGCACCCTAAAGGGTGCGGCTACCGAACCCAGTTGAGGGGTTAGGTTTAGTAGCTGCAGGCTAAAACCTGCGCAGTACACACCTAAAACTACCGACCTCCTCCACGATCCTCTCCCCCCTTGTGGGGAGGGAGACCCAAGGCTGGGATAGGAGGATCCAGTAGTAGATCGAGGCGGTGCCTCGCCCCTATAGCTTGCGTCTATCCCCCGCTTACAAGGGATTAATAGAAGGTAAAAAAACCTTGCTTGAAGAAAGTATTCAAAGCTCATAAGGAGTAGCACACAATGGCTCAAATCTTCCGAATGCCCGCAATGGGGCAAACGATGCAGGAAGCCACCGTCCTCAAATGGCTGAAACAAGAAGGGGAAAGAGTGAAAAAAGGTGAACCCTTACTAGAAATTATGACTGACAAAGTAAGTATGGAAATTGAATCGGACTATTCTGGAACTCTGTTGAAAATCCTCCAGGAACCCTCCGCAGTAGTTCCCGTTCAAGGACCTTTAGCAATTATTGGCGAACCCGGAGAAGATATATCCCCCCTTTTAGCGGAAGTATCCGGTAGGCCTCCTGCAGAGATAGTAGTACCTTTAAAGAGTACCTCTGAAAGGAAGCCTTCCCCTTCCGTTTCAGCCCCTCAACCCGAAGGCCCAACCCCTGTAGAACCAATCTTCCCGACAGCAATGCCCTTCAAGGTCTCCCCTCGAGCGAGAAAGCGAGCTGAAGAAGCCGGAATAGATATTCGCCTCTTAGCAGGAAGGGGTTCCGGCCCCGGCGGGAGAATCATTGAACGAGATGTCCTTGCCTTGATTGAAGAGCAAAAGGTGAGAGCTACGCCCTTGGCCGAACGGATCGCCGCGGAACGAGGGGTCGAGCTTCGGGAGTTGGTCGGTACAGGTCCCGGTGGCAAAGTCCTCAGAGAGGATGTACTTCGAGCTACTCCTCCTATTTCAGCTCCTCCATCCGCTCATCCCCCTACCGCCCTTCCAACAGAACCTCAACGGATCCCTATCGCCGGAATGCGCAAGGCCATTGCGGAAGCGATGGTGCGAAGCTTTTACACCGCTCCCCACGTCACTATGACGATGGAAGTAGATATGACGGAGGCAATGGCTCTCTACCGCCGGCTTGCTGAAGAAGTTCAACGCCGATACCAGCAATCCCTCTCACTCACCGCCCTTATAGCGCGCGCCACAGTGCTAGCCCTAAAGGAGCACCCCCGATTGAACGCAACCGTGGAAGAAGAGACCCTCCTCCTTTGGCCGGAAGTCCACTTGGGAATTGCAGTAGCCCTCCCAGAAGGCCTAGTAGCCCCTGTGATCCGTAATGCCGACCGGAAGTCCCTATGGGAACTCTCTCAGGAGATTAAGGGGCTTGCTGATCGAGCGCGAGAAGGTCGTTTAACACCTCAAGAGATGAGCGGGGGTACTTTCACCATCACCAACTTGGGAGGCTACGGTATCGAGGAATTCACCCCGATTATTAATCCTCCTCAGGTGGCTATCCTAGGAATAGGGCAAATTGCTCGCAAACCTGTAGTCATTGAAGACCACATTGAATCCCGGGAGCGAATGAAATTAAGCCTCTCCTTCGATCATCGTGTGGTAGACGGTGCCCCGGCAGCAGAATTTATGAGAGATATTAAGGAATACCTGGAGGCCCCTTGGCGGATGTTGATCTAAAAGCTAATCACATTTTACACTCATCTGACCCGTCTCCCGGTAACCGGTATCCTCGACATCACCCCCAGGAAGAGGTTTGCGTCGCCATTGATTGGCAGTGGTTGTCTTCATCCACCGGGCGTGACCATCCGCAAAAGTAAAATTACTCCCTTTAAGATGGTCATTGAGGCCGAAATGAGGCCCCTCTCGCCTCAAGTGAATCAAAGAGGAGGAAACCGAAACCCCTACCCCATAGAGATAGTTGCCCGGATGCCAACGGTCACAATACATAATCACATTAGATGGATTGACCACCTCCGATTCATGAAACCCTCCTACCGGAGGCCAGGAAGAAAGTCCTCGACAATCCGGGGTATACCAATCACCATTCATTGTATAAGAACGAGGAGGATTAGGACGGGTTTGACCCTGCCATCGAATATTCATCGGAGGGCGCTCAATGTAATCAGAGGGGCATACAAAAACCTGCTCGCTCTTGACATAGGACATAATCAATTCGGGCCAACCGAAACCACTCCAGACATCAGTGGAATTTCTGGGCAGGCCATACCAAGGGGGGTAGTAACTGTCGTTGTCATTCAGATAAGCCATAGTTGCTTGGCCCAATTGCTTTAAGTTAGACAAACATTGACTTTGGCGGGCCTTTTCCCGAGACTGCAGAAAAACGGGGAACAAAACAGCAGCCAGGATAGCAATAATAGCTATCACCACCAAAAGCTCAATGAGGGTGAAAGCTCTGGGAACACTACTCTGCATATTCTCCCCTCCGAGTTAAGGTCTTCTCAAGAATCTTACTTCCCCTTCTCCTCTCCTAACCCTCTATAAAAGACCAATGGAAAGCGTAGGGGCACAGCCATCCCTGTGCCCCTATAGAATCAAAACCTCTTTGATAAGAACAAGGTGGACAATAATAGACCGCTATCACCCCCCATAGAATCATCGCCTCCGCCTTCGAGCGCGACGGGCAATCGCCCGGCCACTGCGAGGCCTCTTTCGTAACTGAGCACCTCTCCCACCACCCCAAGGAAAGCTTCTAAGAGACCCCAAAAGTTTCTCCGAAAACATCCTGGTAAACCCTCCTTGAGTAGGATAGGATCCTTGTTTTAATCATATAGCATTGAAACGCTTTACTGAAGAGCGAGAAACACCCCGGTTAGAGCAAAGTGTGCCTTGCTCTTATGCTTCTCTGCCTTTCCCCATCCCCTTTCCATTCCCCTCTTCCCTCAATCTAATATACCCAAAGTCTCCCCTTAAAGAGACCTTATTAACCTACCGTTGGCAAATAAGTAGGTAAAAAGCTTGGAGCGGAGAATAGCTCTATTGGTAGGTTGAAAAACCCTCCTCATCGGAAAAAGAGTTACTTCTGCCGATAATTTAAGATTAGGGAGATTAGGTGAAAAGGATGCCGACCAAAACCCCTACTCCTTCTAAAAAGCGAAAAGGAGGTTCTTCTCGCTCACGACCAATGTCCTCTAAAAAGAAAAATTGTAGGGGCGCAAGGCCTTGCGCTCCTACACTCCGAAAAGAGATGAACATCCTCCTTTTGGTCTTCGGTGGGCTACTGATCGCTGCCGCTTTAGTGGCCCCTAGTGCTACCGGGCCTATTGGTCAAACGCTGAGAAAATGCCTTCAAGGGCTTATGGGAAAGGCGGCTTGGAGTATCCCTCCCCTGATGTTGATAATCGCTTTTTATCACCTTTTCGATCGCCCCTGGCCTCGACCCTACGAAACCTTCTTAGGAGGCTTTCTGCTCTTCCTCTCCTTTATCGCTTCTCTAGGAAGGTCAGGGCCAATGACTCTTCCTCCCTTCGAATGGGATCATTACCTCGAATACGGAGGAGTAATAGGTACCCTCCTCGCTCGCCTCCTCGAGGATCTCCTCGGACCGGTGGGATCTCTTCTCGCCATAGGAGCTACAGGACTGATCGGCATTCTCCTCCTCTTCCGCTTATCTACCCACCGGATTCTTTCTTCCCTCTTCCGAGGGCTAACCCATCTCCTCACCCCTAAGAGAGAGAAGCCTCCTCAAAAGAAGGCTTCTCAACCCCCTAGCTCTTCTCCCTTTACCAAAGGGGAGGGGAAGCGAGAAGAACTTCAGAAACGAGAACTCCCTCAGTCCTCAGTTCCTTCTCCTCCTGATCGACCTCAGCCGGTGGTTCACTCCCAAGCCTTGGAGAAAATAGACCGTCCTCCAACGGAACCCTTGGTAGACGCTGAAGGACCTTTTGAGTTACCCCCTCTTTCTCTCCTGAACCCTGCCACAACTTTTTCAGACCTCACGCCAGAGGAGAGAGAAGAGAACATTCGGATTCTAGAAGCCACCCTTGCTGATTTCAAAATTGAGGCTCGGGTAGTGGAAATCTGCCATGGTCCCACGGTTACCCGCTATGAGATCCAGCTGGCCCCGGGAATCAACGTCAAGAAGATCGTTAGCTTGGCGGATAACCTCGCTATGTCCCTCGCTGCCATTGATGTTCGGGTGGAAGCCCCGATTCCTGGGAAATCCGCTATTGGCGTGGAGGTTCCTCATCGCCATCCTGTACCCGTCTCTCTCCGAACCCTTCTAGAGACCAAGGAATTTGCCCAAGCTCCTTCGAAGCTCACCGTTGCTCTGGGATTGGACGTAGCTGGCCTTCCTCGTTATGCAGATATTGCCAAAATGCCCCATCTCCTTATCGGAGGCTCAACTAATTCGGGGAAAAGCGTCTGCCTCCATGTGATCATCGCCAGCCTCCTCTTCCGGGCCACCCCGGAGGAGGTAAAACTCCTCCTGATTGACCCGAAGCGGGTGGAACTCAGCTTATACGATCAGATCCCCCACCTGATTTACCCCGTCGTCAAGGATGTTCGGCAAGCAGCAGGGGTACTCCGCTGGGCCATTAAAGAGATGGATCGTCGTTACGAACTTCTTGTTAGGGCGGGGGCGCGCAACCTAGAAAGCTATAATAAAAAGATTCCTCCGGAAGAACGTCCTCTCCCCTACCTTGTCATTGTGATTGATGAGCTGGCGGATATGATGATCCAAGTCGGTGCCGAAGTCGAGCAATCTATCACCCGGCTGGCCCAGCTAGCTCGGGCGGTGGGTATTCATCTGATTATTGCTACCCAACGCCCCTCAGCCGACATCATTACCGGTACCATTAAAACGAATATCTCCTCCCGTATCGCCTTCGCTGTTGCCTCAGGAACAGACTCCCGCATTATTCTCGATCAAACCGGGGCCGAGCGATTAGTAGGCAAAGGAGATATGCTCTTCCTACCCATTGATGCTCCCAAACCGATCCGGATCCAAGGGGCCTATATCACTGAAGCGGAAATCGAGGCCTTGGTTAACCACCTCCGAAAGCAAGGCAAGCCTGACTACGAAGCGGAAGTGATGACAGTGGATACCCCGGCGATGAGCCGGGAGATGGAAACTGATGATGAACTTTTCGAACAAGCAGTACGCCTTGTTGTGGCTACCGGACACGCTTCCACCTCGATGCTCCAGCGTAAATTTAAGATAGGCTATACTCGTGCCGCCCGTCTGATTGATATAATGGAAGAGCAGGGTATTGTTGGGCCGATGGACACTGCGAAACCTCGAGAAGTACTCCTGAGCAAAGAGGAAGTGGATGCTTTCTTCCAAAAGCGCCTTCAGAAAATTTATGATGAACGAGGATACCTTCCTTGAAGCCACGCCGGCCTTCAAGCGTGGCCAAACACTTTGTGGTTGCAACGATTTCAAAGAGGCTGAAAACAGCGATAAAGATTACACTCTTAAAGTTTAGATCGAACACAATGACCATATGCCACCATCGCGAAGAACCCGGTTAAGGTTGTACACTTTCCTGATAGTGAGTTATCAACTAAAGAAGGAGATTTATCTATGGCGGTGATTACTCAAGACCCTCTGATTCAAGCAGTAGAACGATACGTTGCTGTTTTGGCTTTTCAATATTGCCTAGAACATGAAGGACGTATCTTAGGCCGTGACCTTCTGGCGGGCCTAAGCCAACAAATCCCCCTTAACCCTAAATCTCTCCGGCTCTCCTTAGAAAGCGCCTACCAATTCCGCCGAACCCCAGATAATGCCTGGGAAATCCTCTCCCGAGAACCCTACACCCAACGCCCCCTCGAACGAATGATGGTAGAAATCTTGCAAGGTATTGGTAAACCCCTGCCCCCCGAATGGCTGGGGAAGGAACTATCCTACTCTTATCCTCACTCCCCAGAGTCCCTAACTACCCTTGTAAAGAAACTGGCCCAAACCCGCCCCAACTTCTTCCTTACCTCAGAAGGTAAAATAGGCCTCCGTGATTGGCTTCTGAAAGTCCCCACCCTAGACCCAGAGGAAGTCCTTTGGGAGAACTTTGACGAACCCCAAACCCTAGAACCTTTCCAATCCCTCGCTCAATCTATAGATTGGCAGGCTTTAGGCCCTATAGACGGAGCGATCACTTTTTTAGACCAAGCTAAACAAGCGGTAAGCAACAAAATTCTTCAGTTCTATCAATGGCAAGCGGACCCGGAGCACTTTGATGCAATAAAGCTGCTAGAAGCCCTTCTGTCCTGTCCAGAAGTGGCTATCTTGGATCACGCTGAATGGATTGGCCCCAGCTTATTAAAAGAAGTTCCCTCTATCCTTGCCCGCCTGGATCGCGAAGGCCCTGTAGTCGAGCTCCTTCCCGAAGACCTCCCGAAACCAGTTACCGTAGAACCCCAAGATTTAGATCTGCTGTACGAGCTCTTGACAGGGACCTCCGAGCCAGAAAACTTGGATACCCTCCTGCATCACCTCTTCCCTCAGCTGATGATAGGAGACCCAAACTATGATGCCACCCGAACCGCTTTGGACCGGGCTCTGCGTAATGACCCCCGATTCTTATGGGTTGGTTGGGATCGTTGGCTTACCGCTCGGCCTATCCCCGAAGAGATCCAAAGACGACCCGAAATTCTGGAACCCCTTTATGTAGACCTCGAATTCAGCCCCGGCCAACCAGAAGATGTCGAGCTGACGGATGAGGGTTTGGAAGAAGATTTAGCGGAACAAATCCGGCAACCCCTCTGCCAATACGGAGGGATAATCGAAGCTCTTCCCGACCGCCGGATCCGGTGTGTTATCACCTACAACCATCACCAAGCAGGAACTCTACCCGTGCCCTCCAACTCCTTAGCCTTCCCCCGTCAACCCAATTTTATCCTTGTTACCGGCCTGGCCGAAGACCAATACTATTCCCTATGGATCAACCACTCCCTGGAACTCCTTTTCGGATTGAGACCTTGGTACCAACAAGTTCGCCTACCCGCTTCAGGAGGAGTGTTTTACTTTGAACCGACAGAAGCCTTAGGCCGGTACCGCTTGGTCTACTCGGGAGAGAAAGATAATGATACCTATATCGAAGAATCTCGGCTGAAGGACTTACTCTCTCTCCGAGAGCAAGCAATGACCGAGGCCACTTCAACCCGAGAGATTATCACCCGGATTTTAACCAGCCATAGCCGGGGGATCTCCTTCGCCCGATTATATGCAGAGACTCTGGTGGTTCGGATGGTGACTCCCCGGCTCGTTGCAGGGATTCTCAGTGCTTACCACGGCTTTACCCAGCACCGGGGGCTGTGGAGCTATGATGCCCGGGCCGCCCAGAAAGGCTTTAAGCGCCAAAAGAAGAAGTACATTGTGAAGCGATAAAAAGTGACCATGTTCCTCCCTCTTCATCCCTGCAGACAGGAGATGGAGGAGCTTAGGGAGGATAGGGGACTGAGAAAAAGAGATGAAAGGATCAGGCGTGCGAACGCGTTTTGCCCCAAGCCCAACAGGGATCCCTCACATCGGCAATATGCGAACCGCCCTCTTTGAATGGTTATTCGCTAGGCATCATAAGGGTCAATTTATCCTTCGGATTGAGGATACCGACCGGGAAAGATATGTTGAAGGCTCGGTAGAGGCTATCTTAGATGGGTTGAGGTGGCTTGGGCTCGACTGGGACGAAGGCCCCGAAGTGGGTGGGCCTTGTGGGCCTTACTTTCAAAGCCAACGGTTAGAAATCTACCAAAAATACGCCTATCAGCTCTTGGAATCGGGAAAAGCCTATCGATGTTTCTGCACCCCGGAACGATTGGAACAACTGCGCAAGGAACAACAAGTAAAAAAGCTCCCTCCCGGGTACGATCGTCATTGTAGGTATCTCTCTCCAAAAGAACGCTCGGCTTTGGAGAAAAAAGGGCTCCCTTCAGTGATCCGGATTGCAATGCCCCTGGAAGGAACCCTTACTTTCACCGACTTGATCCGGGGAGAAATTACTTTTGAGTGTCGGGTGTTTCAAGATTGGGTAGCCATCAAGTCCGACGGCTATCCCACCTATAACTTTGCCAACGTGATAGATGACCACTTAATGGGCATCACCCACGTTATCCGAGGAGAGGAATTTATCTCTAGCACGCCGATCCATATCTATACCTATCACCTTTTCGGCTGGGACCCTCCTCAGTTTGCTCACCTTCCCCTTATCCTTGGGCCTGACCGCTCTAAACTCTCCAAACGTCACGGAGCAACCTCCCTCCAGGAATACCGGGATCAAGGCTTCTTACCTGAAGCTCTGGTAAACTATCTTGCCCTGCTGGGTTGGGCCCCCGGAGCAGGAGAACAGCGAGAGATCTTCTCCCTTCAGGAGCTGATCGAACGTTTCGATTTAGATGGGGTCAGCCCCAATCCAGCCATCTTTGATGTTACTAAGCTAGAGTGGATGAACGGGGAGTACATCCGGCAGCTCTCCCCCCAGGAATTAGCCCAGAGAGTTCTTCCCTTCCTCCAAAAAGCAGGATTACTCCCTGATCCCCTCCCCCCTGATCAGCGGGCCTATTTAGAACAGGTAGTGATCCTCGAACAGGAGCGACTAAAGCGCTTAGCAGAAGCCCCTTCCTTAATGGAATTCTTTTTCAAGGAAGATATTACCTATGATCCTAAAGCGGTGGACAAATGGCTTAGGGAGAGCCATATCCCCGATTTTCTAGGACATGTGGAAAAAAACTTAGCAGATTTGCAAAACTGGGAAGTAAAAGCCATTGAAGAAGCCATCCGAGGAGCAGCATTCGGTCTCTCGGGGGGAAAAGTAACCCATCCTGTCCGTGTAGCAGTCACTGGACGCACAGTAGGCCCCGGACTCTTTGAAATTATCGCCGTTTTGGGAAAGGAACGAACCCTTAAGAGACTAAGATATGTAAGGGAACACCTTCTTAGAAATCCGAGGTAAGGATGAAGAGAAAAACTCCAACTTGGTTGAGCTTTCTCCCTATAGGAGCCTTTCTTCTGGCTTTGATATTCGAGGGGGTTAGCCCTAAAAACTCGGCTTTCCCTCAAGGGATTGGCTCACCAAAAGCTTCTGCTCCGCAGGGGAGAATCTCAGTTCCTATAAATAAAGCCAAGGAGCTTCAGGAAATTTTAACTCGCCTGCGGAACCGCCGATCCACTTTGGTAGCCAGTATCAAGAAGATGAACGCTCGTCAGAAAGAGATTGAACTCCGATTGAAGAATCTCTACCTGCAACAGCAACAACCCTTTCTCCAACCCAGCGAACGTTCCACCCTAGAAAACTTAATCGCCTTTGAAAAATCCCGGATCCAACAGATGACAACCCGTCGCAGACTACTGATTAAAGAATTGAACTTACTTCTTTCTGCAGAGCGTCAATTACGAGCTCAGAAAATGCTCGTTCAAAGAGAGAAAAGCCTCTAGAACAGGTGCCATTCGCTGCACCTCTATTCGTTTCGACAGAGGAAATGGATTGAAACCCCTCCTTAAAGTTTCAATGCTCGACATCCAGGAGCAATATCAGCAGTTGAAACAAGAAATTGACTCGGCGGTTCTAAGGGTTTTAGCAAGCGGTCAGTATGTACTAGGGGAAAATGTCAGTCTTCTGGAGCAGGAGATCGCTACTTATTGTGATGCCAAAACAGCGGTGGGAGTGGCCTCAGGAACTGATGCCTTAGCTTTGATTCTTATGGCCCTAGGAATCGGTAAAGGGGACGAAGTCATTACCACCCCCTTTACTTTTGTCGCCACTGCAGAGGTAGTCTCCCATTTAGGAGCAGAACCTGTTTTTGTAGATATAGATCCTGCCACTTTTAATATTGACCCCGAGCAAGTCGAAGCGGCGATCACTCCTCGGACGGTAGCCATCTTGCCTGTACATCTTTATGGTCAACCCGCGGATATGAACGCTCTCCGCCGCATCGCAGAGCGCCACCACCTCGCTCTCATTGAAGATGCAGCCCAAGCCTTAGGAGCCCGCTTCGATGGAAAACCCGTAGGAGGTCTGGGATTAGCCGGCGCCTTCAGCTTCTATCCCACGAAAAACCTAGGAGGAGCAGGAGATGGAGGGATGATAGTGACCAATGACCTCTCCCTCGCCGAAAAAATCCGACTGCTTCGTAACCATGGCCAAAGGGAAGGATATGAATACCATCTCCTCGGTTGGAACAGCCGGCTAGACGAAATCCAAGCTGCCATCCTTCGGGTGAAGCTGAAATATCTCGATGAGTGGAACCGAGCACGCCGAGCCCATGCCCACTCTTACAATAACCTACTCCAAGACCTTCCCCTGCAGGTCCCCCTCACAGATAACCGCTGTTATCACGTCTTCCATCTCTACACCCTCAAGCTGAGCAACCGAGGAGATCTGCAAAACTACCTGGTTCAACATGGGATCGAAAGCCGGATCTATTACCCCCGCCCCCTCCACCTTCAAGTAGCCTATTCCCATCTCGGTTATCGGGAAGGAGACCTTCCTCACAGTGAGCGAGCCTCTCGAGAAGTTTTATCTATCCCCGTCCATCCTAGCTTAACAGGTCGGCAAATCGCTTATGTTGCCGCCACGATCCGCAAATTTTTTGAGGAGAAAGCCCATTGAAAGCAATGATCCTCGCTGCAGGAGTAGGAAGTCGCTTAGACCCTTTAACCCGCCTCCTGCCTAAACCGCTAGTTCCTATCGTTAACAAACCCGTAATGGAGCACATCGTTGAGCTCCTCAAGCAGCACGGATTCAACGAAATTATGGTCAACCTTCATTACCTGGGAAATATGATCCGAGATTATTTCGGCGATGGCTCCCGGTGGGGAGTGAAAATCCACTATTCGGAAGAGGAACGACTTTGGGGAACCGCCGGGGGGGTGAAACGATGTGCCGATTTCTTCAGCGACGACACCTTTCTCGTTATCGGAGGGGATGACCTCTCTGACATTAACCTCACTCGAATGCTCCGGTTTCATCGGGAAAAAAGAGCGGTTGCCACCATTGCCCTCTCTTTGGTTGAAGATCCCTCCCAGTACGGTATCGCCTTGATGAATGAACGGGGAAGAATCACCCGGTTTGTGGAAAAACCGAAAGACGAGCCGATCTTTTCTAATACCGCCAACACCGGTGTTTATCTCTTTGAACCGGAAGTTCTAGAACTTATTCCTTCGGGGATCGAATACGATTTTGGCCGGGATCTCTTCCCCAAACTCCTGGAACTTCGCACTCCCTTCTATGGTTATCTTACCGCCAGCTATTGGAGCGACGTAGGCCACCTTGCTCAGTACCGCCAAACGCACTACGAAGCCCTACAAGGCCGGGTACAAATTCGATTTCCTGTGCCGGAAGTCCGCAAATACGTATGGATGGGAGAAGATGTTTTTATCCATCCCTCCGCAGAAGTCGGCTACCCTGTTGTTATTGGCAATCATTGCCGGATTGAGGCAGGAGCCAAAGTTTTGGAGGAATCGGTCTTAGGGGACCACTGTGTTATTGAAGAAGGAGCCGTTGTTCGGCGAAGTATCCTATGGCAAGGAGCGGTGGTGATGAAAGGCACCGTCCTAGACCGATGCGTTGTGGGTATGGGATGCCGAGTCCAGAGCAATGCAGTGGTCTTCGACGGAATCATCGTTAGCCCTAACCGCCACCTCTCTTAACCTAATATAGGGACGCCCTTAAATTGCGTCCTACTCTTCCTTTTGATTGCGCTTCCCTACGCCGGAGAGATAAAAGGCCTGTAGGGGTATCTCTAAGAGGTACCCTCTGAAGGATCTTAAGGAAGGGGGCAAGAATTAGGGGAGATGAAAAGGAGAACCTTTTTAAAGTGGGGTTGGTTGGCCTTGAGCTCAACCCTTGGGGGGACTGGGATGTTAGAATCCACAGAAGCTAAAACAAGGAAAAAATTGATTGAATTCGGCTGGGATGAACCGGATACCCGTTTTCTCCGAGAGCACCTCCACGAAATGGAGCAAATGCCCTTCGATGGCGTGGTGTTTCAGGTAAAGTACCCCACCTCAAAAGGGGATACTGCTGTCCTCGAGTGGACCTGTTGGAGCCCTGAGCCGATTCCTTTTGAGGCCATAAAGCCGGCTATCGAGGATTTAAAAGCCATCTCCTTCCAACGCTTTACCGACAATTTTCTTCGTTTTAATGTTACCCCAGGGAATGTGGACTGGTTTGACGACCAGGGATGGGAGAATGTCCTTCACAACGCAGAAATTGCTGCCCTTATCCTTAAGGAGGCCAAGATCAAAGGGTTGCTTTTCGACGTGGAGCAGTACAACACTCCGCTCTTCCGGTTTCGATCCCAACCCCAACGCCATTCCTTCGAAGAGTATGCCCAACAGGTGCGCCTACGAGGCCGCCAATTCATTCAACGGTTGAATCGTGTGATGCCGAGGCTTACTCTGCTTCTCACTTTCGGTTATCACTTGGCGCGTCATCAGGGGAAACCTCTATCCGAGGCCGAATATGGATTATTGGAACCCTTCCTCGATGGAATGCTCGAGGGAGCCTCCTCCCGAACTCTCTTTGTGGATGGATGGGAGTTCTCTTACCCTTATAAAACTGCTCAACAATTTGAGGAGGCCTATCGGATTATCCGGGAGCAGGGCCCCCAGGACCCCAGCCTGAAGCAGAAGTATCAAAAGCAATTTCGGGCAGGGTTTGGCCTCTGGATGGATTGCCGTTCTCACCAACTAGGCTGGCATACGGATCGTTTTACCCGAAATTACTTCACACCTACTGCTTTGGAAACCGCCCTAACTGCTGCTCTCGAACGTAGCGATGAATATGTTTGGCTTTACTCGGAGCGTTTACGCTGGTGGCCCCGCCAAAATTTACCGGAAAGCTATATTGATGCGGTGCGCAGTGCTCGAAACCGAGCAGGCCTAAAAGGAAATCCCCTATAGCTTGGGAAGAGAAAGGAGAGAGCCAAGAAAGCGATGTTGCTGGGTGCTCATATGCCTACCAAAGGCAAACTGGTCAACGGCATCCTTAGTGGGGTAGAAATCGGCTGCGAGGTGGTGCAGATTTTCACCAAAAATCCTCAGCAATGGAAAGGCCGACCTCTAAAACCGGAGGAGATTGAGGAATTCCGGCAAAAAGCCCAGGAACTACTGAAAGGCCCCATTATCGCCCACGATTCCTACCTCATCAACCTAGCCTCCGCAAACCCTGAAATCCTCCAAAAATCCCAAATCGCCTTCCTAGAGGAGATGGAACGGTCTGAACAGCTGGGTATCCAATATCTGGTGACTCATATGGGAACCTGCGGTGATTCCCCAGAAGAGGAGGCGATCCAACGCCTTGCAGAAAGCATTAATTGGATTCACCGAAAAACTCCCGGCTTTAAGGTCCAAATCACTCTTGAGACCACCGCGGGCCAAGGCCGAAGCATTGGATATCGCTTGGAACATTTCCCTAGGATCTTTGACCAAGTCGAAGCTCCGGAACGTCTAGCGGTATGTATGGACACCTGCCACGTCTTCGTCGCAGGATACGATATCCGAACTGCGGAGGGACTCTCCCACTTTTTGGAGAAGTTTAATGAGGTCGTAGGTTTAAGTAGGTTGAAGGTGATCCACGCCAATGATGCTAAAAAAGAGTTGGGGAGTCGGGTGGACCGGCATACCCATATCGGAGAAGGTTTTTTGGGCAAAGAGGCTTTCCGGGCTTTGCTTCACGAACCCCGGCTCCAAAACCTCATGGTGATTCTAGAAACCCCCGAAGCCGAGACGATGCACGCAGAAAACCTTCGCCGATTGCGGGAGTTAGCCAATCTCTCAACCTAGGGGAGGGCACCTCCTAAAAGTGCCCTTCAAGGGTTTTAATTGCCCCCTAGCGGATTAAAACAAAAACATGCTTTGTTTGGATGGTCATGGAGGATCCAAATGGCTGAATTTAAAGTGGGGATTATCGGTTGTGGTGGCATCGCCAACGCTCACGCCCGGGTGCTAACCCATCTGCGTGAAACCGCTCTCGTCGCCTTTTGTGACACCCTTCTCGAACGAGCGGAACAATTCAACCAACAATATGCAGGCGGCACTGGTCATACCTACACCTCCTTTGAAGAGATGTTTGACAAAGAACCCTTGGATATTGTTTATATTTGCCTCCCTCCCTTCGCCCATAGCAAGGAGGTTCAGCTCGCCGCCCAAAAAGGTGTTCACCTGTTCATTGAAAAGCCGATTGCCTTAACCCTTGAGTTGGGCCAAGCGATGGTTGAAGCGGTAGAGAAAGCCCAAGTGAAGTCTCAAGTCGGTTTTATGTCACGCTTTGGAGAAGCAGTTGAAAAAATCAAAACCCTCTATGAAAAAGGGGAGATTGGACAACCCGGCTTAATGGTTGCCCGTTACTACTGCAACTCGCTTCACGCCCCTTGGTGGCGGGATAAATCCAAGAGTGGGGGCCAAGTAGTCGAGCAGATTATTCATCTTTATGACCTAACCCGCTACCTCCTTGGAGAACCCTCCTCCGTCTTCTGCCGAATGAACAACCTCTTCCACCGGGAGGTAGAAAATTATACTTCGGAAGACCTATCTGGAGCAGTGATTACCTACGAAGGGGGAGCCATCGCCACTATATCTGGCTCCAACGCAGCTATTCCCGGTCGCTGGATGAGCCAAGCGGATGTGATCTTCGGGGGATTGACGGTTTTTCTCAATGACCCTAACCACGCTACTTTCTACTATACCGCCCAGGAAGGCATCCCTTCCGAAGAGGTTCAGGGAACTCGTAACCTATTTGAAGCAGAGACCTTAGACCTGTTGAATGCTATCCGAGAGAATCGCCCAACACGCACTCCTATCCAAGAAGGATGGAAGACTCTACGCTTGGTCCTCGCCGCCCGGGAGAGCGCGGAAACTGGCCAGGTTATCTCTCTCACTTCCTGAGGAAGAAGAATGTGGTTGTTACTCCAGCTTGCCCAACGACATCCGGAAGTTTTCTTAACAGCGGGGGTGGCTTACGTTGCCCTCAGCCTATTGTTGTTGGTCATCCTCTCCTGGAAACTCCTCTCCCTGCGACGACGCCTGCGCTTTGTTTTCCGAGGCCCCCGAGCCACTGATTTAGAAGGCCTAATCCAACAATTTATAGAAGAAGCCCAACAAGCTCGAGAAGCGGCCTCCCAGGCTTTGGTATCCCTCCACCGGATTGAGAAAGCCCTCCCCGGCTATCTAAAAAATATCGGTCTCGTACACTACGACGCTTACGAGGACGTGGGAGGGCAGCTGAGTTTCTCTCTAGCCCTGCTGAATAACGAGGGAACAGGTATCATCTTAACCTCTCTTTATGGGCGAAATAGCTGTAATACCTATGCTAAAGGGGTAGAACAAGGAAATCCTACTATCCCCCTTTCGGAGGAGGAGCAACAAGCCCTACAACTAGCCCTCTATCAAGAGAAAAGGTCGGAACAACCCCTTTCTCCCACCGAAAAGGGATAAAGGGATTGGACCAAGGCTTATTCTATTCGCTAAGAAATCTTCCTTTAAGTTTAAGAAGCGGAGAGGAGGAGCAGAACTTGGCTGAACGCTTAGCCTTAGGGTTAGACTTCGGAACGGAATCGGCCCGGGCGCTTCTGGTAGACGTCGCCACGGGAGAAGAAGCAGCTAATGTAGTCTTCGAATATCCTCACGGCGTCCTTGATCGAGAGCTCCCTTCGGGGGTCCCCCTAGCACCCGAATGGGCACTCCAACATCCCGGGGATTGGCGGGAAGCCCTCAAAACTTTAGTCCCCTCTGCCTTAAGAGAAGCAGGCGTCCAACCCGAACAAGTTATAGGAGTAGGAGTAGACTTCACCTCTTGCACCGTTCTTCCCCTGGATCAAGTGAATGAACCTCTTTGTCTAAGAGAAACTTACGCGGACCGTCCCCATGCCTGGCCCAAATTATGGAAGCACCATGGCGCCGCAGAAGAAGCGGAAGAGATCACCCGCATCGCCGCCGAGCGAGGAGAAAAGTTCCTTAAACGCTATGGAGGGAAAATCTCCTCCGAATGGTTCATCCCTAAAGTCTGGCAGGTGCTCCGGGAAGACCCAGAAATCTATCTGCGTGCCCACCGTTTTATTGAGGGGGGCGATTGGATTGTAATGGAGCTTACCGGCCAAGAGCGAAGGAGCGCCTGCCAAGCTGGCTATAAAGCCTGTTGGAGTAAAGAAGAGGGATACCCCTCCAAAGAATTCCTTCAAGCTCTAGATCCCGACCTGCTGAACCTCTTCACCCACAAAGTTCCCCCTGATGTTTACCCTATGGGAACCTGCGCTGGAGGAATCACCGAGAAAGCCGCCGCTTTGACAGGATTAAAACCCGGTACCCCCGTTGCAGTAGCAGTAATTGACGCGCATTCGGCCGTCCCTGCTAGTGGAATTTCCCGCCCTGGGCAACTGCTGATGATTATGGGCACCTCTCTCTGTCACCTTGCCTTGGGAAAAGAAGAAGTCCTGGCGGAAGGCTTCACCGGAGTTGTCGAAGATGGCATCCTTCCCGGCTACTTCGGATACGAAGCGGGCCAAGCAGCGGTGGGTGACATCTTTCTCTGGTACGTCCGCCAGGGAGTTCCCGCCTCTCTGGAAGCCCAAGCTCAGGCCGAAGGAATCTCCCTTTTTGAACTGCTAGAAAGAGAAGCAAGTCGCCTGGAACCGGGGGCCACCGGATTGCTTGCGCTCGATTGGTGGAACGGCAATCGCTCTATCCTAATGGACGCCAATCTCTCGGGAATGATCCTCGGCTTAACTCTAGATACCCGCCCCTATGAAATCTATCGGGCTTTAATCGAGGGCACCGCCTTCGGCACCCGAGTGATCATCGAAAACTTCCGTCGCAATGGACTAGCTATTCAGGAGATCTTTGCCTGCGGAGGACTTGCCGAGCGCAATCCACTAATGATGCAAATCTATGCGGATGTCCTGGGTGAGGAGATTCGCCTCCCACGAACCTCTCAAGCCAGCGCAATGGGCGCCGCCATCTGGGGGGCAGTAGCCGCCGGTTCTCAAGGAGGGGGATACGACTCAGTTCAAGATGCCGTTGCTCAGATGACCGGCACCCGCAACCAAGTGTACCGCCCCAACCGGCGTCATAAAGCCATCTACGACGAACTGTACAAAGAGTATTTGGCCCTGCACGACTACTTCGGACGAGGGGCCAACCCTGTGATGCACCGCCTCAAAACCTTGAGAAGGCAGGCTTTAAGGTAAAACGATTATTCAAAAAGCAAGACTTCCCAGGATAGGAGTCACGGATACGAGAAATGCGTCTTCCACCTCCGGAAGATCCCTTAAACCCCCAAGCTCAGGCTAAGGAAAAAGCCTTAGAGCACCTCCGAACAGCCTACTTCCTACGACGCCGAAAAGACCCCTGGGGGGCTATTGCCGAAGCTCAAAAATCAGCAGAAGCTGATCCTTCCTTCGCCGATCCTTTTGACTATATGGCGGAGATTTTCTTAGAGCTCCAACTTTTGGACCGGGCTTTGGAGGCCCTCTATCAAGCCCAGCAGAGAGATCCTTCAAACTCCGACCGTCTTAAACGGATTGAGCAATTACAAGCGGATTATGAGTTGTTCTCCACTCCTCTGAAGGAGCTCCTCCAAGAACAACCTCCTTCTTGGAGGCGTCTGTTTAAAGCGATCTTCCTTCGGCCAGACCCTCTTTGGTATCGTCGGGGAAGCTTTTACTCCGCTCTCGCTATGGGTAGTCTCCTTCTGCTGGGTGGATTAGGTTATCTCCTCTTCTCCTTAGGGAGAATAGCTGTTCTCTTGATCTTTATCCACCTACTTATCACGGGTTGGGTCTTTTACGACGCTCGAATCCAAGGAGAAGCCCCCTACTTTTGGCTCTTCGTCTCTCTGATCTTCCCTCTCTTTGGCGCCATCCTCTATTTGGTCGTCCGAGGAATGATCAGTGGATACGGAGTAGACCAAGATACCCGATATTTCCGAGGCTGAAGATCCTCTTCGAAACTTCCGGGGCTTGGATTTTTTACCACTCACTAGGGAGAACATCATCCATCCAAGCAGGCTCACCGGCACCGAGGGGATTGCCTAAAATTAATAAACCGCTTCCCTCCGGCACCGGGTCAGGAATTCCTGAGAGAGGAACACTGTTATATTTGAAAGACCTCCCATCTCCTGTGCGGAATCGTACGGCCACAAAGTGAAGGGTAGGGAGATAGCGGAGGAGAAAACGAATCCAATCTACCTCTTTTTTGGCTTCTTTGCTGTAAGAGGCTTCGAGCATTGCAGGGGTAAAAACGGGGATTAGTCCCTCGGGATAACCTTGGTTCGTTCGCTGGCTAACCGCTCGATTGATCAAAGCGACGTAAACTTGTAAGCTGGTCATAAAAGCATCGGGCATCGGTTTGTGAGAGGCATCCAAAGCCAAGGCAGTTCCTCCCTGAACCAACAACCATATCAGGTTGATAGGAAAGAGGCGGGGAATCACATAAGTGCTCTTGTGGTGAGCTCGGCCGCTGCTTGCTCGGATGAGATAAACAGGCATACTCGCTAAAGAAGGTTCCTGTCTTACCACCTCCTGCCAAATCGCCCAACCGTTAGAGAGATTAGGCACCACCCCCTGGACTCTATCTTCCCTAACCCACTGGATAACGCGCTGAACCACTCTCTTTTTTAGCTCGGTAATCTCCGTAATCTTCCCCCGGGTACTCATCTCCCCGAAGCACTTCCTTAAAGAATCACTCTTTTATCATCCTCACTCTTTGGAGAAGATTCTTCTAGCACCAAAGGTAGTCGCAGGCTTTAGCCTGCGCCCCACCCCCCGTTGACGGGGGGTTATAGGGAGTCGCGCCCTAAAGGGTGCGGCTACCGGACTAAGGAGGGGTAGGCTCTAGGCCTACCCCGGACTGATTCCCTATGTAGCCCTACTCCGGCTATCCATTAGGATATCGAGGATCAATCGGACTTCCGCTTCGCCTTCGATCCCGAATAGGAATAGGAAGATTGACCGGTTGGATGATCACATCCTCTCTAGGCAAACGATCCTCCACCTTAGGGAAAGGAGGAAAAGGTTTAGAAGGCAAAGTCTGATACCAGTAAGCGGTACTGGAGTAATCATCACAACGATCATTAGCATGACCATGCTCGATGCTTACTCGGATAGATTTTTGGAAAACAATAGGATCGCAAATATGATAACGATAAACCGTAATACGCTCGTTATACCCTCGAAAATCACCGGGTTTATGATAGGAGACACCGTTATATAAAAAGGCATTCTGAGGTTGCATTCCCCAAGCATGGCCAAAATAGTCCTCCGAGCCTGTACCATGGAGGTCGGGAGGCCATTTTTCTCCATCTACCATAATCATATCATCTCCCTCCCCCCACCAACCTCCGTAAAGGTTATGCACCGAAAGGTTGCAACCAACGTAATGCCCTCGGCCTTCCGCTTCTAAGATCAAATAATTGTCTTTGTCTGAAAGGTTAACCTCAGGGTCTTCTCCAAGGTGCCGAGGCTGAGGACAAGGGTTTTCCCGCCTCCACCAAGCGTGAAAACGCAGTTGATCCGGTGGGAGGGTATCCAGCTCATCATAGTCTATGTAAAAGTACCAGGAACGAATCTCCGTCTCTCCTTCGTTCTGAACAGTAATAACTGCTCGACTCTCAAAAGGCATAGGGAAATAACAATTCATAGCAGCCGCCCGATCCTGACCCGGATTAGCAGACATATTTAGCACCGCACAGGAATAGGAGGCTACTTTTGAATGACCCACCCCGAAGAAATCCCCTACTGGAGCCTCTACGCTGGGGTGATCCTGGTTATCCCAATACATTCTCAACACACTTTTCCGCAAATAAAGGGGGTCCTGGGCTCCTATGGTGAACCAAATATGGCGGATCACGCCAGGTCCTTTAATATCTGCTAAAGTAACCGTTTGCCCTGCGGGAATCGTCCAATAATCCCGATTTCTCCCCGAAGTATCCCAGCTGGAAATCCGCTTGCTTCTTCCAGGTCGTGCTGTCGCTAAATGGTCTAACATACCCAACCTCCTTCTGGAAAAGAGATGATAACCAAAGCCACCTTTAGACAAAGAGTAGAACCCTTCCTCTCCCTCCAAAACCTTAACAGAAACCCTTAGGGCCGTTCTAAACCGAGGAAACGACGGAAAACCCAATTGAGTTCCTGACTCCCAAAACGGCCGTCAGGAAAGCCTTGAGGATAAAGGTCGTTGACCTCTAGGAGAGAAGGAGAAAGGGAAATTTCTCCCAGAAAAACCTTTAAAGCCAAGAGCACGTCTGAAAGAGTGATCTGACCATTGTCATCTAAGTCTCCTGGAACGTGAGCCGGAACAATAATCTCAAAGTAAGGCTTTTCTCCAGAGGGATCGTTCAGCCGAGGTAAATCCTCTTGAGCATTCCCTACCAAGTCTCTTAATCCCGATGCGATCTGTAGGCGGTAGACATAAAACCCCTCCTTCGGCCTTGGAAACGGGAGGTGGGAAACAATCACCGTTCGGCCGTCTAAATCGAGAAGGGGTTTCAGGCCGGGAATGGGTGCGGGGTTACCCTCTAGCTCCAATATCCGCAGAGAGAAAAAATCCAAACGGTCGGAAAAAGTGAACCGAGGAATATCAGTGGGCAAAGCCTTAGAGGGGTTGGAAGGACGAGAATAGTTGTCCCAAAGCTCCATCTTCACCAATCGAGGGGGGAAGCGATCCTCGATCTCGATTCGGTAGGTGGCTTCAGCCGCATTACCCTGGGGCTCCGGCCGGGTGTCCCGAAGGTGAACCTTAAAGCGGTAAGTCATTTGGGAAACTTCCCGAGGTGGGTCTCCCTCCATTACAGGGCCTAGCGGTTTCCGAAAGAGGAACTCTCGACGGTTAGCAGGGTGGGTACCGTCACTTTGCCAACCTCCCACTTCTATTTGGGGCAAGGGAGGGCCTTCCAAAGCAACCACCTGCAAATCCTCAGGTCGAGGGCCAGGAGTCTCGGAAGCAGTAACGCGAAGACGCAGGTCAGCAGGCACTCGATTTCTCCCCCGATCCTCTGTTAACAAGGGTTTCCACTGAGGATTTGAGGGGAGATAACCTCCCGGCAAAGGATTAGAAAGATATTCTACCTGAAACCAGGGAGGCAGAACATCAATAGGAGTGAAGCCGATGCGAGTCTCAACCAAATCATCCCCCTTCTGGTCCCGGCCACTGCCGAAACCTAAAGAGGTGTAAACATCTCTTACCAAGAAGAGCTCTCCAGAAGAGCTACTCCCCCACTGAGCCGGTCCAGGAAGTAAAAGAGAACCTGGATAGGCGGTAACCGAGCGGTAATCTTCACTCCACTCTAGCCTCCAACTCCCAACTAAGGGATTGCTGGTTGGAATTGGAAGAGTACTAGGGTCCATTGGTTCCGTAAACCAGGCCCGCAGAGGGCTATTAAGAGGTACCGCGTTGACTGCTCCGGGTAACAGAACCCTCCATTGGCTCCGGCCCGGCTCAAAGGGAGCAAGCAACAATCCCTCGGGAGAGAGGTCTTTGTCCCAATCCACCGGCGCCAAATATTCCCACTTCTCCAGGCGAGGACGACGACCAGTATAAAAGGTGATCGAATAATCCAAAAGATGGATCTTCGGAACCTTATCCATAGCCGACAGAAGAGTGAGCTTCCGAGGAGTGGGAATTTCTATCCCCTCGCTAAAGGGAGTATGTTGGAGGAGAACCTCGGTTCGATCCAGATTGAAAGCGGTGGATTTTGCCACCCATTGCCGAGGGTTATAAGGACGGTTCTGCGAATCAAGCCGCTCGTCGGCTGAAAGACTCCAATCTCCATCAGCTGAGAAGACCAAGCGCTGGAGGGGCTTATTAAAGGTGATTCTCACTGGTTGAGAAAGAGAAACCAGATGATTCGGATCCTCAGAGGGTTCAACCTTCAAAACCTGAACAGGACGAGTGTCTAAAGTAGGAAAATCCAACCGGAGAGGATAATGATAAGGCACTAACCGCAAACCTATCTCATCCTCGGCTTCTAGGACCTCCAGGAAAAGAAGTTCATTGGGCAACAAGCCAGGAGGAGAAGGCGTAAAGCGGAGAACCAATCGGGAATGAGTAAGATCAAAACCTGCACCGTCAGGAGAGTTCACCTGATCAGCAATCCAGAGAGAGGGTTCAACCAACGTTGCCGAGGAAGGGGTCAGCATCGGTGGAGGAAAACCGCTCTCATAACCTAAGCGCAACCGAGGAGAACCCTGCCCTACTTTCAGAGGCTCCGAGAAGGTGAGAATAATATCCTGAGGCTGATCAGGGTCTAAAGGAACTTCAGGCAACCGGGAAACAAGGTAAGGAGGGGTTTCGTCCCGAGTGATAAACTGCCATTGCAAAGAGGGGAGAACCCCGGGGCTTAAAGGCCTTCCCACTCCATCCTGGGCATAGAGAATCCGCAAAAGATACAGAGTAGGCCCTCCCTCAAGGGTAGGGTGGGTTATAACAACCGAAAGCGAGGTAGAATCCCAACGGATAGCCAGTGGTTCTATCAGAGCTCCATCCCTCATCCGAATAAGTTCTACCAAGAGAGTAGTGGTCGAAACCTCCTGGGAAGGATAAATTCTTAAAGGGGCGTCGGGAGAAACCTCTTTCTGGTCAGGCGCAGGATCAACTCTCAGAATGGTCGGAGCAACTCCCGGAGATGAAGGAGATTTCTGCCCTGCAATGAACCAAGAGAGCGAAGGATCTCCTGGTAGAGGAGGAGATAGAGGATTACCGGCAAAATCCCAGGCATTTAGAGAAAGCTGAAAGCCCGTTTCCGGGGGAGATCCCACTTTGATCAAGACGGTAGTATGAGCTTGGTTCCACAGCAGAGCCCCAAAAGAAACAGGGGGATTCGCCCGAAGAACTAAGCTTTCCGGAGCCACCGGCTCGTTAAAATCACAGCGAATCAGGTTGCTAGGAAGTAATCTTTCTCCATCTTCAGGCAGATGACGGAGGAGCCGAGGTGGAGAAAGATCCCTGACCCGAAAACTCAGAGAGTAAGCCCCCGATTCTAAAAAAGAGCCATCGATTCCCTTTAAGGGATGTGTATCCTGAGGCCCACTCACATATAGCGAATAAGTTTTAAGGTGTGCTAAAGGCCATTCAGGAACAAGAATAACTTGATTACCTGAAACAGCAACTTTGAGGCCGACGCGAACCTCCCCGGCACCCCGGTCAGGAGTTAGACGAAAGGTAGGAGCCCAGCTCTTTTGGACGATGGAACTGGAAGCGATTGGCTCAGAGAAAACCAAGAGAAGAGGACCTTCGGAGGAAACCTCTCCCCCAGGTTTGGGGGCCGTAGAGACTAAGGTAAAGGCGAAGACGGGAGACCTAATCAGCAAAACTCCAATGAGGGAAAACAAACCCACTAAAGAAGTAAAGGAATGCCAACATAAACAGATACAACCCCTCGCCCTGTTTCTCGGTGGCCACTTCTGCATCTCTTCTCAATTTTCTCTTCTTCCCCTCCTATCTCTAATCCTCCCTCTCCTCCAAGATAGCGTTAAATCGGTAAAGCAGCTGCGAAGAGTCCTCGCAACTCAGCCTCCCGATCCGACTTACAGATAGCCAAAACGGTATCCCCAGGGGTAAGAACCGTATCTGGCTTAGGAATGATCACTTGATCTGGGCGAATGACCGCAATAATCAAAGTGTCTTCAGGAAGACTCACCTGCCCGATCATTTGTCCTGCCACTGGGGAGTCCTCAACAACATCCGCTTCTACAATCTCGATATCCCCTCGGCGGAGGGGGGCCAAGGGAATCACATAGGGCGTGGGCATCTGTTGTTCCAGCAAGTGAAGGATGATCTCGGTACTGTTAACCACCGAGTCAATGTTCAACAGGTGGAAGATCTCCCGGTTTCGGGGGTTGTTAATTCGGGCCAATACGCGAGGGACGTTAAAGCGCCATTTGGCCATCTGACAGATGACGAGATTATCCTCATCGTGTCCGGTAACAGCAGCCACCACATCCGCCCGGCTAGCCCCCGCGCGGACCATCGTGGACATCTCCGCTCCATCTCCACCGAGGACCACTTCCCCCAACTCGGCCTTTAACCGCTCGACTTTAGCTGGCTCTTTCTCAACAAGAAGAACTTCGTGATTCTCCGCCAGCAGGGTACGGGCAAGATAATACCCTACCTTTCCCCCACCGACTACAATGATGTACATCGTCCTTGCCTCCTCTCCTCCTTAAATCTTGAATCTTTCGGAAGCTGAAAACTCGTTTTCTATGAACCCACGGGTTTAATCAAGGAACACAAAGATCTCTCATAAGTCCCCTCTGACCAAAACCCAACGCTCTGAGGCAACCTCTCCTCCTGGAACAAGAATCACTCCACCTCTTTTATATAATCTTCCAGCAGATGGCTTGGAGTAGGGATGTAATCCTCCACCTTGCTAAAGGGGCGATCGTGGAGAGCATCAAAGAAAATCCCCGCGTCCACAATGGGGGTACAAAAAACTTGGACACCCATATCCCGATAGGCTTGTGCCCGTAAAGGGTCTTTAATCCTTGCTAAAACCTTGGGAACTTTGTAAACCCGCTGGGCAATCTGAGCCGCCATAATGTTACTGTTATCGCCACCACTCACCGCGATAAAGCCTTGGGCTTCCTTAATCCCTGCTCGCTCCAGCACTTCCTGATCAATGCCTAGACCTACTACCTTTTCCACGGGCAGATGCCGGGGAAGCCGTTCAAAGGCCTGCCAGTTTTTATCAATCACTGTCACCTCATACCCCGCGTGGACCAACATTTGGGTCAAGGCGATCCCTACTCGGCCACACCCCAAGATGACTATTTTCCCTCTCTTCTCCATCTGTTCCCCCTACTCTGCTCTTTTATCAAATCCCTGGTTATCGTACAATTTTTCAAAACAAAATGACAAATTAAAGAGAAAAAGAAACCATTTATCCCTTTTAGGTCTTAGAAAAAGCCTTTTTCCTTTAAAATATTTTTACAGGAAGAGGAGAGAGGTTTGTTTCACTGGTGGCCGCCGGACGGTGAAACTCGCCGCCTCTCCTCTTCCTCTCCTTTATCCTGCTTTTCGACCGATTTCCCAACGGAGTAAGATCGGACGCCGCAGGATATCCCTCTCCTTCTGCATTTGTTCTACCCACCGATCCAAACTTTTAAGAACCGCCTTCTTTCCAATAACCTCCGGAGTGCCCAACTGAATCATTCGCCACCGAAGAAACTGCACCTGGCCTTTAACAGCTGTTAGGAAATCTATCTGCTTCACCGGCGTTAAGGCCACTAAGGCAGGAATCTCCGCCAGGTTCAAGCCCTGGGAGAGTTCTTCCGCTGTCCTACTCCCGATCACCTTTCCGTTGACTTTGATCTCATATTCTCCTTCGGGCAAACCAGTCACTTGGAGGCGCCAAAGGTTCAAATCCTCCCAAAAGGGAAAAGCTTCCAAACCCTGGGTTGTATCTTCAGGGATAGGCCAAGGAAGAACCTCTATCTGCTGGACAAAGGACAACCCTTTATCGGTCCACCGTAATCTTTTAATTTTCCCCGACCAAGCCTCCAATACCCGAAGCTGCGGAACGTCTAAGCGAACTCCTGCCACCCCAGAAGGCGCCTCCATCCCCTTAAGGGCAAGGTAAGCCATCCAGAGCTGCCCAGGGGGGGAGGGGTGAACAGCATCCGGAATAACGGTAAAAGAAGGGCCATATTTAGCCTTCATTCGCTCCTGAGCTTGAAGGAAAGGTTCAAAGAAATCAATAAAAGTTACCCCTTCTTGGAGGGCAATTTGACGGGCCTCCTCTGCAAAACGCTTCAAGGTATGGTTATACTCTCTCAGTTGGGGCCGGCGATCAGGGTCCACAGGAGTAGGACTGAAGAGTACCACACGAACTTGAGCCTCTTTTAACCGACGAACGATCCCTCGCAATCCCTGCCGATAACGCTCTAACCGCTGAGGGTCGAAGGGACCATAGCCAGCGTCGTTCATTCCAAAGTCAATGGTAACTACTGTCGGATGATGAGAAAGAACATCCCGTTCTAAGCGTGCCAATCCCCCTAGAGCCGTATCTCCCCCCCAACCAGCGTTAAAAAAGGAGATCCTCCAGTGGGGAAACCGCGTGAGCACATAGTTCTCTATGTAACGGGTATAAAGCCTTTGTTCGGTGATACTATCTCCCAAGAAAACAACCCGATCCCCATCCTTCAGGAAGAAATCACCCCGAGCTGGCAAAACCTGAAGGAGAAGGAGAAGCCCCCAGCCAACTTTTATCAGACCTTCTTTACTGAAAAGAAACTTCATCCTTTGTTCCCCCTTCCTCAAGAAGATTCGCCACCAAGGATGGGTTCGGAAGGCTTCCCCTTTTACCTCCTTCCCCTCAATTATGATATAATGATTGACGAATACCCACTCGATTCCCTACCGAAAACGGAGGTTACCGGTGAAATCTTTGAGAGTATTCTTCGCTTCTCTCCTTCTAGGGATCTTTGTTCCCCTTCCTTCTTTCTCTGCCAACGGGACTTCAGGACCTCAAAAAATCCTTGTGGCTTATGTAGACCTCGATCGAGTGTTTAACGAACATCCCCGGATGGCAGAAATGCGGGCTGAGCTCAACCGCCTTCGGGAAGAAGCCCAAAAACAATTGGACAACCTCTATGAAGGACGCCTGCTCAATGAAACCGAGCGTCGGGAACTGGAGCAGCTCCAAAAACTGGATAATCCGACGGAACAACAGAGAAGACGGCGGGAGGAACTGAAAAAGCTTTCGGAGGACCGGGAAAAAGAGCTTCAGGCACTGGAGAGTATGGAGAACCTCACGGACCAACAACGCCAGCGGAGAGCCGAACTGATTAACTGGCTCAACCAGCAGAACCGCCGGGCTATGGAACTCAACCAACAGCTCCAACAGCAGATCGCCCAAAAAGATAATGAACTCACCAGTCAAGCCCTGGATTCGATTATTAAAGCCATTACCGCAGTTGCCGAAGAGATGGGGTTAGATATGGTCATTGATAAAAAAGCCATCCTTTACGCTAAAAAGGAGCAAGATATTACCCAACAAGTTCTCGCTAAGCTCGGTGCCCCTCCCTCTCCCAACACTAACCCGGCCCAAGGAACCTCAGGAGGAAATCCAGCAGGAGCTAATGTTAATAAAAGTAGCCCGAACCGATCTGCTTCCTCCCCTAAAAAGTAAAAGGACAGAAATCAACCTTTTCCTATTGATGTCAGAATGACGATCTCTCTACAGGATCTCGCGCACTTATTAAATGCCCAACTAGTGGGGGAAGATATCCTTATTCAAGGGCTTGCTTTTTTAGAAGAAGCTCGACCAGGGGATTTAAGTTTTGTAGAAAGTGAAGCCTTCCTTGAAAAAGCAAAGCGCTCGCAAGCCTCTGCCCTCTTAGTACCTCCAGGCCTTCTGTTAGCGGGCAAATCCTGCTTACAAGTGGAGAACCCTCGCCTGGCCTTTGTTAAGGTGCTCTCGATTTTCCACCAAGAGAAGACTTTCCCCCCGGGAATCCACCCCACAGTAATTCTTGGCCAACACTGCCAAATTGCCTCTTCCGCAACCATTATGGCCTACTGCGTTCTTGGGGATTACGTTGTGATCGAAGACCAAGTGACCCTCTTTCCCTTCGTCTTCCTGGGAGATCACGTGCATATCGGCCGAGAAAGTGTGTTATTCCCTCAAGTCACGGTCTATCACAACGTTCGCATTGGGAAAAGGGTGCGTATCCACAGCAACACGGTGATCGGTTCCGATGGTTTCGGCTATGAGGTGACATCAGAAGGACTGGTTAAGGTACCTCACCTAGGAACGGTTGAAATTGAGGACGAAGTGGAAATTGGGGCTAATTGTGCCATTGACCGAGCAAAGGTAGGAGCAACTCGAATCGGTGAGGGGACAAAAATTGATAACCTAGTCCAAATCGGCCATAACGTTAAAATTGGCAGACGTTGCCTTATTGCCGGGCAGACAGGCATCGCAGGGTCAGCTACTCTGGAAGATCAGGTAATCCTGGCGGGTCAAGTGGGAGTGGCAGACCACGTGACGATCCGAAAAGGGGCTATTGCCTGTGGGCAAGCGGGAATCATTGGCGATATTCCCGCTGGAGAGATCGTTTCCGGTTTTCCTGCTCGCCCTCACTCCCATCAACTCCGGGTCCTCGCGGTGCAGGATCGTTTACCGGAACTCCTCAAAGAATTCCGGCAGATTCGGAAAAAAGTGGAAGAGATCGAGAAAAAGATAGAGAGCTTCCAGCAAAAGGAAGATGACGAACGATAATTTTCAACACACCCTTTTGGGAACGGTAGAATGGGAGGGAATCGGCCTGCATACCGGCGCTCTTTGCCGAGTGAGGGTTCTCCCTTGGGACCAGGGAGGCCTCTGGTTTCAGCAGAAGGACCACCGGTTCCCCGCCCTTTTAGAATCGGTGGTGAGCACCCAAAGATGTACCACCCTCGGGGATGGAAAAGCCCAGGTTTCAACGGTAGAACATCTCCTCTCGGCCCTCTGGGGAGCCGGGATCACCTCCGCGCTGATTCAGGTGGAAGGACCCGAGATTCCCATCCTTGACGGCAGTGCCCTTCCTTTTTGGGAGAGTCTCCGGAAAGCGGGTTCTCGATCTCTCCTTATTCCCATGCCTCAAGGGAGGTTGACACACCCCGTCATCTATTACCAGGAACCCGCCTTGCTGGTGGCTCTGCCCCCTCTAGAAGGGCAATCAGCCCCCCTAGAAATCACTTTCAGCCATCAGGTAGACCACCCTTTGCTAAGAGACCAAGCCTTTCGCATCGCTATCAGCCGGGAGAACTTTGGTCAAGAATTAGCCCCTGCCCGAACTTATGGGTTTATCGAGGAGGTTCAATCCCTGCGAGACCAAGGCCTCATTCAAGGAGGAAGCTTGGATAATGCTCTCATTCTTACCCTTGACCGTTACTTAAGCCCCCTCCGGCTTCCCGAAGAACCCGCTCGGCATAAAATATTAGACCTTTTAGGCGACTTGAGCCTTCTGGGTCTGGAATGGCGGGGTCAGATCATCGCTATCGGAGGAGGACACCGCCATAACATCGCCTTTGCCCGTCTCTTGCAACCTCATCTGAAAGAAGGACTCTGTGATGATGGAAACTCCAAAACGTTTTGAATAAAGGAGGCGAGGAAAACTGGAAATCGAAGAAATCCTGAACATCTTGCCCCACCGCTATCCTTTTCTTCTGGTAGATCGGATCCTCGAGCTGCAACCGGGTCAACGAGCTGTGGGGATCAAATGCGTCAGTTATAATGAACCTTTCTTTCAGGGACATTTTCCTGGTTACCCTATTATGCCTGCTGCCCTCATTGTGGAGGCGATGGCTCAGGTAGGAGGGGTTCTGCTCCTGAGTATGGTAGAAAATAAAGGAAAGCTGGCTGTTTTTACAGGAATTGACCGTACCAAGTTCCGGCGCCCTGTGAAACCCGGCGATACTCTGGTAATGGAAGCAGAAACGATCAAAATTAAGGGTCCTATGGGGAAAATCCGGGTCTCCGCTACCGTGGAAGGAAGCCGGGTAGCGGAAGGAGAGTTTATGTTTGCTATGGTAGAGCACCCTGGCACTCAAACAGGGGATCATCGGAATCTGATCCTTGCCACACCTCTTTTCCGATAATAGGGGGAATCAAAAGGATGCAAATTCACCCAACTGCGATTGTGGACCCCAATGCGCACTTGGAGGAGGGTGTGATCGTAGGCCCCGGGGTTGTCATCGGCCCCCACGTCTGGATTGGGGAGGGGACTCAAATCGGGCCTCATGTGGTGATCCAACCCTACACCCGCATCGGGCGATACTGCAAGATTCGAGCAGGAGCGGTTCTAGGAGGCACCCCCCAAGACCTCAAGTTTCGAGGAGAACGCAGCTTCTTAGAAATCGGGGACGAAAACGAAATTTGCGAATTTGTAACCATCCATCGAGCCACCGGAGAGGACGAACGAACCCTTATCGGCAACCGGAACCTCATTATGGCTTATGCCCATATTGGACACAACTGCCGGGTAGGTAACGAGAATTCCATCGCTAGCTATGTGGGGATCTGTGGACACGTTACTATTGAGGATAAAGTGGTCATCGGAGGTATGGTAGGTATCCACCAGTATGTCCGAGTGGGAAAGCTAGCGATGATCGGGGGTTTTAGCAAGGTTGTTCAAGACGTCCCTCCTTTTATGATGGTGGATGGTCGCCCAGCCAAACCCTACGATGTCAACGTTCGAGGCCTACGTCGGGCAGGTCTTCCCCCCCGCATTCGGGCCAGTCTGCGCCAAGCCTTCAAATTCTTATACCGCTCTAATCTCTCCCTTGCTCAAGCCCTAGAAGCGATAGAAAACGAAATCGAGATCTCTCCTGAACGCGACTATCTCCTGAGCTTCTTGCATGCAGTTCGCCTCGGTTATGGAGGCCGGGGGAACGACCCCAACCGTCCTCCTCTGGAACCGGTAGAACAATTTATCCTAATGTCCGAAGCGGATGAAGGAGATTGAAACTCTTCCTTTGTGCGGGTGAACCGTCGGGAGATCGGTATGCTGCTGAGCTCCTGAAGGCCCTCCAACGCTACCTCCCCAATCTTGAGGTTCAGGCCATAGGAGGCCTTTGCCTTCAAAAACAGGGGGCTTCTCTCCTCTGGAACAGTACCTCTTGGGGAGCGATCGGAGTTGCTCAGGCTCTGCCTAAGATACCCGGCCTCCTACGAGCCTTCCACCACCTTAAGAAAACCTTGGCCCTTTGGCGCCCCGATCTCCTTATTCTGGTAGATTTTGGAGCCTTTAACGTCCGCTTGGCCCGCTGGGCCAGAAAAGAGGGCTTTCCTGTCTGTTACTTTATTCCTCCAGGTTGTTGGCGACCGGATGGAGGTGCTTATCCCGAGTTAGCCCAGATCACCTCTTTGATTCTTACCCCCTTTCAACACTCCGCTTTGGCCCTCCAGCGCGTGGGGGCTAATGCCCTCTGGGTGGGACATCCGTTGAAAGACCTGCTTCAACCGGTCGAGGACCGGCGAGAGTGGTTGGCCCAACGAGGTCTCAAACCGGACCAAAAGGTTATTGCCTTGCTTCCCGGAAGCCGAACCCCTGAAATTTATGTCCACTCGAGAATCCTCTCTCAAGCTGTACAGTTGCTCTTTAAAGAGATGCCTTCTCTTCAATTCCTAATCGCTCAAGCTCCTGGAAAGGATCCCCTTCTCTATGAAAAGGCGCTTCAACTGGAGGCTTGGAGAAGACTTGGAATTCCCTTTACGGTAGAAGAAGGCCAAAGAGGGGAGATCCTCAGCGTAGCAGACGTCGCCTTAGTGTGTAGCGGAACCGCAACTCTAGAAGCAGGACTGCTTGCTGTTCCTCATATTATCTTTTATCGGGTGAGTGGTCTATCGGTCCTGGAGTACCATCTTCGCAAAGCCTCTCTCCAGAAAATCACCTCCTTTATCGGTCTCCCCAATATTCTTGCGGGAGAGGCGATCTGTCCGGAGCTGATCCAAGAGGGCTTTACCTCCCAGAGGGTTCTTAAGGTACTGCGGAAACTCCTTTGTGATGAAGCCCAAAGAGAGACGATGCGGGAGGCCTTGCAAAAAGTAAGCCAGCAATTGGGTGAAAAAGGAGTCTTTGACCGTTCGGCTCGAGCTATTCTCCAGCAATTTCAAGGACTTGGGTAATGCTTTAATGGAGAAGGATGATAGGTTCGATAAAGCTTAGCTCAGGCGAAAGCCTGCGACAACTTTTATCAAACCGATAGCGCAATCAGCGGTACTCAGCATCACCTAACCCGCAGATCTTGAAACGATGAGAAAAACTCTGCTCCAGTTTGTCCGTAAACGCAGGACCTTCTTCGCTGTGCTCCTGCCAACAATGTTATGGCTAGGAGGAAAACCCTCCCTATCCACCTATCTCGCCGGTCTCCTCCTCGTGCTCCTAGGTCAGGGAATTCGCTTTTGGGCTGCAGGGTGCATTAGCAAAGCTCAAAAACTAGCCTCCTCTGGCCCCTATGCCTACGTTCGCCATCCCCTCTACTTAGGAAGTCTGCTCATCTTCCTAGGTTTTACTCTGATGAATGGTCAATGGTGGGGGTGGGTGCTGACCCTTTTCATCTACCTTGTCTTCTACGGCTTCACTATTCTGGAAGAGGAGAAATTTCTCTCCGAAGTTCTTGGGGAGGACTATATGCAATATTGCCAGTGGGTTCCCCGCCTCTTGCCCAGCCGCCGGCCTTACCCCTTCGCCGAAGGCCGCTTTGAGCTCCGCCAAGTATGGCTGAACAAAGAATATCGCTCCATCATCCCTGTCCTCCTGCTTTGCCTACTTTTTGGGTTAAAATTATTTTAGTAGACTATGAGACTATGCGGATCCGCCTCTTTAAGAAGACAACAGTAAAACGGCTCCTCCTCTATCTCTTTCCCTACCGATGGCGATTGTTAGGGGGGATTTTAGCAGGCTCTCTCGAGTCGAGTCTGCAGGTGGCAGTATTATGGTTGCTGGGTCAAACCCTAGATGCCACCGTTAAATCCCAACTTCATCGGTTGAGTCTCCTCCTCGCGGCGGTCCTCGTTATGGTTTTCATCAAGGTGGTCTTCACCTTCTTAGGTAATTACCTCACCTACTCAGCAGGGGCCAAAGCCTCTATGGATTTGCGGAATGATCTCTTCGCCCATCTCCAAAGACTCTCCCTGAGCTTTTATGAGAGGCAGCGGACCGGCCACCTCCTCTCTCGTTTGACCCAAGATGTGGCGGTGATTCAATCCGGCCTGACGAACCAAATCGCTCAGGGCATCTCGGCCCCGGTGATGATCCTCACCGGAGTAGCAGTCATCTTTTGGACCAACTGGCAGTTAACTCTGGTAACCCTAGTGATCCTCCCAGCAATTGCTCGAATGATTGCAGTTGCCGGACGGCAAATCCGCAAGACTTCCCAAGACCTTCAAAATAAACAAGCAGACCTAGCAACCCTGTTGGAGGAGAATATCACTGGAGCCAGGGTTGTGAAATCCTTCGCTATGGAAGATTATGAGATTGAGCGTTTTAAAAAGGAGTCGAGTGCCACTTATAGAGCACTCCGTCGAACTATAAGAACAAGCGCTCTTTTATTAGGAGGAGTTGAATTAACTTCCACCCTGGGCTTGGTTCTCACTCTGGGAGTCGGGTTTTTCCAAATTGCTGCAGGACGCTTAGAACCCGGGGAGCTCACTGCCTTTATCTTCATCGCTAACAACATTGCAGGTTCCTGGAAGCAGCTAGGACGGGTAAACTCTGCCCTTCAGCAAACCCTCAATGCTGCTGAGAGAGTTTTTCAACTTCTTGATGAAGAGCCAGAGGTGCAGGATCAACCGAATGCCCGCCCAGTTGAAGCCATCCGTGGGGAAGTGGAGTTCCGAAACGTGACTTTTTGGTACCGGGACGGAGAGACGGTCCTCAAAAACATCTCTTTCCGGGTTGAACCCGGAGAGTGTGTGGCTATTGTGGGGCCTTCAGGAGCCGGGAAAACCACCTTAGTGAATCTCATCCCCCGCTTTTATGACCCCATAGAAGGTACCATCCTCATTGATGGTCAAGATATCCGAACCCTCAAGGTTCGAGATTTGCGCCGGCACATTGGACTGGTGCCCCAGGATACCCTCCTCTTTGGGGGTTCCTTTCGGGAGAACATCGCTTACGGAAAACCAGAAGCCTCTTTCGAGGAGATCCGGGCGGCAGCAGAAGCAGCCAACGCCGATAGCTTCATCCGACAATTCCCCAAGGGATATGACACCTTGGTAGGAGACCGGGGATTATGCCTCTCAGGAGGCCAACGCCAGCGAATCGCTATCGCCCGGGCCCTCCTCAAGAATCCCGCTATCCTCATCTTAGATGAAGCCACCTCCGCCTTGGACGCCGAATCTGAACGATTAGTTCAAGAAGCTCTGGAGCGTTTACTCGAGGGGCGTACTACTTTCATTATTGCTCATCGGCTTTCAACGGTCCGTCGGGCAGACAGAATTTTCGTTTTAGATCAGGGGAGGATTGTTGAGTCCGGCACCCACGATCAATTAATGGCTCAAGGAGGGCTTTATGCCCGCCTCTACCAAACTCAATTGGAAAGAGTTGACGATGTGATTCTTCACTAGGTTGTAGGTTTGTGGAAGAAAGAATCAAGGAGATGGCGATCTGTCCTTACTCACCTTCTCCTCTATTCCCCTCACCGAGACGAGTGTAGAGCAGAACTTCCTCCATCTGCAAAGGCAAAGAACGACGCTGAACCAATCCCACCCCTTGAGCGAACCAAAACACCTGCTGTATCCGCCCCTCTTTATCCCTCTCCTCTACCCGGAGAGCCTTAAACTCACCGGCGGGAACCTTAACTGTCTCCTCCCCAAGAACGCGTACCCTGCTCTCACCAAGGTCTAGATTGGCATAAGGCCACTCCAACCTCCACTGAGAGGAGTAAGGAGTGAGGGGATAGAGATAAACTCCTCGCTGAGTGGTCGTCAGAATCGCCGAAAACGCGAATCCTTCCAGGTCTATCTTCACTAAACCCATCCCTCCCTCACTCCTTGGAATCCTGCCAAGAAGGTAAAGCCGACGCTCCCCCTCCCCAGAAGGACTCTTAACGCGATAAACCCACAGCCTCCCGGGTTCCATAGGGAACAGGTCCTTCAGCTCAGCTTGAACCCCTGCTGGCAAAGGGGGAGTCAAAGAAGCGAACTTAAAGGGAACAGAAGAGGAGGAAGCTCCTTCTGAATCCGTCTTCTGGTTGCGATTCTCTCTCTGGGCCTTGATCTCCTCGGCCTTCTCTTTTAGATATTGAACCCTCTTATCGGGCACAGGGTGAGTTCGCAAAAGCGGGATGGTTTTCCCTCCCGACTTCTCAGTCGCTTTAAGTAACTGCATCGCCTCAACCGCTCCCATCGGGTCATAGCCCGCTGAAACCATCGCCTGAAGCCCCATCATATCCGCTTCCCTTTCATCCGTTCGAGAATAATGGAGCTGGATCAAGAGGGAAGCAGTCCCTGCAAGAGACCCTAGGGTTGGACCTCGAAACAGAAGGGAGAAGGGGAGATTCCACATCAGGCTCCGCTCAAACTGACGCGTACTGTGACGCCGAACCACGTGAATAATCTCGTGTCCCATCACAAAAGCCAAAGCGTCCTCAGAAGGGAGTAGTTGAGCTAATCCTCGGTATACATAAATAAAACCCCCAGGAACAGCGAAAGCATTAATTTCAGGTAAGTCAATCAGATGGAACTCAAAGGGATAAGGAGTTTCTGGCAAAGTATTAGTTAATCGCTCCCCAATACGCTTGAGCCTGGAGGTCATCACGGGATCCGTATCCAGAGGCATCAATTGGGCGATCTGAGTGGCTAAATCCCTCCCTATGCGAACCTCATCTTCCCTACTGATGATCCGCGCTTGGACCGAAGAGGGAATCTCCCAAGAGAGACCGAGGCAGATCAAAACTTGGGTGAGAAGGATGAGCTGATGGCGGAGGGTAAAAGACGCATTTGTGGCCATAATTGCTCCTGTTTCAACAAAAGTTGTTGCGTTTGATCCCAATGCCCTTGGGAAGCCAGAAGATGGGCTAAGTCGAGGGGAAGAAAGGGATGGAGAGGGTTTTCGGCAGACAACCTTTCTAACTCCTCTTGAGCCTTCTTCATCTTACCTTGGGCTACTAGAAGGTTAGCCTGGAGGCGCCGGGCAAAAAGGGGAGGGGAAGGAGATTGAAGAACAGGCTCTAAAGTCTTTTGGGCCTCCTCGTAAAGGCCAATAGAGTAGAAAGCAAAGGCCAGAGCTAGTTGATCGATCCAGCTCTCCGGGTGATGCTGTACCTCCTCTCTCGCTTGGAAAAAGAGGAGAAGCTGGTCTGCCAAGGGGTCATTATAACCCTCCCAGAGTTTTTTGCGAGGACCAAGGTAAAAGAAGGAGACCCACCCCACTTGAATCGCCTCATTGATGGAGCGCATCCGGGGAGGGGCTGAAAGAAGAGCTTCTGCAAAAGTGGAAAGAGCCGCCTCTTCCTCCCCTTCCCGGTAAAAGGTCCGTCCCAAACCTACTTGTGCCTGAAGATCCCGCGGACGCAGCTCCAAAGCCTGGGCATAATATTGACGAGCCTGCTCATACCGCCCCTCTTTCTCCTCCAGTTGAGCAAGAGCTAATAAAGCGTTGAAGTGCCGAGGATTTTCCTGAAGCACCCGCTGATAAAATTCCTTTGCTTTCTGCCGCTGGCCCATCTGTTCATAGACCTGTCCAAGATCATAATAAACCCATGCTTGGTGAGGGTCCAAAGATAAAGAACGGTGGAAATATTCCAAAGCTTCGGGCAAACGCCCTTGATCCACCAAGCTCCGGGCATAACCTGAATAAACATCTGGATCCTCAGGACGATCCTTTAAAGCTTTTTGCGCCTTCCAATAGCCAATCTCCCTACGGACCTCCTCGGGAATCTCCATAGATTGGTTAACTTCAATTAAAAGCTCCTCAGCTGCTTCAAACAAGCCATCATGGGCGAGGATCCGCGCTCTTAAGAGGAGTAACTCAGGGGCGAGTCTCTTCCTCTCCTTCTCTCCCTTCCCCTCTTTCAAATTCCCTAAAACCCGGCGCGCCTGATCCCACTGGCCAGCACTGATCAGGGAGGAGGTATAAACTACCAAAGCCTGTTCATTCTGGGGCTCTCCTTGGATAGCGCCCTCCAGGATCCTTTGGGCCTCCGAGTAACGGCCCATTTCCACCAGAAGGGATCCCAACATCACGCCAGAGGGGAGAAAATGAGGATCAGCCTGGTAAACCTTTTGGAACTCCTCTAAAGCAGAGGGGAGATCCCCTAGTCGCTGGTGACTATAACCGTCAATTAATCGCTCAGCTAGACTCCGATGCTCCTTTCGAGAAATACAAAGTAATCTCTTTTCCTGCTTGAATTCGGCAATGAGATCCAAACCTTGGAAAACAACCGGGTGGAGCTCTATAGCGGTCTCTGCAACCTTACTTGGTACTTTAAAATCCCCTTTGAATCGAACCTCACCAGGGTTAAAGATAACCACTTTTAGAGGGATAGACGAGGGAAGAGCTTCACTCACTTGGGAAACCACATAGGCAGAGATCTCCCGGGGATAAGCAGGAGTGAGGGCCAACTCTAAGGTCAACTCCACCTTTCCTCCAGGTTCTACCACAGATGGCGAGACCTCAAACCGCTTTAGGAGAGGAGGGAGGGGACGATCTAAAGCGAAGGACTCCCCATGCTGGTCCTTTGGAACGAGGTAAACTTCCCCTAAGGTAACCTGAAAACGGTCGGCATCCCTTCGCCACACCGGACACCATCCCAGGAAGGGTTTATAATCCGGATGTTCCACCCTTATTCCTAATCCCGTTAAAGAGATCTGACGTTTGATCCTTAAAATCGAACGAGGGCTGAAAATCAAGCTGAGGGGAATGGAGGTGAGCAATCGCCCCCAGTGGAGTGAACTACTCTTATCCCCAAGTGGTGCAGAAACCTGGGCAAGTCCCGCTTGATTTGTTTCAGCAGTTCCTTTTCCCTCGGTAGGAAAATGACCATCCATCCAAATAGCTACTCGGGCTCCCTGCACCGGCTGGTGAGTTTTAGCGTCTAGTACGGGAACAAGTACTTTCCCCCAATCGGGGCGCCTTAGAAGACGTTGAAGATCTTTGCTCAGCCCTTCAGGAGGGGAAAGATTTTGGGCCAAGACTGTACCCCAACAACAGAAAAGGAGGAGGAACAGAGCAAGCCCTCGGGATAAGCTTTTCATAGAGGACCCTCGCATTGCTCTCCTAACGGTGAGGTCTAGCACACCAGCTATACCCATTTTCGGGTATCCTTAAACAGGGGAGGGGTTTTGAAAGACTTCCCCAATAATATGTTAGAACAGGAAATTCCGTTGTGTACCTCTTCAACCAAGAAGGAACAAAGGACTGAATGCCAGCCCAGAGATGAGAGGAGGTCTCAATGACATCAAAAGCTCAACGATCTGTGGTTTTCTCTCTCTTATTAATGCTAGCCCTATCCCTCCAGGGAACCTCTCAACCCATCGAAGTGAAATCCGGAGGCAAAATATTAGTCGTTACTGTGCTACAACTAAAATACCATGGTCAAGCAGTTGTGTTACAAACGCCAACCGGGAACACCTTTATGATAGACTCTGGCAGTGGCGGTGACCAAGAGGGTGTTGAGAAGTTTTTACGGTCCCAGCATATCACGCGATTGGACGGCCTCCTCATCAGTCACCCACATAACGACCACCAAGGTGGTGCCCCTTACCTGCTCCGGCACTTCCCCGTCAACACGCTTTTTCTATCCCCCTTTGACCGGAAGTTGCCTGCGGAGTTGAAGACGGGGGAAATTGAATTCTCCCTTAACCTCCGGCGTCTTGCCAAGCAACAAGGAGTAAAGGTTCGGGAAGTATTCACAGGACAAAAGCTGAACTGGGATCCTGCCTTGAAAGTAGAAGTCCTTTGGCCACCCTCCGAGCTATTTCTGCCCCCAAACAGAAATCCCCACGAGACTTTCAATGGCAACTCAGTAGTTCTGCGGATCCAGTACGGTGATACTGTGTTCTTGTTCCCCGGTGATCTCACCGACGAGGCAGGGAAGAGGCTCATAGAACAACAAAAGGAGAAGTTAAAGACGGATATTCTGACCGCTCCCCATCATGGGTTCTTCAACTCCCAAGAGTTCGCACAAGCCACCCAACCTCGGGTTGTCGTAGCCTCCTGCATTGTGGATTACCCAGACCATCCGACCAAGAATGTACCGGGCATTAACGCAGTGAAACTGTTTGCACCTCTGGGAACCCGGGTCTATGTGACCGCCTGGCAGGGCACGGTGAGGATAGAAAGTGACAGCCAGCACTTACGGGTGACCACGGAAGATTATCTGACCGTTAAGTAACAGGGAGTAAAAAACAAAGTGCAAACCCCCTTAGAAGCGATGATTTTCATAAAGGAGATCCCGATGCAAGAGATTGAGATGAAAGCTCGCGTACCCAAAGCCCTATTGGCAAAACTCCAAACCTATCTTGAAGAGCGTTTTGGCCCTCCCCAGCCGAGAGAACGCGAGGATACCTACTGGTTTAATGGCCAAGCATACCTCCGAGTTCGGCGTGAGAAAGGCTTCAACCTACAGCGGATAGAAGTTTCTACCAAGGTTCGCCAAACTCTTGATGGCTTGGAAAGAAATCAGGAGTTTGCCTTTAATATCGAACCCCGTCAACTTCCTTCCCTTGAAGCCTTCCTAAGAGCTTTAGGTTTCACACCCGTTCGGAAAAAATTTAAAAGGACTCTTTTGTATCCTCCTCGGGAGGGTTTGCGTCCGGAGCTCTCGGAAGTCCCTCCGTTAGGATGGTTCTGTGAAGTGGAATGGCTCGGCCCAGAGCAAGTAGGACGAGAGAAAATCCTCCACTTTCTTCAGACAGTAGGTCTAGAGGAATTTATTGAAGCCAAGCGATATGTGGATTTACTGACAGAAACTGGTGGGGAAGCCTCAGGATCACCTGGATAGGGTCTAAGCCCATCCGTAGGAACACCCCCTGTAGGTCCCCTCCTCCGGTGGTCCTTGGGGGTAAGACACCCAGCGTTTTCACCACACTATAAAGGTCCTCGATGAAAAAGGACAAAAAACTCAACAGAAGGCCTCCTCTTAAAACTTCTTCTTCAAACCTCCAGTCAACCAGTGAAGATTGCCTTTCTGCCCTTCAACTCTTGCTAGAAAGTTTGACCAGGGAAGGTATCCTCCTCTCGGAAGACGGCCTAAAAGCCTTCGGAGTGTACCTTCAAGAGCTCCTCCGTTGGAATCAGAAAGGGAACCTCACCGCGATCACTTCTCCTAAAGACATCGTTATTAAACACTTCCTGGATTCTCTGCTGGTTGTGAAAGCGGTTTCCTTAGAACCCGATAAACAGCTGATAGACATCGGCACCGGAGCCGGCTTTCCGGGGATTCCTTTAAAAATTCTTCAACCCTCCCTAAAAGTCACCCTGGTAGATAGCCAACTCAAGCGGATTCGCTTTTTAGAACATCTTGTCCGTTGCCTAGAACTGAAAGACACCCAGATCCTTCACGCCCGAGCAGAAGTGTTGGGCCAAGACCCTGCTCACCGGGAGCAGTATGATTACGCCACTGCAAGAGCAGTAGCGGAGCTTCCGGTCCTTCTAGAATACTCCTTACCTTTAGTCAAAGTAGGAGGCCTATTGATCGCTCTAAAAGGCCCTAAAGGAGAGGAGGAGCTAGCCGAGGCCTCTTATGCTCTGGCCGAACTGGGAGGAGTTCTGGAAACGCGATGGGAGGGAGTACTCCCTGGAGGAGAGGGCAGGCGACTGATCTACCTTGTTCGCAAGGTTTTTCCTACTCCCCTCCGCTACCCGCGCAAACCAGGGGAGCCTGCGAAAAAGCCTCTGAAGAAGCGATGAGCGAGAAGAGGGGTTTCTGACCTTTATGGACCAAGATTACTCTGGATCAGCGCAATTCAATTGGCCCCTATTTTACCCCATCGTAGACCAAAATCACTCCTTGGTCTGTAGGCACTTCCCAAAGGCGAAAACTCCAACCCCTCTCCTCCAGTAAAGCGATGAAATCGAGGGCGAAGGATCGCCAAGGGTCTGAAATCAGCAATCGCCCTCCCTCCACCAGCAAATGATCCAGGGCATGGCCTAAAGCCGAGTGTAACTCCGGAGCATAAAGAATATCAGAGCCAATGACCGTGGGGAAGGGCCTCTTCAAACTGGGAGACCTCCAGTCCATCACTACCTGTTGGACTGTTTTCACCCGGTTTCGGTGAGCATTCAACCGGGCAAAAGCCATCGCTGGCTCCTCATAATCGGTTTGAAGGACCCAAAAGCCAACCTTTCCTGCCACAAGACCGGGGAGCCCTAACCCAGCGCCTAACTCCAAAAGAGGCCCCTTCAATTCCCCTCGAAAATCCCAAATCCATTGAGCCAAACCATAAGCGGAAGGCCAGAGGTCCGCCCAATAGGGGAGTCTCTCCGGATCGGTGTCCGGGGTAATCAACGCGTCCATCGTTTCCGGGCCGAGGAGGGAGAAATCGAAGGGGCCAATAGACACTCTTCGCTCCCGCACTTTGTAACGAGAGCGGAGGTAAAACTCTAAGTTAACACTCCGCGCCCCCATAGGAACTGGGTCAATCTTCGTAAGGAACGGGTTCCGCTTGACCTGTTTTCGAGGATTTCTCCGCGCTTTGCATTACTGCAATCACCCGACGTGCTTCTTCAGGCTTAACGATCAGCTCCTCTCCCCTCAGCAAATGGCCAGCAATATTTCGGTAATAGGCTGACCAATCACTGCTGTAATATTTAACCTCTGCTTGGGCAGTGAGACCGTTCACTTCGGTTACTACGGTGAAGCTCCCCTTCCCCTCATCCAGAATCGCTCCTTTAGTACCCAGAATACGCCAGCGAGGTTTCCCCACTCGAGAGATGTGAGACATCTGGAGCTCGGCCTTGGCTCCATTAGCAAAGCGAATAATGGCCTCCGTGTGGTCCTCATTAGTCACATCATGCCAAACCAGCTTATAGAAGAAACCGGTAACATTGACCATCTTTTGGGGGATCAGGTTCAAGATCCAATCAATATAATGGGCACCCCAGTCATACATCGCTCCTCCAGAAATCGCCTTATCCGAACGCCACCAATAACCCGGATGCCCGTACCCGCCTCCATAGGCTTCTATACTGAAAACTTCGCCGATTACTCCCTTTCGGATGACATCCCGAAGGGCCATAAAGTCACCGTCCCAACGGCGGTTGTGAAAGGTGGAGAGCATTACTCCCTTTCGCTTTGCGGTCTCAATCATCTGGGTGGCTTCCTCAACAGTAATGCACATCGGCTTCTCGGTAATGACATGTTTTCCAGCTTCCAGGCACTTTAAAGCCAGTGGAGCGTGAGTATTGTGTGGAGTGACAATGGTGACCAGATCAATCTCTGCCTCTTTCAGCATAGTATCCACATCATTGAAGGTTTGGACCTCGGGGAAATCCTGCTGGGCCGCCTGAGTACGAGCGGGGTCAATGTCACAAATAGCGACACACTTTAAACCCGGGGTAGAGTTCATCCAATTAGCGTGGCCTTTCCCCATGTTGAAGGCTCCGCCATAACCGATGACTGCGCAACGGATGGTTTTCTCTTCAGCCATTGATAACAAGCTCCTTTCTCAGTTTGATAGACTAAACTAAAAAGGAGTAAAAGTTGGGACGCAATGAATTGCACCCTTTGAGTACTTTCGGAAGGGATGAAGGTGAAGCAAAAAGCACCCTAGACTGAGGGTTTTACTCCTACCGATGGGCAGTTTAACAGATGAAGGGAATTTCGGCAACCCGGACAAAAATCACCGAGATTGTCCTACGATCGAAAAAGCAGATCGAGAGGGATCAGCATAAAAACAGGCTTCGGCAGAACCATCAAGACAATCTTGGGCAAAGCGAAGGAGATGATAGCTTACCAAACCGATGTGAATCACTTCTTCAATCCGGCCCTCTCTGAGAAGAGGACCGGCGATTTTCCAGAAAGATCTGCGGTAGGATGAGGCAAAACCTACTTTTAAGAGAACACGGGCCAAGATACGCAAACCAAAGAGGACTTGGGATAACCTCACGTGGCGGGGAGGGGTTATCCGATTGGGATAAGTATTTCGAGTTTGATAGGCGAAACGCTGAAGTAATCGGTCGGGATGATACACTTCCGCGATAATCCGACGCCACATTCCGAGAACTGTCTCATAGGGCAGGAGAAATTTCACATTAGAGGCCCGGTAGGGATCTTCTATCAAGCGATCTTCCCGAGCAAGGCGACGATAAAGCGGAGTTTTGGGCAGGGCATAAAGGAGATTAATGGTCAACATCGGAATTTGGGACTGGTGGATAAACCGAATAATGTGATCAGGGGTCTCTAAAGTATCGGTATCCAGTCCTAATATAATCCCAGAGACTACCTCGATCCCGTAAGAGTTGAGGATACGCACCGCTTCCAGAATGGGCAGACGTAAATTCTGCTCTTTGTGTATCGCCTGGAGAGCTTGGACTTCCGGAGTTTCGATACCGCAGAAAAGGGTGGTGAAGTAGGCCTCACGCATTTTTTCTAAAATATCGGGAAATTGGGCGATGTTAAGGGTAGCCTCGCCAGCAAACTCCACAGGGTATCCTCGTTTTTTCTGCCACTCAATGAGATGCTGAAGAAGATGGCGAGTCGCTCTAGGATTAGCAATAAAATTATCATCCACAAAATAGACCGCCCCAGGCCCTCCCGAGGCGATCATCGTTTCTAGCTCCTGAAGCACTTGTTCCGGGCTTTTCAACCGAGGATTTCGACCATAAAGTTCAGGAATATCACAAAACTCACATTGAAAGGGGCAACCGCTAGAGAACTGAAGACTTCCTAAAAAATACCTCCTCATCGGTGCCTTATGGTAGGCAGGTGAAGGGAATTCGGTAAGAGGTAATCTCCGAGTGGTAGTAAAGCGAACCTGTTGAGGGGGCCGGTGCAAGCTTGAATCGAGATAAGCAATGAGCGCATCAGTGCCATCGCCAAGTTCACCGATATGGAGGATATCCACCTCCGGGTAGTATTCAGGGCAGGCCGAGACAGAAGGACCTCCTAATACAGTAACTTTTCCATACCGATGTGCACGGGCGTTAATAGAGCAAATCTCTTCTCGTTGAACGTGCATTCCACTAATAAACACCGCATCTGCCCAAAGGAAGTCGGCCTCTTTAGCCGGTTGAATATTCTCATCGACAAAGCGAACCTCCCATTCCCGAGGAAGATAGTTGGCAACAGTGAGGATCCCTTGGGGAGGCATAAAAGCACGAACCCCTGGAATTAAGGGATAAGCATACTGGAAAGTGCCGAAGGAAGGAACATACCGCGGGAAAACACAAAGGATACGTTTATAAGATCGAGGATGGTAGCGGTTTTTGGCACCCCTTAAAAAGTTGCTGGAAGAGATAACCATACATCGCCCCTTTTTGAATTCTTCTCTCGGTTCACCACCAGAGGCTCTGGACAATAAGTGAAGGTTAATGTTCTTTTTTTAAAACAAGTTTCCCCGCAAAGTAGCCACCTCTAGGACAGCAGACCTCATTATCTCCACCGAGGGGAAAACCCCCGTCCAGATTTCAAAAGCCTTTGCTCCTTGATAAACCAACATATCCAACCCACCATAAGCCGCACATCCCCGTGCCCTGGCCATTTTCACCAACCGGCTCTCTAAGGGGTTAAAAACCGCATCATAAACCACCATCTCCGGATCCAACAGTTGGGGGTTAGGGACGGGAGATTCATCTACCTTGGGATACATCCCCACGGAGGTAGCGTTGATCAGCAATCCACAGCCTGGGAGATAAGTTTTCAAGGAGGAAGCCTCCAAAGGCAAAGGTAAGATTCGTTTCCCCGTCACTTCCTCCATTTCCCGGGCCAGATCTTCGGCTTTAGCCAGAGTCCGGTTAAATAACCTTATTTCCTGGACCTCCGGTTGGGTGGCGATGGCATACAGAATCCCTCTCCCTGCCCCACTGGCTCCTAGAAGAGCCACTACCGAGGGTAGAGGATCCAACTGAGCAGTATAGCGCAAAGCGGATTGAATGCCGTAAATATCCGTGTTATAACCGACCAAAACCCCCTCCCGGTTATGGATGGTATTAACCGCACCAACAATGCGGGCTTCCTCCGAAACCTCATCCAGGTAAGGGATGACCGCCTGTTTGTGGGGCACCGTCACATTCATCCCTAAAATTTGGAGTGCTCTCATTCCCGCTATCGCTGAGGAAATCGCCTCTGGCTTCACCCGGAAAGCAACATAGACTAAATCTAATCCCAGGTGCTGAATCACCCGATTATGCATTGGAGGAGAGAAGGAATGTTCGATGGGATCGCCGATAACCGCCAAAACTCGTGTGCTTCCTAGAATACGTTGAGGTAGATCTTCCAAGAGTCTCCTCCTTTCCATTCCATAGAAAAGGAAGTTCTAGAATGAAAACTCCCTTAATGCCTCTTCTCCCTTTCCCGAAGAGCCTTCTGTGCCCAAAGGGTGCCAGGGTACTGCTGGATCAAAGTTTGAAAGGATTTATCAGCGGAGGACCTATTCCCCAAAAGATTCCAGGCCTGGCCAATACGATAGAGGGTCTCTCCCCCTATCTCCTCCCAATTTCGAGAGGGATCCAGAGGAGTTTGCGTCAACCTCCGCAAGAGGCTTTGGGCTACAGTCAAAGCCAGCTTCCCCTCCTTGAACTCGATCAGCTGCCTACATAACCTTAAAAGGAGAATGGGTTCTATCACCTCCAGGTAACCCCTCTCCATGAGATACCCAGTAATAAGTATCAAGGGCCGAGGTCCTTTTCCTGTCGAAGAAGAGAGGCTTTGCTCTAAAAAAGTATTCATCTTCTGCCTCTCTAAAAGAGGGTCTTCCAGGGAGATCTGCTCAAGAAGGAAGCGAGGATCTTGTGGGTCAAGCTGAAGGGCCTTCTGAAGCCACTTTCGAGCCTCGGCTAGGTTATTCTGTCGCTTACTTCTCTGAATCTTCAGTTGAAACCCTTCTTTCAGACACTCTCTCCTTAAGCCCAAGGCTTCCCCATAGATGACTCCAAACAGAAAACCGGCCAGATGCGCCCAGTAAGCCACAGGATCCACTCTCCCAAATAAATTACCAACCGCTCCTCCAATCTGGAGGAGAAGGAGGGGAACCCAAAGGTAGCTGGCTGGAAATTCCCGGTGAATCTCCCTTTTAAAAAGTGTTCCATCGAAGTGGAATAAGATCCGTTGATAGGAGAACCTCACCGCGTAAACGCCCAGAACAGCTGACACCGAGGCCGACCCCCCTACGATAGGAAGGGTTTCAAGCTGGGGGAGGAACAAAAGGGTCGCAAATCCCTGAACCATCACCCCGACAATCCCTCCCGTCAGGTAAAGGGCTATAAAAGCTAGAGAACCGATCACCTCCTCTACATCCCTTCCAAAAAGCCATAGTAAGAGGAGATTAATCAACAGATGGCTAACACCACTATGCAAAAAGAGGGAGCATAAGAAAGCTGCGGGATCCGGCCGAGAGGGAACAAAACCGTACCTTAAAACCTCGAAGTATAACAATCTAACACTTAATAGATAAATGGCAGAAACAAATAGGAGGAGTCCATAAACACCATAAGGCTTTCTCCGGCGCTCAAAGGTAGTATCCAGAAACACCATCTCCCTCATTACATTTTTAAGGATTCGACAAAGAAACCCCTCTTTCCTTGAAATCCTCTCTATGCCTAGATCAAAGTCGAGAGACATACGAGAAGGAAAAATTTAAATTAAGAGGAAAAGATAATTGCAAAATTGAAAAAGGATATCCCCAGGATGGAGGCGGGCTAGTCCCTTGTAGGGGTACAGCGTTGCGGTGCCCCTACGGGCCGTCAGGGATCGCACCCTAGGGGTCTGGTAGTTTGGGTAACCGCAGGCTAAAGCCTGCGCCAAGGGGGGAAGGTCTCCCTCCCCCCTTGAGGGAGAGGGAGACCAGAAACCACATCACTTAGCACAAGAAATACCCCCAAAAGAGGGTATATTGAGGGAGAGGGAGACCAGAAACCACTACCAGGATATGCAGGGGGTAGCCCATCCTGTAAGAGCATAACCTGCGAAACCCCTACTCCCCAAAAACTCTACCCTATCCTTGGCACAGAAAGGAGACTAAAAGATGCTCAACCATAAGACTTTGGTTATCCTCCTGCTGATTATGCTCATTGGTATTGGGTACACCCTTGCCCAACAAAAAAGTAAGGAGATCCGAGCTAAAATGCCTAAAGTAGGAGAACCTGCTCCCGACTTCAAACTTCAAGCAGAGGATGGCAAAACCTATACTCTGAAGCAATTAAGAGGGTCTTGGTCTATTTTAGCCTTCTATCCGGGTGACTTTACTCCAGGTTGAACGCTAGAAGTGCGCTCTCTCCGGGATGCGAGAGAGAAGATCGAGGCTTTAGGTGCCAAGCTTTTCGGCATTAGTGTCCAAGGGGTCGAATCCCATAAGGCTTTTGCGGAGAAAGAGAAGCTGAATTTCCATCTGCTGGCCGACGAAGAGAGGAAAGTAGCCCGGAACTACGGAGTCCTAGCCCCCCTAGGCAACTATGCTCGACGAGTTACCTTCTTCATTGACCCCAAGGGGATTATCCGTCGGATTGACGAACAGGTAAACGTTCGAACCCATGGTGAAGACGTGGTTAAAATCCTGGAAGAGTTGAAGAAAGGGAATAACGAGACATCGAAAAAGTAAAAAGATAAGAAAGTTGATTGTAGTGGGAAAGAAGAAGGAGCAAGGGTGGGGCGTCGCAAGCAGTTGCCCGCTATTGCTAAATCCCGAGCTCCCCTAAGTTGCGATGCCTCAACGCCCCACCCTACTTAGGGGATTATCCCTTTACACAGTTCGGTCCTTCCAAGACAATCTGAGGATTGACTGCTTTCCTCAGAACCCGAATCACCTCCCCCAGCTGGATCTTCCCGTCTCCGTTGAGATCCAAGCCAGGAATCTGCGCCTCTGTGGGCTTCTTAGAACCTACTGCAAACTGGAGGGCGAGGATGGCATCCGCTAGGTTTACCTTCCCATCCCCATTGGCATCCCCACAAACTTGAGTGGGCGCAGGACCGGGAGCCGGGGCAGGAGGAACAAGGGTGAAGTCCTGCACAGTAATCTGATCCGCTTTGATCTCTACCGTGGCCTGAGCGGTGAGATCTCCAAAAGTCACCGTAATCTCAGCCTTACCCACCGGGATCAGGAGCGTGTAATAACCCGCCGTGTCCGTGCGGAGGGAGTAAGTTTGCTCACCGCTCTTAACAGTTACGCTTGCCCGGCTAATCGGTTTCTTCTCGGCATCCACCACGGTTCCAGAGAGGCGGCCGAACTTAGGCACCTGCTCACTGGAGAAGAGGAAGGCTTGGGAGATGATCTGTTTGGGGATAGACGCACTCGCCCAGCGCAGACGGGCAGACGCATCTCCAGCATTTTCATACATCTCCATAAGGATATAGTACTTTTTGCCCGCTTCGAGCTTGATCGGATCCGCAGCATATTCGGTTTCTGCCTGGAGTCTCCAGGCATCAACGATGGGATTGTCTATATCAGGGTCAATTGGTTTCTCACTCACCCAGAGACGCACTCCGTCATCAGCGGCGGCGAAGAAAGTCACCTCCTCAGAGACGGGAGATTTGACCAAGCCACTCCAACGGACAGCAAAATTATCCCCTCGAACTCCAGGAGCAGGAGTTCCGCCTCCCCAACCAAAATTCACTGTGGGGTCAATCCGGGTCAACTTGAGGTTATCCGGGGTAAAGACATCTGTTCGATCTGGCACACCTCCCAATCGAGGGGACCAGATGTAGTACTCTCCCTTAAGGCCATCCCCGATTTCTCCACCTGGGGTTGTTCCTGTCACCAGGTTGGAGAGTACACTCACATTAAAGTTTTTATCTATTGTCTTCACCGCAAAGTAGTAGCTTTGGATAGGGTCTAAGCCTCCCAATTTAAAAGTCTCTTTAGTCCCCGCTGAGGAGGGCTTAGGCTCACCGGAGGCTTGTCGAGCATTGGCCCAATTCTCCTCGGTAATGGGAAAGACGCTGTAGCGAACGTCGTATCGCATTGCGTCTCCCCCAGGAGAAGTCCAAGAGAGTTCCACAATCGTGGGAGAAGTTGAAAGGACCGCCAAGTCAGAGACAGGTGCTGGAGGGGTGGTATCATTGGGGTCTTCTACAGCTGGGATCAGCTGAGAAGCAGGGATAATCTGCTTTACCCCCTGAGTGGGTTTCCATCGCAAGCGAGCAGCTGCTCCCCCTCCATTCTCGTACATCTCCATCATAATGTAGTAAGCTTTTCCAGCCTCCAGCTTAATAGGTTCAAGAGCCTTATACTCGGTCTCCCCCTGCAGTTTCCAAGCTCCAGGGTCAATAATGGGGTCCCCCGGATTCTCGGGGTCTATCGGCTTATCACTCACCCAAAGCTGGACGCCGTCATCAGCAGCAGCGAAAAAGGTATAATCATCAGTAGTTGGAGCGACTACTTGACCGGTCCATCGGACGGCAAACTGATCTGCCCGAACATCGGGATCGGGTTGTCCCGTTCCCCAACCGAAATTGACGGTGGGGTCCAAACGAACAACTTTCAGATTCTCGGGTTTGAAGACATCAGCCCGGTCAGGAACACCTCCCAATGCCGGGTCCCATTCATAGTACTCTCCGCGAAGCCCCTGAAGACGAGGAGCTTGGGCGTAGGAGATGCTAGTGGAGAACACAAAACAGAGCGTCAAGAGAAGTGAGAAGAGGTAAACCCAGGTTTTCATAAGCTCCTCCCTCTCAAAGAGATTTTTTCTACTCTAGCAGACCCCTCCTATCTGCTAGAGGGTTTAGGGTGAGAGGTAGGGGCGCCTGGCCAGGCGCCCCTACCACCATAGAAATTACTGACACGCCTTGCCAGTCACTTTGAAGGCAGGATTCACCGCTTTCCTCAGAACGAGAATCACTTCGCTAATATCCACCTTACCATTACCGTTGAAGTCAAGGGCAGACAGTTGGGCATCAGTGGCTTTCCTTGTTCCCACAGCAATTTGCAAGGCCAGAATCGCATCGGGGACTGCCACTTTTCCATCCTGGTTGGCATCACCACAGAGAATCTGTGGTAGAGCAGGAGGCTTCGCTTCCCCTTTGACCAAAGTAAAGACTTTCAGGTCGTCGTAAAGCGCGTCTGCCCCTACTCCAACCAAAGCGATCCCTTTGGCACCACCATTGTTCGACCCGAAGTTGTCTCGAACCTGCCACTCCGCCGGCTCAGGAGTTCCATCCTCCCAAACTTTCCCCAAAGCCCGAAGACCGAAGGTAAGGAACTTGAAGTTATAGGTCTTGCCCATCTCCAGCTGGACATTCAAGTTCTCATTACGCCAAGCAACCGCCTCCTCTAAAAGGGCTAACCCCAAGGGGTTATCCCGGACCTTGCCCCACAGGAGGAGCCATTTCCTATCACCTGGGAACTCTCCACCTTGATCATGGGCAGTTAAACCTATTCGGACAAAAGGCCCTTCTCCGATCTTCAACGGAGTAATTTTCACCGTCATCAGCAGGTCCGAGCCGACATCCGGGAGGAAAACTCGGTCAAAAGCTTCTGCAACAACTCCTCCTCGATCCGAGTTGGAAGCCTTGAGCTTCCCATCAGCAAACTCCCATTTCCCTGGATTACTCTCGGGAACATCCGTCTTCCACCCTCGGGTGTTCCCTTTATCAAAGTTCTCCTCCAGCACGAGGTTCTGGATAAAGTCATTAGGAGTCAGAGTGAAGTTAAGGAGGGCAAGCTCTCCTCCTTTTACCTCCACCGATCCCTGACCCCCGAACCACTGAAGAGCCTCTAAGTTTGTCGCTTCTACCGAGACGTCCACTTTACCCTCTGGCATTAAGGCGGAGTAGAAACCGAGGGCATCCGTAGCAGTAATCACCTTTCGATCTGCCGCGGCAATCGTTACCACCGCATTGGCGATAGGTTTGTTCTGAGGATCGGTAACCAATCCACTCACCCTACCGAGTTTGAGGCCTTCTTTAGAAAAGAGGAAAGCCTGAGGAATCGCCTGCTTAGGAAAGGAATTACTACTCCATCGCAGACGGGCTGTGGCTCCCCCACCATTCTCATACATCTCAAACATCAGGTAGTACTTCTTATCCTTCTCCAGTTTAATGGGTTCCGACTTATACTCCGTATCCCCTTGGAGTCGCCAACCGCCTGGATCGGTAATCGGATCTCCGGGATTTTGAGGGTCAATGGGTTTATCACTCAGCCAAAGGACCACACCATCATCCCCGACTATATAGAAAGTAAACTCTTCAGAAGCTGGAGCCTTCACCAAGCCGGTCCAGCGAACCGCAAACTGATCTGCCCGAACTGAGGGATCTGGAGATCCCCCGCCCCAGCCAAAATTAACAACGGGGTCAATTCGGGTGAGCTTCAGATTCTCCTTTTGGAAGACATCTAAACGATCTGGTGTTCCCCCTAATCCGGGATCCCACTCGTAATACTCTCCCTTCAGGCCATCGCCAATGTCGCCGCCTAAAGTGTTCGCGTTCACCACATTGGAGAGAGCACTAGCGTTCAAATTTTTGTCAACCGCCTTAATGGCAAAGTAATAGCTCTGAAGCGGGTCAAGGCTTAGAACGGTAAAAGTCTCCTTCGTATTCGCTGACGCGGGTCGAGGAGCTCGGATTCTTCGGGCTTTCGAGAAGTTCTCCTCGGTGATAGGCACAAAGCTAACCCGAAGATCATACTGATCCGCATCGCCACCGGGAGCAGTCCAGGTTAGGGTGACCGTGCTTACCGTGGTCTCAGTCACCTTGAGATCATTGATCGTATTCGGAGGGGTCTTATCATTAGGATCAATCGCTGGGATCAACTGGCTGGCGGGAATGGGTTGTTTGGGCATAGAAGGACTTTCCCAACGGAGGCGAGCGGTAGCACCCCCTCCATTCTCGTACATCTCAAACATTAGGTAGTACTTCTTTCCCTTCTCCAAAGGGATAGGGTCCGAAGTGTACTCGGTATCCCCTTGAAGCTTCCACCCTCCGGGGTCGGTGATGGGGTCTCCAGGGTTTTGGGGATCAATAGGTTTATCGCTCAGCCAAAGCACCACTCCATCGTCCCCTACAATAGAGAAAGTAAACTCCTCCGTGCTCGGAGCAATGACCTGACCAGTCCAGCGAACCGCAAATTGGTCCGCTCGCACAAAAGGATCGGGAGGGCCCCCTCCCCATCCGAAGTTCACAACAGGGTCAATTCGAGAGAGGACCAGATTTTCCGGTTTGAAGACCTCCAAACGATCAGGAGTCCCTCCTAAACCGGGGTCCCATTCATAGTAATCTCCTCGCAAGCCTTGCAAGACAGGAGCTTGGGCGTAGGAGATAGAGGGGGCAACAATCAGGTAAAGGCCTACAATCCAAAGGCAGGCCAACCATCCTGGGGAGTTTCTCACCTTACTCCTCCTCTAGCAGATACTTCTTGGTTTCCACCGAGATGAAGCATCCCGGTTAAGGCCTAAGCTTTGGGAACAACCCCAAAGCCTGGCTTTCTCCTCACCCCTTGGGTAAATCTCCCTTCCGGGGAGATGGAGCACTCAAACGAATCACCCTCTCCGGTGAGGCCAATATCTTTTTCTTGATGAGCGGGAAAATTCCTTCCTCCCCTTTTACTTTAAAGGATACCTTACTCAAGGAGAGGATTTGGGGGGATAGCCTTAACCACAGAACCACAGGGTTTAGCTTGCGTAGAGAGAGGGAATTAGCAGGGGCCTAGCGCGCTAGGCCCCTAAAGCCCGCACAGGGTTGCAAAAGGCAATGGATTACTTCCCACAATACCCCAAGGGATTCGCCTCTACCAGGATTCTATAGGAACTGTGGCCACCGTCTCTAGATCAAGGCCATCCATTTTGCCGTGAAGATAGCGGTAATAACCTGCTGTGGCAATCATCGCGGCGTTATCGGTGCATAAAATTGGGGGAGGAATAACTAGGGTGAGGGAGAGCTCCTGGGCCAAAGCCTCTGCCTTCGCCTTGAGGCGCCGGTTGGCAGCAACCCCCCCAGCAATAATCACATTCCGAACCCCCTTCTGCTCCACCGCCCGATGGAGAGTATGAAGGAGCATATCCACAATAGCCTCTTGATAGGAAGCGCAGAGGTCCGGAAGGTTATCCTGCCAATCAGGCCTCTCTTTCAAGAACCGGAGCAAAGCGGTTTTGAGACCGCTGAAGGAAAAATCGAGGGTATCCCCCAAATCTGCCCGGGGGAAGAAGAAAGTGGAGGGGTTTCCCTCCCTCGATTTTTTATCAATTTCAGGCCCACCAGGATAACCAAGTCCCATCGCTCTAGCCCCTTTATCAAAGGCTTCTCCCGCTGCATCGTCCCGAGTGCGACCTAAGATCTCATACTGCCCATGCCCCTTCATTAAAATAAGATCGGTGTGGCCCCCAGAAACAATCAGACAAAGGATAGGGAACGAGAGGTCTGGCTTAACCAAAAAGCCGGAATAGATATGCCCCTCCAAGTGATGCACCCCCATCAGGGGAAGGTTGAAAGCAAGAGATAAGGCTTTTCCTGCAGAAACTCCAACTAATAAAGCTCCTACTAAACCTGGCCGAGAGGTTACCGCAATAGCACTGATCTCCTCATATCTACACCCGGCCTCTTCCAGAGCCTGGGTAAGAATTAAATTGATGATTTCTACATGTCTGCGGGCGGCGATTTCAGGGACCACCCCTCCAAATTGCTGATGCCACTGAACCTGAGAAGCGATGCAGTTACTGAGGATCCGAGGCCCCTCCCCAACAACCGCTACACTCGTCTCATCACAAGAAGTTTCAATACCTAGGATCTTCATACTTCAATTACCCTTATGGCGCGATTAAAACCTCCCTTCCCCCTCCCAGTTAATAGATGAGGCCTCAAGGTCAAGATACCACGGAGATTTCTCCACCAAGCTCTGATACATTCCTTGAAGGTGCCGAGTATACTCTGGAGAGTGAATATCCGTGACCCACATCACTAGAGCGTCTTCCCCCGTTTCGGCATAATAACCTTTTCGGATGGTCACCTGGCGGAAACGATACTTCTCATAAAGGCGAATAGCAGGCAAATTACTCTTCCGAACCTCTAGGGTTGCTCTTCGAGCCCCTAACTGGCGGGCAGAAACGAGGAGAACCCACAAAAGGAGCTCGCCTACCTTCTTGCGCCGGTACTCAGGAAGAACTCCCAAGGTGGTGATATGAGCTTCGTCCATAATCACCCACATACCACAATAACCCACCACCCTCCCCTCCCAACGAGCCACGAAATAGTGAGCAGCCCGGTTGGAAAGCTCATTGAGGAAGGCATTAATGGGCCAATGGCTAGGAAAACAAGTCCGTTCAATATGAACCACTGCTTCTAAATCCGGTGCAGTCATCCGATGGACCGTCAGAACCGGCTTGGGCACTGCTTCTACTGAACGAGGTTGCTCAGCAATCATCTGAAACCTCTTGCCCTAAAATTCTTTCTAGCTCCGCTTGGGAAATGGGGCCTTTTCTTAAAATCTTGGGAGGAAGAGAACTTACATCCAAGACGGTGGAAGGGGAAAGACCTCCCGAAGGCCCAGCATCCAGGATAAGGTCAATATCTTCCCCAAGAGTTTGGAGGACTTCCTCAGCGGTGGTCGCTTCCTTCTGCCCCGAGGGGTTCGCGCTAGGGGTGGCCAAAGGTTCCGGCAAGAGGTTGAGGAGAGACAAGGCAACTGGATGATCCGGCATCCTCACCCCTACTGTAGGCCTCCCAGCCCGGACCTCCTCAGGAACAACCGGTCGTGCCCGGAGAACCAAGGTCAAGGGACCAGGCCAATAGGCTTGCATCAAGGTCAGGGCGCTCTCCGGAATCTCCTCCACAATCTGCCGAACCCTCTCCAGGTTAGGGACAAGCACCGGTAAAGGTTTATTGAAAGGACGTCCCTTCGCAGAATAAAGCCGTCTAATCCCCTCAGGTCGAAAGATTAATGCCCCTACCCCATAAACGGTGTCCGTAGGAAAAGCTACTAGCCCCCCTTGCTGAAGAACTTCCACCGCCTGCTGTAACTCTTCCGGGTCCGGGTTTTCCCGAGAGACCTTGACGATTCTAGCCCTCATTCGAAACCTCGCGAATCCTTTACCCCCGACTTAAAAATTTCCCCCAATCTATAACTCTTGTATCAAAAACAGGCCCTTCTCGGCAAACCCGGCCATAATACCATCCCCCCTCCTTACGAAGAGGAACGACACATGACATACAAACTCCAGTCCCACACTCCATTCGACTTTCCCAAAAAACGTAGCAAGGAAGATGGAACTGTTCCGCAATCTGGGCAACTTTGGCCAACATTAAAGGAGGGCCACAGGAATAGATGAGGTTAACTCCTTCACCCTCTTGACCTGCTAAGTACTGAAGCATGAGATCGGTTACAAAACGATTTTCCTCCTCCTCAATACAAAGAATCACCTGCACTCCTATCTGTTCAAACTCCGGATAAAGAAACCTCCCACCGGGGCAAAGCTGGTCACGGGTCCGGCCTCCTGCTAGAAGAGTCACCCTCCTCCCCGCCCGGATATAAACCTCGGCCACCGGATACAAAGGGGGAATACCGATGCCTCCCCCCACCAACAAAATGTGCCGGGCTTCCCGATAAAAGGGAGCAGGAGACCCTAAGGGCCCTAGTAAATCCACCAAAGCCCCCTTAGGCCTTCGGGCCAGAAAGCGGGTCCGTGCTCCTACCACCTTGATTCCAAAAGTGAGGTATTCCGGCAAAGCCGGTCGCACTAAGGCCGAGAGAGAAAGAGGTAAAGGCGTAAAAGAGGAACTTGGCTTTCTGACCCCTGTTGCAAGATCAATCCCTCGATTATCCGCCTTCTGAGAAATCTCACAAGGAGAGGACAAACTTTTAAAGGCCTTCAGAGGATTAAGAGGCACCCGGCTAATGTGAGAATCCTCCGAGAAGAAGCCAAAAGAATGTTGTGCTAAATGCTCATAATCATCAATGACTTCGTAGCCTGGAGAGAAAGCCTTGGTGGAGATAGAAAGGGTGAAAAACCTTCCAGGATAAGCTCGGCGAGCTAGCAGAGGAGCTTTTACAGTTATAAGGCATAGGTCCCCTATAGCCGAGGGGAAAAAGAGGTTATCCACTACTGCACCCTCTTCCCTCCGAGCCAGAGGTAAAAGGGGAAGGCTTAAAGGACTTAAGGCCTCTCCCGGGAGCGAAGCCCCTTTGCTAGGGCTTTGCTGATAAAAAACCTCCAGGTATTCTTCTGGGAGGAAAAACCACTGGTCAACCTCGGAGCAATTTTGAAAAGCCTCTTCCTCCTTGTCTATCGGAGCAATCATCACACAGGCGACATCCTTGCTGATGGAAGAAGGACAAGAGCCAAGGGAATAGTACTGAAAGGCAATCCGAGGATCCCCCTCTGGAGAGCACCAAAGCAGGGGAAAATCCTTCCAGCGGACGGGCATAGGAGGAGGCTGGGGTTGAATATCTATATTTTGAATATTCTCGGAGGGGATAACCGCTTGGAAGCCTTCAACCCTGGCGAGATCATAAAGAAAGCGAAGGGAGGGAACCTTCTGGAGAGAATGAACCTTCATCACTTCTCTTTCCCTTTCGCCGCCTTAGAGGGTTGCCTTTCCCAGGGCAATTGCTCTCCTATCGCCTCCATACACTCTCTCAGCAGGGGAACTAATTCCCGGGCGGTAATGTCATCAATATAAAGCTCAGCTTCTCCCTCCATCCCTATCCAAGGAGGACCTATTGGTGTATACTGGAGGATACTCGGAACCTTGTTCTTGGCTAGCAAGTTCTTTAGAATCTCTACCTTCCAGACGGGGCCTTCATATAACTTAACAAGATGAACTTTCATAGGAAAACCTCTTCTTCCGACCTTTGACCCCCCTAAACCTACTACCCAAAAGTATTTTACCCCACCATCTCCTAAAGGGGGAAAAAGAGCTCTCGAACCCTACCTCCTGCGTCGAGCCCGGGGCATATCAAAGAAGGGTAAAGGAACGACTACCGCCCTCTCTTGGCGCCGAGGGCTCTCCACAATCACCTCTGTCCCCTCTTTCGCTACCTCCGCCCGGACATAAGCAAGAGCAATGGAGGCGGACAAATGAGGAGAGAAAGTCCCACTAGTGATAATCCCGACACTTTCCCCCTGATAATGAACAGTTTCGCCTTGACGGGCAATGCTTCGGCTTGCCAAACGAAGGCCCACTAACTTCCGATGAAGACCCTGCTCCTGAATTTTTTGGAGGGCCTCGGCACCAATAAACCCCTGGGTTTTCTTTAAGACAAAACCTAAGCCTGCTTCCAAAGGGTGATGATTCTCATCAATTTCGTGACCATAAAGGGGATAACCTGCTTCAATGCGAAGCACATCTCTGGCTCCTAATCCGCAAAGAGCTAAACCCTCTCCTCCTGCTTCAATCAACAAACGCCAAATCTTTTCTACCCCCTCCCTCGCCACCATTATTTCAAAGCCATCTTCCCCTGTATAGCCTGTACGAGTAAGATAAATGGGTTGGCCCGCCAAATAAGCCCATCTTCCGGCAAAAGGCTGGAGAGAATCTACAGATTCTGCCAGCAGATGATTGAGGTAGGAAACCGCCTGAGGGCCTTGAAGAGCCAGCAAACAAGTCTCCCCAGTGATATTCTGAAGAGAGGCTTGATGGAGATGGCTCTGAATCCACCGACAATCCTTATCGGTGTTCCCGGCGTTGACAACGAGATAGAACTTCTCCTCCTCCCAGCGGAAGAGAATGCAATCATCCAAAATCCCTGCCGATTCGTTCAGCAGCAAGGTATAGTGTCCCCGGTGCACCCCTAAACCCTCCACATTGTTTGGCGTAAGGTACTCCAGATCCCTTAAAACACTGGGGCCGGAGATAACCAGACGGCCCATATGGCTAACGTCCCATAAACCGGCAGATTGACGGGTTCGTTTCGCCTCCTCAAGAATACCAGTGAAAAAAATGGGCATCTCCCAACCCGCAAACTCTCCCCAATGAGCCTGTCTTTGGCAATGGAGAGAATATAGAGGAGTCCGCTTCAATTCGGGCACTTCTGTTTTTCCTCCCTATTTTGGACAGATTGAAGTAATCTCTTAGAACGGTCTTGTCTTCCGTTTTAATCAGTCCAGATGGTACCCCCTACCCCATCTTAACTCCGATTTTGCGCTGGCTTTAGCCTACGCCTACCGAAGACTTTTCCTAATCCTCCTCTTCCTTTAGAGATAGAGCAAGCTTTCTCCAGAGTTCTAATCTCTCTTTCGCCCATCCTTCTTTAAGAGCTTTTCGCGCTTGTTCTACCCCTTCTCGCCAATCCTCCACCTTTCCAGCCAACCAAAGCCTCAGAGAAGCATTTAACAAAACCATATCGGTGCAAGGTCCCGGTTCTCCCTGAAGGATCTTTTCTACCCTTTTCCCCTGCTCCACTGGGGAACCCACCGTCAAATCTGCCGGGGTCCATCGGGGTAAACCAAAATCCTCGGGGTGAAATTGATAGGGCCGAAGTTCCTGGCCTTCAACAAGTAAACCCTTAGTGACTCTTGCAGGAGAAAGGTCTTCGGAACCGTTGGGGCCTTGGATGACTAAACATCGGGAGAAACCAAGGAGCTGAACAGCTCGCCCAACCAGCTCAAGATATGGGCCGTGGAAAACCCCCACCAGATGATAGCTCGCTTTTGAAAGGTCTAACAATTTCTCTGCAGTGTTAAAAGTTGTCCGGATTCCTAAGCTACGCCGATAAGGGGCTATTGTTGCCATCGGAGGGCAAAAAGCTTCTATATTCCAAAAAGAACAACCCACCCTTCGGAGGATCTCCACTGCTCTGTCGGGGGGTTGACAGGGAGGAATCCCCAAAGCTTGCAATAATTCTTTAGGTCCCGTCTCTCCGGGAAGACAAGGGGTCTCATCACCAAGGAGAACCGAAGAGAGGCCGAGGGAGGCAGTAACTATCATCACTACAGGACTCGCTTGAAACTCCGAGGAGGAGCGATCAAAGGCCCCACCAATCTCCAGCAGAGGATTGATGGTGGATAGAGGAGGTTGCTGGCAGAATTCTCGGCAAGCAAGGGTAAATCCGGCGAGTTCCTCGGGAGCTTCTCCCTTCACACGCATCGCTCCCAGCAAGGCTCCTGCTTGCCACCCTGTTGCGGAACCCGTGAGAATCGCCTTTCCCGCTTGGATGGCTTCTTGGAGCGTTAGATCTTTGGAACCCTTTGCCCCAGTGGCGACTTTATGAACTAACTCTCCTATTGGTGACCGTTGTCGGCGCATAGACATAACCCCTTCTCTGAAGAAGGGCAATCAACTTGTCCTTGAGATATGTTAAATCATCAATTTTAATTCTCTATGAAAATTCCTCCTAAATTTGACAAAATTGAAATATGTGTTAAAATTATTATGAGGTTAGCGAACTATGTCTAAAATCCTGTATCACTGTCCCCTTTGTGCAAATCCCCTACAAGTGACGGAGGTCTCTTGCCCCTCCTGCAAAACCCTTATTCGAGGTGTTTTCGAGAATACCTGCCCCTTCTGCCAACTCTCCGATGAACACCGTCGTTTCCTTGAAGTCTTCCTCCAATGCCGGGGAGTTCTTCAAGAAGTGGGCAAAGCTCTCGGGATCTCCTACCCTACCGTCAGAGCTAGGCTAGATGCCCTCCTAGAGGCCTTAGGGTATACTTCTCCTCCCTCTCCTCCCGAGGCACCTCGCCTGGAGCCTTCTGAACCGCTAGCGATTCTACAGGACCTCGAACAGGGGCGAATTACCGTTGCGGAGGCCCTCCGCCTCCTACGAGGAGAAAAATCAAACAACCCGCCTTCTGGGAAAACCCAATGACAAGGGCGGGTTCAGAACCCCTACTTCTGCTTAACAGGAGGAAAGAAAATGCTGGTCAAAGAAAGCCTCACTAAGGAATGGGAACTTCCTCCCGAAGGTCTCTTGCACCTCACTTCTTCCCACGGTAATGTTCAAATTGTCGGTACTGATGAACCCAAGGTTCATTTGGAGCTTGAGAAGCTGGTATGGGCTGAGGATGAAGCCATTGCCCGATCTTGGTTAGACCAGCTTTCCCTAGAGGACCGGCAAGAAGACCATCGCCTTTTTTTGAAGGTTCGAACTCCCCACACCATCGTTTTCGGACCTTCGAGCCGCTTTGAGATTAACTGGTACCTGCGGGTACCCCGAACCCTCCGGATAGAAGCGGATCATTCTTTTGGAAACGCTACTATTGAGAGAACAGGGCCTCTGCAACTCTCCCACGAGCATGGCAATGTGGAAATCCTTGAGGTCAAAGAGGCAGACATTGAGAAGGATCATGGGAACCTCCGTCTCCAAAAAGCGGAAGGGAGGGTTCTCCTCCGCGGAGAGCACGGAAACCGCCGCCTCTTGGCAGTAGAAGGTGACATCACCGCCGAGACCGACTTCGGAGAATTATATATCGAAAATCCCGGTGGAGCGATCACAGTTCGCCACTCCCACGGCCCGGTTACCCTCCGCTATACCCACCCTCCCTCAGGCCCTCTTCAAGTCCTCAACGCTCACGGGCCAGTCACGGTAGAATTTCCTTCCCATTCCTCCGTCGCCTTAAACCTCAGGGTTTCTCACGGCTCAGTCACCGGAATCGGACCGATAGGGAGATTGGCTACCGGGCACCAAGTTGTTCAATCAGTTATTCTGGGTGATGGCCAATGGCCAGCGACTATTGAGGTGGAGCATGGCCCCGTCCATATACGCTCGGAGGTGGACGTTCGTGTTTCTACCCAGGGAACCACTGAGGAGTCTGATCAGCGGAGGGAAAGAGAGCAAGCCCTTCGGAAGGAGCGGTTGATCATCTTGCGCCTTCTCCAAGAGGGGAAAATTACCCCAGAAGAGGCAGAAGCCTTGTTGAACGCCTTGGAGGAACGCTCTCAAGCAGGTAAAACTACTGCCCAGGAGGAATCTCCTGGGTCCGACTGGCAACAGAGGTTCCGAAGCCATATGGATCAGGTAATGCGGGAATGGGAACAGCGGATGAAAGACTGGCAACAACACTTCGACCCAGGGAAATTCATCAACCAGTTTCTCAGCCAAATTCAGATCGATCCCCTTATCAACAACATCAGTCGTTTCGCTGAAACTTTGGGCAAAAACCTCGAAGAATGGCTCTCCGATCTATCAGCCGGAGAGCGAGTTGAGGCCCTTAGGGAGGAGGTGATCCCCCTTGATCCCGATACCTCTTCTCTAGAAGTTATCCTTCCCCAGGGACGTATTGAGGCTTCCCCCGGCCCTTCTCAGCAGGTAAAAATCATCCTGCGAGCTCGAGGAAAGGATCAAGAGACCGCTCACGAACGACTTCAGCAAACTCACCTTGCCTGTACCCCTGGCCTCAAGGCCTCTATCCGAGTGGAAAGCCCTCCAGAGATCTCCCACTCCCTCTTTGCGGAGGTACAAGTTTCCCTCCCAGAGGATAGGACTCTCATCCTAAAGCAGAAAAAAGGTTCCATTAACCTCCGGGAGATCAAAGGGGAGGTGATCATTGAACAAGCAGAGGGGCACTTTGTCCTCACGGATGGTGAAGCCCTTTTTGAGGTGAAAAACGCCTCAGGGTCAATCACTCTGATGCGAGTAAAGGGGAAAGGGAAAATTGTCGCAGTCAACAGCGAAATCGAGACAAAGGATTATGAAGGCCCCATTGAAATAGAAATCGCTCAAGGCAAAGTAGAGCTGGAACGTTTAAAGGCCGGAAGCGAGGATCAGGTTCGAGTGAAATCGGGAAATGCGGAAGTAGAAGGGGAGGATATAGAAGTTCCCCAACTTCTCGTTGAAACAGTATCCGCTCCCATTCGTTTGGAGAGGGTCAAAGGGGATCTCACTCTGAAAACCCTTAAGGGGACAGTGGTTGCCAAAAACTTGAGCGGTGAAAAGATGGAAGTGCAATCCAGCGAAGGCGATATCCACCTCTCTTTCAAGGACCCCTTCTCAGGGAATCTCCGGGCAGAAACCCTTACAGGAAAAATTAGGGTACGCCTCCCCCAAGATTCAAACGTGAGCCTCCAGCTTCTCAGCGGAGCAGGTCAAATCATTGCCCCTGCAGAGATTACCCTTTTAGAACAAACCCCCCAGTATCTCAAAGGTGTTTTAGGAGAAGGGCAAGGACAAATCGCTTTAAGATCAGCAACCGGAGCGATTACCCTCGAATTGGAATAGGGTCCTACGAAACCGGGCTAAGGGTGACACCAGCCCCATCTCTTTGCTCCCCAATACAATGAAGGAGAAAGGAAGAACAATGATGGCCTCTGAAGAACGACGAAAGATCCTCAACCTAGTTGCAGAAGGGAAAATCACCCCTGAGCAAGGGGAAGAGCTCTTATCCGCTCTAGGGAGATCCTCTCCGCCAGCAATCCCACCTGCTCCTTCCCAGGGTGAATTGGCTCCTCCCCAAAATACCCTCTCCTCAGAGAAACGAATTCTCAAACTCTCCGTTACAACGCCGGAAGGGAATAAGGTCTGCTTAAAACTCCCCTTAGCTTTGGCTTCCTTTGCTCTGCAGTTTGTGCCAAAGAAGATGCTTCCAATCCCCTCCGCCGAGGGTGCCCAAGAGATAAACCTCCCAAACCTTTTGCAGAGCCTTACTGAGGTTCCGGATGGGCAAATCCTTAAGATATCCAGTGCTGAGGGAAAAGTGGTGGAAATTACTCTGGAATAGCAAAGAGAAAGAGTGAAAGGTTAGACCTGCTTCACATCCTAGGGAGCGTGTAGCCCAAAGGGGTAGGTTAAAAACCTGTCATCCAAAGGAAAGACCTTAACGCCTTCCCCTAGGAAACCAGTAGGGGCAGGTTTGTAACCTGCCCCTACGTGTCTCCCATCTCCACAGGAGTTGGGGTAAACCTAACTACCGACCTCTGCAAATTCTGAGAGAGGCAGGAAAACTCTTTCAGGCTCCGGGCGAGCCTTCGTCGAAAGCCCTCTTAATAGTGCCTCCGCCGACCACGACATCCCCCTGATAACACACCACCGACTGACCAGGAGTAATGGCCCGCTGAGGCTCCTCAAAAAAGATTTCCGCTCTCCCACCAGGTAACGGCCGAAGCTTAGCGGGAACCTCCTTCATAGCATAGCGGACCTTCGCAGTAACAGGAATCCAATCTCCCTGAGGAGGAAACAGAATCCAATTGAAGTTCTCTGCCTCTAATCCACGCTTGAGGAGAGCTTCCTGTGGCCCCACAACAACCTCCCCCGTAGACGGTCGAATCTCGGTGACATAAAGGGGCTTGGCCCATCCGCCCGGCCCTAAGCCCTTACGTTGGCCAATAGTGTAGAAAACAATCCCCGGATGCTCAGCAAGTACCTTCCCCTGCTGATCCACAATTTTCCCAGGCCGAACCCCCCAAGGCGCCCGAGAGGCGACAAAACCCCCGTAGTTCCTATCCATCACAAAGCAAATTTCCTGAGAGTCCGGCTTATTAGCAGTGACTAATCCTAACTCTCTAGCGATCTCTCGCGTCCGGTCCTTGGTCAACTCTCCCAGAGGGAACAAAGAAACAGATAACTGCTCTTGTGTCAGCATATGTAGGGCATAAGACTGATCCTTCCTCGGGTCCAGCCCTTTAAGCAGGAGGTAACGGCTCTGCTCCGAGTCATACTTAATCCGGGCGTAGTGACCGGTGGCAATATAAGAACATCCTAGCTCCCGGGCTTTCTCGAGGAAAGCGGAGAACTTAACAAACTGATTACACCGAACGCAGGGGTTTGGAGTCCGACCCTGAAGATACTCCTGGACGAAATTCTGAATCACCGTTCGGTCAAAAATCTGGCGGAAGTTCATCACATAATGGGGGATTCCCAGGGTACGAGCCACTCGACGAGCATCCTCTACCGCAGAGAGGGAACAGCAACCGCTCTCATAATTTTGGGGTAAGTCAGCAGGCCAAAGCTGCATCGTTACGCCGATCACCTCATAACCCTGCTGAACCAGAAGAGCAGCTGCAACACTAGAATCCACCCCGCCGCTCATCGCAGCCAGTACCCGCTTCCGCATCATCGCGATCCTCTTCCTCCTCAATCCACAAGAGATACCTCTACTACCTCTAGGGGGCCTATCCATTATATCATAGAAGAGGACAGGTGTTGAAGAATGGCAACCCTACTTCTCCGTGCAGTGCCCGATATTGAGGAAACGCCCACTATCCCCTTAAGGCTCGATCTCCTGGGGCCTGAAGAATACGAAGAAGAGCAAACCGAAAACCTCAGCCCCCTCTCTCCAGAGGAGGAAGATATAAGCCCTTCCTTATGGCTGGAATGCCGGTTGGCCGTTGGAGACCCCCCTTACTCCCTTGTGGGCTCTCTAGGCCTGGAAGAGATTAGGGTTCTCTGTCATCTTTTGAAACAGCTTCCTCTGTTAGAGCAACAATCTTTGACCCTCGGCTCCGTTAAGATACCTCCCTCCCTTCAAATAGCCCCCTTAGATGAAGACTGGTTCTTTCTAGCCCTCGATTTAGTTGGCGATGGACAAGCCGAAGTCTGGTTGTTTGTCACTCAAGAGGAAGACCTTTACCGCAGGTACCAGCTCTGGACAACGATTCAAGACCTTACCGAATTTGCTCAAAATCTAGAGGGGGAATTAAACTCCTGTCTATCCTGCCAAAACCTATGAGAGCTCCCACGTTGTCCATACTTTGCCTCTTGTCCTGATTATTCTTAGGATTCGGAAGCATACTTGTAACCCTTTGAAAAGAAAATGGTTGATCTTCTTACCAACGAACTCTGGAAACCCTATTTAAAAACGGGGGTAGAGGCTTTCTGGCAAATTCTTAAAATTTTGATCCTCTACTGGGTTTCCCGACGCTTTTTAAGTTTTTTCATCCGACGCTCTTTCCATCTTCTCATAGAACGCCTTCCCCCCTCCTCTCCGGGCCAAATAGCCCGGCTAAAAACCCTAGAAACCCTGAGTTTAAGCGGCCTACGCTACACCCTCCTTTTCATCGCCTCCCTCCTTCTGCTCAAAGTACTTTTCCCCAACCTCGATCCGGGGTCCATTGTCGCTACTGCCGGGGTAGCCGGGTTTGCTATCGGCTTTGGTGCTCAACGATTGGTAAGAGACATTATCAGTGGTTTCTTCCTCTTGTTGGAGGATCAATTCGCGGTAGGAGACTATGTTGCCATCGGTAATATCACCGGGGTAGTAGAGGAAATCGGTCTCCGCATCACCCGGATCCGGGATGATGCCGGGCGATTGAACATCCTAGCCAATGGCGATATTGGCACTGTGACCAACTTCTCCCGAGGCAGATACCTCTTGAACTTAGAGGTCGGCACTTCAGCGGAGGTCCCGGAAGAGAGAGTTGCCCAGGTGGTGGAAGAAGTTGCTTGTGAAACTGTAGACCAGAAGATGATTTTCCGCCTTACTTTCCGAGGACCTATAGGAGGGGATGCTGGTAAAGTGGTCTATCGCATTGACGCTGAGGTAAACCCAAAGGAGAGAATCTCCGCAGAGATTAAACTTAGAAGGTCTTTACGCAACCATTTCACCCAGGCCCAAATCCCTTGGCTGTAACCAGGGTATAATACTGGAAGGAGAAGGGGGTTTCCACAAGGAAAGGTTTCTTGGGCCTTCCTATGCTGGCGGGTTCTCGTCACATCCTAACAGTAGCTCAACTATGCTACGGAAACGATGAAAAATCCTGAGAAATAAGGAGGCGTTAGCTCGATGGCAATGGAAGAGGATTACCTAGGCCCCCGAGAAATGATCTTAAGAGACCGCTATACCACCTGCAACATCTGTGGGCGAACGGTTCTGCGTTCTCGAGCCAAATTAATGCCAGCTCGCCCCCTTTCGGGGGTACGGTCAGAGTTCCAATATGTCTGCCTGGACTGCAAGAAGAAATTAGAATCTGGTGAGCTGGGACCGGAGCTAACGGGAGAAGAGTAGAAATGCAGGGAATTGTCTTCTTACAGGTTTTCACCGCACCCTAGTAGTATTGAAATATGGGTTTGAACCCTTTACTGGAAGCCTCCTGGGAGTTTTATCGAAAAACCCTCTGGAGAATTCTTCCTTTCTCTTTTGGCACTGTAGGGATCGGCTACTTACTCGCAGAAATCACCTCCCTCGCCCTCCAAAGCTCCTTCCCGCGAACACCCGCTCTCCGCTTGGGAAGCGCTGGCTTCTCCCTCCTCGTGCTGGGCTTCTCCTTCTTTCTACTGACAACTGCTACCTCCCTCCTTCTTACCTCTAGCCGGGAATCAACCTCGCTTTCCCCAAAAGTAATTCTCTCTTTTTTCCTCCTGCATCTCCTCTTCCTTTTAAGAACTTATTGCCTCACCTTTCTCCTCCTCTCCCTCCCTTATGGATTAATAAGCATCTTACTCCTCTCCCTTTGGAACCTCCCTCTTCCTCAATCCCCTACCTCCTGGCATTACTTGTTCTTTCTCAGCCTTACAGGGGCTAATATCTTGATGGTAGGACTGTTAGTCAGTCTCTCGGGAGTACCGGTACTAGGGGTCACTGAGGAGAGGAAAACCTCCGCCTATCCCATTCTCCAGAAAAGTTTCTCCCTGGTTAAATCCCACTGGTGGCGACAGCTTTTGGTTCTGATCCTGGCTCTTTTGATCCCCCTGATACTTTTATGGTGCTTGACTTTTCCCCTCGTTCTCGCCAGCGAGCTTTACCACCTCCGATTAGGAACAACAATAATCCTTCTATGGCAAACTCTTATTATCACCCTCTCCGCACCTTTCTCATCGTTCCTACTAACCCTCTCGTGTCTAGACCTGATGAAGAGAACTCGATAATCTCCAGGAGGTGATCAAGAGGATGTAGGGGATCCCCCCTATCCCCTCCCCTATCTCCTCCACGTTCCCCCGGCACCTGATGAGGAGCTAGAGATAACGCCGACTTCTGACCCCTGATCCAGGTCCTGAGTAGGCCTAAAGACTAAAATCATCGAAAGGATAGGTGGGAGGATTTTTCGCTCCTCCGTTTCCACTTTGATAAGACAGGAGGTTCCCTTGAAAAGCGTACGAGTCGGCTTTATTGGTGTGGGAGGTATTGCGGGTGTCCATCTGAAAGTACTCTCAGAGATGCCTGCCGTAGAGATCTCCGCCCTCTGCGACATTGACCCTGAAAGGTTGAAGAGAAGGGGGGAAGAGTATCCCTCCGCTCGCCTCTTTACCGACTACCGGGAGATGTTGGACTCGGTAACGATGGAGGCCATCTATGTTTGTGTTCCCCCCTTTGCCCACGGGACCATTGAAGAAGAAGTGGCCCAACGTGGCCTACATCTTTTTATTGAGAAACCGGTGGAACTTCACTTGGATGCCGCAAAAAGAAAGGCGGAAGCTATTGCTAAGGCCGGCATCCTAGCCAGCGTAGGCTACTGTGCCCGCTATACAGAGGTAGCAGATATTGCCAAGGACCGCCTCCGAGATAAAGTTGTGGAGCTCGCTTTAGGCTACTTTATGGGAGGCCCTGGAGGGGGTTGGTGGGCCTTGAAGGATAAATCAGGAGGGCAACTGGTTGAGCAAACGACTCATATGGTAGACCTGGCCCGCTATTTTCTTGGGGAAGTCGAAGCGGTTTACGGCGCTTTTACCCGGCTTACCATCCCCTTTGAGAATTTCACGATAGACAATGCGAGCGTGATTACTCTTCACTTCAAATCTGGGGCCATCGGTGCCATCACCTCCGCCTGCCACATCCGACAAGGCCATAAAACGGGTCTAGACCTCTTCGCTCGGGACTATAGCCTGGAATACACCTACTCTAGCTTAAGGATCCGGTGGCCCGGAGGGGAGGAGAAATTCCAGAACCAAAACGACATGTACCTAGCGGAAGACGAAGCCTTTATTCAAGCTATCCAAACCCATAATCCCTCTCTGATTCGTTCCCCTTACGAAGATGCGGTAAAAACTCTGGAGGTTACTTTAGAGGCCTACCGCTCTGCCGAGGAGAAGCGGGCTATAACCTTGTCCTCAAGTTAGAATCTGGGGAAAAGGTCGGTTACTTATCCCTACCCTTTAACTCTTCTGCTCCCTCTCAAAAACCCTTTCAACGCCGCTTCTCGGTTCTCCCGGGGAATACTCAAAGCCCCGGCCTCTTCATAATCCATTCCGATAAAACCGCCTTCGGGAGTACCCCAAAGCGTTGCCAGTAGATAGGCTTCCTCTTCAACCTCAACCGGAGAAGATCGAGGAAGAGTGCGCTGAAGGTCTACCATAGCGGCTAGGCATACTCTTCCCGCTAACCGTTCCGATACTTCTTCAAGCCCTAATAACCGGGGTTGTTCCAGGTGGAGAACATCTACACCCACTTCTAGCATCCTCTCTATATAAGCAAGGGTGTTGCCACAAGTATGAAACCAAACATCAAGCCTCAACTCGTGAGATAATTGAATCAACTGACGATAACGAGGGAGTAAAAAGGTGTCAAAAACCTTTGGAGAGATTAAGGGACCTGTTTGAGAACCCCAATCATCCGTGAAGAAAACCCCTTGAACAAAATGAGGAGCAAAAGGTTCAAGGCCTCTGATCAAAGCCTTTTGAAACTCCAACACTCGATCTGCTAAATCCTGAACTCTCTCCGGATAATCAAGAAAATCCAACAGGAGATTCTCCATCCCTCTTAAGGCCCAAAGCCGTTCAAAAAGGGTGAAAGGGATTTTAACCAGATGATAAGCTTCAGCCTCTTGAGGAAACCGATCAGCCGCGGCTCTAAGGCGGGACAAAAGTTCCCATCGTTCCCTGACCCTGGGTTCCGGCCACTGGTAATGGGAGAGGTTCTCCCAGCAAGCTAGAGGAAAATCTACCACTTGGCCCCAATCCTCCAGAGGACCTCCCTCGACCCTCTCCCACCCGCAACCCCATTCATCTCTCCAAAAGGAACCCTCCCACCTACCCGAGAAAGGGAGGGAAGCATCAGCAACAAAAACCAGATCACTAACTCCTAAATCCGGGAAGTAAACCGGGATCCGGTCAGGCTTCCGAAACTGAATAGCCCTCTGTACCCTTTCACGTGAAGTCATCCTCCCCTCCTTGAAGAAAATTCCCTCAAACCCTATAAAGGGTTTCTTTCTCCTCCCCACTGCCCCAATTAAAATTCCTCCAACCCGATTAGCAAAGTCCTCCTATCTAAAGAATAGGTTCGATAAAACTTAGCGCAGGCTAAAGCCTACATCTACCAAGTTCCCTTCTGGTGGATGGGGAAAGTTAGAGTGGGGGAGAGAAATTCTTTAGCCGCACCCTCTAGAGTGCTCTGGTAACCTCCTATGATCCCCCGTTTACAGGGGATGAACGCAGGCTAAAGAACAAGGGAGGAGAATCCCCCGCGGAAGACGAAACTGAACCCAGAAGGTTTGGGAGGGTCCAATGAAATGATAGGAAATAGGGTGAAAGTTGCTCTTGTCGGAGCAGGGAACCGTGGTTCTCAAGTTTACCTACCTATCATCACTCGAATGACCGAAGAGATGGACTTGGTAGGAATCTGCGATATTCACCAAGAAAGAGCACAAGAGCAAGGTCGCAAGTACGGTGTCCCCGCCTACAAAGAGGTGGAAGAACTTCTTGACTATGAGAAACCCGATATTCTGGTCGTGGTGGTGAATCCTAATCAAGCTCCTGGAGTAGTGAAAAAGGGGCTAGAACGCACCCTTGGAGTAATTACAGAAACCCCCTTAGCTCCTACTTTGGAAGAATGCGATGAACTCATCACTCTTTCTGAAGAGAAAGCGGTGCCACTGGAAGTCAACGAGAACTACTATCGAGTCCCCACAGAACGAATAAAAGGAGCGCTCCTCCAATCAGGGCTTCTAGGTCGAGTGAATATGGCTTTCAATGACTTCAGGGGCCACGGCTACCACGGTGTCTCCCTCCTTCGGTACTACATCGGCTTTGAAACCCCCTGCCTACAGGTCACAGGCTTTTACCGAGAATTTCCAATCCAACGCCACCATTACCGGGGAAGCTACCCTGAGCGAGAACGATGGACTCACGGCGTTTTAGAGTTTGAAGGAGGAGCCTGTGGGGTTTTTGACTTTACCGATATCGCCTATGGTTCCCCTCTCCGATGGTACAACTCTACACGCTTTTATGCGGAACGAGGGATGGCGGTGGGGGATGAGATCACCCTTATTGACGAAAATTCCAATCGGGTCCCCATCCCTATTGAGCGCGTGGTAACCACCACCCGGTCGGGTTTTGAAACCCTAGCCGCCCTCGTGGCCCACACCCATCCCCCTGTTGTTTGGGAGAATCCCCTCCGGCATATCCCTCTCTCCGATGGGCAAATCAGTGTAGCTTCAGGGCTATATCACCTGATCCAAGCTGTCCGCGAAGGAGGTCGGCCCGAGTATGGGGCTTACAACGGCCGAATTGACCGGCAGATAGACCTTCTAATGCTTGAATCCGCCCGTCAGGGAAGTAAACCTATTCCGGTGAGAAGATAAATCGAGGAGCAAATTGATGGGCTTTGTCAAGAAATGATTATCTCCTAGGTGGAAAAGTAACCCAGCAAGGAGGCCAAGAATCCCTATGGAACAAAAACCTATTCGAGTGGGAATCATCGGTTGCGGAGGGATTTTTCACAGTTTACACCGCCCCTTTTATGAGAAAACCCAAGAAGCAGTTATCGTCGCTTGCGCAGATGTTAACCCCCAAAGAGCAGAAGAAACCGCTCGGAGATTTTCGGCTTTAGCCTTTACCGACTTCCGGGAGCTTTTGGAGAAAGCGGAAGTAGACGCGGTAGATGTATGCACTCACCCTGCGACTCACCGAGATATCGCGGTAGCCTCTGCTCGGGCGGGAAAACACATTTTAATGGAAAAACCTCTCTGCCGAACTGTTGCAGAAGCAGATGAAATGATAGCAGAAGCTCAAAAAGCAGGCGTTCGCCTCCAAGTGGCTTACATGCTCCGGTATGATCCCCTCCACCAAAGATTAAAGGAACTCTTAGACACCGGGGTTCTGGGAGAACCCCATCTGATTTGGAGTAACGAAATCGGCTGGTTTCCCCCCCACCATCCTTGGTTATTCAAACGGGAGGAATCGGGAGGAATGTTAGTCGAGCAAGCCATTCACACAATTGATGAATGGTTATGGCTCTATGGTCCGGTCAAGTGGGTTTTCAGCAAGGTGAGCACAATTCCTCTGGGAGGCACCTATCCTCCTATTGAAGAAGCAGTGGAAAACAATGCGGTTATGATGGTCGGGTTTGAACGAGGAGGGACCGGTGTTCTCCTCAAATCTTGGTCAGCGGAAATCGGTCAGGGTGGGAAGGGGGTTGTGGGTTCCAAGGGCACAGCAACTCTCACCGGTAAAGGCCTCATATGGAAAACCCACGATATGCCTGCCCCTGAGACCTTCAAACCCGATCCTCCCTCCGAACTTCCGGAGCCGGAGCGAAGGAATTACTTTGGATGTCTATCCAAAGGCCAAAGCATTCAACACTGGCTCAACTGTATTCGGGGCTTGGAGGAACCGGAGACCGATGGAGTTGTTGGCCGGGCCGGTATGGAAGTAGCCGAAGCAGCTTATATCGCCTCTCAGGAGAACCGCGTAGTTTTTCTTCCCCTCGGGAGGGATTAGAGGAATACCGTCGAAATTCTCCATAGTCGAGAGAGTCCTCCCCTTCCCTATTTTAGGGTCTTGACAGGGAGGGGGAGGGGTGATAAGATGGGGGGTGGAGGAGGAACTCC
>CAYSAW010000006.1:0-88616 GCA_964429225.1 uncultured bacterium
CCCTAAATTGCGATATTCGGTTACGCACCCGAGCTCAAGCAGGTGACGGTCGGGCTGTTGACCACCTATCGGGCGGCCTTGCCGGTCTGGATTCAGGGGTTGGACGGCAACGCCACCGAGGCCAAGAGTATTCCACAATTGATTCAGGCCTATATGGATCAGTTGCGGGAGGGGGAGAATCCCCCTTACATCGTGGTGGACAACGCCTTGTACTCGGAAGAGGTTCTGGTAACCTACAAAGGACAAGGGGTCGGACCGGAACGGGGCTTTCGTTTCTTGAAAGACCTACTGTTCTTCGCCGACAGCCTGTTTCTGAAGTCGCCGCAGGGTATCATAGCGTTGATCACAGTCATGGGCCTGGCCTTGTTGGGGTATGCGCTGGCGGAACACCAGCTGCGGCAGCGTCTGCAAGAGACGGGGGAGACCATCCTCCATCAGGTGGGAAAACGGATCCGGTGTCCGACCTTGCGACGTATCTTTCAGAGACTTGCAGGGATTGACGTGTTGGTGATTCATGGTTTGCAGAGTGTGGAACGACGAGTGTTAAACCTCTCTGAACGGCATCAGCATATCTTGCGCTTGCTGGGTTCCCATGTCCAAAAATGCTATTTCGCCCCAGGGTAGTGCGGAAAGAGGGTTAAAAGAGGCCCAAAAGCATTTTGGCCTCCTCCGAAGCCATCGTCCGGGGGTCCCAAGGGGGGCTCCACACCAGCTCGATTTCCGCTTTCTGAACGAAGGGAAGGCTCTCTACCGTTTGCTTAACCTGATCCAGGAGCTCCGGCCCCCAGGGACAAATAGGGGAAGTCAGGGTCATTTGGATTTTGACATTAGGGCCGTCTACTTGAATATCGTAAATCAGGCCTAGGTCTACAACACTAATCCCTAGTTCAGGGTCACAAATCGGTTTTAGGGCTTCCAAAATCTCCTCAGCAGTCCACATTGCTTATCTTATCTCCTCTCTCGAGATCGAAATTCCGCAAGACCTTCTAAAAAGGTATTCCAGGCGAGGAGAGCACATTTGATTCGGACGGGATATTTCCGTACCCCTTCGAAGACTAGCAAATCCTCTAGTTCTTCTGGAAAGTCTGGTTCTCCTTGGCCTAGCATCATCTCCTTAAAGAGATCGGCGATCTCTTCCGCCTCTTCCAGAGTCCGCCCTTTAAGAGCTTCCGTCAAAATAGAAGCGGAAGCCCGACTGATGGAGCACCCATGAGCCTTTTGTTTGATGTCAGTAATACGGGCGTTGTTAACTGCTAGGGTTAGTTTCAACTCATCCCCACAGAGGGGGTTAGCACCCTCTACTTCGATATCCGGGTGAGGAAGCTCCCCTTGATTCCGGGGGTTCTGATGATGATCAAGGATGATTTCTCGATAAAGGTCTTCGATCAAAGAAGGCACCAACAACCTCTCTCTTAGAATTCTTTTAATCCAAAGAGGACCAAGGTTTAAGCCGTTTTAACGACTAGGAACAGCGTGAAAAACTTGACGGACTTTTTCCAAGCCTTTAACAAGGAGATCGATCTCCTCAATAGTATTATACACATAAAAGCTAGCTCGAGCAGTAGCGGAAACCCCTAATCGTTGCATCAGGGGTTGAGCGCAGTGATGCCCAGCCCGGATAGCAATCCCTTCATCGTCAAGAATGGTTCCTACATCGTGGGGATGAACTCCTTCTAAGTTGAAAGAAATAACTCCGCCTCGGTCTTGAGGGTTTTTCGGCCCATAAAGGGTGAGGTCGGGTAGGGTGCTTAAGATTTCTAAGGCGTAAGAAACGAGCTCTAGCTCGTGCCTCCGAACCTGATCCATCCCCAGTTTTTCTAAGTATTCCAGAGCTTTTCCGAAGGCGATGACATCCGCAATATTAGGAGTTCCTGCTTCAAATTTGTAGGGGACATCGTTCCATTTTGCTTCATAAAGCCAAACTTGTTTAATCATATCTCCTCCGCCCAAGAAGGGGTCCATTTCCTCCAGGAGCTCTCGCCGGGCGTAGAGGACTCCTACTCCCGTGGGCCCAAGCATTTTATGGGCTGAGAAGGCCAGAAAATCGCATTGTAAGTCGGATACATTCACCTTAAGGTGGGGAACCGATTGAGCGCCATCTACAAGAAAGAAAGCTCCTTGTTGATGAGCTATTTCAATCAGCTCCTTAATAGGGTTGATCGTCCCCAAGGCATTCGACATCTGGGTGAGAGCTACCAATCGGGTCCGGGGGGTAAGATAAGCTTCGAGGTAGTCGAGGTCTAGGTATCCCTCATCGGTAATGGGAAGGTGTTTTAACACAGCCCCTGTGGCTTTAGCAGTGAGTTGCCAAGGGACCAGATTAGAATGGTGTTCCATTTCCGAGAGGAGGATTTCATCCCCTTCTTTGAGGAATTTACGTCCCCAGGCATAGGCCACTAGGTTAATCGCTTCGGTGGTGTTTCGAGTGAACACAATACAGGAGGGATCGGAAGCACCGATGAAGCGGGCAACCTGCTGGCGTACTCTTTCATAACGTTCCGTCGCTTCTTCTCCAAGAGTATGTACCGCCCGGTGAATATTGGCGTTGTAGTTCTCATAATATTCCCGGAGGGCTTCAAGAACACATCGGGGTTTTTGAGAGGTCGCTGCGCTGTCCAAATAGACTAAGGGTTTGCCCCTTACCTTCCTCTGAAGGATGGGGAAATCTTCCCGGAGAGCAATCGGATCAAACATTTTTTACTCCTCAGGCAACTCTATATAAACTGCTTGGCCTTCAATGATCACCTTATAGGTATTGACGGGGATCACTGCAGGAAGAGTAACAGGACGGCCAGTCCGGACATCAAAACGCGCTCCATGCCGAGGACACTCAATTAAGTGGTCTAAAAGTTCTCCTTGATCCAAAGGACCACCGTCGTGAGTACATACATCATCAATAGCATAAAATTCCCCATTCACATTGCAGAGGGCGATTCGATAGTCGCCGATTTCGGCAACTTTTACCCGACCAGGAGGAATTTCTCCGACCTCGGCAACTTTCACTCTCTGAGCCATAAGTATTCTTTACTCCCTTCTTTGCTTTAAAACCTCGTAGACGGCCCGCACTTCCCTTTAAGGGGTATCGAAAACCTTCTTTAGTAAAATAGGGGGGATATTATTTTGTAACCCAGTTAAATATTAACAGAGTTATAGAAAAAGTGCAAGGAGACTTCCGTCTTTTCCCTTTGGTTAAGAAAGCATTGGCTCTTTGAAACTTTTAGAGCCACTGGTCAATCCCTAGTTGACAATGGCGCACCCCCTTTATTGGGACGAAAGGCTTCACCAGGCCTCCTGGACCAAGGGAGTAAGGCCTTGTTAAAGCCTCTCACTGAATCCGTTCTTCGATCCTACGGTGTACCCATTCATAGGCAACCTCAACGGGAACTTTGTCTAGTACTTCCTCGAAGAAGCCGAGGACTATCATCTGTTCTGCAGTCTTGCGATCAAGCCCTCGGGTGATCATATAGAAGACCTGCTCTTCATCCACCGGGCCGGTGGTAGAGCCGTGAGTGCAACGGACGTCGTTAGCCTCAATCTCCAGTTTGGGATCAGAGGTCGCTTTTGCTTTAGTCCCCAGAATCAGGTTTCGGTTGGCCTGATAAGCGTCGCAACCCACGGTTCCTTTCTCTACTCGAATAAGCCCTGTATAAGCGGTTGTGGCTTGGTCTTGCAAAGCCATTTTATAGAGCAAGTTACTCACGGTATGACTAGCTACGTGATCCTGGAGGGTATGATAGTCAAAATGTTGGCTATCTCGAGCAAAGACACAGCCATACATTTCGCTATCTGCGTGGATTCCGGTGAGGTGGCTGGCAATAGTACTTCGGCCTATTTTCCCCCCTAGGGCAACATTGAGGTTAATGATTCGGGCGTTTCTTTCGATGCGAGCGTGTTGGTTGAAGAAATGCCAAGTTTCTTCACTAAGGTGTTGTAAACTCACATAGCGCACGTGGGAAGTGGGGTGAACAAATATATCCACTCCTCCGACACAGAGGGCAGGCCCTGCTTCGTCTGCAGAGCCGTATTCCTCTATATAAGTGACCTCCGAACCTTCCTCCACTACAATAAGGGTATAGGGGAATAGAGCTACTCCTGGCTTTTGATGCCAGTAGAGGGAGTGGAAGGGAAGGAGGATTTGCCGATTTTTGGGTACGTAGAGGAAAGAGCCTCCGGACTGAAAGGCCCGAAGAAAAGCCTGGAATTTCCCCTCTTCCGGTTGAAGACCGGCTTGGAGGTAATCCCTAACCAGTTGGGGATGTTCTTGTAATGCGGTAGGAATATCCGTAAAGATAACTCCTTGAGAGCGAAATTCTTCTCTGAGAGTCTTATAGAGGAGGGTGGAGTTTTGTTGAAGGATAAGCCCTCCCACTTCTCCCATTTCTGATAGGGAGACTCTTAGGTTAGAAGGAAGGGCTTCCGGAGTTGAAACGGGGGAACTTCCTTGCACAAAAGGAATAAAATCTTCTATTTTTAGCCCGCTAAGGTCGGTGCGTTTCCAATCTTCATCTTTTTTGGTGGGCCAGGGGGTCGCTTCAAACACTTCCCAAGCGTGTTGCCGAAGGTTTCGCATCCAGTCAGGTTCTTTAAGGGATCGAGAGAGGGCGGAAACGGTTTCCCAAGAAAAGCTCTTCTCTGACACTACTATATCCACAGGTGCTGCTCCTTGTTTTGAAATTCAAAAACGAAGGCTTTCCCAAGAGGAGGGAGGCGGGAGGAGGGGCAGGGTAGTAAGGATCCTCCACGCCTTCCTGGAGCTAAAGAAGGAGCGGTTAGCCTACTGAACCCTCCATCTCTAGGGCGATCAGGCGGTTCAGCTCCACCGCATATTCCATAGGAAGCTCTTTGGTAAAAGGTTCAAAGAACCCGTTGACAATCATCATCGTGGCTTCTTGCTCGGTGAGGCCCCGGCTAGTGAGATAGAACAACTGCTCCTCTCCCACTTTGGAGACTGTAGCCTCATGTTCGATCCGGACCCGAGGCTCTTCAATTTCCATAGTAGGGTAAGTATCCGAACGAGAGTCATCGTCCATAATGAGCGCATCGCAGCGGACGTTACATTTAACATCGTGGCAGCCGGGATAGACCTTCACCCAACCCCGATAAACTGCCCGGCCTCCTCCTTTGCTGATAGATTTGGAGGTGATGGTACCCGTGGTGTAGGGAGCGCAGTGAAAGATCTTGGCTCCAGCATCCTGGCGTTGGCCGGGCCCTGCGAAGGCAATGGACAAAACTTCTCCGTGCGCTCCCGGGCCCATTAGGTAAATGCCAGGATATTTCATCGTGAGCTTAGAGCCGAGGTTGCCATCCACCCATTCCACCTTAGCCCCTTCATAGGCCACAGCTCGCTTAGTCACCAGGTTGAAAACATTCTTTGACCAGTTTTGAATGGTCGTATATCGGATGTGGGCACCCGGTTTAGCAATCAGCTCCACTACTGCTGAATGAAGGGAATCACTCCGGTAAACAGGGGCGGTACATCCTTCAATATAATGGACGTAAGAACCCTCCTCGGCGATAATGAGAGTCCGTTCAAACTGTCCCATATTCTCCGCATTGATGCGGAAATAAGCTTGGAGGGGAATTTCCACTTTCACTCCTGCAGGAACATAAACGAAGGAGCCTCCACTCCATACCGCTGAGTTCAGGGCCGCGAATTTGTTATCACCTGGAGGAATGACGGTTCCGAAGTACTCCTTAACGATATCTGGGTACTCCCGAAGGCCCGAGTCCATATCCAGGAAGATAACCCCTTTATTCTCCAAGTCCTTCCGAATGCTGTGGTACACCACCTCGGATTCGTACTGAGCGGTAACTCCAGCAAGGAACTTCCGTTCAGCCTCGGGAATGCCCAGGCGGTCAAAGGTGCGCTTTATCTCTTCAGGGACTTCCTCCCAGGAAGTCCCCTGTTTTTCCGTCGGTTTAATGTAGTAGTAGATGTCATCGAAGTTGATGGTGGAGAGCAGGTCGTAGTTGGCCCAGGTAGGAAGAGGTTTGCGAAGAAAGATTTCGAGGGCTCGGAGCCGGAATTGTCGCATCCAGTCCGGCTCTCCCTTCATATAGGAGATGCCCTCAACGATCTCCCGACTCAGGCCCTTTTGGGCCTTATAGGCGTATTGGACTTCGTCGCGGAAACCATATTTCTCTTGATATTCTTCACCGATTTTTAACAGATCGGGTTGAACTGCCATTGTTTTATCCTCCTTATGAGGCTACAACTTCTCGCTGGAGCCAGTCGTAGCCTTTGGCTTCGAGCTCTAAGGCTAACTGCTTGTCTCCGGACCGGACAATACGTCCATCACACAGGACGTGAACATAATCCGGCTCGATGTAGTTAAGGATCCGTTGATAGTGAGTGATGAGAAGTATCCCAATTTCCGGCCCTCTAAGGCGGTTGACCCCATCGGCCACCACTCGGAGGGCATCAATATCTAAGCCGGTGTCAATTTCATCAAGGACAGCGAACTCGGGTTGAAGGACCGCGAGTTGAAGAGTTTCTAAGCGTTTCTTCTCTCCCCCTGAGAAACCGTCGTTCACATAGCGGGAGATGAAAGAATCTTCGATTTTTAAGAGTTCCATCTTCTCCCGGAGGAGCTTCCGAAACTCCCGAACGGGAACCTCCTCCCCCCGGAGGCTTTTGAGGGCGGCTCGCAGGAAGTTGACAATGGTCACTCCTGGGATCGCTATAGGGGATTGAAAGGCTAAGAATATCCCCTTTCGGGCACGCTCATCGGTGGGGAGCTCGGTGATGTCTTCCCCTTTAAAGTAGATCCGGCCTTTGGTGACCTGGTATCGGGGATGCCCCATAAGGGCATAGGAGAGGGTGCTTTTCCCCGAACCATTAGGTCCCATCAGCACGTGAACCTCTCCCCGGGGGATCTCTAGATTCACCCCTTTAAGAATCTCTTTGTCTTCCACCGAAACGTGGAGGTTTTCTATCTTCAGCAGAACTTCTTTTGTCATTCCTTTCTCCTTGTCTCTGGCAGGGTCTTTTTTCGCCAGGGTAAGCTCTTTCCGGCTTAAGCAACCCCCTCCCCTTTAGGGGTTGGCTAGTGAAGGCCCTAAAACCTCCGACTGAGCTTCGTTAATGGGGCATTCGGGAAGGGCCTCTGAACCGCACCGCAAGCAGATATCGTACCCTACCCCTTGGTCTTGGACAGCAGCAGTAATGAATTGTGTTAGTCCTTTGAGGAGACATTCCCGGTCTTCAGGAGACATCCGGGCAAGGATGCGAGCCATCCGTTCTGTCCGCAATTGCTTCACTTGTTGGACCAATTCCCGTCCCTGAGGGGTGAGGTCGAGCTCAGCAATTCGACGGTCGCTCACTCCTTCATTCCTATGAATAAAACCTTTTTCCACCAACCTTTGGACAAGTTTGGTTGCTGCTGGGTGGCTAATCATCAGCCCCTCAGCAATATGCCCCACCGTACATCGTCCATGGGTGTAAAGGTAGCGAAGCACCTGGAATTGGGCCACCGAGATTTCGGACTCGGCCACCTCATCCAGAAGGCGCACTGTCATCGTTTTGTGCATAATCTCGGAGAACAAGTCCGAGATCATCTGGGCATAAAGGATAGAGGGGCCTGTTGCTTTCTCAAGATGGATCACTTGCATTTTTCGCCGCCTGTCTTCTGTGCGATTTTGTAACCCAGTTAAATATTAACAGTGTTATGGTTTTTTGTCAACAAGGAGGGAGGAAAAGGAAGGATCGGTCTTTGCCAGAGGGGGGCATTCCCTGAAGGTACGCTTAGCGTTGGTAGTAGTCGCAGGCTTTAGCCTGCGACTACTACCAACCTAAACCCTTTAACCGGATAAGGTTAAGCAGGCACTGCCTCTTCTACAGGCACGTCCAAAATCACGGGTTCCTTAGCCTCTCGTAGGAGCTTCCGCCATTTTAGGACAGAGTCTATAGCAATGATTCCCACAAGGATCAGCATAATCGCTGTTAGGGAGGCGTTGATCACCCCATCTACGGGATTTTTGGCGAGGAAGGCGGGAGAAAGATAGTTGCGGAAGATATTCCAAACCCCAGCGGTGGTGGTTGTTGCTAACATAAAGAGCATGGGTAAGGCGGTTACTAGGGCATAGGCCTTCTTACGAGTCCGAGAGAGGATAAAGGTTGTTCCTACAGCTAGAACAAGGGTGGCTAGAAGTTGATTCGCCACACCGAACATGGGCCAGATCGTGCGGATGTTCCCACGATAGACCATCCAGCCCCAGGCAAAGCAGACGAAGGCGCTGGCTAACATAATTCCCGGGGCCAAGCGCATTATCCGGTTGAGGATCCAAAGGATCAACGCTCCTGTGAAAGCTCCTAAGCCTGCCTGGAGGAGTAGGCCTGGGGTTCCTAGTTCCGCGAACTGGGAATAAATCGCCGAATAACCGGACCAGTGTTGAAGGGCGGAGGGCATTGCGGAGCCGACTAAGGCTCCCACCAACAAAACCATCGGAACATCCCACCGCTTCAGCCGTTTTTCCCCTATAGCGGTGGTGAGGACTTCTTGTAGGGCATACCGGGCGACCCGAGTGCCCGTGTCAATGGTGGTAAGGATAAAGAGGGCTTCGAACATGATGGCAAAGTGGTACCAGTAGCCCATGAGATGTTTGAGGTTACCGATACTGGAGAAGATGTAAGCCATTCCCACTGCCAGGGAGACCGCACCTCCCGTACGCCCCTCTAGGCTTTTTTCACCAACAAGCCGAGTCAGTTCCGCTAGCTGACTTTCAGCGGACCGGAGAACCGGTTTGAGGTCGGGGCTAAGGAGGAGTTTTTGGAATAGATCTTTGTTGGAGTTGATAGCGAAGTAGTCGTGGGGCACTAATACTGTGGCAGCGATGAGGGCCATCACTGCCACAAATCCTTCGAGGAGCATTGTGCCGGCACCGATGGGGAGGATATCCCGCTCGTTTGAGATCATTTTAGGGGTTGTTCCGCTGGCGATGAGGGCGTGAAAGCCGGAGCAGGCCCCACAGGCAATGGTGATACATACAAAGGGCCAAACGGGGCCAGGGACAATTGGGCCTCCACCGTGAATAAACTTGGTCAGGGCAGGCATATGAAGGGTAGGGTGCAGAATGATAATCCCCATGGCTAACAGAAGGACGACTCCAATCTTCATAAAGGAGCTGAGGTAGTCCCGAGGGCACAGAAGAAGCCATACGGGAAGGACCGAGGCGACAAAGCCATAAAGGGGAAGCATCACCGCTAGTTGTTTATCGGTGTAGTTAAACCAATGGCCCCAGGGGGCATTCTGAACGTGGGCACCGTAGATGACTCCAAAGCAGAGGAGGGCAACCCCGATGACCGTGGCTTCAGTAACTTTTCCCTTGCGAAAGACGTTGTAATAGAGGCCCATAAAGATCGCTGCTGGGATGCTCACTGCTATAGCGAAGGCCCCCCAAGCGCTCTCGGTAAGGGCGTTAACCACAACAATTCCAAGCCCTGCCAAAGCAGTGATAATGATGAATAGGATGGCGATGGCGGTGCAGGCCCCCGTAAGGGGGGTTACATAGTCCTTTGCTATAGCAGCGAGATTGCGCCCCTCGTGGCGAACGGAGGCAAAGAGTGTGACCAAGTCGTGCACTACTCCCGCTAGGATACACCCTAGGACAATCCATAGAAGACCGGGCAAGTAGCCGAATTGGGCGGCGAGTACAGGGCCAATAAGGGGCCCGGGCCCAGCAATAGCGGCGAAGTGATGCCCAAACAGAACCCATTTATTGGTAGGGTGGTAATCTCGACCATCGTTTAATCGGTATGCAGGTGTGGGCCGATTAGGGTTAAAAGCAAGGATCTTGGCTGCGATGAAGGCCGCGTAATACCGATATGCTAGGGTAAAGAGACCTGCTGAAAGAACAACCAACCAGATGGCATTCATTCCTTCCTTACCCCCACCATACTGGAGATATACCGAATTATCTGTTGGCATTTTACCACTAAGAGACAGGGGTGTCAAAAGGATCCGTCTGAAATGAGAGGGTAAGACCCCTAGTTAGCCTAGGAGAAGGATTTTCAGAGGAGGTTAAAACTGCCTGCTAATCCCTAGAGTGATGAAGATCGGGGGTTGAACGGTTACCGGTTGGTAGGTGTAGTAGCCTTGAGGAAACTCCGGGGTAGGAGGGTGGTAACCCGTCATTTGCCGAGTAAAGGGATCGGTGAGGCCCTTCACTAAGGTCCTCCGACTATCGAAAAGATTTTGGATGGCCAGGTAGGTGACATACTGATCGCTGAGCTTTCGCTTCACTAGGAGGTTAACAGTAAGGTATCCTCCCGTTTGGTAGCTATTAATCCGAGGGGCTTGGAGCCGGCCATCGGGACCTAGTATTGGCACTGCGTTAAAAATCCGAGAGGGGTCAAAGGCATAGCGAGGGTCTCCACTACCTTGCCAAAGTTTATATCCGCTAGGATTATAACCGGTTCCCATCAGGGTTCCATAAGGAAAGCCACTTCCCCAATGAAGAACAGGGCTGATTTCCCACTCCTTCCGGTTCCAGTTTAGTGCTAGGGTTAGGGTGTGTCGTTGGTCCCAATCTACTCGGAACTTCTTATTCGGGTTAGCAGGGTCTGGAAGGAAAGCGAAGGTGCTTCCGTGGGTAGCCTCGGATCGAGAGAGGGTGTAGGATAGCCAACCCGAAAGGCCCTTATAGTCCAGGAGTTCTGCTTTAAGCTCTAGGCCCCTTAGGGAAGCCTTGCCCGTGTTAACGAACTCGGTCAAACCTGAGGGAGTGCGGTCTCGCTGGATTAGGCTGGATTGCCGTGCCCAATAGGGAGTCACTGAGATCGTCAAGCGAGAGTTAAGGCGGTAGTCTAAACCGAGGTCAACCGCAGTGCTCCGCTCGGGCTTAAGGTCGAAAAGTTGTCGCTGAGTTTTTAGCCAGTAATCAGGAATAACTTTAGGGCCGGGTCCTAAGTCTTCTTTAGCGGGGAGTAGCCGTTGCTCCAAGACGCTAGCGGGAGGAAAAAGGATATATCTCCCCCAGGAGAAGCGGAGGGTTGTTTTAGGAGAGATTTCGTAGGCTAAACCCAAACGGGGACTAAGCTGAGCGGTAGTTTTATCACCTAGAAGGTTGCGATCGGTCCGTTGGCGTTCTAAAGCTTGGCGAAGGAGAGGAGGATCGTTGGGTTGGGGAAGGCGGAAGGGGTCCTCTGCAGTAGCGGGATGAATGTAAAGGTCTTGTAGCCCCATTGTACGGTCGTAGTGGCGAGCTTCCCACCGCAGACCGAGGTTCAGGGTAAGGGATTTTGTCGGGGTTAATTCTAAGTCGAGCCAACTCGCCATATCTCGGGAGTCTACGTTTTCTTCTCGGACTCGAGCTCCAGGTCGACCAGTTTCTCCCGTAACCGGGTCTACTACCACAGGTCTTCGGCCCGCGGCGCTATCTACCAAATATTGAAAATTGTCACTAGGGAAAAGCCAAAAACCTACCTTTCCTCGGAGGTGGGAAGTGAATTGCTGTTGGAAGTCCGTTTTGAAACCTACTGCTGTGGTGCGCCGATAACCGAAGAAACGATTCACCGGTGAAAGCATATGAGCTGTTCCCCGGGCATCAATACGATAGAGTTGGGTGGATAAGAAGGCCTTCTCGGAGAGAGGCCTTTGGAAGGTGACAGAGCTGATAAAGTAGCCCTGGGTGGTATAATCCCCCTCAGGGGAGGGGAGAGACACGGGTTGGTGGCGTTGGCGGTCCCACTCAATATTGTGGCGGGCGAAGTTATCCGGCCCCGCTTTCATCCCTGGGAGAAGGAAGAATGGTCCCTCCCGAAGATCAAATCGCTCATAACCCTTTGCCAAAAGGAAGATCAGCCGGTCTTTGTTGCTCGGACGGTAGGTAATCTTCGCTACGCTATCGGAAGAGACAGGCATCTCTGCAAAGGAGGGGTCTCGTCGGAAGTTGGTACGGAAGAATAAGCTGGAGAAGTACCAATCCCATTTTCCTCTGACGCCTCCGTTTTCAAAGAGCAGACTGCGAAAGACGCTGTTTCCCCCCTCGAGATTGAATCGGGTGCCCGAGAAGCGTTGGCCGGTCTTAATCACCACATTAGCAACGCCAGAGAGGGCCAGGCCGTACTCCGGACGGAGGCCTCCAGTGATGAGGTTGAATCGATCAAGCCCTACAGTTACTAGGTTGGTGAAGAAGCCGTTAGTGTTAGGTTCTGTGACTAAGATACCATCGAGGTAATAGGCAGTATGTTCCGATCGTCCACCGCGAATATGGGGACGACCTAAGGCGTCAGGTATGGATCCGGGTTGGCCTAATATAGCTCCCGGATACTGGAAGAGGAGGTTGGGTTGGCCCCGAATGATCTCTTCTTCTTTTCTTCCTAAAAGATAAGATGTTTCTCCCGCTGCCCTTCTCTGCCTGATGGCTGGAGCTTGGACCACCAGGGGTTGCTCTTCTTGAACTTCCTCTTGCAAGGCGATTTCCAGAGAAGTATTAACGTCGGGGGATACTCGGACACCCTCAAGTTTATAGGTTTGGTACCCTACCAGGGAGACCTCCAGGGTGTAGTCTCCTATTGGAACAGCTATAAATTGAAACTTTCCCTCAGCGTCTGTCACTGTAGATAGTTGAGCTTCTAAGAGGACGACGTTCGCTCCTGCCAAAGGGCGTTGATTTGCTCGGTCTTTCACTATGCCACTTACAGAGCCTGTTGTGACTCCCAGGAGCTGAGGAGGGTAGGAGAGAGAAATCGCGAGAATAATGAAGAAGCAGAGGATGTGTTTTGCATAGATAGAGAAGCTCTTCATCGCCTTAGGACACCCCATAGGTGTAAGTTTGAGTTAAGGGGGATTATCGCTCCTCCTTGCTCTTTTCCAGAGTAATTATGCCGTACCAGGAACGGATCTTAACCCCATTCATTAAGGTTAAGGCTCGGTCGCTCTCGGGTTGACAAGAAGGCCCGGAAAATAGGAGGATAGAGCTAAAGGAGGTGATGCTGAATGGGCATAGATCAGCGAGGTGACTGGGGGGCCTGATGCTCCCTTGAGACTGTGGGGGCCAAGGTCCCCAATCCAACAGTCGCCAGGAGGGGTAGAAAGAGGATTTTTTCACTTTCTACTCCTCCTTTGTTATTGATGATCGAAAGGGGAGATTAGAGGGGTAGGTATTTCACCCGTTCAGAAGGAGAGCTGGGGAATGCGTCTTGGAATGGTTGTTTATGCTTGTCCCGTCTGGTTAAAATTATGGTTTGCCGGTATCCCCTTCTCTGAGCCTCAACCTCCTCCCTCTCCTTTGGATTTCCTAAAACGGGTCCAATCCTTTGGCTTAGAAGGAGCTCAGCTGGAGGGAAATTCCCTGATCAAAATGTCTCCTGAGGAAAGAGAAGTTCTCAAGGAGTGGGCTAGGGAAAGGCAGTTTTACTTGGAAATTGCCACCGGAGGGACCGAACCCACTGCTTTGATCTCCCAAATCCAGATGGCCCACAGTTTAGGGGTTCAGATAGTGCGAACGGTTATTGGTGGAGCAAAGATAGGGGGAGACCGCCGGGGATGGGAGGGAAAATGGCCTTCCTTTCTGAGGGAGGTCATCAACCGTTTGAAACAGGTGATGCCTGTTGCCAGCGATTTAGGAGTGTATCTCTGTTTGGAGAATCATCAGGATTTAACCACTCAAGAGTTCCTCTGGATTCTCGAGGAAGTGGACAGCCCTTATCTTGCTCTCTGTCTTGATACGGCGAATCCCCTAGCTGTGGTAGAGGATCCTGTGGAGACTGCTCATATTGTTGCCCCTTTTACCCGTACTGTGCATCTTAAGGATTATCAGGTGGTCGAATCCGAGGAGGGGTATCGTCTTATCCGCTGTGCTCTGGGGGAAGGGGTGATAGATTTACCGGAAATAGTGAAGATCCTTACACAAAAAAGCCCTGCTCCCCATGTTAACATTGAGATTGGTGCCTTTCAAGCTCGCCATATTCGGGTGTTGGAACCGGATTTCTGGCCTTGTTATCCTTCTATTCCCGCTTCCCAGTTAGCCAAAGTTCTGCGGTGTGCCCGGCGTAAAGGGATGGACCCTCGCCGGGATTGGCGTACTCCCGCAGAGAAAGGCGCCTCTTATGAGGAGTTGCTGGCCTATGAAAACCAGCAGTTAGAACGCAGTGTTCAGTATGCTAAGCAACTATTCCTTTCTTTAAAGCAGGACTTTTAGCTGGTTTCAAGGGTCTTAAAATCGCAGAGGCCGATACTGTCGAGGGGGAGAGGGAAAGTGATCGGGGGTAGGAGGGGGTCTTGCTGGCCTAACCCTTCTGCGTAGAGGCAGTGGCGGTGATGTTGGAAACAGCCTTCTTGGAATTCACATCCACAGGCTTGCGCTTTAAGGATGTACTGGCCCTCCTCATCCAGTTCCGGCTGGATAAGGGTGAACCGTACCGTTTGCCCGATCAACCGGCAGTAAGGAGATATAAAACAGGCGAAGACTTTTCCTTCCTTGCTCTCCATATTCTCAGCTCCTATTTTCTGTAAGGGTTGTTGTTAACCACCGCCCTAAGAGGGGGAAGAAACCCTTCTCTTTAAAGGGAAGAAGAACCTCTTAACAACATCCCTCCATAATGAGTTTACCCCTTTGGGTAGGGAAATCCTGCTTTGGTGGAGGGTTGGGGGAGCATATCGTTCTACCTACCAGGGGGATGTGTTGGTAAAGCCTGTTTTCCCAGAACCTTTTGGTTGGAAAGATGAAAACTGAGATCTTGAAGAGACCCAAAGAGGAGATGGCAGAATAACCCATTTTGGGTAAAATATCTTTGGAAAGATATAAAATTCACAATTAGCAAAAAGCAGTTCTGGCAAGCCCATTCCTTCGGTGTACCGTCTCAGCTTGTGAAGAAAATTGCGAATATGTTAAAATGCCAAAGGTGGTTTGCCTTATAAAGGAGTTTGCTGATGGACCAGCAAAAAGAAGCAGTGGACCAGCTTCCCGAAGAGATTAAGGGGAGTGTTTTCCTCACCCAGTTAGATAGGTTGGTTACTTGGGCCAGGAAATCTTCGATCTGGCCAGTGACCTTCGGTTTAGCTTGTTGCGCCATCGAGATGATGGCAACCGCTGCCTCCCGGTTCGATATTGCCCGTTTCGGAGCCGAAGTCTTCCGGGCCTCCCCTCGGCAGGCGGACCTGATGATTGTAGCAGGGAGGGTGACCAAGAAGATGGCCCCGGTTTTGCGACAAATTTATGACCAGATGGCCGAGCCGAAATGGGTGATCTCGATGGGAGCTTGTGCTACCAGTGGGGGGGTTTATAATAACTACGCTGTTGTCCAGGGAGTAGACCAAGTTGTGCCGGTGGATATTTACATTCCCGGTTGCCCCCCTCGGCCAGAGCAAGTGATCCAGGCTCTTATTGAATTGCAGAATAAAATTGATAAGTCGCCTACTCGTACGCGCCCGCCCCGACCTGAATGGGCTTAAGAGGATGAAAGGGTTGGGCCGATCTTTTCCCTTGGGTGTTGTTCTTTCCGGCTCCTAAAACGGGAGGATGGCTCTTGGTTGAGATAGACCTTAAAGCTTTGGCAGAGCGATTTGGAGATGCAGTCGTCGGGACCGTTGAGTTCCGCGGAGAAAAGACACTGATCGTTAAACCAGAGGCTTTGGTAGAGATTTGCAGGAGCTTGAGAGACGATCCGGTTCTTAAGTTCAATTTCCTCTCAGATATTGCCGCGGTAGACCATCTTCCCAGGGAACCCCGCTTTGAGGTTTCCTACCATTTGCTTTCTATTCCCGAAGGCCACCGCCTCCGCGTCAAGGTGCAACTACCCTCTCAAGACCCTCGCGTTCCCTCGGTGACCAGTGTTTGGAGTGGGGCTAATTGGCTGGAGCGGGAAGTCTATGATCTGATGGGCATTATTTTTGAGGGCCACCCGGATTTGCGTCGAATTATGATGCCAGAGGATTGGGAAGGTCATCCTCATCGGCGCGATTATCCTGTGGGGAAAGTGAAGGTGAACTTCTGATGGCGGAAACCACTTCTGCTCCAGGGCGTCGAACGGAAACGATGACCCTGAATATGGGGCCTCAGCATCCTAGTACCCACGGTGTCCTCCGACTAGTGCTAGAGCTGGATGGAGAGACCGTGGTCAAATGCACCCCTATTGTTGGTTATCTCCACACAGGAATTGAGAAGTCTTGTGAGGATAAAACATATCACAAAGTCATCCCGCTCACGGATCGGATGGATTATCTCGCCCCAATGTCCAACAACTTGGTCTATTGTATGGCAGTGGAGAAGCTCCTCGATTTGGAGGTACCCCCTCGTGCCCAGTGGTTGCGCGTCCTCCTGGCTGAAGTCACTCGGATTGGAAGCCATCTAGTCTGGTTGGGAACTCATGCTATGGACCTAGGGGCAACCACGGTCTTCCTCTACTGCTTTCGGGAGCGGGAGTACGTCCTACGAATCTATGAGCTGGTTTCAGGGGTTCGGATGATGTCCTCTTATATTCGCATTGGAGGCGTGGCTGAGGATGTTCCTCCCAACTTCTACCGAGAAGTAAAGACCTTCTTGAAGATTATGCCTCAACGGATTGACGAGTATGAAGGTCTTCTGACGAACAACGAGATTTTCCTTCAAAGGACGAAAGGGGTGGGGGTGATCTCGGCCGAGGATGCCATCGATTTAAGCCTCTCGGGCCCCTCCCTTCGGGCCTGTGGCGTTCAATGGGACCTCCGTAAGAATAACCCTTACCTGGTTTACGATAAGATGGACTTTGAGGTGCCGATAGGGAGAAATGGGGATGTTTACGACCGATACCGGGTTCGGATTCAGGAGATGCGCCAGAGCTTACGGATTATTGAACAAGCTCTAGAAGGGTTGCCGGAAGGCCCCTTCAGAGCGGATCATCCTCGATATACCCCTCCCGATAAGAAGCTCCTGGCTACCAGTATGGAGGCCCTGATCCGGCACTTCAAATATTATACGGAGGGTTTCTACCCGCCTAAAGGAGAAGTTTATCAGGCTATTGAATCTCCTAAGGGGGAAATCGGTTGCTATCTCGTCAGCGATGGTTCTCCCAAACCCCGCCGGGTGCACTTCCGTGGCCCTAGTTTTGTGAACCTGCAATCTTTGCCCAAAATGGTTGAAGGCCGTTTGCTAGCAGATGTTACCGCTTGTATCGGAAGTATTGATATTGTGTTAGGAGAGGTGGATCGGTAGCCCTATGTCTATGTCGCCTGAAGCCCGGGAAGAATGTGAACGGATTATTGCTCGGTATCCTTCGCGCCGAAGTGCTATGCTCCCGGTTCTCTGGATCGCTCAGAGGGAGTATGGATATATCACCGAAGAAGCGATGAAGGAGGTCGCGGAGATTCTCGGGGTTCGCCCGGTTGAAGTGGCGGATGTGGTAAGCTTCTACTTTATGTTCCGGGACAAACCGGTGGGCAGGCATATTATTTCGGTGTGTGGTACTTTATCCTGCGCCTTGCTCGGTTCCCGGATGTTGCTCAAACACCTTGAGGAGAAATTAGGGATCCGGGCGGGGCAGACCACTCCGGATGGGATGTTTACTCTGGAAGTCGTTGAGTGTATCGGTGCTTGTGCCGATGCTCCTTGTGTTGCTGTAGATTATTACCATCAATATAAGTGTACCCCGGAAAAACTGGATGATCTGATTGAACGCCTCCGCAAAGGAGAGGAGCCTCAGCAAGATCGCAGGAACTTTGAAGATTGGAAGCTCCCAGAGGGAGCTTTGGTTGACCCTGTCCCCCCTGGGTGGGTACCCCCTTTGTCAGGGAAGGTAGAAGAGAAGAAAGAAGGTTAAGGACCGAGAGGAGAGCATAAGGTGCTTGGCCCAAGGATTTATCGCTATATAGATGATCCCGACCAATATAAGATTGAGCGTTATCTCGAGAATGGGGGTTATCAGGCGATTCGTAAGGCTTTAGAAATGGATCGTCCCACTTTAGTGGATTGGGTCAACCGTGCCAATATTCGGGGGAGAGGTGGGGCAGGTTTCCCGATGGGCCGAAAATGGGGCACTATACCTGGTTGGAAGCCAGAGGCACCCCTTAATCGGCCCATTTATGTGGTTTGTAACGCCGATGAATCCGAACCGGGTACTTGTTCCAACCGAGAAATTCTGGAAAATGATCCCCATCAGTTGATTGAGGCGATCCTGATCGAATGCTATGCAGTAGGGAGCTCCACCGCCTATATCTATATTCGCGGGGAATATCGGTTGGGAGCAGAGCGGTTGGAACTGGCTTTAAAAGAGGCCCGAGAGAGGGGTTTTGTGGGACGGAATATCTTCGGGAAGGAGGGAGTGAACATAGATATTTGGGTGCACCGGGGAGCAGGGGCTTATATTTGTGGAGAGGAAACCGCTCTTCTGGACAGTTTGGAGGGAAAGAGAGGCCAGCCCCGAGTCCGTCCTCCTTACTTCCCTACGGTGATGGGCTATCTGAATCAATCTACTGTGGTGAATAACGTAGAAACCATAGTGAATTTGGTCCACGTGGTGAATTTAGGGCCCGAGGCCTATTGTAGCGTGGGGACGGAAACCTCTCCTGGGACGAAGCTCTATTGCATCAGCGGCCATGTAGTGAGGCCAGGCGTTTATGAAGCTCCTTTTAGCGTCACCCTGCGTCAATTGATTTGGGATTATGCTGGAGGAATCGCCAATGGGCGTAAGTTCAAAACAGTGATCCCGGGTGGAGCTTCTTTCCAGTGGTTGGTTGAGGAACACCTGGATACGGTAATGGGGTTTGATGAGGTCCGAGCAGCGGGTTCTAACTTGGGTTCTGCAGGCATTATGGTGATGGACGATACCACTTGTGCAGTTGACGCTGCGCTAAACTTGGTTCACTTCTTTGCCCACGAATCTTGCGGAAAGTGTACCCCCTGCCGGGAAGGAACCCGATGGATGGAGCAGATCATCTGGCGGATCGAGCACGGTCGAGGTCGTCCTGGAGAGATAGATTTATTGTTGGATATCTGTGATAACATCGGTGGGAAGTCCTTCTGTTTGCTCGGGGATTCGTCGGTGGTACCGGTTCAATCCAGCATTAGGTGGTTCCGGGAGGAGTGGGAATATCATATCCGAGAAAAGCGATGTATGGTGGAGAAACGATATCCCCTTTCTGATGACTATCCCCCCCATTAAAAAGCCTTCGGTAGTTGCAGGCTTTAGCCTGCGCAAAATTAGCGTACCCTTTCGGGTGCGGCCACCGAGCCTAGGCAAAATCAATGTACTACCGAGCCCTAAAGAAGGGGGCTTCTGAGGAAGACTTATGCCGAAGATTACAGTTGATGGAATCGAAATCGAAGTTCCCGCGGGAACAGTACTTATCGAAGCGATCCGGCAAGCTGGGATTGAAGTTCCTAACTTTTGTTATTACCCTAAGCTCACTCTCTTAGGAGCTTGCCGAATGTGTTTGGTGGAAGCTGAGGGAGGGCCTATTCGTAGGCCGGGGATCATCGCCTCTTGCGTGACTATGGTCGGCGATGGAATGATCGTCCGAACTAATACGCCGTCTGTAGAGAAATACCGTAAGGGGATCTTGGAGTTTCTCCTCGTTAATCATTCGCTTACCTGCCCAACATGTGATATGGGGGGGGAGTGTGAACTCCAGGATAATACCTGGCGGTATGGCCCTGGAGAGAGCCGAACCTTAGACCCCCGCATCCATCGCACAGTCACCAGCTTAGGGCCTTTTATTGACCTTCATATGGAGCGGTGTGTCCAGTGTCAGCGTTGTACCCGCTACTGTGATGAGGTTATGGGAAACAGAGCTTTGGGGATGAGGAATCGGGGGGCCGCTACCGAAATTATGTCTTTCCTCGATCAACCTCTGGATTGTGTTCTCTGCGGGAACTGCGTTGAAGTTTGCCCTGTTGGTGCTTTAACGAGCAACGTCTTTGATATAAAAGCCCGATCCTGGGATCGCTTGGAGGTGAATACAACCTGCACTCATTGTGGGGATGGTTGTAGCCTTAAGCTGGATGTTAAGAATAACCAGGTGCTTCGGGCTAGGGCCTATTTAGAGAGTGGGATCTTCCGGCAGGATGATTTTCGGGGGATTAATGATGAATACCTCTGTAACCGAGGACGCTTCGGTTATCATTTTATCAATCGAGAAGATCGTCTTAGTCAACCTTTGGTCCGCCGGGGGGGGCAATTGGAGCCGGTATCCTGGTCTTCCGCCCTCACTTACGTAGCGGAAGCCTTTAAGCGCATTATCACGGAAAGTGGACCTGATGCTATTGGGGGGATCGGCTCTGAGAAGTGCACCAACGAAGAGAATTACCTCTTCCAGAAGTTTATGCGGGTGGTGATCGGTACTAATAACATTGACCACCGAACCACTTTCAAAGAGTTGGTCACGGAGCTACCTCCCGAACCGAATACCCCTTCTCTTGCGGAATTAACCCGGATGAAGGGTATCCTGGTGATTGGCGCTAATCCGACGGAGGAAAACCCCTTCACGGAATCTCGGATTCGGATGGCAGTGAGGAAAAACCAGGCCACTTTGGTCCTAGCGGATACTCGGCAGTCCCTCCTAACAGAAGAAACCCCTTGGCATCTCCAACCAAAACCGGGGACAGAAAGCTGGCTTGCTTTGAGTATCGTCAAGGCACTGCTGGAGGCAAAAGGTTTGGAGCTCCCCTCCGACCTCGCTTCTTTACAATCGCTGACTTCGGAGGAGGCGGAGAGGATTCATAAGGTTCCGGCTGAGCGCCTTTGTATCGTTGCTTCCCTCTTGGCCCGCGTTGAACCCGTAGCGGTTCTTTATGGAGCCACTTTGAAACGGGTACCAGGAGGCTTTTCAGCGATCCAGGCTTTGCGCATCCTCTGTCGAACCCTGGGTTGGGCAGGGCCTTTGGAACTGATGGAGCAGAACAACTCCTTAGGCGCTCGGGATATGGGGGTCTTGCCTGACCTTCTGCCAGGATACCAGCCTGTAACAGACCCTGAAACCCGAGCTCGTTTCAAAGAGCTCTGGGGGGTGGAGCCTCCGGCAAAGCCTGGCTTGAATACTCGCCAAATGCTGGAAGCGGCGGTGGAAGGCAAGATCCGTGCCCTCTACATTATGGGGAGCAACCCTTGGGTGACCTTTCTAGACGGTCATTTAGTGCGAGAGGCCCTGGACAAAGTGGAATTCTTAGTTGTTCAGGATCTGTTCTTAACACCTACCGCAGAGAAAGCAGATGTTGTTCTCCCCGCAGTGAGCTTTGCCGAGAAGGAGGGAACTTTTACCAATCTAGAAACCCGGGTTCAGCCGCTCCGGGTGGCGGTGGCTCCCCCTGGAGGACCCAGCGGCGCTCAACCCGATTATGTGATCCTAGAGAACCTAGCGCGGGAGATGGGAGCCTCTTGGCCTTACTCTCATCCTCACCGAGTGTTGGCGGAAATCGGGAGGGCCACAGGATTTTACGCGGAAATTTCAGCAGAGCGGTTTGGCACCAATGAACAGCCGGTCCTAGGGCAACAGTGGATAAAAAATGCTACGGTCCGGGGAGACCTTTGGAAGAATCTCCCCTCGGTTCCTGTAGAACTACCTGCTGATGGAAGAACGACCGGTTGGTCACCCCTACACGATGAGGAATATCCTTATATCCTCTATACCGGTCAGTCACTCTTCCACACAGGTACCTTAACAACCTACGCCCACGGTTCTCTGTTGGCTGAGAGGGAATCCTTTATAGAGATCCATCCGGAAGATGCCAAGGTGGTAGGGGTGGTAGAAGGAGATTGGGTAGAGGTTTCATCGCCGAAAGGGAGCCTGCGAGTGAGGTGCCGGGTGACCCCGGATGTTGCTCGGGGGCAAGTTTATATCCCTATCGTCTTTGCGGAAACGCCCGTCAATCTGTTAATGGACCGTTTTGTTCTTCTTGACCGAGTGAAGGTGGTTAAAGTTAAGTAAGGGTTATTAATCGCCCACAAAAAAGTATTTAGGTAAGGGATGATGGAAGGGTTTATTGGGCTAACGGCGGTAATCTTTCAATCTTTAATAGAGCATCCCGTTGTGGTTGCGATCTTCAAGATTGCTGTGGTGATGGGGGTTATTCTTTTAGGTATCCCTATTCTTATTTGGATGGAGCGGAAGGTGATCGCGGATGCTCAAGCGCGTATAGGACCTAATCGGGTGGGTCCCTACGGCCTTTTGCAGCCCTTTGCGGATGGGATCAAGCTCTTGTTTAAGGAGGAGATTACTCCTGCAGGAGTGGATAAAGCGGTTTATGTGGTTGCCCCTGTTGTTTCAATGATTCCTGCATTATCGGTTTATGCTGTGATTCCCTTTGGAGGGTTGCGTCCGGGCAGTGGTACAGCAATTGCTGACCAGGTTAATATTGGCCTTCTTTTTGCTCTGGCGACGATGTCTTTAGCAGTATATGGCATTGTATTAGCAGGGTGGGCTTCTAATAGTAAGTATTCCCTGCTGGGAGGGTTACGCTCCTCGGCCCAGATGATTAGCTATGAGCTATCCCTGGGCCTCTCCTTAGTGGGAGTGTTAATGTTGGCAGGTACCTTAAACCTGGTCGAGGTGGTTCGGGCTCAATCCACTCCTCTTATCCCCGGATTTCCCTACATCCTCAATTGGTTTATCTTTAAACAACCTCTCGGATTTTTGATCTATCTCATTTCCGCTTTTGCGGAGAGTGCTCGTATCCCTTTTGACCTGCCTGAGGCGGAGGGGGAGCTAGGAGCTGGTTTTCATACAGAGTATTCCAGTATGAAGTTTGCGATGTTCTTTATGGGAGAGTATGCCTTTGTGGGAGCGCATTCCGCTTTGGCAACAACCCTCTTCTTTGGGGGATGGAATGGTCTCCTCCCCTTGAGCTTTGGGACACCTATAGTCCCCGGAGTTCTTTGGTATCTGGCAAAAGTGATCCTCTTTATCTTCTTCTTTATGTGGGTTCGAGCTACTCTCCCCCGGTTTCGCTACGATCAGTTGATGAGTTTTGGATGGAAAGTTTTACTCCCTGCTGCTTTAATCAATATCTTTCTCACTGGAGCAGGAATTATCTTGACCCAGGCTTGGACAGGAGGATAATCTGCCGAAGGAGGCTTGAGAGATGAAATTGGAAACCATTCTGGCCCCTTTGAAGGGTTTAGGAATCACCCTGAAACATATGTTTAAGGAACCTCGGGTGACCGTTCAGTATCCGGAGGAGCAATTGGACTTAAGCCCTCGATATCGAGGACTACACGAATTACGGCTTTATGAAGATGGTTCGGAGGTTTGTGTCGGTTGTAGCCTTTGTGCAGCTGCTTGCCCTGCAGATTGTATTTATGTGGAAGCGGCTGAAGAAGAAGATGGTCGGGAGCGATATGCTAAGGAGTATAAGATTAACATAGCCCGATGTATCTTCTGCGGCTACTGTGTAGAGGCTTGTCCTGTGGACGCTATAGGGATGACCAAAGTAATGAATGAGCTGGTTTTTGATAACCGGTGGTCTGCTATTTGGGATAAAGAGATGTTGATTAACAACTACCGCAGGCGAGTGGCCGCCGAGAAGGCCAAAGCCGAATCCGCGGAGAAAGCAGCTTAAGGTTAAGGGGGAGAGGAATAACGAAGTGATAGCTCTTATCTTTCTCCTTGCGGGGCTAGGAGCGATTATCACTGCTGTTTTGATGATCACCCGAACGAATCCTGTTCACTCAGCCCTTTGGTTGGTCCTCACTTTTTGTTGCCTTTCAGTACTCTATTTCCTCCTGTCCGCTCCTCTCATCGGCATATTGCAGGTGATTGTTTATGCTGGAGCGATTATGGTCCTCTTCCTCTTTGTAATTATGCTTTTGGCTGCGGAGCGAAGGGAGTTCCAAGAACCGGATCCGGTGAGAAATGTGCGGTGGTTAGGATATACTTTCGGTGTCCTCTTTCTAGCAATAATGGGTCATATCGTTTGGCGGTCTCCCCTTTTGGGCTTAAGAGGCCAAGTTCCACCCTCCCTTAGCCTCTCTCAAAGCACCCAATTGATTGGAAATGCTCTCTTTACCCAATATCTGCTCTCCTTTGAAATTACTTCCATCCTCTTACTTATAGCGATGATTGGTGCTATTGTAATTGCGAAGAGGAGGCTTATAGAGTAATGCCTACTTTATCCCAGTATCTTCTACTGAGTGCTATTTTATTTACTATCGGAATGATCGGCGTTTTTATTCGGCGAAATGCTTTAATCATCTTTATGTCTATTGAGTTAATGCTCAATGCGGTAAATCTCTCCTTTGTGGCTCTTTCTCACTATTTGCACTCGATTACGGGGCAGGTCTTTGTTTTCTTTGTGATGGCAGTGGCGGCTGCCGAGGTAGCGGTCGGTTTAGCGATCATCATCGCTTTTTTCCGTAATCGGGGAACGGTAAATGTGGATGACTTAAATTTACTCCGATGGTAGAGGGGAAGATGATTTCGCAGTATTCAGGGATGATTCAGTGGTTGTGGTTAGTTCCTTCTCTTCCCTTAATCTCTGCCCTCTTTAATGGGATTTGGGGTAAGCGGTTATCTAAGACTTTAGTCAGTCTTATTGCTTGCCTCAGCGTTCTAGGGAGTTTTTTGATCTCCTTAGGAGCCTGGAGCCAGCTAGCCTCCTTACCGGAGGGGAGAGCGGATTTCCGCCTCTGGTCCTGGATTCCGGTTGGCCGATTCCAAGTGGACGTAGGTTTGCTCTTTGATCCCCTATCCGCAGTGATGGCCTTGGTTGTGAGTGGAGTTAGCTTTCTGATCCATGTCTACTCTATCGGCTATATGTATGAGGATCCTCTCTTCTCCCGCTATTTTACCTACCTGAACTTGTTTGTAGGCTCAATGTTGACCCTGGTTCTGGCGAACAACTTTCTTCTAATGTTTGTGGGTTGGGAATTGGTGGGCCTTTGTTCTTATTTGTTAATCGGTTTCTGGTTCCAGCGAGAGACAGCAGCTTTGGCGGGGAAGAAGGCTTTTTTGGTCAACCGGGTGGGGGATTTTGGTTTTGCCTTGGGAATGATGTTGATCTTCTCCACTTTCGGAAGCCTCCATTTTCAAACGGTCTTTTCCCAAGCGGAAGCGGTACACCGGAGTGCACCCCTAGTGATTACAGTGATCACCCTTCTCCTCTTTATGGGAGCAACGGGGAAATCTGCTCAACTGCCGCTTTATGTCTGGCTTCCGGATGCTATGGAGGGTCCTACCCCGGTCTCCGCTTTGATTCACGCTGCCACAATGGTCACCGCCGGGGTCTATATGGTGGCTCGATGTCACGCTCTTTATGACTTGGCCCCTCTTTCTGCTAATGTGGTGGCTACTGTAGGTGCCCTTACTGCTCTCTTCTCCGCTTCTATTGGTATGACTCAGTATGATATTAAGCGAGTTCTCGCTTATTCCACCATCAGTCAGCTGGGCTATATGTTTTTGGCCGTGGGGTTGGGAGCTTATGTGGCAGGAATTTTTCACCTGATGACTCACGCTTTCTTTAAGGCTCTATTGTTCCTGGGGGCCGGAAGTGTGATGCATGCTCTTGCCAATGAAACAGATATCCGGAAGATGGGGGGGTTAAAAGACAAGATTCCAATCACCCATTGGACCTTTCTTATCGGTACTTTGGCGATAGCAGGGGCTCCTCCTCTTTCCGGATTTATCAGTAAGGATGAAATCTTGCTGTCAGCCTTTGAGGGGAATAAAGTCTTGTGGGCGATCGCTTGGATCACTGCTGGGATGACTGCCTTCTATATGTTTCGGTTATATTACCGAACCTTCTGGGGTCAGTCTCGGGTTCCTCAGGAGGTGGAGCACCATGTTCACGAAGCACCGCCATCGATGACGATTCCCTTGGTGGTGTTGGCGATTTTCTCCTTAATCGGGGGTTTTGTGGGATTGCCTTCTTGGATGGGCTTTCCTAACGCCTTTGAACACTTTCTCCACTCGACCCTATTGAGGGGAAGTGTTTCCGGGGTTCATACTTCTGCTGGAATAGGTCTATTTGTGATGTTGTCTTCCGTCGCTATTGCTGTGATAGGATGGTGGAGTGCTCATCGGCTGTATATTCTTGATCCCTCTTTTACTTTAGCCGATCAGCTTAAGAGAAAGTTAGGAGGGGTGTATACCTCTGCCTTGAACAAATGGTATGTGGATGAGTTTTATCAAGCGGTTATCGTTCGGCCTGGTGTGAATCTAGCAACGGTGCTAGCAGAGGTCTTCGATGCGATGATCATTGATGGTTTGGTGAATTTGGTGGCGGCTTTAGTAGCCCTTTTAGGAGAGGCGTGGCGTACCTTCCAGTCGGGTTATGTGCGTTGGTACGCTTGGTCTATCTTGGGAGGAGCTGTCCTTCTTCTCGGTTGGTTTTTAATGCGGTAGCCTGCTATGATTCCAGAAAGCTTTCCTATTCTCAGCCTTCTCATCTTTTTGCCTTTGGCAGGGGCTTTTCTCCTGCTCCTGTTTTCAGAGGAGAGTCAAGAAACCATCCGGTGGATCGCCTTTGTTGTTGCTCTAGCGGAGTTTCTCCTCTCGGTAGTCCTCTTTTATTCTTTTAAGACCGGTGTTCCCGGTTTTCAATTTCAGGAGAACCGCCCTTGGATCCCTCAGCTGGGGATTCGGTACTTCGTAGGAGTAGATGGAGTAAGTCTTCTCTTGGTTACTTTGACCACTCTCTTGACCGCTATAGGGATTCTATCCTCTTGGTCCTCCATCAATGAGAAGGTCAAGGCTTATCATGTGTTTATGCTGATCCTCGAGACGGGGATGCTAGGGGCTTTCCTGGCTCTTGACCTTTTTCTCTTCTATATCTTTTGGGAAGTAATGCTGATTCCAATGTATTTTCTGATCGGGATTTGGGGAGGTCCTCGAAGGATTTATGCGGCGGTTAAGTTTGTGATTTTCACTATGATCGGTAGCCTTTTGATGCTGGTGGCCATTCTTTTCTTAGTCTTTCAATATCGGTCGGCTACCGGAATGTTGTCTTTCAACCTTTTAGACCTTCAGCAGTTGCGGTTAGCTTATGAAGTTCAGCGATGGCTCTTTTTTGCTTTCTTTCTAGCTTTTGCCATTAAGGTTCCAATGTTCCCTCTTCACACCTGGCTTCCGGATGCCCATGTAGAGGCTCCTACAGCAGGCTCGGTGATTCTCGCAGGTGTTCTCCTCAAGCATGGAACTTATGGCTTTTATCGTTTTGCTATGCCTCTTTTTCCCGAGGCCAGCCGGGCTTTTCTTCCGTTTATTGCAGTGTTAGCCATTATAGGGATCATCTATGGGGCTTTGGTGGCCTTGGTCCAGCAGGATGTAAAAAAGTTGGTTGCCTATTCTTCGGTCAGCCACCTCGGTTTTGTAATGTTAGGGTTATTTGCCCTTAATCCTCAAGGGGTTGCGGGTGCAGTTTTACAGATGGTCAATCACGGCCTCAGCACGGGGGGATTGTTCCTTCTAGTAGGAATGATTTATGAGCGTCGTCATACCCGCTTAATCGAGCAGTTTGGGGGTCTTTGGTCGGTAATGCCAATTTTTGGAAGCTTTTTAATCATCACTTGCTTATCGAGCCTTGGTTTACCCGGTTTGAATGGTTTTGTGGGGGAGTTTCTCGTTCTTCAGGGGGCTTTCCTCAAACATTGGCCTTACGCTTTCTGGGCTGCTACAGGAGTTATTCTAGGGGCTGCTTACTTACTTTGGATGGTTCAACGTGTCTTGCACGGCCCCTTAACCCGGGAGGAGAACCGCCATCTCGTTGACCTTAACCGCCGGGAAATCCTGATAATGGTCTCCTTGGTACTTCTGATGTTTTGGATTGGCCTCTACCCTAAAACCTTTACGGATCGGATGACACCTTCTATCCAGGCGATGCTCAGCCGAGTAGCCCCTCTCTCAGCCCAGGAACTGGTGAAGCGATAAACCCCTTTAGACGCCTTGGGATTTACAAGAGGGTTTGCCTCAAGTGATAGCCGATCTGATACTTCTCCATAAATCGGTCGGTGCGGAGCTGAGTTAGGTCCTGATGGAGTTGTTTCATCTCCTGACAAGCCTGCTGATAGTCCCGGAGGGTACGATAAAGAAATTTGAAGGGATATTTTTTGTGTTTAAAATAGAGCCGGTAATAAAGGGTTCCAAAGAGGTTAAAAGGGTCTATAATGACCTCCCACTCCTCGCAGGCCCGGGCAAAATCGGTCATTGTAGGTTACTCCCCCTCCTCAAAAAATCCTTTTCACTTCTATTTTTGGCTTTTTGCTTCGTTTCCCCTGCCAAAGGACAGATTCTTACCAGTCTTTCCTTAGGCGGATGGTTTCAAAGAGGGAGCAGTGATAGGAGGAATAGGTCTTTCCGGCGGCGGAGGTTTCTTCTCTGGGCAGGGGCGATAGATAGGAGAGGAGAGCCGGTAGTTGGGGGCTTGAGCTGATGCAATGCACATCCTAGAGGATGCGGATTAGGACTGATCTAGGGTAGAATACGCCTAGTTGCCTGAAGTACAAAGCAAACTTCTTATAGTGGATTATAGCGATCTGTTGCCAACATTTTGTTGGATTCTTCGGATTGACCCTTGGTGGCGGGTATGTTAGACTAAGAAGGGCATAGGAAGAGCATTATTAGCTCTCTGGGGGCAAGGAAGACCTTTGCTTCCATCCTGTGATATTGGGTAGGGAGATTAGAACTCCGATGGAAGTTTTAACCCAGCTGTCTATTCCGGAATTAGAAGCCAAAGCAAGGATTTTGCGGCGCCATGTGGTGCAAATGATTGGGGAGGCTAAATCGGGTCATCCTGGAGGGAGCCTCTCCGCCGCGGATATTGTGACCGCCCTCTTCTTCCGAGTGATGCGACATGATCCCTCTAACCCCCGGTGGCCGGATCGGGATCGCTTTGTGCTCTCCAAAGGGCATGCGGTCCCCATCCTATACGCTGCCTTGGCAGAAGCGGGGTATATTCCTCTTGACTGGCTCCACACCCTCCGGAAAATCAATAGTCCTTTGCAAGGGCACCCTAGTGTTAAAGACCTTCCCTATGTAGAGGCTTCAACAGGTAGCCTGGGGCAGGGTCTTTCCATTGGTTTAGGGATGGCTTTAGCAGGTCGGTTAGACGGTCGCCATTATCACGTCTTTGTGATGATCGGGGATGGTGAGGCTGAGGAGGGCCAAATTTGGGAAGCGGCTATGGCTGCTCACCATTATAAAGTGAGCAATTTGATTGGGATTCTGGATTACAATAAATACCAGTTGGATGATGCCTTGGAAAAAGTGATGAACCCCGCTCCTTTCGCAGATAAGTGGCGGGCTTTTGGGTGGTTAGTTCGAGAGATTGATGGCCATAATATGGCGGAGATTGTGGAGGCTCTCGAATGGGCTAAGGCTCAGCAGGATCAGGAATTGCCTGTGATGATTATTGCCCACACTATCAAAGGGAAGGGCGTCTCTTTTATGGAGAACAACAACGAGTTTCATGGAAGAGCGCCTACTCCGGAGGAGCTCGAGCAGGCTCTTACGGAGCTAGCCTAATTTCGGGGGAGAAGGTTCTTCCACTTTTTTCACCTCTTTAAAAGAGAGGATGGAGTAACAAAGATGACGTTAAAGTTAGGAAAGGCGACGAGAGAAGCTTATGGCGAGGTCTTGGTAGAAATTGGCGAACGCTATCCGGAAGTTGTTGTCTTAGACGCTGACCTTTCTAAGTCCACAATGACTAAATATTTTGCGCAGAAATTTCCTCATCGCTTCTTTAATATGGGTATAGCCGAAGCGAATATGGTAGGGGTGGCCGCCGGATTAGCTTCTTGTGGGAAAATTCCTTTTATCTCCAGCTTTGCTTGTTTCTTGTTGTGTAAAGGTTATGATCAGCTCCGGATCGCAGTCGCCTATTCGGAGCTGAATGTCAAGGTGGTGGCTAGCCATGGTGGGATTAGTATTGGGGAAGATGGTGTTTCTCAGATGAGCGTGGAGGATTATGCCCTTGCCTGCGCGCTTCCGGGTTTTGTGGTAATGGTGCCCGCAGATGAAGTGGCAACCAAGGAAGCGGTACGGAGGGCGGTGGAACACAAAGGCCCAGTTTACCTTCGAGTGGGTCGTCCCAAAGTACCCATAGTCTATGAGGGAGGTTGTGATTTCCGAATCGGTAAGGCAATTCAACTTCGGGATGGTCAGGATATTACCCTTGTGGCGAATGGTCTGATGGTTGCTGCTGCCTTAGAAGCGGCGGAAATCTTAGCTGGTGAGGGGATTTCGGCCCGAGTGATTGATATGCATACCCTTAAGCCTTTGGATGAAGAAACCTTGATGCGGTGTGCTGAGGAGACAGGAGCTTTTGTAGTAGCTGAGGAACATCTGGAATCTGGGGGGTTAGGGAGCCGGGTGGCGATGGCTCTGGCTCGGCTTCGCCCTACTCCCTGCTCCTTTGTGAACCTTGATGATACCTATGCCGAATCAGGGAAGCCGGAATTGCTGATGGAAAAATATGGGTTAACCGCCCAACATATTGCTCAGTCAGCCCGGGAGGTGTTGGAGAGAAAAACCTCCTCCTTGGCTGAACTAAGACGATAAAAGTTTTTCTCTAACAGCCTTTGATGAGAATGAGTGCCTCCTGAGGAGTGAACTTCTTGATCATTCCCCGCACGTGGGGATTATAGGGGGTGCACCTTTTAGGGTGTGGCTACCAAAACCCGGTTGGAGGCCTTGGAAGGATGGTCGTAGGCTTTAGCCTGTACAGTGCACTCATAAAGGGGTTTAATCGCACCATAGTGGTATTGGAAGGTATCGAACTTGAAACAAATTATTTCTTCACCACAACATAGAAGACATTGCTGGACTGGCCATCTAGGGAGATCCCAGCTCTCCATAAGCCAATCTGAGTCAGCTTGAATTCTACGGAAACCGTGAAGCGACTTTCCACAACGTCTGCGGGAAAGATGATCGGATCACCTGCTGAAGGCACAAAGAAGACGAGAACCTTTTTAACCTTGGGATCCTTCACTTTGCCGGAAATGACCACAGCCTTTCCCGGATTGAAAAGAGTTGGGAAGGGTTGATCAAGCTCCACTCCATCAAAAGCATCTATAGGGAGGGGTTTCTCCCCAGGTAACACCCCGAAGAGCTGGGCTCCTATAATCAAATTCGCAGGGCCAAGAGGTCCCTCTTTATCCTGTTTTTTCATCCCCAGGCCTACTCGTGTCCAGCGAGAGTCTAAGATGTTGACCCGGTGGACAGCACTAGCCATTAGACCCGCTTCCATCTCCCGGATACTGCTCCCTAAAGATAGGTTTTCACTCACCGTTAGGGTATCAGGAGCGCCAGCAGCTATCGCTCGATCCTCAGGACCTTTCCCCTCGGGAGAGAGATGACCGAAGAAGCCTCGGTTCACCATATCCTCTACGTGTCCTTGGGAAGCCTTACTGAGGATTTCATCCAGGACCACAGGCTCCAACCCAAAGGAGGTTCGATCGAGATTAATCAGTTGAAGCCACTCTTGGCGACCCTTCACTGGGTCTAGCGGATCGGGGGAGAGGTCCTCTCGTTGGTCTAAAGGTGACGGGATCAGAGGGATTCCATCACCCACATAGACCGGTCGGTTGATGACTGCTAACCCTCCGGCTTCGTTGACTTCTATCACCCAAGCTCCTGGTTCCTTGGGGACAAAAGTGAGGCTGAAATCCCCTCCTTCGGGGATGAGAGGGCCAAAGAAGGAGTCTTGCAGAGGTTTTGATGAGACCACCTCTACAGTTATCGGAATTCCCGAGGGAGGCGTTACAAAAGCCTTGGAACGTAGGGCGATCTTGGTTTTCCCTGCAACCGTAATCGCTTGGCCCACTGGAGCTTGGTCGGGCACTGGTTGAGTAATCTCCAACTGCGAGGAGTCTCCTAAGTCGTTGTGGTGAATAAAGGGTTGGATGGTTCCTTCAGCAATCTTTGCATAAGGTCCTTCTTTTGCTGAGGCTACGCTCACGGACACGACCACGGGTTTTGAGGGGAGAAACTTCTGAAAGGCGATGTAATCGTTCTGAAAAAGCTTCTTTTCCGGGATATATTGATAATCACCCTTGAGGATTAGTTGGGAGGATTGCTCCACGTTTTGGGTGACTAACTCATTGTCCTGCCTAAATTCCACTTGGGCAAAGGGCTTATCTTTTACCTCTTGCCAAGCGATCACTGCTTGGTTATTCTCCACTTTGAAAAGAGGACTAGGTAGAGGAGTTCCTATGGTAACGCAGGGAAGTTGCTCATTAGTAACCGAAGCTTTAAGAATTTTGACTGCATCGGCGATGGTGACTCTACCGTCGGGTTTGCCCCCCGGTCCGGAAACATCCGCAGAGATTTTCTCCTCTTCACTGAGGTTTTTTAACCCTACTGCTGCCTTAAGGGCCAAGATAGCATCGGCGATTCGAATTCGCCCATCGTTGTTAATATCTCCAAGACAGATCTCTTTGCCAAGAGCGGGGGTATATACACTGATAATTGCGATTACAAGAAGCCAGCAATTGGCTCTTAACATCTTTTTCAGCATACCATTTCCTCCGGGAGAAGCATTCATCTTACCACAAGGATTTTACCATAAAGGACTTAATTTCTGCTTTCTGTTTTGGTAGTCGTGGGTTTTAGCCTGTGCCCATCCCCTATTGACAGGGGATAATAGGGGGCTTAACGCTCCCTAAAGGGTGCAACTACCGGACCTGGTTAGAGGGTCTAGAAGGGTAGTCACGGGGTTGAGCCTGGGTTCGGTTTTGCTTGCCCCTACCGCCTATGCTAGCGTACCCGTAAAGGGTGCCGATTTTGAGGGGCAATCGGAGCTTCCTGCTTGAGACAGGTGAAATTTTACTTCCCTTGGGATAAGATAATAGAGGAGAGAAAAGACGAGGTTGGGAAAGGCAGGAACCTACCAGATAGAATCAGGTCCATAAACCTGGAAGGGAGGTTGTATCGTGACAAACGTTTTGAAAACAACGGTTTTATTAGCGACTTTAACCGCTTTGCTTCTTCTGATAGGCCATTGGGTGGGGGGCCAGCAAGGGATGATTCTTGCCTTCGGGGTGGCCCTCCTGATGAATTTCTTCTCCTACTGGTTTTCCGACAAGATCGTTCTCGCTATGTACGGAGCCCGGCCGGTATCACCTTCGGAGGCTCCGAAACTCTATCAGATAGTGCAGAGGTTGGCAGACAATGCGGGGATTCCAATGCCCAAAGTTTACCTTGTCCCCTCGCCTCAGCCTAATGCTTTTGCTACGGGCCGGAATCCTCATCATGCAGCGGTTGCGGCAACGGAGGGGATTTTACGCCTTCTTAATGAGGACGAGTTAGAAGCAGTGTTGGCCCACGAAATTGCTCACGTGGTTCACCGAGATACTCTCATCAGTACTATCGCTGCGACTTTGGCTGGGGCGATTATGATGCTGGCCCATATGGCTCGGTGGGCGATCTTTTTCGGCGGATATAGCCGAGATCGAGAAGAACGAGGTGGAGGTATAGGCCTCCTGGTTATGGCCATACTCGCTCCCCTTGCAGCGACCTTGATCCAATTGGCTATCTCTCGAGCTCGCGAGTTTATGGCTGATGAAGGATCAGCAAAGTTAACGGGCAAGCCTTTAGCTTTGGCTAATGCTTTGCTTAAGCTGGAGCGTGGGGCTGAAACCATCCCGATGGAAGCCAATCCTGCTACCGCTCATATGTTCATTGTTAACCCCCTCCGAGGAGAGAGTCTCTTTGCTCTCTTCAGCACCCATCCTCCAACCGAGGCTCGAGTTCAGCGATTACAAAAAATTGCTCAGCAGATGGGCTATTTCTTCTAAGAAGTAGTGAGGACCCCCCACGGAGACACAGAAGCCCTGTGTCTCCGTAATTGTTTTTCTAGGAGTTCTTAGGATGCTCATCGCTTACTTTGATTGTTTCTCTGGAGCCAGCGGAGATATGATTTTGGGTGCGCTTGTGGATGTTGGCGTTCCCTTTGAGTACCTTTGCCAGGAATTGAACAAGCTTCGTCTCCCAGGTTTCTCTTTGGCCCAAAGTCGCATCACCCGAAGCGGGATTTCCGCAGTTGATATCCAAGTGCGTATAGATGACCCCCAAGAAGAGCGGCACCTGAGGGAAATTGAGGCCATTATAGAGGCTAGCGGGCTTTCAGAGCGGGTAAAAAACCAGAGTAAAGCCGTTTTCCATCGAATTGCTGAGGCCGAAGCGAAAGTTCATCATACCTCCCCTGAGCAGATCCACTTCCACGAGGTGGGGGGGTTAGATTGTATCGTAGATATTTGTGGAGCGTGCATCGGCTTAGAGTACCTAAAAGTGGAGCGGGTTTATGTCTCCGCTTTACCTATGGGGCGTGGAATGATTTCTTGTGCTCATGGTTTGATGCCCGTTCCTGCCCCCGCTACTTTAGAGTTGCTCCAGGGGATCCCCCTTTATTCGGCCCCTCTGGAGGCTGAATTGGTTACCCCAACGGGGGCAGGGATTCTCTCTACTTTAGGCTCTGCCTTTGGGGAGTTCCCCCCTCACCGTCCTTTAAGGGTCGGTTACGGCGCGGGAAAGAGAGACTTGGGACAGTGGCCTAATCTGCTTCGGTTGGTGGTAGGCGAACAGAGGGAAACTTTAGGACCGCCTTCGGAAGTAATGGAAATTCAAACAAATGTGGATGACCTTGTGCCGGAAGCTTTTGAGATGGTGATGAAGCGGGCCTTTTCAGCAGGAGCCTTGGAAGTTTTTTTCACACCGATCCAAATGAAGAAGAACCGGCCGGGAGTTTTAATTACTGCCTTGTCTCCTTTAGACAAAGCGGAGGCAGTGGCCTTGGTGCTGATGAAGGAGACAACGACTTTTGGGGTCCGAATGCGCCGGTGGGAGCGCTACTGTCTGGAGCGAGAGATCCAAGAGGTAGAAACCCCTTACGGCAAGGTACGGGTGAAGATCGGCCGATGGAATTCCGAAATTTTAGCGGTAGGCCCAGAATATGAGGATTGCCGAAGGATTGCTGAGGAACAATCCCTCCCCTTTAAAGAAGTTTACTATACCACTCTTTCCCTTGCTCGGCAAAAACTGGGATTCCATCAGGTTGATTAGAACAGAAATCATCCTTCAGTCTTCAAAGATTGTTTCAAAAAATAGATTGCTTACACTTGTAGATAACTTTAATAGAAAGAGGGAGAAGGATGAAAGCGATTTTAGATCGGCGCACTCTATCAGAGGTTCTTTCCACTGCTTTAAGAGCGGTCCCTTCCCGGTCCGCTCTACCCATCCAAACCCATTTCCTCTTCTCTGCAGAGGAGAATGGTCTTAAGGTTGCAGGGGCGGACTATGAGCTTCAGATTGAGTGTCGTACACCGGCCCAGGTGATAGAACCTGGACAAGCGACCTGCCCGGCTCGAACCCTGGTAGAGTTGGTCTCCCGCTTACCGGAGGCGGATGTTCAGATAGAGGGGGATGGAGAAGGTCATTTTCTCCTCCGATGCCAGAACAGTGAGTATGAGCTTCGAGGGGAACCCGCAGAGGAATTCCCTCCCTTAAATTGGGAGTTGGGTGTCTCGAGTGAAGAGGGGATTACTTTCCAAATCCAAGCAAGCCTTTTGAAAGAGATGGTGCGACACACCGCCTTTGCGGTGAGTGACGACCCCGCTCGGCCTCAGTTTACCGGGTTAGATTTTATTTTGCAGGGGAACCGCTTTAAGATGGTGGCGACCGATGGAAGCCGGTTGGCTTTGCGGGAGGGTGATTTAGAGGAGGAACCTCAGGGAGACCCAGCAAGGTTAGAACAGGGTGTGGAGTGTATTGTTCCGGCAAAGACCCTGGTAGAGTTCTCTCGGATTGTGGGGTCAGAAGAAGATCTCCTTATAGAGGTCAGCCTCTCTCCAGGCCAGATCGCTTTTCGCTGGCCCGACACCTTAATGGTTTCTCGGTTGATTGAAGGAAAGTTCCCTCCTTTTGAAAGGGTGATCCCTAAAGAGGGCCGCATTCGTTGGAGTGTGGCAACAGCAGACCTCCTGAGCGCAGTCCAGAGATGCCGGATCATTGCCGGAGAAAGTCATCGTCTGCTTCTCAAAACGGAGGAGAATCAGCTCCATATCTTGGCTGAAAGTGCCCCAATGGGCCGGGGGCATGAACAAGTGGAAATCGTTAAGGAGGGAGAAGATATTGAAATTGCCTTTGATGGCCGCTATTTAAGTGATTTCCTCTCGGTGGTTCCTTCAGAGGGAGTGACAGTGGAGTTGACTGCGCCTCTTTCCCCAGGGGTATTTAAACCCATAGATGGCCCTTCGCTTACTTATGTCCTGATGCCAATGCAGTTGATTTAGTTTTAACCGAGGGTTTGAGAGGGGAAGGGGAGGGGGAACAACTCCTCCTCCCCTTCCTTACTTTAGGAGACGATTAATCCGGTTGGGTGCATCGGGCTTGGAGTTGAGGAATGTTGGGTTCAGTTTCAGAGGTTCGGAAGGGATCGTACCAGGCCCACTTTCCCCCCCGTTTTTGATTGCTGACGAAGATCAGGTCGGTCTCAGGAAGCCATTTGGCATGGGTATCTGCCAAAAGGTAATTTCCCCCTTTGGAGTGACGGTTGGCGGGAAGGTCATTGGGGAAATAAGGGAAGAAACAGCCATCATTGAGACCCTGTTGAAGGGCACTCTTCTCTGATTCCTCCATTAACAAGATGGTGGAGGAGGGGAACCGGACGTTAGATTCGGATTTACTCCATAGACAGGTGTTCATCGAGTAGGAGAGGCGGTCGGTCTTGGGACTTTTAAACTGACTGGCGGGATCGGACAGGCAATAGTAGCTGTCAATATTCTTCACATAGGGAAATACTGATCCTCGGGTGACAGAGATCATATGATGATCCCAGCTGACTACCCAATCGTTGGACTTTGCGTTGGGGTTACTCAGGGCACCATTCACACAGCCGGCTCCAGGAAAAGTGTTATCCCAGTCGTCCAGGTACATTCGGAAGGCATTTCCTAGCTGTTTGATGTTGCCAAGGCAGTGGGTTTGACGGGCCTTCTCCCGGGCTCGAGCGAAAACAGGGAAGAGGATCGCAGCAAGGATCGCGATAATCGCAATCACAACCAATAGTTCAATCAAGGTGAAACCTTGTTTATTAGGAGTGTTTGACTTCATTTGCCCTCCTCTTTAGTTTGGAAGTCTTCTATGAAATCTTTCCACTCGTCCAGAAGGCTTTCCTTCTGTTTTACCTGCTGACTTCCACCAGGAAACGGTTGAATTCCAATAAGGGGGAGGAGATTGTCTCCTCCCCCTTGGAAAGGTTAAAGGGAAAACCACCGTTACGGGCAATTAGCAACGAGGTTCTTAAAATCGGGTTCGTTTTCCACTTTACGGAAGGGGTCGTACCAGGCCCACTTAGCTCCCCGTTTCTTCTCCCCTTGGAAGATCAGCTCGGTTTCTGCAATCCACTTGGCGTGGTAGTCTGCTAGGAGAAAGTTTCCACCCCGGGTGTGCCGGTTTGCAGGAAGGTCATTGGCAAAGTAAGGATAGAAGCAACCGTCGTTTAGGCCTCTCCCTAAAGCACTTTTCTCTGACTCCTCCATCAGCAAGATAGTGGAAGAGGGGAATCGGACATCAGATTCAGTTTTAGTTAGTTGGGCAGTAGTGTTCAGACATTGGTTCATAGAATAAGAGAGACGGTTCACATCCTTCAAGGGGTCCGATAAACAGAAGTAGCTCTCTTTGTTTCTGACGTAAGGGAAGATAACGCCTTGTTCCACAAAGACTTCGTGATGGCCTTTGGTCAACACCCAGCCTTTGTTCCCCACGCAACCGCTGTTGGGGAAGGTGTTATCCCAGTCATCCATATAAACTCGGAAGCCGATGCCGAGTTGCTTGATGTTATTCAAGCAGTGGGTTTGGCGGGCCTTCTCTCGGGCCCGGGCAAAGACAGGAAAGAGAATCGCAGCCAAGATCGCGATAATCGCAATCACAACTAACAATTCGATGAGAGTAAAACCTCTCTTTGGGGGTTGCATCTCCTCTTCCTCCTTCAGGGTGCGGGTGGTCACCTTGGGGAAACCCCTTAGGAACTCTCTCTATTAAAGTGGTTCAACAGGAATACTCTTTTTCCTCGTCAAAGTGCACATCTCCAGTCTCAAAGGGAGGGACAGAGATAATGAGTACTTGCACATTCCCTCGGGCGGTATGGCGCACACCAGGAGGGATATAAACAACTGTCCCAGGCTCTAGAGTAACGACCTCATCCTCTAATTCCATCTCTCCCTTCCCGCTAAGGCAGTAGTAGACCTCAGTGACGCTTTTATGGTAGTGTTTGCGGGAGTCGGAAATATCTAGGTAGGACAATCCTACCACGGGGGAATCTTCGGGAGTAATCAGAGATTTTCTAAATCCGCAGACACTTCGGAAGGCGTTTATCTCCTCCAAATGCCGAACAAGGTATCTTTTAACCTGAGTTGCTGTTTGCTGATCGGGAGCCATTTTCTCCTCCTTTAGGACTTGGTCGGTGTTTTTCAAGGTAACCTATCGGAATGAGTTTATTTTCCTCGGGTAAGCTATAGGAGGCCTGTTGAGGGGTAAGTTAAGTTTACTCGTTCTTGAGGCAGTGTCGAATTAGAAAGTCGTCTTTGCCCAAGCTTCCCAAAGAGCGTTGAGATCTGCTTCTTCGGGTGTTCCATAGTGCACGTATACTCGATATCTTAGGACTAAGCGTTCACCCAGGGGAATCCGCATTTGGTCAATCCAGTAGAAGGGTGAAGGACTCATAAAGCCGTAGTCCCGGGTAAACCACTGAGAGGGATACCAGGGGTTTGAAGGATGATCGAAAAGAGCGATACCTTCTTTTATCCCTCCGCGCTTGGCCCAGAAGTCACACCAAGGTGAGGGTAGACCAAAAGTACCTGCCTCGCCCTCCTGTCCTTCCGCGTTGACAAGATGACCCCCGTTACTGGGAGCCAAGTCTTTGGCCACGCGGATAGCAAAAAAGCTATGGTTGGTATGCCCTAGGAGGATTTCTTCCTCCACCGGAGTAAGGATTGTGAAGAAATCGAGAAGGCCTCCTCCTTTGGGAGCAGGACTGATACGCGCTCTTCGATTCTCTCGTAAAAGATGTCTCCCGTCGGGGGTTTTCCAGTCGAGAATCTCCTCAAAGCCGGCCGAGTCTCCCTCGGTAAATTGTTGGGTAAAGGTGACGTGTTCAATCCGCCCACAATGAGGGCCTTCCAGCCAGAATTCCACGCCATTAACACTGCCATGCCCCAACCAGATAGACCTATGGTGAGGCCAAGGTTCCTCCCCCTGAGCGGTTATTTCCAACCCGCTAGGGCCGTAGACCGGGTAAAAGAAGGGTTTACTAGTTCCCTTTCCAAAACAGTAGGAGAGGAAAGGTCGTGCCTTAGTGAAATCTCTGTTTTTATTTTCCCAGGACATTTTGTATCCTGTCGTAAAAGGGGTCTTCTGCAGAAATCGGGAAGTGAACGATTTGCTGGGTGATCGCTGACTTGTACAAACCCATCACTAGCTCTAGCGATCTCCGGCCTTCTTCGCCTGTAATCCGGGGAGAACGATTCTCTTTGACCGAATTGATAAAGTCCCTAATCTGAGCAGGGTGTCCTTGCAAGGAAGGCGGAGGCAGTTCGGCTTGAAGCGTTTTTTCTAAAGCCTCTTTATAACTAGGGTCGTGGGCGTTGATATGGAAGGGTACCCCTGTTGCCGCCTTTTCTCCGAAGAATTCTAGGCGACTTACATCCGATTGAGCGCACACGGTAGAGGTAATTTCGCCGAGGGCTCCATTCCGGAAGTAAACCACTGCGACAGAAGTATCCTCTACTTCCACCGAATGGGTGTAGGTGCCCATCCAAGCGAAGATCTTCTCGGGTTCCCCCATAATCCAGAGAAAGCTATCAATAGCGTGAATAGCATGGTTAAGGGTAACACCGCCTCCCTCCTTCTCCCAGGTGCCTCGCCACCAGAGGTCATAGTAGCTGGGTGCTCGATACCAGAGGGTGGCACACTTTCCTAAAATCAGTTGACCAAGTTGGCCCCGAGTGACCAGGTGGTGAACCTTTAACATATCGTACCCGAAGCGCCATTGAAAGATGACGCCCAAATTCCGTTGGGATTCTCTTGAGGCCTGAATCATTGCATCCGCTTCTTTTAAAGAGGTAGCCATCGGTTTTTCACAGAGGGTATGTTTTCCTGCTTGTAAACTAGCGATAGTGCAGGGGCTATGTTCAAAGGGTGGGGTACAGACACTCACAATTTGAATATCGTCTCTTTTCAAGAGGTCTTCATAGTCCTTAAACCAGAAAGGAGCGCCAAAGCGTTCGGCTTGACTCCGAGCTTTTTCCTCAAAAATATCTGCAAAGGCGATGATTTTCACGTCGTCGAAGTTTTGGTAGGCGCTAGCGTGGGTGCTAGCGATGCCTCCTGCACCAATGATTCCAACTCCTAAGATCTCAGCCACTTCGGTTTCCTCTTGCAAAAGGTATCAGCCTCCTCTGATTTCTCCGAAAGAAGCTTTTTTCCCTCCTCAACAGAGGGTGCTGGGAGGAAGTCTTCATTGACACCCCGATGGGGGAGTGGTACACTTCAGAAGGAAATCCTTTTTGCCTGGAGGGATGGCTTTTCCGATGTTAGACCCTCGATATATTCGTTCCCACCCTGAGGAAGTGCGAGCCGGTTTAGAGAAGAAAGGGGAGACCGTTGCTTTAGACGAGTTTCTGCAATTGGACGAGAAGCGACGCAAGATCTTGGTGGAAGTGGAAGGGCTTCGGGCTCAATTGAATACTGCTTCGAAGGAAATTGGTGAGAAGAAGAGGAGAGGAGAGCCGGTCGAAGAGCAGACGAGGAGGGCTGCGGATCTGCGAGAGCAGATTAAGGAGCTTGATCAACAGTTGTCCGTTGTGGAGCAGGAGTTGGAGGCCCTTCTCCTTCGTATCCCCAATATCCCTCACCCTTCAGTGCCTGTGGGGGACGAATCTGCAAGCCAAGTTGTGCGAACTTGGGGGGAAATCCGTTCCTTCTCCTTCCCTCCGAAACCTCACTGGGAGATTGGTCATTCTTTAGGAATTTTTGATTTTGAGAGGGCTACCCGAGTTACAGGGGTGGGAGGAGTAGGCTTCCCTCTTTTCAAAGGGGAGGGGGCTCTTCTCGCCCGTGCCTTAATCAACTTTATGCTCGACCTTCATACCACCAAGCATGGGTATCAGGAGGTTTGGCCTCCCGCCTTAGCCAGCCGAGCCAGCCTCATCGGCACCGCCCAACTTCCTAAGTTTGAAGAGGATATGTATCGCATTGAAAGAGATGATTTATTCCTCATCCCCACCGCCGAAGTTCCTTTGGCTAACTTGCATCGGGAGGAGATCCTTGATGGAAGTAGGCTCCCCTTATATTACACTGCTTATACCCCCTGTTTTCGTCGGGAAGCGGGCGCGGCTGGGAAGGACACTCGGGGACTTCTCAGGGTTCATCAGTTTGACAAAGTAGAGCTCGTTAAAGTATGCCGTCCGGAGGAGTCTTATGAGGAGTTGGAGAAGATGGTGAGAGATGCGGAAGAGGTGCTGCAGCTTTTGGAGTTACCCTATCGAGTTGTATTATTGGCCAGCCAGGACCTTACTTTTGCTTCTGCCAAAACTTATGATTTGGAAGCTTACGCTCCGGGGGTGGATCGGTGGTTAGAGGTCTCCTCTTGTAGCAATACCGAGGCTTTCCAGGCTCGGCGTTCCAATACTCGCTATCGCCCAGCACCAGGAGCTAAGCCCGAGTTTGTTCATCTCTTAAATGGCTCGGGAGTAGCCCTTCCTCGGTTGATTGCCGCTTTACTGGAGAATAACCAAGAAGAGGATGGTTCAGTACGCCTCCCTGAAGTTTTATGGCCTTATATGGGAGGAAAGAAAAAACTGGAGCCTTCTCAGGATAGAAGGATATGAACCTCCCTTTAAGAGAGAGGATTCAAGCCCTCTTGCCTGAGCTGGTGGAGATTCGTCGTCACCTTCACCAGCATCCAGAGCTCTCCTTCCAGGAGAAAGAGACGGGAGATCTGGTGGCCCGTTATCTGGCTCAACTCGGCTTTGAAGTTCGGCGTTATGCTCGAACGGGGGTAGTGGGTCTCCTGAGGGGGAAGAAGCCGGGGCCTGTTCTGGCTTTTCGGGCGGATATGGATGCTTTACCCATCCAAGAGGATACCAATCTCCCTTATTGTTCTCAGAATCCGGGAGTAATGCATGCCTGTGGGCACGATGGTCACACTACAATTTTGTTGGGTACCGCCAAAACCCTCGCTCACTTTAAAGAGCACGTTTCGGGAGTGGTGAAGCTCATCTTTCAGCCTGCTGAGGAGGCCGGTAATGGGGCGCAGAAGATGGTTCAGCAGGGAGTGTTACAAAACCCCCAACCCCACTTTATTTTTGGGCTTCATAACTGGCCTGAACTTCCTCGGGGACATATAGGGATTCGCTCTGGGCCGATGATGGCTTCTGTAGACACCCTCCGAATGGCCCTCTATGGCAGAGGTGGGCACGGTTCAATGCCTCACCTTGCTAAGGACCCTATTATTGCTGGAGCTCACATTGTAACCGCTCTTCAGAGTATTGTCAGTCGGCAGATCTCCCCTCTTACTCCTGTGGTGATCTCTATTACCCAGTTTCACGCTGGTACGGCCTCGAATGTGATTCCCGACAAGGCTTTCCTGGAAGGCACGGTACGATGTTTAGACCCTCAGCTTCGCCAGGAATTGCCTCACAAGATTGAGCACATCTGTTGGGGCATTGCCCGGAGCTTTGGCTGCGATCTGGAGTTGAACTACGAGTTCTTAGTCCCTGTAACTTCTAATGACCCTTCAGCGGTGGAGAAAGTCCTGCAATCTGCGGAGAAAGTTGTGGGGAGGGAGTGCATCCACCAGGACCTAGCGCCCTCTATGGCGGGAGAGGATTTCAGCGAGTTTCAGCTCAGGGTTCCGGGAGCTCTCTTCTGGCTAGGTGCGGGATTAGAAACGAGTCTCCATAGCCCTCGTTATGACTTTCCGGATGAAATTCTCCCTGTAGGGGTGGAGATTTTCTCCCGGATTGTTTTAGAGAGCTAAACCTTGTGGGTGCTGGGTTCCGGGGTTGCTTTACAAAAGAGATCCTCTGCGGTTAGGGCATCTTTAGGAAAGACAGCAGTCCCCACAGACACCCTAAGGGTAACAAGGTTAGGCGAAGGGACCTTTCTTACGGCGTTTTTCAATCGGTTGCCCACGACGCATGCTCCTGCAGAAGTATAGGGCAGGAGGATGCCGAATTCGGTATCTCCGGTTCGTCCCAGAAGGTCAATCCGCCGGATATTTGTCTTAAACACTTGGGCAACTTCGGCTAGAGTCTTATCTTTCTTATTGCCTTGAAGCGTCGGCCCCTCCAGATGAAGGCGGACGAGGGCGACTTCGTAGGAGTAGCGTTGAGCTTTCAGTACTTCCTCTTGCAGGCGTTCGTAGAAATAATCCTGATGATAAGTCTGGGTGACCAGGTCAAGGATAAGGTTCTCGGTCTCTTCTGCTCGGTCCCAGAGGATTTGCAAGCGACCAGGGAGGCCGTGATCGGCACCGAGGACTTGCCGGAAATGTTCCTGCAGGTGATTTAAAGCGCTTTTAAGCAAACGATTCACGGAAGCTCCAGTGATGCCTAACTTGCGGGAGATTTCTGACTGTTTCAACCCGTTAAAGAAGAATTCCTGCACGATTCGTCGCTCGATGGGGCGAAGCACTTCCAAGGCATTATGGAGGGTCATAATGTCTTCAACAGGGAGCGAGGCATCTGGGGAGTTGATTTTAAGGGTTTCCGGATTGACAGATTCCAGGGTGTCGTTGAGAGAGGAGGTGTCTAAAGGCAGGACTTGGGTGGTTCGGAGGGTTGCTAGGGCCTCCTGAATTCGGTCTAAAGTAAGGCCTGTATATTGGGCAATCTCTTCTGGGGTAGGTTCTCGCCCTAGCGTCTCGAGGAGTTTTTCTTTGGCTTTAAGGATTTTTGCCCGAATTTCTTGGATCCAGGCGGGTTGGCGGATCAACCCCCTTTTATCCCTTAGATAATGACGGATTTGCCCTTTAATCAGGTGGTAGGCATAAGTGGCGAATTGGGTCTCATAGGAGGGGTCATAGAGATCAATCGCTGATAACAGACCAACTAGCCCTTCTTGGAAGAGATCCTCTAAGGGCTCACCACGGTCGGCAAAGGAGGCCACAATCTTTTTTACTAGGGGAGTGTGTAGGCGAACCAAGCGTTCCCGGGCATTGACATCTCCCCTTTTGACCCGCATTAATAGCCGAATGGTTTCTCTTTCCACCTCTGACATAAACGATTTTACGTTTACATTAACGCTCTCTGCAGCTTAAAGATCGGAGTGATCGTTGCCATAACGATTCCCCCGATGATAACGCCCAGGATGATGATCATCAGAGGTTCTAGGATGGAGGTAAGCCCTTTAATCTGGGCATCTACCTCTCGCTCAAAAAAGTCGGCGACTTTACTGAGCATTTCAGGAAGTTTTCCCGTTTCTTCTCCCACTTGCATCATTTGAATCACCATAGGAGGGAACCATCCCGAAGCCTCTAAGGTATCGGCTAAGCGCCGGCCTTCTCGTATCTCTTCTCGGGCGTCCTCTACCGCTTTTTGGATCACTCGGTTCCCCGAGGTAGACCCTACAATCTCTAGAGAACGCATCACCTGAACTCCTGCAGATTGGAGGGTGGCGAAGGTGCGGGCGAAGCGAGAAATAGCAAGCTTATGGATCATCGGCCCCATAATGGGGATCTTAAGTTTAAGCCAATCCAAGTTGTAGCGACCCCGAGGGGTTTTCCCGTAGAGTTTGAGGCCCACCACCAAGGCGATAAGAATCAGGGGGAAGAGCCAAAAATGGGCTCGAGCGAAATCACTGATAGCGAAGAGGACTTTGGTAGGAGTGGGGAGCTCGACGGGGTTTCCTTGCTTATCTCTTAGCTCACTGTAAATCTCTTTAAACCGGGGCAAGACTCCCACCACTAATCCGGCGGTGATCAGTAGCGAGGCACTAATCACCATCACTGGGTACATCATTGCTGAGCGCACTTTCTCGATGATCTCTTGGCGTTTTTCTAGGAGATCGGCTAGACGCTCCATCACTCTATCGAGTTGACCACTAGTTTCTCCCGCGCGAACCATATTGACGACCAATTCCTCAAAGACCTTAGGATGTTTGGCCATAGCTTCGCTGAGCTGAGCCCCCGAAACCAGGTCTTCCTTCATCTGTCGGAGGACGGGTTTAAAGGCCGGGTCCGGCGTTTGTCGTTCGAGGGTTTCCAGGGCTTGAACCTGTCGGATACCTGCGTCGATCATAAAGGCGAATTGGCGGGCGAAGACCACCAGAGAGGTAAGCTTCACTTTTCCGCCGAAGCTGATGGACCCAAGCCCCCCTCCTCCTTTTCGTTCCTCAATTTGCAAAGGGCGGAGATTTCGGGCCAGCAATTGGGCCTGGGCCATTTCCGGAGTATCTGCAGTGATGGTGCCCCGAGTTCGCCTTCCGGTTAAGTCTACAGCGTGATAGGTGAAGGTAGGCATTAAAAACCTCCTTGTTAGTTGCTCTTTCTTTTAGGTGCCGGCATAGATAACCCGCAAGGCCTCATCGACGGTTGTTAACCCAAAGCGAATTTTTTCCAGGACGTCGTCTCTTAAGGTAGTCATCCCCTTCCGAATCGCCGCTTCCCGAAGCTCTTGAGCCGAGGGACGACGAAGAACCATTTCCCGGAGTTCGGTATCCATCACAAGCACTTCGTGAATTCCCAATCGGCCGGAGAAACCTGTGCCTCCACATTTAGGGCAACCTTTTCCCCGGGTCAGGACTACCGACGTACCCTCCTGGAAGTTGAAGCCCAGAGCTCGTAAAGCCTCCTTGGGAGGTTCGTATTCCTCTTTGCAGTAAGGGCAAACCTGGCGGACCAGACGTTGGGCGATGACCCCGGCCAAGGAGGAAGCAATCAGCACCGGTTCAATGTCTAAGTCTAATAAACGGGTAACCGTGGAGGGGGCATCGTTCGTGTGGAGGGTAGAAAGCACTAAGTGGCCGGTTAAGGCGGCCTCACAAGCAATGGTTGCGGTCTCCCGGTCTCGGATTTCTCCCACCATAATAATATCGGGGTCTTGCCGGAGGAAAGCACGGAGACCTTCTGCAAAGGTGAGGCCCGCGGCGTCATTTTTCTGGACCTGAGTGATGCCCGGAATCTGATATTCCACCGGGTCTTCAATGGTGACGATGTTCACTTCAGGGGTGTTCAACTCGCTGAGGATGGAGGCTAAAGTGGTGGATTTTCCACTTCCAGTGGGGCCGGTGACCAGGATAATGCCATTGGTCCTCCGGATTAAGTCCTGAACTTTTGCTAAATTGTTTGGAAGAAACCCCAGCTTACTAAGACTTTTCGCAGTAGAAGTTTTCTCGAGAATTCGGAGGACAATCTTTTCGCCATGGATGCTGGGAAGAGAGTTGACTCGGAAGTCGTACTCTTTCCCCTCAAAAACAGTGGTGATACGTCCGTCTTGAGGCTTCCGACGGTTGGCAATATCCATATTGGACATCACTTTAACTACAGAGATCAACTTGTTTTGTATCGCTTTCTTAAAGGAGAAGAACTCCCGCATAATGCCGTCAATCCGGTAGCGGACCCGGACCCTGTCCTTCATCGGTTCGATGTGGATGTCGCTGGCTCTTTGCCGAAGACCCTCCACTAGGATTCTTCGGGCCATCTGCTCTGTTTCTGCATCGGTTGTTGAGACTTCTAAGTCCACCTCAAAGGTTTCGGTGTCTCGCTCATCCTTGAACTCAATTTCATCAGTAGCCAGTCGAGCCTCAAGTTGTTGGAAGTCTTCTCGAGCGGTGGCTGCCACATCGTAAACCACATTGATATGGGATAAAATATCGTCTTCAGTAGCGAGAACGAGCTCAGCATCGTACCCGGTCAAAACTTTGATTTGGTCAATGACTTCGTATTGGGGCTTGGGCATAGCCACCTTAATCCGGCCATTTTCTCGAGCGAAGGGGAGGGCCCGGTATTTTCGGGCAAAGTCAATCTTCACCAGTTGGGCAACTTCTTGATCAATTTGAACTTTGTCCAGCTCTACAAAATCCACCATTAGATATTTGGCGAGGCATCGGGTGCGATCCCGGTCAGTGATCAGTCCTTTCATCACTAGGAGCTCGCCAATAGGTGTTTTGATCTTACTTTGGGCTTGCTCCCTTTCAATTTGATCCAGTTGTTCCGGGGTAACCAGGCCTTCCCTGACGAAGATTTCCCCGATACGGGCACGACGGAACTCATTCATTCTTTCGACCCCTGAAAAGAAGAGAATCGCTAAAAAGCTTTTCTCATCTCATTATAAATTTTACCCGTCTTGGAAGAGATCCCGGAGACTGAGAGGCTTCCGTATCCTCTTCTCCCAGCTCCTTGGGTTTTGCTCTCCCAGCTTTTAGCGGTTCTCATTCTTTTACTTCGCCATTGTTGGAGGCTTTCCTTCTTCGGAGCTCGGAGATATTTTTGAAGGAGAGGGTTCGGCCGGTAGATTAGCACCGGTATCGGGGAGGATCCGGGCGGTGAGGAAAATAACCACTTCCGAATGGCGTTTTCTTTGGGTACGACTGCGGAAGAGATTGCCGAGGAGTGGTAGATCTCCTAACAAGGGAAGCTTGGTCCTTTGAGCGGTTTCTTCATCCCGGAATAAGCCTCCAATCACTACGGTATCACCATCACGAATACGAACTGTCGTATTTGCGGATCGAGTGGCTACTTGGGGGAAAGAGACTCCTCCCCCGAATTCGGTAAAACCGGTTACTTGGCTAACGGAGGGGCCTAAATCTAAGGTGATATAACCATCGGGGGAGGATTTTGCGGAAACGATGAGGTTAATTCCGGCCAAGATGGTACTGGTGGAGATTTGGGTTCCGGTGGGAGTGATGTCTCGGCTGGTTAAAAAGGTAATTTGATCACCGATGAAGATAGATCCCGGTCTCCCATCGGTTACCACAATACGAGGCTCTGCTAGGATTCGACCTCTTCCTTGGGTGACCAGGGCGTTGATAGTGGCTTGAAGGTTCAAAGTAGTTCGGCTGAAGGTGCCAAAGCGGAATATATTACGGCCCTGACGGGCAGGTTGCCCGGAGGGAGAGGGCTTGGTAGGGCTTTCCTCGAACTTTACCGTTTGATCTATGAGCCAGGAGATACCTAGGCGGTTTTCACTATCTAGATTAAGGTCAACAACTCGGGCCTGGATCTCGATCTGCCGAACGGGTATATCGAGGCGTTTAATGAGGTTAAGGGCACCTTCAACCTGGGATTTAGGGCCTAAGATGGCGATGAGGTTCGTGGCAGTAGGGATGGGAGCTCCTGCTTCGCCTCCTACCCCTCCGGGAGGGGCTGCACCTCCTGCACCTCCCACGCCTCCTACTCCGCCAGTAACAACTATAGGGGACACCCGGGGGGGAAGAGCTGCCCGAGGACCTGGGAAGATCCGAACCTCCGGGTAGAGACGTTGAATCAGAGTGGCTCCTCCTCCCGAGGTACCCGTAGGCTGCTGGCCAGGTGCAGCGATCAATAAATCCTCGGGATTCAAATATTTGACCTCGTAAAATTCTACCGTGGTCTCCTCGACTGGTTGGACCGGCGCCCGGCTGGGAGGTTGATCGAGACTAGGGAGGAGGGCTTTGGCTTTGGAAACGAGTTGAGAAGGACCTGTTAGGACAAGGACCGTTTCTCCCTGAGTTTGCACTTGGATTTTATTTTTGAAGACTTCATCCAAGATTTTTTTGACGTCAGGAGCCGAAGCTTTTTCCAGTAAGTAAGTTTCTGTAACAGTGGGGCCAGAGAACATCGCTTCAATTTGGTCCGCTGTCCCTACATAATAGGTGTTATCCTCCAGATGGAAAGCTAACCCAGAAGCCCGGGCCACTGCCTCTAAAGCGGATTCGATAGGGGTATCTCTTAAAGTAAGGGTTACTTTTTTCCCTGTCAGGTCCGAAACCGCTACGATACTTGCCCCTGTTTGGAGGGTTAGGGCTTTTAAAACATCTTGAAGATCAGCGTTCACCAGCTCTAGGTTTACTCTTCCTGTTCGCACTCCCGGAGCAATCACCCTGATTTCGCGAGGCATCTCCCCTTCTTGAGGCCCCGGGGAGGGGGGAGCGGGAGGCTTGGGAAGAACTTTTGCCGACGGGGGAGTAACTCCTGTAGGAGGTGGAGGAGGGGTAGATCCCTTCTCTTTAGTAATCTCAATGATCAATCGCTTCCGGTCAGGACTACTGATGATGGAGTAAGGGAGGAGGTGAGCCATTTCAATAACCAACCGAACTTTTGGAGGAGGACCTGCCTCCATTGAGTAGTGGACCCCCCAAACTCCGTTCTCCATTAGCCGGATGCGTTTCTCTTTGCCCGTTTCAAGACGTCCTATCCAAGAGATTTCCAGGTTAGCCGGTGCATTGGGAAGAGTTTTCTTCTCTTCTGCTTGGTAATCAATAGGTTGATCACTTTGAACGAAAATTTGCACTACATCGGGTTTCTTCTCGATTTGAACCTGGCGCACAATAGGGGTCTCTTTGATCCCTTGGGAATAGGTAACCGTTAGAGAAATGGTGAAAAGAGCAAGGAGATAAAATATTTGCCTCAGAAGTTTCATTGGCCTCCTTAACCGGTTCTTTAAGTTGGGTTAGGCTGATTTGCCTGAGAACCTGGTGGGGAGACATTAGGGTGAAGGGTTGCTTGAGGTAAAGGAGTTGGAGAGGTTGTTGATTCCCCCACCCGGACTGACCGAAGAGTTTTGCCAATCTGAAGGATGATCCGGTCGGTTTGAATACTTCGAACGAGAATCCTCCGGTCTCCTATCCATTCTCCTTCTCGCACCATTAAACTGGTCTCTTCTGTTCCGAGTTTTTTAAGGAGAGCAACGGGAATATCCCCTTCAATAATCCCCGTAAGAATAAAAGTTGGGAGGTTAGTCTCTATTGCTGGTAGAGGGGGTTTGGTTGGTGATGGGCGTACCGTAAAGTTTCCTCCTGGAACTGCTGGAGGGAGGCGACCTCCTAGGGTTTTGGGCTTTCCTGTTCTTGCTTTCTTAGGACGCTGAACTTGCCCTCGCGTTGGTTGCCCAAGTTTTTTCACCGGAGAAGGTGCTTCAACTTTCTGGGGAGGAGATGTTGTCGTAAAGGGATCCCGGACAACCAAGACGACCGGTCCTTTACTCCCCTCAGTTTCGGAGGTTGGAGGGGGGGCAGAGGGAGAAGGTGCTGGAGCCCCTCCGGTTCCTCCCGGGGGAGGAGGGCTAGCAGGCGAAGGAGGTTTCTGAGTCACCGGGGAGGGAGGAGCGAATACCGACTTGAGACGCCAAGCTCCTACCACAAAAGCCAGCAGGAAGAGAACAATCACTGCAATGATTTTAGGTCGATCTTCCGGCTTGACGTTCATCTGTGACCTCCACTGTCTGCGATTGAGCGGTGAGTATCACGCATTCTAGGGAGAGAGTAACCACTAGCCTTGTTGGCCCTGAGGTCCTTTGGGCTCCCGGCTGGCCCGATGGGCCGATTTGTGCTTGCTTGATTTTAACCAATTTGGGAAGGCTATTAAGTCCCTGAATAAAATCTATAATTTGCTGAAAAGTACCTTCAATAGTGAGGTTCATTTGAGTAGTGATGGGTGCTGGCCCCGAGGGAGGAGGTTGGGTTTGACTTGCTTGTGGGGATGGTGGGGCAGAAGGAGGGGTAGGTTTAGGAATCGGCTGGGGTTGCACCGAGACAATCCTCACCTGGGTATCCCCGGCTAAGTCGTAGAGCTGGGCGATTAAAGTAGGAGTGTAAAACTCAATTTTATTAAGGGGTATCCGGGGTTCCAACCTTTGTAGGCGTGAACGGAGGAGAATCTGCTCTTGCTTTAAGCGATCCAATTGGGCGATATTCGCCAAGATAGTGTCCCGTTCTGATTCCACTTGAGAGAGGGTTCTTAAAATATGGTCCTGCTGGTTGCGGAGGAGAAAAAGAACAGCGAATCCTATCAAGACCTCTGTAGTGAGGACGATAAGCATCAGGATAAGGTGTTGGCGTGTGACGTTTCGGGGTAAAAAGGGCATCTTATCCTCCTGTCGCCAACGTTGCTACTAGGGAGAAGTTGTATCCCTCAGGGCTAACAGCCATTTGCTGTAAGTTAACCTCCTCTATAGTAGGCTTTTCCTTCAAGGTAAGGGTCGTTTGAGTGATGGACTCGTAGGATCGAGCTAACAGCTGAACAGTAACGGTCGGCTTTTGGGGGCCGCCGAGAGGGCTAAAAGAGACACCTTGGATTACTGTATCCTCCGGCAAGCTTTGGGCTAGATCTCCTATCACCCGTAACCATTGGTTAATGTTATTTTCGGATTCTTCCAGGGGTTGGAGTAGAGGTTTCATATTCGTTTCCATCTGGCGGAGTCGGAGCACCTCCTGGTGTTTGGGTTGGAGCGTTTGGATCACTTGTCGGGCTACCTGGATCTGAGATTTCGCTTGGGAGATGCTCTTTAGGGAGCTGACCACCCAAAAGGCAAGGATGACAAAAAGAACTCCACATAGGCTGGCTAGGAGTTTAAAGGTTCTGCGGAGGCGTTCTCTTTCTCGGCGGTAAGCTGAGATAAGGTTAATGAAGAACATTATTTACCCCCTTTGGGAGGGCGATAATGTCGAAAGTACTCCCATAGCGCCAAGCCGATAGCAGTGAGATAAAAAGGACCTCCTTGGGCTAGTTCATTAGCTACTGCTCCTTTGGGTTTTATGATTCCAGAAGGACCTAAGCTTCCCACCACTACTTCCGATTCGAGATAGGGGGTTAAGAAGACCTCCAGGTTTTTCAAGCGGGCGCCTCCTCCGGCGAGAAAGATCCTTTGGATATGCCCTTCTTCCGTGCCTTCTTGGAAGGAGAACCGGAAGGCGTTGATCACTCGGAGAATTTCCCGGGTTAATTCTTCCAAGGCGGAACGAAAGGCCCGTTGGGGGGTACCTGCTTCAGTAACATTGAGGTCCAGACAGTCCATCTCCTCTTTTATCCGGGCAGCTTCTTCGTAGGGGAGGCCCTGGATGTTTGCCAGGGCATTGGTCAGGGCAATGCCTCCAACCGTTAGGGAACGGGATTGAAGGGGAATTCCCCGGGAGAAGAAGGCGATTTCGGTATAATAGCCCCCCAAGTTAAGGATGGCCGTGGTGCCCCCTTCGGTAAGTTCGGGGCGTGTCTCGAGCAAGGCTCGCATTAGCGCTAGTAAGTCTACATCAATGGCGAGCACCTCCAAGCCAGCAAGCTCCAGGGCCTGCATCCGACTCTCGACGACAAGCCGAGGGGCTGAGACTAAAAGGACGGTCACCAGAGGTTCTTCACCAGTAAAGGGAAGGGCACGACCCGCGACTTGGTACTCAAGGATCATATCTAAAGGGTTGAAGTTGGGGATATATTTGGGAACCTCGGCGAGGAGAGTAGCTTGGAGCTCTGTATCACGCATTGGGGGAAGTTGGATCGGACGCAAGGCTACTGTTGGCCCCGCAATGCCTCCTATTGCCCGGTAAGTTTGAACCCTCATTTTTTTGAGGAGATCTTGGATAGCTTGCGCTAGGGACGAAGGATTTTCCACCCGTCCATCGCTGACAGACCGCAAAGGGGTTTCAGTTCTTCCTAAAGCCGTGATCTCCGCCCCCTGCTTTGTCATCTCTATCTCAGCGATTTTAATCCATTCGTGCCCTATATCTACCCCAAGAACCCGGTTGGTAGTTTTTTGAAAGCTAGGAAGCCTCACCACTCTCAATCCTTTTCTGGTTTATCATATCACAACTTACCTAGATTTGTCAGGCCTCTTCTAGGCGTGTTCTCTTTCCTCTCTCCTTTAATTTATCTAATGTTAGATTGGTTTTCAACTCCTCCCTTTCAGCCTTCTATCCATAGAGAATCATTCCATTAATTGTAATTGTTTTCTGCGCGCTCCGAAAAGAGATTCTTTCACCCTTTTTCTTGTCCTTTTCCCGGTAAAAAGATGAGGAGAGGCTTTGACAACTTCTCTTAAAACTTAAAAAAGGGTTTTTGGAATCGAACTCAAAAAGAGATATTGTATGAGCCTTCGAGTACTCGTTACCGACCTAGGCCAGGTGATATTGCCTTTCCAAGAAGAGGTTGTTTGGAAGCGTTTGGAGCAACATTGCCGGGTTTCCCCTATTCCGAAAGAGAGGGTGAAGCAGAGCGTCTTGGAAACGGGTTTAGAGAAGGGGTCTCTCTCCGGGAGAGATTTTTACGGATTATTGGTTCCTTTGCTCCAAATGGATTTATCTTATACGGAGTTTGTAGAAGTTTGGTCTGATATGTTTTGGGTGGAAGAGAGGACCCTAGACCTTCTTCTGCGAGCAAGAGTTCGTCTCCGGATTATTCTTTCTAACACTAACCCAATCCACTGGGAGTGGTTAAGCCGGCGTTTTTCCTGGTTATGGGGGTACTTTGATAAAATTTTCCTATCCCACGAATGGGGTTTGCTCAAACCTGATCCTGCTTTCTTCAGAGAAGTGATTAAAGCGACTGGGTTTTCTCCCTCAGAGCACCTCTTTATTGATGATAATCCTGAAAATGTTCAAGGAGCTCTTCAAATAGGAATGCAAGGGTTAGTTTATCGTGACCCCAAGAGCCTTGAGGCGGGATTAAAATCTTTGGGGCTTCTCTAAGGTAAAGAAATCCCACAATAAAGGATTGATTATAACCCCTTTGTTTTCCCTTCCTCCTTCTTTTCTCCCTATCTGTTGTTCCTGCCATGGGGCTTTTCTTTCTGGGAGATAAGGTTGTGGAAAAAATCACACTAGGTGGGTGGGGAAGTTCATTTTGCCTTCTTCGGAAGGGGGCGATACTGTAGGTGAAGTGCATCTTATGGGAGGGGTAGCTTTATGGAAAAGGTTTTGAGGAGTGTGCTGGTGTGTTCCAAGGTCTCTATTGGAAAGGAGGGGGACTTTTACCGAAGAAGAGAAGAAACTCTTGAAGGAGGTTGCCGAGAGGAGATTACCCGGAAGTTAATTGAGGAGTTTCGTAAAACGGGAGATATTGGCATCCGGAACCGCATCGTGGCTTGGCATCAGGGGTTGGTACGCACCATAGCTCGGCGTTTTATCTGTCGGGGAGAACCTTTGGAGGATTTGATTCAGGAGGGGTTCATCGGCCTGCTCAAAGCCATTGAGCTGTACGATCCTTCTCAAGGGGCCAAGTTCTCCACTTATGCCACTTACAAGATCGCAGGGTGCATTGAACACTATTTGAGGGATAAATCCCGTTTGATCCGCCGGCCTGCGTGGATTCAGGAGTGGTGTGGCCGGGTACAGAGGGAAACTAATCGGTTGCGTCAGACCTTAGGCCGAGAACCTTCTTTGAAGGAGATTGCCGACAGCTTGAAAATCTCCCTCTCTTTCCTCGCCTCCTTACGAGAGGCAATGGCTATGGGTGATGTCGGTTCCTTGGATGCTCCCAAAACGGAGGATTTGGAAGACCATCCTCTATCTCTCTTAGACCAGGTCGCCAGCTCCGAACGAGGAAGCATAGACCTTGAAGAGAGGATAAGTCTTTCCCAGGCAATTAATCGTCTACGCCCCGAAGAGGCCTTGGTTGTTTCCCTCTTTTACTTGGAGGGATTAACCTACAAGGAGATCGCTCAGCAGATGGGGATCACAGTGTCTAAAGTGCGTCATTTAGTGGCTTCCGGGTTGAAGCGTTTGAAAATCCTGATGAACGCTGATAGGGAATAATTCGACTTGCCAGGTTCCCTCTCCAGGTTTATACTGATGGAGGAAGGGGAACTGGGTAGTGATGTCGGATAAAGAGGAGAAGTACCGTCCTTGGGGGATTCTGGCGGGGATTTTGCTGGTTTTCGGCTTGATTATGTGCGCTTGGGGCGCTTATGGATATGATCTCGTCGTCGGGGCGAGGTTTATCCCTGGTGGTTCAAAGCCTCTACTTTTTCTCGGTTATCTCTGCACTCTCACCGGCATCGTTATGGGGTTGATCTATTTTATAAAGATCGAGCCCTAATCCGATTGGGCTTCCCCTTCTAGACTGTTGCAACTCCTTAACCCTATTTCCTTCCGAGCTCTTCTCTTTATTGATTTTGGCTGGCTCATTACAGTTGGTTTTGGGGAGGCCTCCAATGCTTTATGCTGGTGTGTCGAACATAGTGATTACTCCAAATAGGTCTTGTGAGCTCGCTGGTTTTGCTGCCCGGGTTCAACCCTGCTTAGGGGTTTTAGATGATGTTTATGCTAAAGCCCTGGTCCTAGCGGATGAGCAGTCCGCTTATGCCCTGGTAGTGTGCGACCTTTTAGGTTTTGAGCCTGCTTTTGATCGTCACCTCCGTTGGAGACTTCTGGCGGAAGCGAATTTGGAGGGAGTGATCCTTTCTTGCACCCATACTCATTCCGCTCCTGCTTCTATGCCTCTTATTGCCTGCGGTCAAGTGGACGAAGTCTGGAGGGGTGAGCTCCTGGAGAAGCTTGTAGAGGTCGTTTTACAAGCCAGGGCGATCTGCCAGCCAGCTGAATTGTTCTGGGGAAAGGGAGCAACGACTATTGCTATGAACCGTCGCCGGTGGACGGGTGAGAGAACCCTTCTCTTGGGCTTAGCGGATGACCTTGCCCTTCAAGCGGAACCTGTGGATAGAGATTTGATCCTGTTACAGTGGAGAAATTTGGAGGGCCAACCGATAGCTACTCTGATTCATTGTGCTTGTCATCCCGTCAGCTTGGGCCACGAAAACCGGTATATTAGTCAGGATTTTCCCGGTTTTACCCTCTCTGCTTTAAGAGAGAGGGGTCTTTTAGGAGAACTCATTTTTTTACAGGGGTGTTGTGGTGATTTGAATCCGGCTATCCGTCAGAGGGGTAAGGAGGAGTGTGAGCGTATAGGGGTTCAGTTAGCCGAGGATTGTCTTAAAGTGGCAGAGCGGTTTCAGCCAAGTAAAACCAGCCCTATACGCTTTATAGAGAGGGATTTAGAGCTCTCGTATCGGACCCTTCAGGCGGCGGAACCGGTAAAGGTGAATACCTCTGCTTTTCTGTTGGGGGATGTCGCTTTAGTTACCCTACCCGGTGAACCTTTTTGCGAGCTGGGGATAGAGATTAAGAGAGCCTCTCCGGTAGAGTGCACCTTGGTTGCGGGTTATGCAAATGGGAATGTGGGTTATTTCCCAACACGTTCAGAATACCCTCGAGGAGGGTACGAAGTGGAGGACGCTTATAAATATTATGGCTACCCGGATTGTTGGGCGCCATCGGTAGGGGAAAGCTTGGTAGCTAATGCCCTGGAGATGATCAAAAGCCTGAGAGGAGTTTAGAGGGGAGAGTTCTTCTCCCTCCATTTGCTGGGGGAAGGGGGTTTTCACTTGAGAGGATAGGAGTAGGTTTCTTATGTCGTCCGTTGCACTTAACCGGATTCGGTTGGTTTTGGCGATTTTGGGTCTATTGGACGCAGGGTATCTCTACTTGGCTCATACAGGGTCCGCTCAGCTGGTCTGCTTCGATACGGGCTGTGCCAGAGTGGCTGCTAGTGAATACTCCCGTTTGTGGGGGGTTTCTATTGCGGGATTAGGTTGGTGGTTCTACCTCACTATCGCTTTGGCGAGTATCTTTCGTTCAGAGAAGCAGGGGGCATCAGCTCGTCGGTGGGATCGAGGAATCTTTCTCCTTTGTGGTTTCGGGTTCCTTTTTTCCCTCTTCCTTCAGGGAATTTCTATTTTTAAAATCGGGGCTCTCTGTTTTTGGTGTGTTTTGTCGGCAGTTAACGTAGCTCTTTTAACCGCTCTCTCTTGGAAATTAGGATACCAACTCCCTCCTGAACTTGTTCTCCGGGGGGAAGCCCTGAGGTTATTTGGTTGGGGATTGTTAGCTTATCTTGTTCTAGGCAGTCTAAGCCTGGGTTATGCTATTATTCGAGCTAACCAGCCGGTTGACCCTCACCTTCTGATTCGTCCTTCCAGCCATTTTAAAGGCCCGAAAGATGCTCCGGTGGTTATGGTGCTTTTCTCCGATTTTGAGTGTCCGGTATGTGCTGAGGCCAAAGCTCCTTTGGAGGTAGTTTACCGTCGTTTTCAGGGTGAGTTAAAGTTTGTCTATCGCCATTTCCCTTTGAAGAAACATCCGCATGCGGAGCTCCTCGCTGAATCTGCGGAAGCGGCTGGTGCCCAGGGGAAATTCTGGGAGATGCATAACCTGTTGTTTGAGAATCAAGATAAGTTAAAAAATTTGAAAGAGCCTCAGCTGCGACAGGAGTTGTTAAGGATGGCTCAAAAGATCGGCTTAAATGGGGAGCAGTTTAAGAGAGATTTAGAAACCCAGCGTTTCCGCTCGGTGGTGGAGCAAGACCGAAAAGATGGGGAGGCTTTAGGTATTGATTCTACTCCCACCATTTTTATCAACGGCCGAAGATATACTGGGGAGGGGAATGTGGAAGCGATCAGTGCAGTGATCTCGGGGTACCTTCGCTCGATCCGGCATTAGGTTCTCGAAGAGAGAAGAGAAAGGAGAAAATTGCCGAAGGTATATTTTTGAAGGGTAGACTTTTGGTAGAAGGGTATTGTGGTGGTAGGGAAAGAGCCTTCTAAGGCTCACGAGAGCTCATTGCCTATTAAGAAAAGGGTTCCTTATAATCGAGGTGGAGCACCAGGAGCGTCCTTTTGAACGGCTGAGATAGCCGTGGGAACCGGGATGGCTGGTGCTCCAGGAAGAGTTGGATTCGGAGGCGGGGTTCCCTGTGCGGGGAAACGGAGTACCGCCCCTCCTTCTAGAGGCAGAGGGAGGTGCCCAACCCTTAGGCGTTGGGTGGGGGAGCCCCGCCGTCATCCTGTTATTGAGGCGATGCTCCTTATTTTCACATTATCGTGCTGTTGAAACTCAGGAAGAGCAAAAGCTGGCTTCGTTTTAGTTACTCTATTGTAGTATTGAAACGTTGAAGTATGAAGATCAAGCGTGAGTGGCTTTTCCGGAAGGCTGACCCCCAATTAGCGAAGCGGATAGTTCAGGAAGTTCGGGTTTCCCCCTTTTTGGCTCGGCTCCTCGTCGCTCGGGGGGTGGATCATCCGGAAAAAGTGTGGGCTTTTCTTCATCCTGACCTTTCTCAGCTCCATTCTCCGGACCTCCTCCCTGATCTCCCTCCTGCAGTGGAACAGCTTAAAGAGGCGCTTCGAAGGAGGGAGAAAATTCTTGTTCACGGGGATTACGATGCAGATGGTGTTTGTGCTTCTGCTCTTCTTACCCGGGCTTTGAAAGCGTTGGGAGCTAGGGTAACCCCTTTTATCCCTAATCGTCGTCAGGAGGGTTACGATTTGCGGCCTGAAACGGTTGAAAGAGCCTACCGAGAAGGATACCGAGTTATTCTTACTGCGGATTGTGGAACTAACGCTGGTGATGCCCTCCGACTCGCTTATCAGCGCGGCCTTACCGTCATTGTTACTGACCATCATACTCCTCTTGACCCCGCTTTCCCCTTTAAAAACCTCGAATCCGACCGAGGGTGGGTGATTGTTAATCCTTTCCGCCCCGATTCGCAGTATCCCTTTCCGACGATTTGTGGTACCACTCTTGCTTACAAGCTTATCCAGGCGTTAGGGGATGCTCTTGGGAAGAGGAAGGCCAATTATGCCCGAGCTTTTCTTGACTTAGTCGCTATTGCCACCATCGCGGATGCTATGCCTTTGGTGGAGGAGAATCGGGCTCTGGTTTATTATGGACTGAAGTATCTTTCGGAGACCAAAAAGGAGGGGCTACGTGCCCTTTGTCGCAATTTGGGTTTAGGTAACCAGGGTACCAGTGCGCCGGCCTCCCAGAAGACCGGAGAAGTGCCTCCTTACCCCTCTTCTCTCCCTCCTATCCTGGCCCGGGATATCGCTTATTTGGTGGCCCCCCGTTTGAATGCGGCAGGAAGAATGGAGTGTGCAGAAATCGCTCTCGATTTACTCCTTACTCGGGATCCTAATGAGGCGTCTGTCTTGGCACGCCAATTGGAGGATAAGAATCGAGAGCGAATGGCAGAACAGAAACGAGTTCTTCAGCAGGCTTGGGAGCAACTCCGTTCTCAACGTGCTGAACATCGGTATGTCTATGTGTTGGCAGGCTCTAACTGGAATCAAGGAGTTGTGGGGATTATAGCTGGAAGGATTCTTCATACTTTAGGTCAGCCTACTTTAGTGATAGGGATTCATGAGGGAGAGGCTCACGGTTCAGGACGAAGTATTAAAGGCTTTTCTCTCCTTCGGGCTTTGGAAGCTTGTCGGGATTTGCTCCTGCGCTATGGAGGCCACGAATTAGCAGTGGGATTTGACCTTGACCCCAAGGATATTCCTGCCTTTCGCGAGAGGATTAATGCTTTTGCTGAGGAAATTGGGGATAGGGATAGAGTTAATAGTATCCCCCCTTTGTGGGTGGATCTCGTTTTGGAGCCTTCTTCCATCTCTTGGGATCTGCTGAAGGAGTTGTCTTTGTTAGAACCCTTTGGTCATGGGAACCCTGAACCTCTTTTTATGTCCTCTTTTACCCTTTTAGGGTGTGAGGCGATAGGTGAGCAGAAGGAACATCTTCGGTTACGGCTCCGGGGCGAAGGGACGACGCCGATGAGCGCAATCTTTTGGCAGGCGGGAGCGTTGTCCTCCCAGTTTAAGCCTGGAGGGGAAATAGAGGTTTGTTATAAAATAGAAGTAAACCGATTTAACGGAAGTTATGAGTTGCGGCTTAAAGTGGAGGACTTGCGAGAACCCGAAGGGGGGCTTGTCTCCTCGGATCTCCTAAAGGATTATCTCGTTGCTGAGGATGGCGAAGCATACGACCCTTTCTTGGAAGGGCCTGGCGACCTCCTCAACCCAGGCAAGGATGATTCCACCATCGCCCTTGAGTGAGGACCACCGTTTCTCCCTTCCTCTTCCGGAGGAAGAGGTTTATCAGATCCTCCGGGCCTTTGACTTTGCCTACCAAGCCCATCAAGGCCAAACCAGACAGTCAGGGGAGCCTTACTTCCTCCATCCACTGGAGGTAGCCGAAATCCTCTCGGATCTCGAGATGGACACCGCTTCTATTGTCGCGGCTCTCCTCCATGATGTTGTGGAAGATTGTGGGGTTCCCCTGGAAAAGATTGAGAAGGAGTTTGGGAAAGAGGTGGCTTCCTTGGTGGACGGGGTCACCAAATTAAAACTAGCAGATTTCGACCTCTCACGCTCGGAGGAGGCGTTTCGGAAGAAGAGGGATATGGAGACTCGACGCCGAGCGGAGAACTTGAGAAAGATCTTTCTGGCAATGGCCCGGGACATCCGGGTGATGATTATTAAGCTAGCGGATCGCCTCCATAATATGCGCACTCTTTGGGCTTTACCCGAAGACCGCCAAAAGAAAATCGCGGAAGAAACCCTTCAAATCTATGCCCCTCTAGCCCACCGATTGGGTATCTGGACCATTAAGTGGCAGTTAGAGGACTTGGCTTTTAAATATCTTTACCCCAAAGAGTTTGCCGAGATCGCCGAAAAGGTTGCCCGAACCCGCCGCGAACGAGAGCAACAGATTGAAGAGGCTATCCAAATCCTTGCCCACCGACTCCAGCAGAACGGCATTTCCGCCGTGATCCAGGGCCGACCGAAGCACCTGTGGAGTATCTATCAGAAGATGCTCAAACAAGAAATCCCCTTCGAGGGGATCTATGATCTTACTGCCTTAAGGGTGATTGTTCATACCGTTCCTGAATGTTATCAGGCCTTAGGAATCGTTCACGATCTTTGGATCCCCATTCCTGGGATGTTCAGCGATTATATTGCTCATCCTAAGTCCAATATGTACCAATCGCTTCATACTAAGGTTTTAGGGCCGGGGAATGAACCCTTGGAGGTTCAGATCCGTACCTTTGAGATGCACCGTACAGCAGAGTTCGGGGTTGCTGCCCATTGGCGGTACAAAGAGGGAGGAACTGCTGATGAGTTTGAACGGAAATTGGCTTGGCTTAGGCAACAGATGTTTGAATGGCAAACCGATTCGCTGGATTCCGGAGATTTCCTCCGCTCGGTGACCGAGGATCTCTTCGCGGACCAGGTGTTTGTTTTTACCCCGAAAGGGGATGTGATTGATCTCCCCGCCGGGTCCACTCCGGTAGATTTTGCTTATCGCATCCACAGTGATATTGGGGATACTTGTGTTGGTGCTAAGGTCAATGGGCGAATAGTCCCTCTCAATACCCCTTTGCGAAACGGAGATATTGTGGAGATTATCCGCCGAACGGGAGCATCGCCGAGTTTGGATTGGCTTTCCTTCGTCAAAAGCTCTCATGCTCGCAGTAAGATCAAAGCGTATTTCCGGAAACTCCGGCGCGAAGAGAATATCGCCCTTGGCCGGGAGCTTCTGGAGAGGGAGGCCGAGCGCCTGGGCCGAGAGCCATTGAAGGAGGAGGAGATTGAGAAGGCTGTGGAGCTCTTCAACCTGGCTAGTGAGGAGGATTTGCTCGCTGCCATCGGTGCAGGAAATATCAGCGCGGCTACGGTGTTTCACCGGATCCAACCGATGGCTTCATCGGGAACTGCGGTTCCAACGGAAGCAGGTCCTCTGGGTGAGGGTCGGTTAGACATCTCGGCAGGAGGAGTAGCCGGTATTCTAGTACGACGGGCTAGGTGTTGCCAACCTCTGCCCGGTGATGCAGTGGTGGGATACGTTTCTCGAGGGCGAGGTTTAGTTCTCCACCGAGATGATTGCCCCAACGTTCAACTTTATCGAGAGCGAGAACCCGATCGGATCATCGCTGTAGATTGGAAGTACAACCCCTCCGAGCGCTATCAGGCTACTCTAAAAATTACTGCTATGGACCGAGTAGGCCTGCTCAATGATATTAGTGCCGTCTTCGCGGAGGAGAAGACAAATATCCAATCGGCTCGGGTGAGTTCGGATCCGAAGAAGCGCATCGCAGTGTTGGAATTGACTTTAGATGTTCCCAATGCCGAAGTGCTGAACCAGTTGATCATTAAAGTGAGTAAGCTCTCGGACGTGCTCGAAGTTTATCGGGTCACGGGCGGAGGGAAAAATCTGCCTGCCTGAAACTTAGAGGAGTGTACCCTACTCAATGAGAGCTGTGGTTCAAAGAGTTAGCCGAGGAAAGGTTCAGGTGAATGGTGAAACTATTTCTGAGATAGGCCGGGGTGTGATAGTCCTGCTCGGTGTTCACCAGGAGGATGGACCAGGAGACGCCCTTTACATTGCTGATAAAATTGCGGGGTTGCGAATCTTTGAGGACGAGATGGGTAAAATGAACCTCTCGGTGGAGGAGGTGGGAGGAGAGATTCTCCTTGTTTCTCAGTTCACCCTTTACGGGGACTGCCGGAAGGGGCGCAGGCCTTCCTTCACAGAGGCAGCTCCACCTGAGCAAGCGGAAAAATTATATCAAGGTGTCGCTCACCTTCTGCGAGGACGAGGCTTAACCGTAAAAACAGGGGTCTTCGGCGCGAAGATGGAGGTAGAAATCCATAATGAGGGGCCAGTAACCCTATTGCTGGACAGCCAACGTAAACTGTGAAACCCTGGAGAGGTGTTGATGCGGTTCTCGGACCTGGAAGAGGAGTTTAAGAACAACCCGGATCCCACTCCTGAGGAGCGAAGGGCTTATGCCGAGGCTTTGCTGAAAGAAGGACGGGTTTATGAAGCCTTGGCCCAATATCGCCGAGCAGCCCGGGAACGGAGAGAAGATTTAGGATACCGGAATAGCTTGGCGGATGCCTATATGTTAGTGGGCCAAGAATCGAATGCCCTTCGGGAGTATATGTCTATTCTGCGCCGAGACCCCAGTAATGCCGAGTCCCGGCTGGGATTGGGAGATATTTACTGCCAGAATGGAAAGCTCAAAGCGGCCATTGGCCAATATCGTCAGGCAGTTCGTCATAAACCTCATAATTCGCATTATCGCTTCAAGCTGGCCCAAGCCTATCGCCAAGCTGGGATGTTAATGGAGGCTCTCCAGGAGATTACCGAAGCCATCCGCTATGCCCCTCAGGAGGCTTTTTACCGCTATTGGCTGGGTACTCTCTTGCTAACGCTTGGTGATTTAGCCTCCGCCGTAGAGCAGTTTGAAGAAGCGGTTCGGTGTTCTCCCGCGGATGATTATTACCAAGTTCGTCTCGGAGTGCTTTATTTAGCCCTTCATCGCTTTGACGATGCCGTTCGGATTCTGAAAAAAGCGGTATGCAACCGGCCAGATCGGGCTACTTATCATTACCTCCTCGCGGAGGCTTACGCTGCTCAGGGAAGTGAGCTGTTAGCTCTTCAACACTTTCGGCAAGCTGGGATCCTGGACGATTACGACAAAGATTATGTAGACCGCATTTGCCAAAAATCTTGTTGGGAGGGACATATTCCCGTCAGTTCCTCTCAGAAACTGGAGGAGGAATCGGAATAGCCCTCCTTTAAGACTTGCTTTCCTCGATGTGGATCAAAAGATTCGTGCTCGGCCTCTTAGAAGAAAACTCTTATATCCTCGCTGATGAAAGTAAAGAATCCGCCATTATTGACCCTGGTGAGGGTCCTGAAAGCCTCCTAAAAGAGGTTCGTTCTTTAGGATTACAAGTTACCCGAATTCTTCTCACCCACGGTCATTTTGACCATATTGCTGGCTTAAAAGCGGTTAAAGAAGCAACCCAGGCCAAGATCTACCTTCATCCCGAAGAGGTTCCTTTTTTGCAAGACCCTTATTTAAACCTGAGTGCTTTCTTCCTTTCCAAGCCCCCGAAGTTTCCCGATCCCGAGGAGTTCTTTAGCGAAGAGGAGGGGGTCCAGTGGGGTCGGCTTCAGGTTAAAGTGATCTCTACGCCGGGTCATACCCCGGGAAGCGTCTCCCTCTTAGTTTTCGAGGATGGAAATCCTCGGTGTGTTTTCACGGGAGATACTCTGTTTGCAGGAAGTATTGGCCGAACGGACCTTCCCAGAGGAGATAGAGAAGTTTTGATTCGTTCCATCCAAACTCAACTTTTTACTCTTTCGGATACTCTGGTGGTTTACCCTGGTCATGGGGAGCCTACAACAATTGGATGGGAGAAGCGCTATAATCCTTTTGTAAGGATAGCTGAAGGATGAAAGCAGTCGTCCTATATGGTCGAGAGGATCTGCGTCTCGAGGAGGTTCCTACTCCTTCTCCAGGGCCGGGGGAGGTATTGATCCAGGTTCGTGCTGCTTTAACCTGTGGGACTGATGTTAAAGTCTACCGCCGGGGTTACCATGCTCGGATGATCCGGCCCCCTGCCCTCTTTGGTCATGAAGTAGCGGGCGAAGTGGTAAAAGTGGGGGAAGGAGTTGTCGGTATAGAGCCAGGGATGCGGGTGGTGGTAGCAAACTCAGCCCCCTGCGGAGCCTGCTTCTTCTGCCAGAAAAACCAATGGAGCCTTTGTGAAGACCTCCTTTTCCTGAATGGCGCCTATGCCGAGTACCTCCTGATTCCTCAACGCATCGTTCAGATGAACCTTTTACCAGTTCCTGAAGGGATCCCTCTCGAGTGGTCTGCTTTTACTGAACCCTTAGCCTGCGTTTTAAAGGGACTCTTTGAGACCGGGATTAGGGCCGGGGATACGGTTCTTGTTTTAGGGACTGGGCCGATTGGGTTGATGTTCATCCAGGGAGCGAAACAATTAGGAGCCCGAGTGATGGCTGTGGGAAAACGGTCCAGTCGTCTTAAGAGGGCTAAGGAGCTGGGAGCAGAGCGGGTTTTTGATAGGGAGGAACTCCTTTCTTTGGAGGAGATCCGGCGGTACACCGAGGGAGGCTATGGCCCGGATTGTGTCATTGAGGCAGTGGGAAGGCCGGAGAGTTGGCAAGAAGCTTTATCTTTGGTGCGAAAGGGGGGAACAGTCCAACTTTTCGGAGGATGCCCAGCGGAGACGACTATCAGTTTGGATACTCATCGCCTCCACTATGAGGAGATTACTTTGAAATCGAGCTTCCATCACACTCCTGACTATGTCCGTGAGGCTCTTCGTTGGATTTGCGAAGGGAAGATTGCGGTAGAGCCGATGATTAGCAGAGAGGTGGGTTTAGCTCAGGTTCCTCAGGTTTTTGCGGAGTTAAACCGAGGGGTTGATTGGCTGAAAGTTGTGGTGAGGCAGTAAGAGGATCTTTCTTGCTCTCGAGCATAGGGAGGTTATTGCACCTTTGGGATCCGGAAACTGAGGAGTGCATAGGAGTTACAGGCTAAAGCCTCACCCTCCCTTGTTGGCGGAGGATCATAAGCAGCGCACCTTTAGGATAGGGAAACAGATGAAGAGGGGGAAGCCTTATATGACTTATGATCGGGGCCTTCGACCCTTTGAGCCGGGAGTAGACCCTCGGAATTATCCTCTTCTTACCTCTTCGGAATCGGCTCGCTATTGTGAGGCCCTAGCTAAACAGCACTACGAGAATTTTATTGTTGTTTCTTTGTTCATCCCTAAGAAATATCGCCAGCACCTTTATAACCTGTATGCTTTCTGCCGGTGGGCGGATGATTTAGGAGATGAGGTTGAGGACCCCAACTTAGCTCTTCAACTGCTGGATTGGTGGGAAAAGGAACTCCTTGCCTGCTTTGAGGGGAGGCCAAGACATCCGGTTTATGTCGCTCTTGCAGAAACTGTGAGGACTTTTGACCTTCCCCTTCAGCCTTTTCGGGATTTGATCTCGGCCTTTCGCCAAGATCAACAAGTGTGTCGTTATCCGACTTTCGAACAGCTCCTAGACTACTGTCGGCGATCCGCTAATCCTGTGGGGAGGCTTTATCTATGGATCTTCGGCTACCGGGAGGAGGAGTATTTTCGTCTCTCGGATGCTACTTGTACAGCCCTCCAGCTGACCAATTTCTGGCAGGATGTTACCGAAGATTTGGCGAGAGGACGGATCTATATCCCCCAGGAGGATATGGAACGCTTTGGCTACACAGAGGAGGAACTCTTGGCCCGCGTTTATAATCCTGCTTTTCGCCGGTTGATGGCTTTTGAGGTGGAGCGAACACGGGGTCTTTTTTACGAAGGTTTAAAGCTTAAGGATCTGGTCTCGGGCAGAATTCGGTCTGATGTGGAGATGTTCAACCGGGCGGGGTTAGAAGTGTTGAGCCTCCTGGAGAGGTGGGGTTATAATGTGTTCCTTAGACGGCCGGTGATGAGCCGGGTGAGGAAGAGTTGGCTAATGCTCCGTTGGATTCTGCGCCGTTTAGGGAGATGAAGGGCGAAGGATGCTCTCTCTGTCTCTTCCAAAAGGTCTTAATCCTTTGCTAGTTGGAAGGCTTTCTGGGGATTTTCTTGGAGGATCTGCCGGATCTCCTGTTCAGTAATCCCGGCTTTTTTCAAAGCGGGAATAAGGTCATCCATTATTGTGGTGTAACCGCGCGGTTGGCCTCCTTTTGGTTGGTCAGGGTCGTACCAACCGGCATCGTGGCTGATGAGGAGTCGGTGGAGGTATCCCTTCTCTTTAAATTGAAGGATGAGCTGAATATGCTCTGCGAGGGGACGGCCTCCAATGCCATCGTATTCTACCCAAGCCCCCCGCTCTGCCCACCGATAGTGATATTGGGGATCTTTTTCTGCGTCTGCGTGTACCACAATAAAACGACTAGGCGATAGACCTTCTTTCTCAAGGAGATCTAAAGCCTCCATTCCTGCTGGACCGTGACCTGTGTGGCAAGCGATCACCATTCCTGTTGCTTTGCTCGCTCGGGCGGCCGCTTGAACGATTTTTATCTGGATGGGGATTAAGGAGCCGGGGTTGACTGCGATTTTAATGAAACCCGGCTTCACCCGGCTGGTTTCAATCCCTTTTTCAAACTCCTGGACCCATCGCTCAGCAAGCTGACCTGCACTCTCTTGAAAGGCGTAGGGAGGGAGATAAGGTTCTTTGTAAAGCCCTGTATTGGTGAGGATATGTAAGCCTGTTTCTACCGCAAGACGTTGGAGTAACCAAGGATCTCGACCGATATAAGCGGGAGTGCAATCTACAAAACCTTTGATCCCCTTCTCTTTCACTTCTATAAGATGAGGCTTCATTCTCTGTACCACTTTCTCGCGGTCCCAGCGGTGGTACCCTGTTTTATCCGCACCAATAAAGTCCACCAAGATATGCTCGTGGACGAGAGCAGGCCCGAAGTGTTCGGATTCTATAGGGCCTAAAACGGTTACAATAGTCCCCATCTCTCTTTCCCACTCTCCTTTTTGCCGAGGTTTGCTTCCTCTCCTGTTAAAGGGAGTTAGGTCATTGAACGGAAATCGAGCTTTGAGAGTTGTAAAGAGGAAGAAGTATATTGTTTCCGTGAGATAACCGCTAGCTGATATCCTTGGGACTTGGCTGATGAAGGAGTAGAACGTTGTATGGATACCCTTCAGAATCGGACGAGTATCACTTCGGTTTAAACCCTTGTATTACCTCTTACTTAGAGCTCTCTGGTCTGGATTCTAAGGCATTATCTCCCCATCTCGACTCTATTCGATCCCCTGATTATTTGGAGCAGAGGGGTGATTCTTCTCGATATGGACCCGAAGCTAGACCATGCGGTCTGACTTGACCGCGGGCTTGACCGTCTCTGTTCACCCGGGGACCGAGAGAACACGTTCATAGGGGTAGCTACCTTCCCTAACCCTTCCCCATAAAGGGGAGGGCTAGGATAGGAGGGAAAGCCTAACGCAGGTTTTAGCCTGCGTTAGGCACATCCTTTAGGACGTGGTTACCCATTGAAGAAGGAGTGAAGCTTCTCTAGGGATTGCTGGAGTGGGTGGGAAAGGTGGATTCGAAGAACTCGCCGGCCATGGCGTTGCAAAGCTTCATAATCCCCGAGAGCCTGAGCATCCTCTAAAACGCCGAAAGAGTAGAATTGGCCAGGAATGGTGAGATCAAAGGGATGGTCGGTGGTAATCATCAAGAACAAGCCCCTATCAGGCCCTCCTTTATGGAGCTGGCCAGTGGAGTGGAGGTAACGAGGGCCGTAACCTAAGGTCGTGGCTAAGGAGTATTCTTCGAGCAAGGAGTGGCGGAGGCGTTGTAAAGCCTCTTCCACTTCGGGAAGGGGAGGAAGATAGGCGAGTAGAGCAATGTAATCCTGAGGACCTCCCCTGTTGAGGAAGGCTTTGAGGATGTTCTTAGCACTCTTCTCGGAAATGAGGGGATGGATCTTCTCTGCCAGAGGTTCGTTGTAGAAGAGAGCGATACCTTCTTCTATAACCTGAGGAGCCCCTTGGTTGAGCGATCCTTCCTGCTTATACCCTTGTAAGACTTGGCTGGTGTTATCTTTACTCTCTTGTACATTAGGTTCATCAAAGGGATTAATCCCTAAAACGGCTCCTGCTACAGCGGTAGCGATTTCCCACCGAAGGAACTCGGCCCCTAGGTCTAGCACTTGTTGAAGTTGGAGTTGGATTATAGGATGCCCAGCTTGGAGGAGGAGCTGAAGGTTTTCCTCTCCTTCAGGGATATCCTCCCCAGCCAGGCGAATCACTACAAAGACACGGTCGGAGCGGTAGTGATCTACAGAGATCCAAGGTTCTTGGACAACAGGGAGGATCCCTCTGCCTTGTTTCCCTGTACTCTCAGCGATAAGTTGTTCCACCCATAACCCGAAGGGATGAAGGCGGGGGGAGGTGACAAAAGTAAGTTTATCTCTCCCTAACGAGGCGAGGCAACCGATAACAATTCCCAGCAGAATAGCAGGATTTTTTAGGAGGGGGGTGTTAGGTCCCCAGCGCTCCATCGCTTGACAAGCTATTGCTAGATAACTTTCTAGATCTAAGCCGAGGAGACCTGCGGGAACAAGACCAAAATAGGAGAGGGCGGAGTACCGTCCCCCTATATCCGGAGGGTTCAGGAAAGCCCTTCGGAATTCTTGGTCCTGAGCTAGGTGGGCCAAAGGAGTATCCGGATCCGTAATGGCAACAAAATGTTGGCCCTTTCGGAGCATATTCCAGAACAATCGGTAGAAAGAGAGGGTTTCGATAGTATCCCCCGATTTCGTGGAAACCAGGTAAAGGGTGTGGTGAGGGTCACTCCCCTCGGCGATCTTCTGCACCCATAAGGGGTCGGTACTATCCAAGACCGCTAGATTCAGAAAGCCTTCCTGAACGCCGTAGACCTGTCGGCAGACTTCCGGGCAGAGGGAGCTTCCCCCCATTCCCAGGAGAACTGCGTGGGTAAAGCCCTCTTTCCTTACCTCTTGACAGAAGCGTTGGATTTCTTTGATTCGACCTAAGAAATCCTCGGGAGCATTGAGCCAGCCAAGGCGATGGCGAATGCGCTCTTGTATAGAGGGATCTTCTGACCATAAAGAGGGGTCTTTGCCCCATAATTTCTCCTGCCAGCGTTCTTTTTCAGCTTGCCGAACCTTTTCTGCTATCTGCTCCTTTCCTTGTTGATCCTGCCAGTGGAAAAAACTTGTTAAACAACCTATGAGTGCTTCTTCCATCTTTTTCTCACCTAGGGAAGGAGGATCTTTATAGCGCTAACTGAAATATTGCTGGTAACACCAGCAATTGGGGACATAGCTATTATACCTGATTATGAGGTTTATGGGACTAGAGGATAGTACCTTTTTAGCAAGGGTATAGTTTTAAATAGGGGCCTAGGATTTTTATAATGGGTTTCCTCGGGGGGAAGAGGCTTTTAGAAAGAGTGATCCGTAATAATTTCGAGGAGGGTAAAACGGTCCTTGCCCTTCAGGGGGCTAGTTACACTGGTAGGGGTAATCCGCAAGCCGATGGAAGTCCTAGGGGAGAGGTCATAAGCGCCGAATAAAGTAATTTGGTTAATACTCTGGATTTCTGGGTCAGTCTTGGTACGGGGCCATACTTTCCAGAAGGATAGGGCAACCTCCGATTTGGGGGAGGGGCGTTGGGAAGCCCGGAGGAAGAAACTCCTCGCATTAGGTCCCATTGGGTGGCCCAGGGGGCGTGACCTTTGAAAATAAGAGACCGCAGGGTTACGATGGAGGTAAGTATGCGGATCCGTAGTTCCATACTCCATTCGTAAATCGAGGCCCTCGAGCCCAAGTAAGTGAGGGTATCGGATTCCCCCTAGCCAGCCGATTTTGCGGGGAACCTTCCCTTGGCCTCGGAAGCCGGGGGGAGCGGTAAGGTCATCAATAAAGACTTCCGAGTAAAAATCCAACAGGCCACTGCGAAAGTAGAAATCGCTTCCTATTTGTATATTCATCCGGTTGGTGTCATCTTCAAAGAGTTTTTGATAGATTAAATAGGGGAGGAGGCCGATCAGAGGATTCGGCGCCTTGTCCATTTTAGCAGTTTCGGAGAAACCGAGGGAGAAGTAAGGGTTTAAAGGGCGTTCTAAACGCCTGCCAACAAAGTACCTTCGCTGATGGTTTTCGGTAAAAGTGCTGAAGAATTGTTCCACTCGCCATCGGCCAAAGAACCTGCCTAAGGACCAGTCTCGATTCATCTTCAGCATCCACAAACCGGTTGACTCATCTCCAAGGATAAGTGAGCCGGCGTATCCAGGGCCCCAGCGGAGGTAATTCTTCCCTAGGGTCCAATCCCATCCCCCTTGGTGAGTGACCCAATAGACTTTGTCCAAGAGAGGGAAGGCATTTCCATTATTGTGCCAATCCCGATGGATTCGGCTAAGACTCAGTACTCCGGAGGTTTTTTTGCCTAAGCGCACAAGGATATCGAGCTGTCCCAAGCTGTCCAACCGATTTTGTCCTCCGGTGGCAAGGCGTATTCGAGAGAAGGGGATAAGAGTGAAAAATCTCTCCTTAGCTTCTAGGGGGGATTGTACACCTAAGATCTGACTTAAGGAGGCCAGAAGGGTATCCACTTGGCGGAAACGGGGATCATAAGGGGGCCGTTTCTTCCTCTCGATGAGAGCTTGATGAAGGAGTTCGTAAGCTTCTTTTTCGGTGATCAGCCAGTCTCCTCGAAATACTCGACCTGAGACGCCGGGCAAAAGACCTTCCGAGGCCAGAGAAGAGAGGGCGGAATAGATAAAGTGCTCTCGGGGGAGAAGGGTGTCGGTGAGTACCTTTTTAGAAACGATAAACTTTGAGAGGAGGGATGGAGGTGGGAGGGTAGGTTGAATGGCCTCCCATCCTTGGTTGCTAGAAGGAGGAAGTGGGGAGGTGTCCTTATGTTCTTGTTGATCAGTGGAGGATGCTTCTTTCTCGCTGGGTTTCTTCTGGTGAGGGTTCTTGTTAGCTGAGAGATTTTCTGGAGGAGGAGCAGAGCGATGTTCTTCCAGAACTTGGAAGGTATCGAGAGTCCTCACCAGAGTACCCGGTTTTTGCAGGAGGATTTGGGCCATTGCTTCCTCAGGGCCTACCTCTATCACTTGGGCTTGGGCGATTTCCTGATCGTATTGAAGGATGATAATCTGGGTTCCCCGCTTAAGGCCCTCTTTGGCACCAAGGTTCAATATCAGGTGATTACCGATAGCTCGTTTGATATAGCCCTTAAGGGTTTTTCCTTGAGAGGGGAAGGGGTAGAGTAGTAGGCAGGAGGAGAGCCAGAGGAGAGGTAAAGCAAGGCGCAGAGAGGGAGGAAAGTTTTGGGCAGAAAGAGAGGTGCGGTGGTGCCATACCCCCATAGGCGGAGCAGAGAACTTCAGCCGTTTAAGGGATAGAAATTGAGAACAGGTAGGCATCGTTAATAGGCTCCTCGTCCCGAGAGAACTGCAGGAATAGTCTTTAAAAGAATCCAAAGGTCTAGCCATAGCGAACGATTTTCGATATAGGCGATGTCCAATTTAACCCACTCTTCAAAATCAATTTCGTTTCGGCCATTAATTTGCCAGAGGCAGGTGATGCCTCCGGTAACCTCGAGCCGACGGAAGTGGTGAGGTTGATATTTTTGAACTTCGCAGAGGAGAGGAGGCCGAGGACCGACAAGAGTCATTTCTCCCTTGAGGACGTTGATGAACTGAGGGAGTTCATCCAGACTGTACTTCCGCAGGAATCGTCCTAGCCGGGTTACTCGGGGATCGTTGCGGATTTTAAAGACTGGGCCATTCATCTCATTCAAGTGGGCCAGCTGATCCTGCATGAGCTCCGCTCCGTTAATCATTGTGCGGAACTTTAAGAAGGGAAAAGTTTTGCCCCCTTTTCCTACGCGTTGCTGAATGATCAGAGCAGGGCCGGGGGACTCCAGTTTGATCAGAAGGGCGATAAGTAACATTAAGGGGGCTAGAAGGATTAAAGCAATAGAAGAGATGAGAATATCCAGCAAACGTTTGGTAAAGAGATAAGCAGGACTGTCTCGCCTCTTCGTATTTTTTGGCACCAGAACCTCCGCCATTGTTTCTGCCTCCCAAGGGTTTCCCGCGAATTGAGCTTCAAAACCTATATCCTGGTAGAGCAAACCGTTATATCCCTTGGTAAGGAACCAATCGTTATGATGAAGCTCCGTTTTTTAATTGATGCCCGCGTTTAGAGGAAAGGTTAGGTGAAGGCGGATTATTGCATACTGGCGATTTTGTCCCTCAGCTGGGTAAACACAATATGGCCGATAACGAGATGGGTATCTTCGGCAATCTGCATATTAGGTATCGGGACGTGGATCGAAAGGTCCACCATCCCTGCGAGTTGACCCCCATCATACCCGGTTAAACCGACGGTGTAGGCCCCAATCTCTTTAGCAGCTCGAACGGCTGCGAGGACATTAGGGGAATTTCCGCTTCCCGAAAAGGCGATCACGATGTCTCCTGGGCTTGCCAACGCCCGTACTTGTTCGGCAAAGATTCGGGAATAATCGGTATCATTGGCCCAAGCGGTGATTAAGGGGATAGAGTCGGTGAGGGCTATGGCCTGAAGGGTGCGATAGTCTTGGCCAATTAAGCATTTTTGTAGGTCTGCCACTAAGTGGGAGGCAGTTGCCGCGCTTCCTCCATTCCCGCAGAGGAAGACTTTCCGACCCTCCTCCCTCGCTTTAAGAAGGAGCTCCACCAAGCTTTGAATCCGGTCCAAAGGGAGCTCTTCAAGCACCCCTCTGAGGGTTTTGATATATTCAGTGACTTCCATGAGTTCCCTATCCCTTCCGAGTAAGATGGCTTTGGGATACTTATCGCCATTGGTAAACCTTCTGGTAATACTCTTCCAACTGAGGGGTTCGCACCATTCCCCACCATTCAGGGTGAAGGAGGTACCACTCTACCGTGATTTTCAGGGCTTCTTCAAAACAGTATCGTGGTGACCAACCTAAAGCCCGCAGTTTTTTCGAGCATAAAGCATAGCGCCGGTCGTGGCCCGGACGGTCTTTAACAAATTGGATCAGAGATTTCGGTTTTCCTAGTAAAAGGAGCAGAGATTCCGCCACCTGAATCTGAGTTCGACGATTGGTCTCTCCAGTTCCTGCATTATAGATTTCGCCCGGTTGGCCCTTTTCTAGAACGGTCTCAATAGCGCTACAGAAGTCTTCCACAAACATCCATTCCCGAATATACAGGCCATCCCCATAAAGGGGGAGGGGTTGATTTTCCAGCGCCCGGGAGAGGAATACAGGGATCATCTTCTCCGGATATTGACGAGGCCCTAAATTGTTACACCCCCGAACAATCAAAACGGGTAAGTGAAAGGAATGATAATAAGAGAGAGCAAAAAGGTCCGCTCCGGCTTTAGAAGCGGAGTACGGGTTAGTAGGATTCAAAGGATAATCTTCTGTTGCTTCTCCTTCTAGGAGGGGGCCATAAACCTCATCGGTAGAGATTTGAACAAAGCGTTGAACGCCTGCCTCCCGACTCACTTCCAAAAGGACGTAGGTACCCCGGACATTCGTTCCTATGAAATCGGCGGGATCCAAAAGGGAACGATCCACATGGGTTTCGGCAGCGAAGTTAATCACTGTAGATACCCCTTGAAGAGCCTGTTCTACCGATGGACGATCTGCAATGTCCCCTTGGATAAAATGCAGGCGGGGGTTGGGGAGGAGATCCTGTAGGTTTTCGCGTTTCCCCGCATAAGTGAGCTTATCCAGGACGGTGATCTCTACATCTTCTCGTTTATTCAAAACGTAATGGACAAAGTTGGAGCCAATGAAACCTGCTCCACCCGTCACTAGCCATCGTTTCATAGGAGTCTCAGTGTTTCAATATCATTATGGTGCGATTAAAACGTGATTTGGGAGAGCATATGTTAGGCAACATATCCTAAGGGGTGCGACTCCCTCATGAGAGATGCTCCCACTATCTCTTTTTTATAGCGGGAAGCTTAGACCTTCTGTTTCAATACCACCATGGTGCGATTGAAACTTTCATCTACCTCCTTTCCCTTCCGAGAGAGCCGATTTGAGGCTTTTATCGCCTTTGGTAAACTCGTTGGAAATACTTTTCTAACGGAGGGAGAGCTTAGACCTTTTTGAGGCAGGGGTGATAAAGCCGTTAAGGAATATCTCCGTTTTGTTGAGCACCACTCCCAAAACTTGGGCGTGGGCTTGCTGAAGGGTGTGGAAAGCGCGAGTTATTACTGGGCGAGGAACATCTCCGCTTCCCAGCACGAGTAGAACGCCATCCAGCTGGGAGGCCAGGATCAGGGGGTCAACATAGCCTATGATAGGGGAGGAGTCAAAGATGACCATCTCAGCGTGGTGGCAAAGGTCTTCAATCATCTTCTTGAAAGAGGGACTTTCTAACAGTTCTGCGGGGTAAGGTACCTCTGGCCCACTGGGGATGATTCCAAGGAGAGATTGCTCTGTTGTCTGAATCACTTCCGGGAGTTGGGCCTTTTCCTGAAGCAGGGTAGTGAGGCCTAGGTCATTGGAGAGGTTGAAGAAGCGGTGTAGTTGAGGGCTTCTGAGATTAGCATCCACGAGGATCGTTCGGAGGCCAGCCCGAGCTAGAGCACTGGCCAAGTGAAGTGCGGTGGTTGTCTTTCCCTCTCCAGAAACGGTTGAGGTGATGAGCAGGGTTTTGAAGGGCTTATCTTGCTGGATAAAGATGAGGTTTCTTCTAAGGGCGCGAAAGGCTTCCACCATAGGGGAGTAGCTCTTGGTGTCTGATAAACCCGAGGGTTGTGGGAGAGCGGAGAAAGGGACTTCAGTGATCAAGGGTACTTCGGGGAGGAGGCGTTCCACCTCCTCTCGGGTGGAGATAGTATTATCTAGGCTTTCAGCAGCTAGAGCTATCATTAAACCGGCTAGCAGGCCCGCGAAGAGACCCAGCAAGAGGTTGAGTTTTACCCGAGGGCGTACTTTCTTCCCTGGTTCTATGGCCATCTCTACCACCCGGGCGGGAGAGAGCTTGGTATTTTCATTAATTTGGGCCTCCATATAGCGTTCGGCCAGAAATTCATACTCCTTTTGGAGTACTAAACGATCGGTCATCCATCGGAGGAGGGTTTGCTGTTTGTCGGGGAGAAACGCCAATCGGCTTTGGTAGTTGGCGACGATTTTTTGAAGAGCGTTTTTCCGGGCTTGGAGGCCCACCAGCTTCGCCTGGAGTTCAGCTAAAGATTTTTGTAAATCTTGATACAAAGGGTTTGTCTGGATTTGAGTTTGAGCGGACTGGGGTTGCTTTAGGATTTCGTCTCTCAGGGATTGTTGAATTCGATTTACTTTCGCCTGAGCCGCTTTTACATAGGGGTGGGAGGGTTGATAACGGGCCAAGAGGGCTTGCAGATCGCTTTCTGCGGAAGCGAGAGATTCTTTAAGATTGGCGATAACGGGGTTTTCGAGAGATGTGGGGGTTTGTAGACGTGGTTGAATCGTTCGGGTACGGGCTTGAAGAGTCTGGTATTGGCGTTGGGTATCTTCGTAAAGATATTCCGCTTCGCGAAGACGGGAGAGAAGGTCTGCCATTTGTTCGGCCCGAACCTTAATTTCAGTGTCTACATCCAGGATATTGTTCCGTTTTTGGTATTGGGCCATCTGTTGGTCAATCTCCGCTAATCGCTTTCGGAGGCCCGATTGGTAATCCGGCCCGAAAAGGGTGCGTTCAATAAAGAGACGATGAGCCGAGGCCTCTTCTTTAACCCCGGAACGGGTTTTCCAGATTACTACACAAGCATAGGCATCCGCTCCTAGCATTGCTCGATAGCGGTCCGGCGACTCGAAAGAGAGTTCCAACATCCCTGTATCAGGAATCTCGCGGGTTTTCGTCTTTTCCCGGTCGGCTATTCGGTCTATAGAGTCGGGTTTCTCTTTCCGGATTTGGCGATAAGCGGAGAGGACAGCCCATCCCTTTTCAGCAGGGGACAACTGTTCCCATCTTTTTCCCTGGAGGGGATCGTTAGGGAGGCCTCGGATGAGGGAAGAGTTCATAATTCGTTCGGCTGCTTGGGCTACAGCCTCCTGGTCAGGCACTCGGAAGAGGTTTATGGAAAAGCGACGGGCCAAAGCAGATAGGGCACCGGCTTGCTGGATCACCAGATCTTTGTGGTAAGCAGTCAAGTTCTCCGGAGAACCCACCGATTGAGCACCTAACACAGGGTCCTTCGTTTGAAGTTCTGGGAGGAGACGGGCGGTCGGCCCGGGGGGTACTGCTTGGATCATCAGGCCTTCAAAATACCGAACCAGCGGATAGCGGAAGAGGTCCTTCTCGAAGAGGCGGGTCATCTCCTCCTGGCTTCGGAGGCGTGAGAGGTCAATCCTGTAACCCATACAAAGGGTGAGCAGGGCGTCTGCAAGAGACTGGTAGGGTTCACTTCCGATGAGCTCTTGGAGGGCAGAAGGAGTAAGGCGGGAGCTAAAGCCTCCCAGGGGGTCTGTTCGGATGATAAAGTTATTCTGTTGCTGAACCTCGAACTTAACGGTGGAGCGATAAATCCGAGGGGTAATTCCATTGAGGAGTAAAGCGATGAATAGCCCCAGGAGGACAAAACCCAAGAAGAGGCGCCGTCGCTTTTTTAAAATCCGGAGATAATCTTGTAAACGGAGTTCCTGTTGAGCTTGTTCCACAGGGTTCACTCCCCAAGACGCCCTGAGAAGAGGGAACCAGGAAGGGAGCCTTTTATCGGTGTTGTTATTGCCTTCGGAGTCCTGCCTTATTATATCACTCCTGAGCAGAAGGGTCAACGCAAGTTCTCTTCGGAAGGATAGATTTACAAACCGATGGGTGGCCTCCTGGTTTAAGGAATAGAGGAGTGGGTATGAAAACCACCCTTGATGCGAAGGGAAAAGATGGACTGAAGACAAAAACAGAAGAGGGATAACAGACCTAAGTTGAGGGAGGTCTTTTTCATATGGGAGACACCTTAGCGGTTCAAGGAGGGTCTCCGGTAAGGGATCCTCAGAAGAAACCTTGGCCGGTATGGCCACCTAATCCTCCGGAGCTGTGGGAGAAGGAGATCGCCCCAGCTTTGAAAGAGGTTTATGATTCCAAAATCGAAGGCTTACCGGGGAATAAAGCGGAAGCCTTTGGGAAGGCCTTTGCCCGTTATTGTGGGGCGCAGTACGGAATTCTGATGCCTCATGGGACGGACGCCATTGCGGCTGCTGTGGCGGGAGTTCTTGACCTCGATGGTTTTGCTGAAGGGGGCGAGATTCTAGTCCCTAATTACACCTTTGTAGCAACGGCGAGTGCTCCCTTGGCAGTGCGTTGCCGAGTCTGTTTTGTAGATATTGATCCTGAAACTTATACGATGTCTCCTCAGTCAGCTGAGGAAGCGATTCAGTCTGGCCATACTACAGGGATGATCCCTGTCCACCTGGGAGGGCATCCTGCAGATATGGAGGCTCTTAATGCCATTGCCCGCAAATATGGTTTGAAAGTTGTTGAGGATTGCGCCCAGGCCCATGGTGCGGAGATTAAGGGGAGGAAGGTGGGTTCTTGGGGAGATGCAGGGGCTTTTAGCTTTCAATCTTCAAAAAATTTAACCTGCGGAGAAGGAGGGTGTGTGACTACCAATGATCAGGAGGTCAGCTTTAGAATCCTCTCCTTTATGAATGTCGGTCGGATCCCTGGTGGAGCTCGCTGGGAGTACCCTCGCTTGGGTTGGAACTATCGCCCCTCCGAGTATCTGGCTGCCCTTTTATTGACCCGACTTCAGCATCTTGAAGAAGAACAGCGTCATCGGAATGCGATGGCTCAGTATCTTAGTGAACATCTCCAGCAAATCCCAGGAATCTATCCTCCTCGACCCGCCAATTGGGTAACTCTCCACGGATACCATTTGTATATCTTCCGCTATCATCCGGAAGCTTTTGGGGGACATAGCCGAGAAGAATTTCTCCAGGCTTTAAATGCAGAGGGGATTCCTTGTTCCCCCGGATATGTACGACCTCTCTCCGAGGAGGGGGGTATCCGCTATGTCCGAGAACGCTATCCCCACTTGGTTCGAGTCCTTCCTTGCCCTAACACTGAAAGGGCTTGTAAGGAAACCGTTTGGTTGTTCCAGAACCTTTTTTTGGCGGATAAGGAGGATATGGATGACATTGCCACTGCTATCGCTAAGATCCAAAAAGCTTTTTCCCATTGATTATATGAAGGGAAAGAACGGTTACCTTTTACGACACCTAAAAAGAGGAATGGTTTGGGGTTAGGAAGAGGGGACTGGTAGGGATGGGTTTCAAACCCATCCCTACTTTAGCCTGCACAAGGTGCTCTTCTTTTACGAAGGGGTGAGACCTGAGCGTATCGCTCCGTGCAAAGGGGGCACCCCGAGGCCTAGGTACAGCGGAAAGCAGAGCTTATGCGAATTTATCGGACACGTTTTCGACACATTCGGCGTTTAGTGCAAATCACTGAGGTCTTTATGCGTCATGGCTTCGGTTTTGTTTTGGACCGCCTGGGTCTCTCCCAGCTGGTTCGCCGCCGTCGACCTCTGGACAAAGTAGGGGAGCTCAGCCCCGCCCGGCGCCTCCTTTTGGCCCTTCAAGAGTTAGGCCCCACTTTCATCAAACTAGGACAAGTCATCAGCACTCGGGCCGACTTGCTCCCTCCGGAATACATTGAAGAGCTCAAGAAGTTGCAGGATGCGGTTCCCCCTTTTCCCTTTCAGCAGGCTCAACAGGTGATTGAAAGGGAGTTAGGAGGCCCTTTGGAGAAATTTTACGCTTGGTTTGAGCCCCATCCTCTTGCTGCCGCTTCTATTGCCCAGGTTCATCGGGCCAGAACTCAAAACGGGCAAGAAGTGATTGTCAAGGTTCAGCGACCCGAGGTGGAGAGGATTATTGAAACGGACCTTCATATCCTTTTTGAATTAGCTACTTTGATTGAGGAGCGCATTCCTCAGGCTCGACGATACCAGCCCCGAGGGTTAGTCCAAGAGTTTGCCGATTCCATCCGGGATGAGCTAAACTTCACTTTAGAAGGTTATAACACCGATCGCTTAAGGGAAAACTTGAAAAAACATCCAGTCAAAGTTCCCATCGTTTACTGGGATCTTACCACCCGAAGAGTCCTCACGATGGAGCGAATTGTGGGGGTCAAAATCTTAGATTTGGAGAGCCTTAAGCCCTTTAACCGTAAGCAAATTGCCCAAAACTTGGCTCTGTGTACCCTGCACCAGATTTTTATAGACGGGTTTTTCCATGGGGACCCTCATCCGGGCAACCTCTTTGTCCTGGAGGACGGTCGAATCGGAATGGTGGATGTGGGAATTGTGGGCCGTTTAGACCCTCTTATCCGAAGGGATTTAGTTGAACTCTTTGTCGCTCTTTTCCGTCAAGAGATAGACCTTATCGTGGATAAACTTTCGGCCATAGGGGTGATGAGTGAGGAGACGGATTCTCAGCGACTCCGTCGGGATATAGGAAGGTTGGTCGCCAAATACTATTTTCTTCCCCGTAAGCAGTTCCACATTGGTGAATTACTCTCCCAGTTACTCGCTTTGACCTATCGTCATCAGGTTTATACTCCGCCAGAGTTTTCTCTCCTGGCCAAGGTTCTGCTCAGTGTTGAAGGGATTTGTTTGGTGCTAGATCCTGATTTTGATTTCAATGAGGCTGCCCGGCCTTTGGCAGGGCAATTAGGGAAAACCCTTCTGAGTGGGAGGAGGTTCTTGTCAGATATTGCTAACAGTTTGCGAGAGTTGGCCCAGCTAGCACCCGACTTGCCCCATCAGTTAAGCCATATTGTTCATAAGATAGAGCAAGGGCAGTTCCGTATCCGGGTAGAGTATGACCATGGTGAGAGGGCGACGCACTTAATTTCAGCCGCTTTTAACCGGGTTGCTTTTAGCTTACTCTTAGTCGGCCTCCTTTTCCTCTCCCTTCAGATCGCACAAACTCCCATCAAACCTCTTATTGGTGGATATTCGGTTTGGGGATTGGCGAGTCTCATCTTCTCGAGCTTACTTGCTTTCTGGTTTTTGATTCACCTGTTGCGGAGCCGGGATTTGTAAACTTCTGAAAAGAAATTGAAAGGGTGAAAAAATGAATCTGAATCAAGTCCTAGCCCAAGTTGATCGAGCGGAAGAAGAGATCATCCAATTTTGCCAAAGCTTGATTCGTTTAGAGACGGTGAATACTGGTCAAATGCCTACGGGAAACGAAACGGTAGCTTGCCAATTTCTTTCTCGGTATTTGAAAGATAGTGGGATTGAGGAGATTCAAATCCTGGGTCGGCATCCGGATCGAGCGAACCTTATAGCGCGTTTAGGGCCTTTTTCCTCTACTCCTGCGCTCCTCCTTTTAGGGCACACCGATGTAGTTCCGGTTGGAGATCTCTCCCAGTGGGATCATTCCCCCTTCGGAGGGGAGATAGTGGAGGATCGGCTTTACGGTCGCGGTTCGGCGGATATGAAAGGGGCAGTTACCGCTGAAGTAATAGCCTTGGTTCTGCTCAAGAGGAGTGGTGTTTCTCTTCATCGGCCGGTAACTTTGGCGGTAGTGGCGGACGAAGAGGCAGGAGGAACCTATGGAATGGGATGGTTGGCTCAGGAGTATCCTTCTCTCCTTCGGGCAGACTTCTGTATTAATGAAGGAGGTGGTAGCTCTTTTGAGAGGGAGGGACAGGTCTTCTTCATTCTTGGATTGGGAGAGAAAGGGAGGTATGAGGTTCATCTGGAAGTTCATGGGAAAGGAGCTCATGCTAGTCAACCCTGGTTAGGAGAGAACGCCTTTTATCCTCTAGCTCAAGTTCTTCAACGAATTCAGTCTTTTCAACCCCATTTACAAAGGAACCATCCCTTTTTCCAAGCTATCGCTCAAGTATTAGGTTTGCCTCTTCCCGAAGAGGAGAACCCGGAAAAGATCGAAGCCTTTATTGAAGGAGTTCAACGGATCCATCCTCTGTTGGGGAACCTCTCCCGAGGTCTTTCCCGTACCACTATAGCTCCTTCCCTGATAGAAGGGGGGGTGAAGTCTAATAGTGTGCCTGATTATGCTCGATTGGTTTGTGATGTTAGGACCTTACCGGGTAACGAGAGGGAGTATGTGGAGCAGGTGATAAGGGGGATCACTCAGGGGTTAGAGGGGGTTTGCTTTGAGGTACAAGAGACCGCAAACCCCAGTGCTTCACCCCCAGAGGAGGTTCCCTTCTCCTTATTAGAGGAGAGTTTGAGGATGGCCTTGGGCCAGGAGGTCAAAATCCTTCCGGGGATGACCACAGGTTTTACCGACTCGCGCTTCGTCCGAGCTATAGGAGTACCGGCTTACGGTTTCCTCCCTTCTCATCCCCGTTGGGCGGGAGAATCTCGTAACATCCATGGCCCCAATGAGTGGATTCCCTTGGAAGATTTAAAGTTGATGACGCGTTTTTTAATTGCTTTGATCTACCACCTTTGTGTGTTATGATGCCTTGATCGTTATTATTGTATTTATTTTTAGAAGGAAAGGGGCGACCCATCAGGTCGCCCCTACTAGGTTAAGCCGCGATACCTTCCAATTCAATCCCAAAGGCACGGGTGATAACATCCTCCCAGGAGGAGGGTGTGGTGGCATAAGCACGCGGGTTACGCTTCAGAACGCATTTCTTGCAAACCAAGCGTACTTTCACGTTTTTCATATATCCGGGCATATTGGGGATGATTTCTCCACATTCCCAGCAGTTTGGCCGATCCAGATCCACCATAATCCGTTCTGCACCTCCTCTTGGAGTAGGGATTTCCTCGAAGAGTGGATAACGGCTGGTTGTCCATCATTCTTTACCCATAGGATAGGTTCCTTAAACTCTCTCGGGGACCTTAGGGTCGGCACCAAACTGGCGTACCAGCCGCCATCCCCCAAGGCGGAAAAGGTATTGATGATAAAGAAGGTTTTTCATCTGCCGGGCTTTAGGACCGGAGATTGAGAAACCGATTAGGGAAGCGATGCCATCCCGCAGGCCCAAGGAGACAATTTCCCCTGGGCTGTAAAACCTAAAAGGCACTCGGGGTAGCCCCACAATTTCCGCAAAGATATTATAAGCAACTCTTTCCGCTTGTGCTAGAGCGAGCTGAGCGGAAGGAGGTAAGGGTGTTTGGCGAGTTGGATGGAGGACGAGACTGGCATCCCCAATGCAGTATAGCCCCGGATAACCCTCTACCTCCAGAAATTCGTTCACCCGAACTCTACCTCCCGGTCCGATGGGAAGCCCCCATTCCTCAAGGTAATGAGGGCCTTTTACGCCTGCCACCCAAATAATCAAGCCAGCAGGGATAACCTCCCCTCTCTGAAGGTAGAGGAGGTGATTGGCAATCTCTTTTACAGGAGCATAGAGATGGACCTCTACTCCCTTGGCCCGCAGACAGCGCAGTGCGTATTGAGCATATTGAGGGTCAAAACCCGGTAGAAGACGACCGGTGGCTTCGAGAAGGAGGAGCCGAAACTCTTCAGGGGCCAGACCCAATTGGCGGAGTAGGGGTTGAACGCCATCCGCTATCTCCGAAGCCAGCTCGGTACCCGTAAATCCTCCCCCCACAATAGCGACGGTAGTCCTCCTCCCTCTTTCAGGGCCAGGAGGAAGTTGAAGGGCTTTCTTCAAAAGAGTGCGAAGAGAATCCTTTATCACCAAGGCTTCCCCTAAACTCTTCAACTCCAGAAGGGGAGCCTTTTGCAAGGCCTGAGGAATAGCTGTGGTAGAGCCTAGAGCAATAACCGCATAGCTGTATTCTAGTTCCCCTCCTGAGTGAAAAACCTTTTTCTGGAGGGGATCAATCCTTTGCACCTCTTCCTGGAGAAAGGAAATGGTTTTATTCTTTAAAATCTCGCGGAAAGGGATGGCGGATTTCTCCTCGGGGAGGGTACCAGCAGCTACTTCGTGGAGGCGAATAATAAGCTCATGGTGGGGACGACGATCTATTAAACAGATAGGGATGTCTCGAAGGTTGTTTCGCCGGAGACGCTTTTCTAAATCTAAAGCGGTGTTAAGGCCTCCGTATCCTCCTCCCAGAATGACGATAGGTTTGGTCAGCATTGCCAAGCAGTTCCTTAGAATTCAGAAATCAGGTTTCTACCACTACTTCTTGCTCCGATTTAGAGATAATCGCTATTCCCAGGATAAGAAAAGTTCCCCCAGTGATTTGCCATAAGGTAGGGACTTCACCAAGGATGAAATATGCTTCGATGATGGTGAACAGGGGGAGGGTCATTGTCACCATGCCCACTACCCCCGCGTCTGCTCGGTTAAGGGCAAAGCCTAAAGAGAAGTAGCTGAGGCCCGTGCAAGCTACTCCTAGAAGAATAAGGGCAGAAAGAGCGTATAGGGTTGGGGGATGAGGGGGTTCCCCTATCAAGAGGGCGATAAGCCCGGTAAACAGGGAGCTCAGGGCAAAAGCGGGGACGAGGATCTCCAAAATGGAGAGATTCCGGGATAGGATTTTTTGGAAAACAGCATAAACTGCCCAGCAGGCGCCAGCGATAAAGACAAGAAAATTTCCCAACAGATATTCAGAACCGAAAAGATGCCTCAAAGGTTGGCCATTCCAACCGACTAGTACCAGGCCAAAGGTGCAGAGACCGGTTCCCCACCTCTTATGTGTTGTCCAGGGTTCTTTGAGAAACCAAGTCGCGAGGATAATGAGGATCACGGACTCAAACTTGACAATGAGGCTAGCTGCATTCGCAGTGGTGAGTTTGATGCCTACATTGTAAAAAACATAGTTCCCAGTACCTGCCAGGGCAGCGTAAAGGAGGAACTTCTGGTAGGGTTTCCCGGGCCAAAAACGGCCTCCTGAAAAGTAGTGGATAAAGGCCAGAAACAGAGTGGCGAAGAAGTATCGAGCAAAAGCGATAGTGTAAGGGTCAAAAAAAGGAAGGATTTGCTTGACAAATATAGGCACCAAGCTCCAGAGGAAAGCGGTCAATAACCCCGCGATAACGGCTGAAGGTGATACTTTTTCCCTTTGCCTTAAGGAAGAGGATTTCAGAGGTACTCTCTCCTTTTATCTTCTGGAAGCTTGTAGACGGGTGAAGCGCTGGCGCAACTTATCTATGTCTAGGCGATATTTGGCGATGGGTTTGCCCTCTAACACCAGATAAGGGATGCGGTCATTGTACTCAGCTCTAATGCGAGGGTCTTGGTCAATATCTATCTCCAGCAGGTGAAAATTGAACTCTTTCGATAGGGCTTGTAAAATCTCCTTCATCTCTTCACAAAGGGTACACCCCTCTCTAGTATAGAGAACCAGGGTTGGAATGACTACCTCTTCCCCCTTCCGGTCTTTAGAGAAAAACCGGAATTTCATTTTTACAACCATCCTTTTCTCTTGAAGATAATCAGGCCAACGGTTGTTAGAAATAGCATAGAGCCGAGGATGTAAAAGAAGCCATATTCCCATTGGCTACCGGGAATTCGAGCAAAATTCATTCCGTAAAGAGAAGGGATGATATTGACGGTCATCAGAATGATGGAGGCAGCGGTGAGGGTTTTCATTATCATATTTAAGCGATTAGAGATTTCTGTTAATCGGTTATTCGTTAAACTCAGGTAGGTGTCCATCGCTCCAATGAGGTTATCCCGAAAGACGTCAATCCCCTCTACTATTCGGACGATATGGTCATAAACGTCCTGCATATATTGGAGGGTATGGGGGAATTCGTAAAGGAGATCATAACGCATTAGGCTGTTGATAGCTTCCCGGTTGCCTCCAGCTATCCTTCGGAATTCCGCTAGAATCTTTCTAAGGTTAAAAAGCTTCTTCAGTGAAGAATGTCCATCACCCGAGAGGACTTGATTTCCCGTGTCCTCAATCCACTCGGAGAGGGCGTCCATACAGGGAAAGAAGCTGTCTATGAGGTAATCCGTAAGCGTGTAGAGGAAAGCGCCGACTGAGCAACCGATCATATGAATGGCTGTTTCAAAGCGGGTTTCAATCTCTTTCCTCTCTAAAGTATTGGGGGAATGACAAGTTACCACATAATGAGGGCCAATGAAGCAAGCGACTTCAGTAAAACGGAGATGGAAGGCTTTTTCAGTGTGGGCGCTATACAAAATGGCGAAGAGGAAACCGGGGTACTCCTCGACTTTAGGCCTTTGATTAGCTTTAAGGGCATCCTCCAAAGCCAGAGGGTGGAAAGAGAAGAGGAGTTTTAATTGATTCGCTTCTTCGGGTAACAAGGGGGAGTAATCCATCCACAGAAAGCCCTCCTTCCTTTGAAGAAAGGCCACCGCTTCCTCTAGGCTCTCCAGTTTTTCTTGTTGTCCGGATGGGGAGTAAGCATAGATCGTGAACATTGTTGGTTGTCTCATCTTTTCTCAAAGAGTGTTCTTTTCACTAAAGATAAAACCTCTTCGGCATTGACTGAAGTTGCTACTTCAACTGGCACACCGCTTTTAGGTATCCGTCTCTTTCGGGCGTCAATGACAGTCATCCCTCGGGTGAGCTCTCCTTCCGTTTCAATATCCACATACATAGTCTCCCACTGAACCAGGTTAGGAAAGACGGCTACCGCCACTGCCAGGGGATCGTGGAGATACATTCCATCGAACCCTTCAAATTCTTGGTGAAAATCCATACATAGTCGGGTGAAATCCAGGATAAAGGGGTTATAAGGTTGAGGATGTTGTTCAGTCCACTCTACTAGTTGGGCTCGGTATAGGATGACTTTTTCCGTTACATCTAAGCCGACGAAGCGAAGGGGCAGGCCGGAATACAAAACCTCTCGAGCGGCCAAGGGGTCCACATAAAGGTTGAATTCCGCTACGGGGCTGGTGTTACCGGGTACTCTGAAGGCCCCGCCCATACAAACTATCTGTCGGATTTTACTTAAAGTTTCTTTCGATTTCCTCAAAGCCAAGGCGATATTCGTCAAAGGCCCTGTGGTCACAAGAGTAATTTCCTCTTGAGGGTGGGCTTCCAGGACTTGGAGGAGGAGATCCTCCGCGGGAATAGGAGAAGCCGGGATTTGAGGTGGGGGATACTTTAAACAACCCCTTTCATCTCGGATAAAGCTGATATTTCCTAAGCCGTCCTTGCCATGAACTTCTAGCGCTAAAAGAGGTTTACCCGACAAGGGTTTTTCTGCTCCTTTGGCAATAGGGGGTAAGGGAGGAGGTTCCGGAAGGCCTTCTCTTTTTCCCAAAAGTACTTGCTCCAGAACTCTAAGGGTGTTCGTGGTAGCGTTTTCCAAAGGGCAATTGCCGGAGACAACAGTAATCCCCTTCACCTCGATCTCGGGGAGGCAAAGAGCCAGCATCAGGGCAAGGGCATCATCAACGCCAGTGTCCACATCAATAAGAAAGGGTTTCCTTTTATCCATTTTTTGACTCTTGTTGGCGGTATTCTTGAATCAGTTTTTTGATAACCTTAACCACTTGGTCGGGTTGTTCTAAGAGTATATTATGTCCGCTTTCCTTAACAAGAAATTCCTCGCTTCGGCTAGAGAAGTTTTTTAAAGAGGATTGAAGTTCTTTCCACCAGGTTTCGGCTTCTCTTGGAGTAAGGATAATAAGGGGTTTCTCTTTTAAGGGAGGAGGTTCCTTAAGTTGGGCTAGACTTTCAGTAAAAGAGGCTTCTTCTTCAAAGAGAGTGGATTGGTGGGTTCCTCTTATCCAAAGAGCCCGATAAGACCTTTGGACAGAAGGAGGCAGATTGCTCATAAAAGTAGGTTCCTTCTGTAAGAGGGAGCGCATCCGCTGGAGGCCTAAGGCTTTATTGACCCAGAACGCAGAGAGGCGGTAGCGTTTTCTTTCTTCCAGAATTTTTTTCTCTCTTTGGGAGGGGTAAGGTAGGTTGAGCCCCAGATAACTGGGGTCTAGGAGTATAGCCCCGACCACCTCTTTGGGATGTTGGTGGGCGAAGAGGAGCATATTTAACCCTCCCAAGGAATGACCCACAAGGAGAAAAGGCCCTGGGACTTGAGCTTTTTTGAGCAAATGCCCAAGTTCTTTCACCATCTGTTGGCTGGTTCGGGGTTTGGGCCCCGGGTCACTCCAACCCAGACCTGCACGGTCATAACTGCATACTCGGGTGTTCTGAGCTATCTGGTTTTGGATCAGGTACCAATCCAGACAAGAGCGTCCTAAACCACTCTCCAAGATAACGGTAGGAGAACCTTGCCCTTTGCAATAGAGGTGGAGGCGGTATCCTCCGATGTCAATGAGTTGGCCGGGTGGAGGGTTTTGGTAGCGGTCTATTAGGGAGGCAGTAAGCTCAAAAAGAGATCCCCCTAAGAAGAGGAGAAGGAGCACCTCAGCAACCCTTATCCCCGCGACTCCGACTTTATTCAGAAAGTTTAGTTGAGTTCGCTTTTTCACCTATAGAAGGAGATTCTAGGAGCTATCCTCGCTTTCTTCGGGGCCTCCTTGAGCCTCTTCTGCCATAGCCTCCTCTAGGGCTTCATCCAGCTCATCTCCGAAGTCTTCGCCCATCTCTTTGCCTAACTTCTTCATCCAGTTGACCATACTTCGGGGGTCCTTTTCATCTATGTCCCCTAGCCCTGACATCTCCAAGGAGTCGAGGATCTCGTCCTCCGAACGAGGGCGGGAGAAACGAGAAACCAATTTTTTTACCTCGGTGTTTCCACATCGAGGGCAGACCAGGGCATCGGATTCGGCGATGACTCCAACCAAAACGCTGAACTTTCGGAAACATTTTGTACACAGATATTCATAGATGGGCATTTTTTAACCCCCTAACCAGCGAAGAAGATCTTCGGTTGGTGGTTGCTCCGGGTAAAGAGCTAGAGAATCGGGCTGATGGAGGTCCTTAAGTTCCTCCTGAAGTGCCTTGACCAGGGAATTCTCTCCGGTACGAAAGAGGAGGAGAGGCTTGTGATAGGCTAACCGGAGAGCAGTTGCTATGCCACCAAGACGGAGGATACCCGGAAGAGGGAGTTTCAACAAGTAGTCCTCCTCTCTATCGGGGTTGAAGTTGTTAAGGTCTGCGATGAGGGCTTCCGCCTTTTCACAGAAGGGATAAGCAAGAAGGGTCCAGAGGCCAGCTTCTCCCAGTCCGATCACTTTTACCCCTTTACGAGTTCGATAGGAGAGCCACTGGATAGAGGTCACAATATCCTGGATTCGTTCACTCACGTCCGGGCGGTTGTAGCAGGGGAAAAAGCGGTCCTCTTTGCCTTCAGGGCGGCAAGTCCAAGGGGAGGAGGGTTCAGGAGGGTGAAGTTCCAAAGAACCCCGGGCTTCTCCTATCAGGAAGGGATCTACTAAGAGTACAGAATATCCTCTTTCTAGTAGGGCGACGGGCAGCGCCTTGGATTGGGGGTGGGTTGGGTTTAGGAGTGAGGCCTTGCCCTGATCGCTGACAAGTAATAGGGGGCCTTTGGAATCTTGAGGAGGACGAAGCCAAAGGCAAGGGATCGCGTCTCCCTTACCTTTTCTTCCTAAAACGAGTCGTTCAACGGTAACAGGTTGAGAGAGCTCTTTAAACTGGACCTTTTCTTTGTTTACCCTTTGGGTGAGGAGCTCCCCTTGTTTGGGTATTTGCAGGGCAATAGTGAGCTTCAAGGCAGGTTTGTAAACCCTTTCAAAAGTTCGGAGGTCCCCCTTTGCTAAGGAAGCCCACTGAGATTGAACCATTGCCTTCCAGTTTTGGACGATTTGGGGGAGGGAGAGAGAACC
>CAYSAW010000006.1:88716-202707 GCA_964429225.1 uncultured bacterium
GAACCTTTAGGAAACACCCGGAGATCAGCGATGGCTTCTCTTTGATAAGGTTGCTCTTTAAAGTGGTCAGGGTTGGAGTCTTTCAGGAGCCATCGCCCAAACCAGGCATACACAGCCTCCCGGCTGTCTTTATTGTAGTTGTGCTCGGCCTGAAACTGGACGGCGGATATTTTCTCCTCGGCTCCGTAAAGGCGGTAGATTTCTCGAAGGGCTGGGTACTCCACTTTGGGGGTATTAACGGTCCAATCTCCGGTAGCAGAGACGAGGAGTAGGGGCCGGGGTGCAGTTAGGGCGGTAATTTCTACGTTGGAAGTGTCTATTCTTAAGCCAGGGGCATTTTCACACAAGCAACCCCCTTGATAGTGAGCAGATACCATATTAACCGGGGCCGAGACTTGAACTCTAGGGTCCACAGCGGTGAGGAGAAAAGTTTGCGTTCCCCCTCCTGAAGCTCCTGTACAACCTATCCGCTTAGGATCAACCTCCTTCAGGGAACAGAGGAAATCAACGGATCGGAGGCTATTCCAGAGCTGTAGCCCTAGGAGGCTTAACCCCCAAAGGTTTTCTCTTGGCCCCCCAAAGGTATGAGGTATCTGAAGGCTATCATTGTAGCCAATCATATCATAAGAGAAGACCACATATCCTTGTCGGGCTAAATTAATACACCGGGCCGGAACCGAGCCGCGTTCACTGTCTTCTAATCGGCCTTCTCGCCAATGACCATGGGGGCAGAGAATCCCCGGAAAAGGTCCCTTGCGTCCTAGGGGAAGGTAGAGATTCCCAGTGACGTAAAATCCGGGGAAGCTTTCAAAATAAACCTTTTCTACGGCATAACCTTCTCGCTCAATTCGACCAAAACGGTGGGAGTTGAGGGGGTTTTTAGGGGGTTCGGGCCACAAACCGGCGGAAACCAGGATTTGGTGACGCAATTCTCTGGCTCGACGCTCCCACTCCTGCCGACTCTTGAAGGAGGGGAGAGGGCAAGGAGTCTCAACTTTGCGGACTTGCAGAAGACGGGCATCTTTTATTGGGGGGTGTTCCTGATCCCAAACCTGAAGACTGATGGTGTTAACTAAGGTTTTTGCTGATGGAACCATCATTCCACTCACTAAAAGAAGAGTAAGGTATGTCATTCCTTTTTTCATAGGAGGGAAAGAGTTGACGGCTTTCCCTGGCTTCTCTTGATCTTTAGGGTACTTAAGGCTTAGTGCCCTTTTCCCGCACTTTCTCTTCAACAAAGGATGGGAAGCCTCCTCTTATGGGTTGGGATCTCATTACAAGGGTTGGAGGAAGAAGGGAGCACCGACTTTCTAAGGAAACCCTCTCCTAAGCCAAAAGACCGAAGGCTTCTTTTAAAGTTACAGAGGGCATTCCCCAGCGGGGCATCCTCCTGCGTACTCGGAAGCGGCACGGACATGCTCAGGTTCCAAGGTTTCCCGAGATTCTTGAGGCCCGATATAAAGAACCTGCTCAGTTTTGCTTCCATAGCGGTAAACAGTGATCCCCTTACATTTCAGCTGATAAGCCATCCAAAACACTTTGCGCACCTCTTCTGGGGTTGCTTCCTTCGGAAGATTGACCGTTTTGGAGACTGCATTGTCGACATATTTCTGGAAAGCGGATTGCATTCGCACATGCCATTCCGGGGCCACTTCCATCGCGGTGACGAAGACCCTTTGGATCTCTTCAGGTACTTCAGGTAGCCCTCGCACAGAGCCCCGCCGAGCCACCTCAGTCATTAGCTCCTGGGAGTAGAAACCTCGCTTTCGAGCGATCTCTTCAAAAACAGGATTGACCTCCAGTAGACGAGCCCCTTCCATGACCTCCCTGATGAAGACTACAGCGAAAATCGGTTCAATTCCGCTACTGCAGTTCGCGATAATGGAGATAGTTCCGGTGGGAGCAACGGTTGTGACGGTGGCGTTACGCATTGCAGGAAATTCCTTTTCCCAAAGACTACCTTTAAAGTTGGGAAAAGATCCTCTCTGCTGGCCCAAAAGGAGGCTATACTTTCTGGCTTCTGCAGTGATAAAGGACATCACTTGCTCCGCAAAGCGAATCGCTTCCTCTGTGTCATAGGGAATACCCAACTTGATGAGGGCATCCGCAAAACCCATTACTCCCAGGCCGATCCTTCTATTCGCCTTGGTGGCTTTTTCTGTTTCTGGCACAACATAGCGGTTCACATCTATAACGTTATCTAAAAAGTGGACTGCTTTCTGAACAGTAGCCCTTAGGTAGTCCCAGTCAAATTGCCCTTCCTTGTTGAACATTCGGGAGAGGTTGATAGAGCCGAGGTTACAGGACTCGTAGGGGTGGAGGGGGATCTCCCCGCAGGGGTTAGTGCTTTCGATAGGGCCTAAGTGGGCAGTGGGATTTTTACGGTTGATCTCGTCAATAAAAATTAAACCCGGGTCCCCTGTTCGCCAAGCAGAATTAACAATGAGATCAAAGACATCCTTGGCCTTGATCCTCCTTACTTCTTGGCCCGTTCGGGGGTTAATGAGGGGGTAGTCTTTCCCTTGTTCCACTGCTTCCATAAATGTGTCGGTGACTGCTACCGAGAGGTTAAAATTTTCTAAAACCCCCGGCTTCTCTTTGGCGGTGATGAACTCTAGAATATCCGGGTGGTCACATCGGAGGATACCCATATTAGCACCTCGTCGTTTGCCCCCCGCTTTCAAGACATCAGTGGTGGTGTCGTAAATTTTCATAAAGGAGACAGGACCAGAAGAGATGCCTTTTGTTGAGCACACAAGGTCTCCCTTAGGGCGGAGACGAGAGAAAGAGAAACCTGTACCTCCGGCAGTGCGCTGGATCAGAGCCATATGTTTCAGGGTAGTAAAGATACTCTCAATTGAGTCCTCAACGGGAAGGACAAAACAAGCAGAGAGTTGCCCTAAAGGGGTTCCAGCATTCATTAAGGTAGGTGAGTTAGGGAGGAATTCTAAACGGGCCATCATATGGTAGAATTCCTCTGCAGTGCGCTGGATCTCCCCTTCTTTGGCCCCGTAAAGGGTATCCGCTTCAGCAATGGCTTGGGCTACTCTTTGGAACATCCCTGCAGGAGTCTCAATGATATTGCCTTCGTCGTCTCTTAGTAAGTACCGGCGTTGAAGAACTGCTATGGCGTTGACCGAAAGCTTTAGCTCATCGGATACCCCCAGCAACTTCTTTACTCTTCGTACCTCAGCTCGGTGGGATCGGTAACGAATATAAGCCCGAGCAACTTCCGCCAGACCCGACTCTATTAAGGTTTCCTCCACCAGGTCTTGGACCTCTTCTACGGTGGGGTATCGTTCTATGAATTGTTTTTCAACCTTATCAACTACTTTTTGCGCTAAGGTTTCGGCAAGGGAACCATCTTCGGTGCCGGTGGCAGTGAGGGCCTTTTGAAGGGCCTTGGTAATCTTTGTTGCCTGGAAGGGTTCAATCCGCCCATCCCGTTTAACAATATGGGTGGGAAGCACTTGAGATCACCTCCGAATAAACATTCCCCTTATTTATTTTCCTTATCCCCTGTGTTCAAACCTTTCAGAGTGGCGGGAAGATGTGGAACAAAGGATTGAGGGGGTTTTAAGAAGTGCATATTCTTTAAAAGGAGTCATTGGGTAGGGGCATGAGATTTGATACCCCTACCTGAGGTTGATAGGTCTATCTCAAGAAGAAGTTGGCATCCTTACCCTAGGCGTTATTGATTGTCGGTTAGCTTAAGCCTAGGATTACCCTATTCAATAACCCTTGATCAAAGGGAAGGTTAGCCTATCTTGTGGAGGCGGAAGAGATGATTTTGAAGCCTTCTAACGGATTCTCGGGCGAACTGGGCAACCCAGTTAGGCGAGGGAGGTTCTACTTTAGTCGAATCTCTAAGGGTTTCTGCACTTCCATCCCAGTTTTTAAGATAATCTTCTGGGAGGGGATCGGGCAAGGAGACCTGGACTTGGGCGGCGAAGGCTAAAGCCCAGACCCGAGGTACGGTATCGCGGGCGTAGCCTCCTCCTCCAAGGAGGAGCCAGGGGAGGTTCAGCTGATCGTAGTAGGCGAGGATTTTCTCGTAAGCTTGAGTGGTGAGATTAAGGTGAGTGAGAGGGTCTGTGTGGTGGGCATCGGCACCAAATTGGGTGACTATGACCTGGGGTTGAAACCATTGAATCAGGGGGGGGACTACCTCGTTGAAAGCCCAGAGGAAGGTATCGTCGTCGGTGTAGGGAGCTAGAGGAACGTTAGCGGAATAGCCTCGGCCTGGCCCCTCCCCTATGTCTTCCGGTTCCCCTGTTCCTGGAAAGAGGTAACGACCCGACTCATGGAAGGAGATGGTAAGTACCCGGGGATCTCTGTAGAAGATGCGTTCCACCCCGTCGCCGTGGTGAGCATCAGTATCTATGTAAACCACCCGGTCCACCTCTTGAAGGAGGCGGACGATGGCGATTGCTGGGTCGTTTAGGTAGCAAAAACCGCTTGCTTTATTGGGCAAAGCATGGTGCAATCCTCCGGAGATATTGTCGGCCCGTTGGGTTTTCCTTTCTAAAATCAGTTCGGCAGCTGTGAGAGAAGCGCCGGTATAGATTAGGGAGGCGGTCCAAAGTTCGGGAAAGATGGGGTTGTCTCCTGTACCTAAGCCATAGTGATAGAGGAGGGGAAGAGTTTCTCCAGCCTCTAACCGTTTGAGGACTTCTACGTACTCAGGTGTATGAACCCAAAGCACCTCCTCCTCTGTGGCCCACCGAGGTTCGACCACCGAGACTCCTTCCCTGAAAACCTGGTAAGCCTTTAGGAGTTCGTAAGTCTGCTGGTACCGGGCCGCTTTAAGGGGGTGTTCAGGGCCCAAATCATATCGTAAGAAATCTGGGGAATAAACGAAGATCGCTTGCATCTCTTAGTGCCCTGACCCCTAATATTCCGGTTCGAATTCCCGGGCTGCTTCTACCATTGCTAAGATATTCTCGGGTTTCACGGCGGGGGCAATAGAGCAGGCACTGCTCAGGATATAGCCTCCGCCGGGAGAGCCAATCCTTAAGCGGTAGAGGGCATCCTTTCGGACTTCTTCCGGGCCTTTCCGGAGAAGGGTGTTGACGGAGTCAATATTCCCCTTAAAGAAGATGCGGTGCCCCCAGGCTTTCTTCGCTTCTTCCAAATCGGTGTTTCCTAGGGGAGGGGGATCGAGGGTTTCGATACCGTCTATCTCAGTTTCCACCATTAAAGCGAGGCGATCTCCGATCGCTCCACAGGTGTGGGTGTAGATTTTGGCCCCCGCTTGGTGAACGGCTCGAGCCAGTTCGCGTTCGTAAGGGACGATGAACTCCTCATACATCTCTCGGGAGATAAACCCTCCTCCGGCATAAGGGGAGGAGATTTTAATCGCGTCGCAACCATGTTGAACCTGAGCGACACACCAAGCGGCAGCACAACGGGTAAAGTATTCGAGAAGTCGGTGACAGCGCTCAGGCTCGGTGAGGAGGGCCAATAGGGCATTCTCCATCCCTAAGAAATTGAGGAGATAATCCGAAGGGGCTTTAGTTTCTCCATGGATAGAATATTTATCGCCGACCCTTCGGAGGATAGTGTCAATAGCGGTGAAGTAGAAATCCGGGAATTGGTCTGGTTCAGTGAACCAGTGAAGGCCCTTATGAAGCCACCAGTGTTTCAGGCTTTCGGGGATGGCTTCGGGGTCAATGGGTTGTTCTAAGTTGACTTCTTCGATATTGGGAGGGGTATAATCCTCCGGAGGATAATAGTAGGGGTCATCGTTAGGCCGAAGTTCAATCGCCCCTCCATCGGGGAAGACGAGTTTAACCCCTTCCTCACTCTTCTCGACTCGTTCTATAAGGTCCCAGACCGCTTCTTCCCGGCCGGGTTTATGGATCAGGATTCCGTCGAAGTCATATTTATCTCTGATCTGGAGAAGCCCCCGAACATATCCTTCGTTGGTGAAGTTGAACTCTTCAGGAGTAACCTCTGTGTTGAGAAGGATATGACCAATGGTTAACTGGCACATTACCGGAATTTTGGGGGGTTTTCCCCGGTCCATTGCAAGGGCTATCAGCTCTTTTCCCGTCATAGTGGTTTCCTCGAAGGAGAATCTGGCATAATAGCTATTCGGAGGAGGGGGGAAAAGTTCCTTGAGGTCTCCTAGAACAGCTTTTGAAAGACCAAGAAACGAGGTATCGGCGGGGAATAACCCAAGGGTGGGGGCCACCCCGGGCTGGCTCTTCACAGAGGGGTCGGCTGTGATGGATTAGGCAGGAAGGATGTAAGCACTTGATGCGTTTTCCAATAGTCATCCTCTTGACGCTCGCTTTATCGAGTCTCTTTTCGGATAGCCTTCTCAGTGAAGAGGCCGGGCTTGAAGTTTTCACTCTTTCTAACGGCGTACCGGTCATCTTCCAAAAAGAGAGTTCATCCCCTTTGGTAGCGATTGATCTTTGGGTCAAGGGAGGATCTTGCCTTCCAGACCTGGCTCCTGGTTCTGTCCACTTTTTAGAACACCTTCTCTTCAAGAAGAAGACCCCTTCCGGTCGCTCTTTGGATGAGGAGGCAGAGACCTTGGGAGGCGTTCTTGAAGCTTATACTTCTCGGGATTGGATGCACTTCACTCTCGCCCTTCCTAAGGATAAGTTTTCCCAAGGTCTTCCCCTCTTGGCGAAGGTTCTTTCTCCACCCTCCTTCTCCGAGGAGGATTTATCCCGAGAGAGAGGTGTAGTCCTCGACGAAATCGTTTCCCAACGTTTGGCTCCGGCTAAGAGGTTAAAAGACCTTTTATGGGAGAAGGTTTACGGCAGTCATCCTTATAGCAGGCGGATACCCGGTTCTGTTGAGCAGGTCCTACGCCTGGGTCCAGCGGATTTACAGAAAGCTTATCAGTATCTTTTTCGACCCGAAAACCTGAGGATAGTCATTGTCGGGAATCTTCCTTCCGACCAGGTTAAAAAGTCAGTTCAACAGACCTTTGGTTCACTCTTTTCTAACCTAAAAGAAAAACAACCTCTTCCTAGATTGTCTACTATTCCCAGCAGGGTTTCCTGGCCAAGTAATCGAGATCTGGGCTTGATCCCCTTAGCGGGGACTGGGGGTAAGGGGGTATTGCTCCTTGCTTTTCCTGGCCCTACTATTGATCAAATACAAGAAGTATGGACCCTTGATCTCCTGAGTGTCCTTCTTGACGAGGGACCTTTAGGGTTGCTGAGTGATTTGCTGGTGAAGTCGGGGTTAGCCAAGGAGGTGGAAGTAGATTTTCTTACCCAAATAGGGCCTTCTTTATTTGTGATTCAGGTAACCACTCAGCCTCAGCAGATCCCCCGAGTCCGGGAGGTCCTTCAGGAGGAGATCAATAATCTTTTAAAGAGGGTACAAAGTTCCGATTTGCTCCAGTCAGCTAAACAGAGACTTTTAACCCACTATGCTTTTGATACAGAGACAGTGATGGGTAAGGCTAGCTTCCTCGGTTTTTATGCTGTGGTGTCTTCCTTGGACAGAGCTCGAAGCTATAAAGAATCTATCTTAAAAATCTCGGGGGAAGAGGTTAGGAGAGTAATCGAGAAGTACTTGAAAGCGGAAAAGGGCTACTGGTTAGTAGGGGTGCCGGCAACTCCTTCTTCTCCTGAGAGTGGGAGGGCTTATGAAGAGGGACGTAAAGGAAGTTAAAGTTTTGCTTGCTACCCTCTTCTTCCTCCTCTCTTTGGCTGCTTGGGCGCAGGAGCAGGGGCTTTATAAAGTAACCTATCCGGAGGGGCTTACTGTAATCGTCGAAAGGCTTCCTAACGTTGAGGGCGTGGCGCTTACTGCTATGGTCCGAGTGGGAGGTTTGGATAACCAGGAGGGGAGGGTTTCCCAAGAAGCCCAGTCTCTGCTTGTTCATCTTCTGCTAAGAGAAGGATGTCATCCTGCCATTGCGGAGGATTTATCTCGGTTGTACCAAGAGGTGGGGGGGGGAGTTTCTGCTCTTGCAGGTGAAGAGGTGGCTGAATTTTCGGTGATCACTCTTCGGAGGAATTGGCAACTGGGAGTGGAATTGCTCTCTCTTCTTCTCACTCAGCCACGGATTAAGGAGTCCGATTTAGAGCAAGTTCGTCAGGAACGGATAGATCAGATAAAGGAGGAATCTCCTTGGGTAGAGGGGGTTCGGCAGTTGTTAGAAGATAAGCTCCTAGCTCGGAGGGGAGGAGGGTTCTCTCAAGGGGAGAAGGAGAAAGCTCTAAAACAGGTTACTCCCGAGTACCTTCAGCAGATATACCAACAATATTATTGTTTAAGGAATATGATTGTCGTTGCTGTTGGGGATTTGGACCCTCCTTTTACTGCCGAATATATTGCCGAGTCTTTTAAGAAGAAGATCCCCGGTGGGCCTAAACCTTTAAGGGGGGCCGTCCGTAAGAAGAGGATAGATTATCCGAGAGATATAGAGATAGGTGAAACCCTGTTAAATCCTAGAGGGGAGACTGAGGTTACCATAGTGGAGGCGGAATCACCTTCAGCGGTGCTGGCGATGGGTTTTAAGGTGCCGGGGGTGGAGAGTCCTGACTATCCGGCTCTGCTAGTACTGAATGCCCTTATTGGAGGAGGCAAGGGAAGTCGGCTTTTCCGGTATCTGCGTGAAAGGGAGGGGATTGGTTACGAGATCGGTGGGTGGCTTCCTCCCCGCTTAAAAGAAGGGATATTAATGTTTTATGTCATCACTCAGCCCTATCGAGTTAATCTACGAGGGGAGAGGGAACCTCTTTTAGAAAAAGCCCGTCGAATTATGGGAGAGCAGATCGAGGCGGTAACCCGAGGGGATTTTTCGGAAGCAGAGTTAATCCGCGCGCGACAATATATCAAAGGGAGTTGGCTGATCCGAAGGGAAAGGCTTTCGGACCGAGCTTCTTTGACTGGTTGGTGGGTACTGGCATCGATCCAAGAGGCTCATCCCGAAGATTTCCTAAAGCGAATCGAGGCTGTGAGCAGGAAACAAGTATTAGCAGTGGCGAAAAAATATATGAGAAGCCCCTCTATAGCGCTCATTCTTCCTCGGCAAGGGGGGCGGACGGATTCCTGGGGAGTGAACTCCCGGTGAACCGCTGGGGTTTTGGAAGAAAGCGAAAGTTTCCATCATCTATACCACTCTGTCTGGAAGAGGAATAAGGGATGAAGGCTGGAAAGGCTTGGCTTCTGGTGGCATTCATTCTCGGCTTTGGGCTTTTACCCTCGGAGGGTTTTGGTCAGAGTGAAGAGAACAAGCCTACCCCGGAACAGGCGCGGATGTACCGCTTATTCTGGGGGGAGGTACAAGCGGGAAACCTGCTTCGGCATCTGAAAAAATTGACCCAGGCTTCCTCCCGCGTCGTTGGTTACCCTGGAGCTGATCAAGCGGCTGATTACATCCTTTCTGAGTTTCGGAGGCTTGGTTTAGAAAATGTTCGGGAGGAGCGTTACTGGGCCACGGTCCCCATTGATGAAGGGGCCTCTTTAACCATTGAAGGGGCGCAAGGGAAACCAATACCCCTCTACGCTTTGTGGCCGAATAGTGTTCGTACCTCTCAACTGCCTCCAGAGGGGCTTACCCTTCCGATGATTTATGGAGGGAATGGAGCCATCGCTCATTTGAACGGCAAGACCGTAGAAGGGTCTGCGGTTTTAATGGATTTTAACTGTGGTTCGGAGTGGTTGAATTCCGCTCGCTTGGGAGCTAGGGCAATTCTCTTCATCGAGCCGGAGGAGACCAGCCGAGGAGAGGCGGAGGCGAAGTTCCTAACGGTTCCTCTCGATATGCCTCGCTTTTGGGTTCCTCGCAAGTATGCCCCTGCTTTGATCGCTTTGTGTCGGTCTGCCATCCCTCCTAAAGTGACTCTTCGTTGCCGAATGCCCTGGAAGCGCGTCCAGGCCCGAAACATCTTCGGGGTAATTCCCGGGACGGACCCCGAATTGAAGAATCAGATTATTATCCTTGAGGCTTACTATGACTCGATGTCGGTGGTGCCTCGCTTGGCTCCGGGGGCTGAGAGTGCTTCTGGAGTTTCTGCTTTGTTGGAATTGGCTCGCCTCTTTAAGAAGTACCCTCCAAAACGTACCCTTTGGTTCCTTGTTACCTCAGGCCATCACTTGGGTTTAGCAGGGATTCGAAATTGGATTGAGGCTCACTGGAAGGATTTGGAACAGAATAGCACGCGTCAGAACTTTAAAGCTTGGTTGACAAGAACCTTCCCCTTCCTCTTCCATTTTAAGACCCGAGAACCTTGGCCCATTTACTTACTCATCGGATTGGACCTTTCCACTCAGACAAAAGGTGTGGGTATCTTCTACAAAGGTTGGTACTACGATTTCCGGGAGGATCTTCAGAGTAAATATTCGGATATTGCCCGCGTCCATCGAGAAAATGCTGAAAAAGTGGCTCAGGTCCTAAACCTGAATATTGGGGAGCGCTTTGCTGATGGGGTAAATCCCATTTCAGGGAAGTCTTGGCGGAACTTCATCCCTGCTAAGCCTGCCTTTGACGCGGAAGCCTATGCGATGGCAGGGGGGAAAGGAGTCACCTTTGCGAGTATAGACGACGGCCGAATGTTGGTAGACACTCCACTAGATCAGCTCTCGAGGATTAATATCGCGAACCTGACAGAGCAGACGAAATTAATCGCTTGTTTGACCTGGCATGATACTTATGACCCTAACGGGATTGGGATTACTCAGGGGACACACTTTCCCATTGTAGAGCCCTCTCCTCTCGGACGATTAAGGCTTCAGGGAGGTTTTGCCAAGATTGTTGGGCAAGTGATGGAGTTTGATCCACGCATTAGTATTGTTCCCAGTAAGCCGATTTTAGGGAGTATTGCGGTTTTGAAAAAGTGGAATAAGTCCTATATGGGAGTTCGGGGGTATCAGTTTGAGTTGGTGGATGACCAGGCCCGGTTCCAGTTTATCGGAGCTCCTCCTCTCACTGCTTATGGAGGAGGAGTCCAAACCCAGATTGCCGCTTATAAAGTGGATGACCGTACTGGGGAGTTGATTTATGCTCCCGACCTTGGGGTTACTGGGGGGAAAGAGAACTACCAAACCACCTTCCCCATTACTACTGGTTTGAAAGAGACAGGTGTGGTCGTTTTCCGGTGCAATACCACTGCTCTTTATGACTTTGTGGATCCCCAAACTTTGCGGAGCTTGCCCACTATTAGTGTATTAGATTCGGTGAGCAACGGCGAACCCCGGATGTACGGCTTTGATAAGACCGTTCCTGAGCGGTTGGTCTCCCATATTGAGGATGTTGCCTTGATCTACGCTCAAAAGGGGAATCGAGCCCTGGGCATTGAGCCTACTCGGGTGAAGATACTAGGATCTGCTGGGCCAGGGGCTATCCGGATGGTTCTGCTCAATATGGCGGCGCGTCTCCCGAACGGTCAAATCCTCCGGGCGGACCAACTCCAGTATTTCCAAGGAGAGATCCCTCTCGATCGCCTCCAGCCTGTGGATACTGAAGGCCAGGGGTATGAGTTGAAAGGGGGTACTCTTTACAACACTCCTCTTCTTGCCGCCTGGGATATGTATGTGCTTAATGATGCCCGCATTAAAAAGCTAGCCCGCCACCGAATCATTAATCCCGCCATTGATGATCTCCATAATCGAGGGCGTCGAGAGCTCCAAGCGGCGTTAGTAGCGTTTCGTAACCGCCAGTGGGATGAGTTCGACTCCCGGGCCCGCGCGGCCTGGGGCTATGAGTCCCGAGCTTATCCTGACGTCCGCCGCACGATGAATGACGTAGTTAAGGGAGTAATCTTCTACCTCTTCCTCCTCTTGCCTTTCTCCTATTTCTTTGAGCGGTTAGTTATCGGAAGCAAATTCCTCGTTCATCAGGTCCTTTGGACTTTGACCACCTTTATTGTCATCTTCGTTATTTTCCGCTATGTCCATCCCGCCTTTGATATTACGATGAACCCCTTAATCGTTCTGCTGGCCTTCGTTATGTTGGCCCTCTCGATCTTGGTTATTGGAATGATCTCCGGCCGGTTTGAGAAGGAGCTTAAAGAGTTTAACAAGCAGGTTTCTGGAGTTCATCGAATTGATATTGGGCGGATGAGCATAGCGGCTGCGGCCTTCTCTTTAGGGATTTCCAATATGCGGCGAAGGAAGGCCCGGACGATTCTCACTTGCATAACGCTCATTTTACTTACTTTCACCGTGCTGTCCTTCACCTCAGTAGTACCTACGGTGCGCTTCAATAAGGTTCCCGCGCCGGGAAGCCCTTACTATTTTGGGATTATGCTGAGGACTCCGGAGTGGGGTACCTTGGAGGAGTCTGCCTACCGGATCTTGCGGGATGAGTTTTCCCGAACTCGGCCAGTGTCTGCTCGAGCTTGGTTCTTTGGCACCCAGTTGGGTGAACAGAGCTTTATTACTCTGAAACGGGGAGATAAGCGCTATGATGTCAAGGCAGTGGTCGGTTTAACCCCGGAGGAGGAGCGTATCCTCGAGCCAGGAAAGCGATCCTTAATCGCTGGCCGTTGGTTCCTCCCCGGAGACCGGAACGTGGTCATCCTTCCTAAACCGGTTGCGGATAGCTTAAACGTTACCCCGGAGCAGGTGGGGATTGCCAAAATTTCCTTCACGGGCCAAGATTATACCGTAATCGGCATTGTGGATAAAGATAAATTTAAAGAGGTGAAAGACCTCGACACCGAACCCTTGACTCCGGTGGACTTTATTCAAATGAACCGGCTTCAGTCTCAGGGGAGAACTTCGGGAGCGGCAGAGGAGGGCTTTCGGGAGTATATCCACCTAGAACCAGAAGCGTGTGCTTTTATCCCCTTCCAAACTGCTCTTAATATGGGGGCGGAAATTCGCTCCATTGCGGTGAATATGGTGACGCCGGAAGAGGTGAGGAAAACCCTGGGGAACTTAATGTTCCGTCTGGGGCTGAACCTCTACGGCGGAGAACAGGTGAAAGTAGGGAATCGGGTGGAGAATCGCACCTATCGCTTCTCCACCATTGGAGCCACGGCAGCAAAGGGAGGCGGGGATGTTTTCATTCCTATCCTTATCGCTGCGCTCATTGTTCTTAACACAATGCTGGGATCGGTTTATGAGCGGGTTAAGGAGATTGGAATTTACAGCTCGATTGGCCTGGCTCCCAATCACATAGCAGCCCTTTTCATCGGAGAGGCGATGGTCTATGCGGTTCTAGGGGCGGTGGCCGGTTATCTCACCGGGCAGATAGCGGCGAAAATCGTAACCCTCATTCCCGGTATGGGAGCGTTGTATCTGAACTTCTCCAGCCTCTCCGCAGTACTCACCACCCTTGTTGTAGTGGGGGTAGTCCTTTTATCTACCCTCTATCCAGCCCGTAAAGCCTCAGAAGTAGCTACCCCGGCGATCGAACGCACCTGGAAAGTTCCTGAGCCAGAGGGAGATGAATGGCACATCACAATGCCCTTTGCAGTTACAGGTATCCAAGCGGTTGGACTCAATTCTTTCCTCAGAGAATGGTTTGAAGCCTATGAGGAGTACAGCATTGGTGACTTTGTGACCCAGGATGTTTCGGCCCAGGAAGTGATGTATGAGAAGGGGAAAGGATACCAGATCCGCCTTAAAGCTTGGTTGGCCCCCTTCGACTTGGGAGTAAGTCAAACTTGCTTGTTAGAGACGATTCCCACCGAGATGGAAGATGTCTATGAGCTGAAGCTGACCATTCACCGAGAAAGTGGCGATGTTTCTAACTGGAAGCGTATCAACCGTCGCTTCCTTAATACCTTGCGCAAGCAATTCTTGATTTGGAGAACCCTCCGTCAGGAAGAGCGGGAGAGATATTTGGTTCAAACCTCTGGAGAGGCTCAACCGGTATCCTCCTAAAAGAAGGCATAAGGTATAAAGTATAGGGGAGAAAGGAAATGGGTTTTCTCCCCTCCTCTTTGTTGTTGAATCTTCTATAAGGAGTAAAACCTGATGCAAATTTGGATGCGTGGCTTTCGTTTCTTTACCCTTTTCTTTTTGGTTATTGGCCTCGTTAGTAGCGTTGGGTCTGCACCTGGAAAAGCAGCCAAGAAAGGAGCGGGGTTCACCTCTTTAGTGATCCAGGGGAAGTTAATTAGCAAGCCTAATCAAGGATCGGTTAGGACAGAGAAGTCTTCTCTTTACGTTCAGAACAATCGGTTTCGCTGGGAGGAGGGGCCGATGGTACGGGTTTTTGATGGGAGCCGGCTCCTCCTTTGGGATACTCGATCTCCCCGAAAAGTGGCTATTGAGTTGACACCTCCTAAAGAATTACTGAACAGCAAGGGGAAAACTGCCTCTCAGCTTCTAGCCCAGTTGAATGCCAGTCCTCAGAAGGGGAAGAAGATCGGCACGGGGAAGGTGGCTGGGTATCTTTGTGACATTTACCTGAATGAGACCCCCAATGGGAAGCAGAAAGTGTGGCTTGCGAAGGACCTTGGGGTTCCTCTTCCCCTTCGAGTTCAGTTTACCGGGTCTATGGGGAGTATGGAGCTGGTGGCAGAATCAGTAAAAACCAATATAAAAATTGCGGAGGCCCTCTTTCGGTTGCCCGCGGGTTATTCGGTCACCCGACCTCCTGCTGGCCCACCGGGAGGCCCGCCCGCGGCTCCTCCTTCGAAGCGTTGATGAGAGGGCAAATTCCTTAAAGGGAGAGGGAGTGGGGGCGTAATGAGTTACGTCCCCACAAGGAGTTTTTTTATGTTGAACGGAGAGATTCTGGGGGCCTCGCTCAAAACTCGCTCGGCTCTTTTATCCGTTTTTTCTAATGCTTCCCTCACCCTGCTGAAATTGCTTGTAGGGTTCTCCAGCGGTTCCATTAGTGTTATCTCCGAGGCGATTCACTCAGGCGTAGACCTTTTGGCTTCGGTGATTGCCTATCTATCGGTCCGAGTCGCTGACCAGCCACCAGATAGAGAGCATCCTTATGGGCATGGGAAAGTTGAGCATATATCCGGTGTTGCAGAAGGTGTGTTGATTTTCCTCGCCGCTGGGTTAGTCCTTTGGGAAGCGGTAAAGCGACTTATAGGGGGGGTTGTCCCCTTTCAGCCCATTTATGGGATTGCGGTGATGGCCCTCTCTGCAGTGCTCAACCTAGGTATCTCTGAGTGGCTTTACCGAGTTGCCGAGGAGACAGAATCCGATGCTTTAGAGGCGGATGCGGGTCACCTTCGAGCTGATGTTTACACTTCTGCGGGCGTGTTATTAGGTTTGGTGGTGATTCATCTCACAGGTTGGAGGTTTCTGGATCCTCTTATAGCCCTTTTTATCTCCTTTTTTGTCCTACGACTTGCCTGGACCACGACTACTGGCTCCCTAGGGCACTTATTAGATGCCGGTCTCCCTCAAGAAGAGATAGATACCATTGCTCGGCTGGCTCGGTCACAACCTGGGGTTATGAGTTTCCATAAGATTCGCACCCGACGTGCTGGCTCTTATCGTTATATTGATCTCCATATCCAGGTACGAAAGGATATAACGGTGGAGGAGGGACACCGGATTGCCCATTCTCTTCAGGACCGAATTCATCAAGTTCTCCCTCGTGCCCACGTCATTATCCATATCGAACCCTTTGAAGATTCGGCGGATCATCTCGAGCGAAGTTATAAAGCACAAGCTGAGTAACTGGAGAGGTAATTGGAGGAGGTATTCCTCCCTCCTTTCTCTGGAAAAGCCGGTATGAGTGCTTTTTTAAAGATATGGTTATCTGAAGTTCCCTCTACCTTTAACCTTACGGATTTGTTATAATATTTTGAAAAGTTGAAAAGGGAAACCATTCTCTATTAACGGGAGGTGAATTTCTCTTCTTAACCTGAAGAAGTTTCCCCAATATGGAGCGGAGACAACATCAGGTGGTCAACCAATCGGATCGGGCGATCCTGACCTCGGTCTCAGAGCACTTAGATTTAGAGGAGCTGCGGCAGCTGGCCCTTTCTGCGGGGGTTGAAGTGGTAGGAGAGTTCTTCCAAAAGAGAGCGGAGCCGAACCCTGTAACTTATCTGGGCCAGGGTAAAGCCCAAGAGTTGGGCGCTTTGGTAGAGAAGCTCCAGGCAAACACAGTGATTGCAGATGATGATCTCTCTCCGATTCAACAGAGAAACTTGGAGGATATTGTCCACGCCCGGGTCATAGATAGGACCCAGCTTATTTTGGACATCTTTGCTCGGCGAGCTCATACCCGAGAGGGGAAGTTACAGGTTGAGTTAGCTCAGCTAACTTATCTCTTGCCCCGGTTGAGGGGCGAAGGGGTGGTGATGTCCCGGTTAGGAGGAGGTATTGGAACCCGGGGGCCAGGAGAGACGAAGCTCGAGAGTGACCGGAAGCGCATTCGTAAGCGGATCCAGGACCTCGAGGAGGAGATTGAGGAGGTCAAGCAACATCGCAATCGGGCTCGGGAATCCCGTCGCCGATTGCCTTTCCCCTCGGCGGCTTTAGTGGGTTATACCAGCGCTGGGAAGTCCACTCTGTTGAATGCCCTCACCGGTGCCCACGTTTATACAGACGCGAGACTCTTTGCCACCCTAGACCCGACAACGCGTCGGGTTCTTCTTCCTAGTGGATGGGGAGTTCTGCTGACAGATACCGTAGGTTTTATCCAACGCTTGCCTTACCATCTCGTGGCCGCTTTCCGGGCGACCCTTGAAGAAGTTGTTGAGGCAGATCTATTAATTCACGTTGTCGATGTCTCCCACCCCCATCGAGAAGCTCAGATGGCAGCTGTCAAAGAAGTCCTGGAGGAGTTAGGAGCAGGGCACAAACCCTTGATCACTGCCTACAATAAAGCAGATAAGGTGGTTGACCAGTACGAGTTGCGCCAGCTGGTTGCTCACCAACCCGATTCCGTTTATATCTCTGCCCTTAAGCGTCAGGGACTCCAAGATTTGCTCCTTTTAGTGGAAAAGGTTTTGCAGAGGCTATTGGTGCCTCTTCGGCTTCAAATCCCTTACCAGCAGAGTCAGATTCTGGCCCAGTGTCACGAGTGGGGAAGAGTAGATCGGGTGGAGTACCAAGCGGATTATGTTCTTGTTGAGGGGAGGTTCACTCGGGAATTTGCCAACCGAGTAAAGCTTTATCAAGTATAGGACGAAGGCAGGAGAAAATGCTGTAAGGAAGTGAGGGCACGTTCACCGTGCCCTCACTTCCTTACAGGGGCAAGAGAGGAGGATTTTTTCTCCTGGCGTTAAAAAGTCCTTTTGAGAAAAGAGAGACGGGAGGGAAGAATTATCTTGTTGTTTTTCCTGCGAACTTTACCTTTGAGGAGGGAGTTGAGATGCATCGAAAGAGACTCTGCGGTTTCACCTTGATCGAGCTTTTAGTGGTGATTGCGATCATCGCTATTCTAGCGGCGATCCTTTTCCCGGTTTTCGCCCGGGCTCGGGAGAAAGCCCGTCAATCCGTGTGCCAGCAACATCAGAAACAGTTTGCTGCCGCGTACCTTCAGTACGCTCAAGATTGGGATGAGGTGGTTCCCCCCTGGGTTCGTCCTGCAGATCGAACCCACCCTCTTGGATGGCATCTGCAGGATTTTCTCCAGCCCTATATTCGCAGTTATGATATGTTTAAGTGCCCTAGTGATGACGGCCGTCGAGTTCTCCGAGGGCCTACTGGCCCTGTGAATTATAGCTTCTGGCGTAATTCTTACTTGGACCGTTGGTCGGGTTATCTCCCTAATGAACCGATCTCCCTAGGAGAGATCCCTCATCCGGGAACTACAGTTTTTATTTGTGATGGCCCGAGTAACGACGGTCAACACACCTGGGGGCTGAATCCTTCTCACCCTTTGCAGAAGCAATGGCCCGATTTCCGCTTTGGTGATGATCGCCATAATGGAGGCGGTAATTATGCCTTTATGGATGGTCATGTGAAGTGGTATCGTCCTACAGAGATTAAGACCACTCGGACCGATGCGGATACAGATACTGAGCCGAAATGGACTTCCCCAGCTCACCCCAAACTCCCTAGAAATGATGGTACTCATCCCTGGTTCCGACCTTAATTCACTCCTTGAGGTGGGGTTAAAACACCTTGGTTAGGGATAACGATGGCCTCTTCTCTTCGCTCTCTCGATCAAAAGGTATTAGAGCTTTTAAAGGTTCGCTTGGAGCCGATCTGGGGAGATTATCTCCTTTTTTATCAGTCGGAGGAGGCGAAGCGGTTACGAGCAGAGCAGGAGGTTCGCAAAAACCTCTTTCGTACCGCCCTTGCTCCAAGCAACCTCCAGGCCCTCGATCAGGATCAACTGGCGGATATCCTCAAACACTTATTTTCGGCTCGCTATCCTAGCCGAGCCTCTCGCCTGGCTGTGGAGGGCAACGATCTGGAGGACTTAAAGTGGTCCCTTCACGACTTGCTTTGGGGCCAGGATGATCTTCCTTTGCGCTTTGATTCCGCTCGGCGGTCTATTCGGGGCTTGGGTACCGCTTCTCTCACTGAGATTCTTTACTGGGTTCACACTGACCAGTGCTTCCTCTGTAACCGCTGGGTGGAATCGGCTTTCCATTCTCTTGGGTTATGGCCCTCTTCAGCGCACTTGGAGCATCTTTCGGGCCTTCAATATGTTCAGATTTGTGAAGGCGCTCGATACCTTATGGCTTTACTCCCTTCCTCTACCCGAGAAGCGGGAGATTTTACTGATGTGGATTGCTTGGTAGCCTTCCTCCACTATCGTAAATCCCAAGAGCAGCCGGAATTACCCCAGTTAAAGGTGGTCACCCCGGAGGTTACGCCACTCTCCTTCTCCGCTTCAGAGAGGAAGACAAACCTCTCTTCAGAGGTTCTCCAAGAGCCTCAGGCCGGCCTGTCGGAACCAGGGGTGGGGCGGGTGGCGGAAGCCCCTCCACCAGAGTGGTCCCGTCAATCAGCCTTAGAGCAGCTCTCCCGAGAGACTTATCTCCCCCAAAGGTTTCTGGCAACAATAGAACGCTTGATTAGAAGTAAGGGACAGTTGATTTTCAAAGGGCCTCCAGGGACCGGAAAAACTTTTCTCGCTCGAAAAGTGGCCCAGTATCTGGCAGGCCCCGGGGGATTAGTTACAGTGGTTCAGTTCCATCCCTCCTACACTTATGAGGACTTTATTGAAGGCATCCGACCTCAGTCCATCTTGGTTCAAGGTCAATATGAAGTGACCTATCCAGTTCAGGAGGGGGTCTTTTTACAATTTTGTCGTTTGGCCTCCCAACGGCCCGACACCTGCGTGTTGGTGGTAGATGAGATCAATCGAGGAGACCTTCCTCGCATCTTCGGGGAGCTTTTGTACAGCCTGGAGTACCGAGGGGAACCCGTTCTCCTCCCTTACTCTCACCGATCCTTTATTCTCCCTTCTAATGTGTTAATTTTAGGGACGATGAATACCGCCGACCGGAGTGCTGGGAGCCTGGATTTGGCTTTACAAAGGCGCTTTGCCTTTGTTGAGCTGCGACCCGACGTCAACGTGTTGAAGCGATGGTTAAAGGCGAATCCAGTGAAGATTCCCAATTTGCTGGAATATTTCCATTTGAGTCAAGAGGCCGTGCCTCGGCCTGAAGCTCGTCCCGGCCACGGCTTCTTTATGGTTCCTGGTCTTGATGAGAAGGGGATGGAACTTCTTTGGCGCCATACTATTTACCCTTATCTTGTCTCTTGTCTTTGGGATCAACCCCATCGTGCTGAGGAGTTTCGCTGGGAGAGAATTCAGAAGCGGATAGGGCCTCTTGAGAAACCTTCAGAGAAGGCTAAGGGGTGAGTATCTTTCATCAGATAGGGGCGAAAGTCAGAGCAATGGGGTAGCGATAGGCTTAAGCCTGAGCAAAAGAGGAGTGTTAGAGTGAACCCTTACCCTTTTGGGAGGGACTTTTAGCTGGAGGTAGCCTCGGGTGGGGGCCAACAAAGTGCCTAAGAAGCACTTGGTTTTAAGGGAGTCGAGTGTTCGCCGGGGGGTGGAGTTTCCTTTCGAGGAGGTGATAGAAGTCACTCGCTCCTTCTCCAATGTGCTAACCTTTGTTCCTTCCTCTAGGGGGCATCGGTTTGACATCTACACCAAAGATTTTGTAGGGGTTCTTCAAGTCAATGATTGGAAGATCACTATCTTGCCAAAAGGGGGATGGGTAGCTCTTTTCCCTTTGCTAGCTAAAATCCGTTACTGGCCAGAGATAGAGGGAGATTCTACCACCGCCTATCGGGTTCGTAAGGGTTTCTTAGAAACGGTAGCTGGGTGTTTTTTGGAGATGCTTAAGCCCCTTCTCCGAAGAGGTTGGGCGGAAGTCTTCCACAAAGAGGCGAATTTCACCCCAACAGTAAGAGGGCGTATTCAGTGGAATCTTCCCTCCTACCGGCGTACTCCTCCCTCCTTCTGTTGTGAATATCCCTACCGGACCAAAAACCTCCCGCCGAATCAATTGATCAAGAAGGCTCTTCAAGCTTTATCCTTTTTCCCTGAGCTAGAGCAAGATTTTAGATCGCAAATTGACCGTTTACTGGAGGATTTAGAGGAGGTGGGGGAGTTAACCCTTCCTCCGGAAGAAGTGAATGCTCCCTTTCAGCGGCCGGAGTATCGCCCCGTGTTAAACTTAGCTCGTTTAATTGTTGCTGGAACCAGCCCTTACTGCTTATCTGTTGATAGTACCTCCTCCCCTCCTTTGCCGGCCTTTCTTCTCTCCTTGTCTCGGATCTTTCAGGATTACGTTACCGCAATTCTTTCGGAGAAGCTAGAGCCGATGGCTTATTGGGTAAAGCCGGAGCCTCGCTTTCTCCTCTCCTCAGAAGAAAAGTCTTTGGAAATCAAACCCGATCTGGTCCTCTATGATGAGGCTCCTATAGGGGTTGTGGAAGTTAAGTATAAATACGGGGATAACTTGCCGGCCCCTGAGGATTTCTATCAGGTTGTGACTTATGCTACAATGATGAACATCCAGGAGGCTTTCTTAGTTTATCCGGGGCGAAGGTCTCCTTTATGCTTCTCTTTAACCCCTCATTTAAGGGTTCATCTCCTCTTCGGTCCTCTTTCGGGAAGCCCCTCCCAGATAGAGGAAGAGTGGAAAGCTTTGGGAGATTATATTGAGAACCAAATTTCCAAGTTCGTTACCGGGTAGCCTTCCACAGATTCTTTAACCCTTCCAAGGAGAAGCCAGGGCTTTTGCAGTAATCTATGATGATTCTTTCCCGTTGTTCTACCTCTTGGACTGCCGAAAGGAGCTGGTCAGCAATCTCTAAAGGAATAAGGAGAACACCATGGCGGTCCGCGTGGAGGAGGTCACCGGGGTGAACAGTAAGGCCTCCTACTTGGACGGGTTGACCATAATCTACGAGATGGACATAGGCGTGAGAGACCAAGGGAGCTGAGGCGAAGAAGTGGAAGCCTAAACTCCGCACTTCCTCTAGGTCCCGAACACCTCCGTTAGTTACCGTGCCAACGCATCCCAAAGCTTTATGGATACTTCCGTTGACTTCTCCCCAAAAGGAGCCAATCGGGGGGTAGCCGTCTAAATCTTCTAGAACAACCACTTTGGGGCTGGGTTGAGAAAGGATATAATCCCACCACTCTTCTCTAGGGATAGATTGGTATCCTTGAGGGGGTTCCTTTGCTCGAATCCGTCCGGTGACTGCATAGCCTACCATTGGCCCTAACTCCGGAAAGAAACACCGGATTTGGGGAGACATAAAACCTTCACTTCGAGGGCGGATTTGGAACACTTCGATAGCATTAGAGAGGGTGGGGGTGGAGATTTGGCGTAACTGTTCTAATTGGGTTTCAGAAAGTAACGGGGGCATAAGTCCTCCTTAATTTTTAATATCCTTTCCCTTCGTCCACTCCGTTCAATAAAGGTTCACCCTGGGCAAAACGCCCGGGAAGCAAAGCCGAAGCATCCATCTATTTGTGGGGCGTGTTGGAGAGCTTCTTGGGGGTTACGTGTTTGGGTGTAAAGGACGTTACCAAAAGAGTAGTCTGCGTGGTAATGGGTGTCAAAGACAAAATGGATCAGCTTGGGGGTTCTTTCTTGAGATTGTAATCCTGCTGAGGGAAAGGTTAAACTGAGAAGAGTTAGTCTAAAGAGGAACCTGGTGGTAGGGTCTATAATCTCTTTACTTGGTGATGTTATGAAAAATTTTTCCCTCTTGATGAGAAAGGCCAGCATTTGGGGGCCTCCTCTCTTTTGGTTAATGGTTATTGCTCTTTTTTCTACGGATCCCTTCTCTTCCCAACATACCCAGACTTGGATTACTCGGTGGATGGTTTATCTGGGGGTACCCATTCCTCTCCAAAGGGTCCCCATTATTGATTTTTATGTGCGCAAAAGTGCTCATTTTCTTGAGTACGCGACTTTGTCTCTTCTCTGGATCCGGGCTTTCCGTTTAAGTGGTTATCGGTTGCTCCCCTCAATATTAGGAACTCTTTTGATTAGCATTGCTTGGGCTGGAGCCGATGAGCTTCATCAGAGTTTTGTCCCTTCTCGTACTCCTGCTTTTAAAGACGTTTTGATTGACGCCAGCGGCGGGCTAATGGGTTTGGTCATCGGCTTAGGCTTTTTCTTTAGGCGGAAAAGAGTTTCGGAACATTAAAGTGCTAGGCTGTTTGAGAAGGGTTTTCTTTCTCTTCTTTCGGCAATAAGTCCCTGGTTTGCAAACAATCTTTCCTAACAGGGCTGGCGCTTTATCCCTTTTTAACCTCTGCAATCGCTTTTCGAGTCCACTCCAAGTGAGGTTCCAGGGCGATACCGTAGTGGTAGAAGTTGATGTTCTCCACCTCTGCCCGAGCACCGGCGAGAGCATTGGCTCTAATCTCTTCTTCCCGAGTCGTGGCTGGAGGGAATATGCATAGACCGAGGGCTTTTTTACATTTATTGCCGACCAGCCCGGCTAAGTGGTGGAGGGCGGTTTCTACCACTCCTGTTTGAGGAGTATAAGCCAAAACCATTACCTTATCCACAATATCTGCAACCTCTTGGATCGGCGCTCCGGATTCCAATCGGCTTCCCATATCGTAGAAGCAGAGAGGGGCTGAAGAAGCCGATTTCAAATTATTGAGAAATTCCTTCACTATCTTCTCTCTGACGCGTTGAAATCGGCGAAGCGGAGGATGCTGGGCTAGGAATTCGTCCACACTCACTCCGTGAGGTCTGCCCTCCGTAAAAGATTGTTTCAGCGTCTGTTCTACGGGAGCACGAATCTCTGAGGTTTCTAAGCCTGCTTCTTGAGCTGCTTTGAAGCAGTGGGGGCAGAAGCAGAGCGAGAGTAAGTAGTGTTCCAGAGGGCCGGGAGTAAAGGCGATCTTCTCGTGGCCATGGCTGTGTCCTATTCCCCCATAGCCCGCTGACTCCAATTCCACTTCTGCGATCGGGTATCTCTGGGTGAGGTCAGAGAGGAGAAGGGTTAGGAATTCTTGTACCGCAGGATTAGCTGGGCAGAGGTTTGTAGGATAGCCTATTCCGAAGACGTTCTGCATCTGAGCTTCTGGGTGCCGGCGACCAATCTCAGAATTATGGAGACAGACAGTCCAAGAAACAAGCCGAAGCCCCGTTTTATCACAGGCTCGAGCTACTTTTTCCAGAGGGTCAGAAGAGGGATCGGCCGTGTACAAGGGGGGCTTTAAGGGGGATTTCTCTAGGGTCTTTTCTGTGAGCCGAAAATAGACTCTGCCCTCTGATCGGTAGAGGGAGGGGGAGGGGCCTCGTAGCCGCCAGTGCTCTACACTGTGGTAAATCGTCGCTACACTAACGCCCTCTACCCCAAGGTCTTCTTTAAGCCTCTTGGCGCAAACCTCTGGGCCTTCTTCCAGAAAGTCCCAGATATAAGCCCACATTCGTGTCTCAGGCATTTTCTCCCTCACTTTTCCGGCAATTTAGCAATGACATCAATCTCCACCTTCATTCCACCACCAAGACCTGCTTGAACAGTAGTCCGAGCGGGTTTTGGATCGGGGAACCATCGGGCATAAACCTCATTCATTGCTTGGAAATCGTTTAGGTCCCTGAGAAAAACAGAGACCTTCACTACATCAGCCATTGTAGCCCCAGCAGCTTCCAAAATAGCTTGGATATTACGAAGAGTTCGTTCCGTCTCTTCCCGGATATCGCCCAGCACGAATTCGCCGGTGGCAGGATCAATAGGGCCTTGTCCCGCTACAAAAACGAAGCCTCCACAGAGGATACCCGGGGAATAAGGGCCTTTCGGAGCGGGGGCGTTAGAAGGTGCTATTGCTTTCTTCTCAGCCAAGGTTTTCACCTCTCTTGAGTACTTTTCCCGGAGTCGCCCCGGTGTGCTCACCCTGAGCCACTACGGGCACTCCGTTAACAAAAACCCACTCAATACCCTGAGGGAAGCGGCAAGGATCATCATAAGTTGCCAAGTCTTGAACTCTTTGGGGGTCAAAGACTACCAAGTCCGCTGCGTATCCCGGAGCAATCCTCCCTCGGTCTCTCAGGCCGACACGTTCCGCGGTTGCTCCCGTCATTTTGTAAATCGCTTCTTCTAGGGAGAGGAGAGAAAGGTCCCTCCAGTAACGGGCGAGAATGCGTGGGAAACAGCCGTAAAGGCGAGGGTGGGTTTTCCCCGGAAGATGCAGACCATCCGAGCCTACTCGTTGAGCAGGGTGCTTGAGCATCGCTTGGAGGTCTTCTTCAAAAGCCTGGTGACGGATGAAACAGACCTTAAGGTTCTCCTTGATCAACAGATCACAGATAACCTCCGGTTCAGAAATCTCCTTTTGGCGGGCGATTTCGGATAGAGGTAACCCTTCAAAGGGAAGGTAGTCAGGATGGTGTACCCCTACGATATGGACTTGGCTCCAGTCTTGACGCGAAGAGGCCAAAGCCTCCTGAATCTGTTGGCGAGATTGGGGAGAATCCAGCCGGGCCAAGAGGGCCGAGGGACCTCCTTCCTGCGCCCAATAGGGGAGAAGAGCTGACAACAGAGTGGACCCCGCTAGGTAAGGGTAGGTGTCACAAGTCACATCAATTCCCTGAGACCAAGCCTGTTCGATTCTTTCGAGAATTGCTTGCGATCGTCCTTTGGCTTGAGGTCCTGTGGGGTGGAGGTGAGAGACTTGCACGGGGCAACCAGCTTGGTCAGCGATAAGGAGGGCTTCCTCGAGGGCGGAGAGAATGCCCTCTCCATAGTCGCGCATATGGATAGCGTAGAAACCTCCATAGCCGGCCACTACCCGGCAGATTCGCACTACCTCCTCTTGGTCGGCGAAGGACATCGGCGCATACCAGAGGCCCGTAGAAAGTCCCCAGGCTCCTTCCTCCATTCCTTGGCGGACCATCTTCTCCATTTGGGTTTTTTCTTCTTCGGTAGCGGGCCGGCGCTCCATTCCCATAACGGACACTCGAATTGCTCCGTGAGGAATGAGGTAGGCACAATTCACCGAGGTTCGACCATCTAGGAGACTGAGGTACTCTTGCACTGATTGCCAGTTCCAAAAGATCCCACGATCCTCACCAAAAAGCCCTAAGAGATATTCCCGTTGGAGGCGAAGGCCCTGGGGGGTGGCGGGAGCAAAACCCAAACCACAATTGGAGAAGATTTCGGTAGTAACCCCTTGCCGAACCTTAGGTTGATGTTTGGGGTCTGTTAGAAGGGCAAGGTCGGCGTGAGCGTGGATGTCGATGAAACCGGGGCAGAGGACTTTCCCTGTAATATCTATTTCCTGAAGAGCCTGAAGGCCCTCGAGGCGTCCTAAGCTTACAATTCGACCCGCTTTAACTGCTACATCCCCTGGAAAAGCGGGGGCACCTGTACCATCAACAATGGTTCCTTTCTTCAATAAAAGATCCACCATATTACCACCTTTTATTCCTAGAGTGGGGGGCATCATTGTTTACGTTTCTACCTTGGGTCTTTTTCCCATTCCTTGGGAAGAGGGTTCTCCTCTTGATAGAGATTCAGAAGAGAGGATTTCTTTTACAGAGTATATTGGTTTTCCTTGAGATTCGTAGTAGGTCCGAACGACGAGCTCAGCGATCAAGCCAAGGCTGATGAACTGTACCCCTAGGATCATTAGGAGGATGCCGAGGAAGAGGAGGGGTTCATGGTGAGCGTAGGGGATACCCTGGAAAAACTTACGAAAGGTGAGGATCCCTAAGATGCCGAAGCCGGCTCCTCCCAGTAGCAGTCCGATAAGGCCGAAGAAACGCAGAGGCTGGCGGGAGTAGGAGATGAGGAATTTCACAGCAATAATATCTAAAAGCACTCTCCAGGTCCTGCCCAGCCCATATTTGGACTGCCCGCGCTCTCTGGGGTAGAGGTGTACGGGTACTTCGATGATCCGAGCGCCGATACTCGCAGCTAGCGCAGGGATGAAGCGGTGCATTTCGCCGTAGAGCTTGATCTCCTCCAGGATCTCCCGACGGTAGGCCTTAAAGGTAGAGCCAAAGTCGTGGAGGGGTACTCCGCTGAGCCAGCGGATGATCCGGTTGGCAACGAAAGAAGGGAACTTGCGTAGGAAGGGATCCTTTCGGTTTTTCCTCCATCCACTGGCGATGTCATATCCTTCCTCTATCTTTTCCAAAAGAGCGGGAATATCCTCTGGGTGATATTGAAGGTCGGCATCCATTGCAATCACAATTTGACCTTGGGCGTAGTGGAAGCCTGCGGATAAGGCGGCGGTTTGCCCAAAGTTGCGGCGAAGGCGGATGACTTTTAAAAAGGGGTATCGTTGGCACAAAGACCTTACTAGGTGAACAGTTTCATCCGTAGAACCATCGTCTACCAATATTAACTCGTAGGAATATCCTAAGGGTTGGAGGTATTCCTGAATAGCGGAACAAAGGGGTTCTAAATTTTCGGCTTCGTTATAGGCAGGAACGACTACCGAGAGATAGGGGGATTTCTCTGCTCGGGACATTAACGGATGTATTCCTCCAAGATTCTATAGGAGATCAGATGAATCTGCTCCTCTTCTTTCACTCTCTTCAAACGATCATCCCGAAGGACTGCCAGTTCCTTTTCCCGGGATTCCACTAAGCGGGTAGGTAATTGGCTGAGGAGGGGATCGACTTTCCCTGGATGGAACATAACCTCCGTTACTCCTGGAGGGAGATGGCGGAGAACCTCTTCGAGTTTTTGAACCGTCCAAGCTCCGGTGAGGGCAACACCGTAGAAAGAATCGGGGGTACTCCAACCTTGTTGGTATAACCTTTTTCGTGCTCGTCGAGCCAAAGGGGCTAGGATTTGAGCCCGGAGCCGGCCCTTAATCGGCGCTCGGAGGTCTTTGCCGAAGGAAGCCTCTAAAGGGCACCGGCAACGCCGGATCTGGTATTCTTCGCCAATTTCGAGGAGAATTTCTAAGATCGGCGGAAGGATATGAATATGTTTATGACTGTCGAAATGGCTTGGTGTAATACCTTTCTCTAAGACGCGCTCAATTTGGGCTTGGAGTTCCTCTTTAATTCGCTTTTGCTCCTGGGAGCGGGAGGCGATGATCCATAATCGAAGGAGAGAGTGTTGAAAGTTCCCCCTCTTCGTTACCAAAGGCCCTCGATGAGACCGAGCCGATAGAGGTTTTCCCCAAGTGAGGGTGAGATGAATGCCTAGGTCCAGAGCTGGGTGAGTTTGGGCAAGATAGACCGCTTTTTCAAAGGCGAGACCATTGGCCATTAGGGTAGCAGAAGTCAGTAGGCCTTTTTGGTGAGCTTCAATAATCCCCTCGTTGATCCCAGGAGTAAGCCCAAAATCATCAGCGTTCAGGATCAGAGCCCGCATCCTTTGTTCCTTGCTATCTTACTTTGCCCCGAGCGGACACCCTCCAAAGGACTTCCACTGTTCCCCGCCGGTGAATCACCAGCTCGTCGTGGAGGTTTACGCAAACGCATACGTGATTCGGAATCCAAGATAGACGGTCGCCCACTTTATATTGGACAGGAGAATCGCCGGTTTGAACGAAGCCGTGCTCTTCGTTCATCTTGATCAACAGGAGGTGCTCATCCTCAGGACAGATAGCGTAACCTTGGCCACCAGTGATAAGGGGATCACTAAAGAAGCTTTTGCTCCCGCCATCAATAATCATCTGCCCTGGTACGGCTGTGCTTACTACCGTGGTGAGCACTCGGAGAGCGCAGTCTTGAAGGGAAGCGGAACCTTCTGCAAGGGTATTCCGGTCGTTAAAAACATAAGTGCCTGGTCGGATTTCCGTCACCCCCGGCAGGAGGTGCATATAAAAGAGGTTGGGGGTGGAACCTGCGCTGACGATCTCGGGTTCTAGGCCTTCCCGAGTCAACTGATCGAGGATTTGGGCAATGCGGTCGCCTTCGGCCCGCATCCCTTGTTCTCTCTCCTCTGGGGTTCCCCGGATATGCCCTTGGTAGGTCATTAGGCCTCGCCATTCCACCCCTTTGAGTTGGGAGGCATATTGGCAGAGGCGAATCAACTCCGGCCCTGGGGCGAGGCCACATCGATGAAGCCCCGTATCTGCTTCCACAAGAACCCCAATAGGAGTCCCTGCGGATCTGCCCGCCTGAGCCACCTCCTCAAGACACTCCTGGGAATCGAGGGCTACGGTAACCCGAGCCTTTTGAGCGAGCTGAGACAACCTCTGCCTCTTCTCCTTCCCTATAATAGGATAGGCAAGGAGGATGTCTTCAAGACCTCCTTCCGCCATTACTTCTGCTTCTCCTAGTTTGGCACAGGTAATCCCTACCGCGCCGTAATCCTGCTGAAGCCGGGCAATTTCGATGCACTTATGGGTTTTGATATGGGGCCGCAGTTTGAGGTGGTGCTGTTGAGCGTATTCGGCGGCCCGGCGGAGATTCTTCTCTAGAATCTCTCGGTCCACAATGATTACAGGGGTATCGAGATCATAGATGGTCATTAAAGAGACCCTCCCTGCACAGATTCGGTTTGGAGGGGGATAATCCTTCTAGAGGGGGTTCTCCAACCCCCTCTGCCTGTGAGGAGGGAGAGTTTGAGAGATTGGTTCATCTCTAGGTTAAAGAGAGCAGGGCTCTTCTTTTTGATGGAGGATTACTCTTATAGCTGGCGAAGGCAGAGCTGGAAGACTAGAGTGGAGGAGGAAGAGAACGATGAAAAAATTGGGAAGAGTTTTGAGAGTCTTTTTCCCCCTGAGTTTGATCTTCTTCAGTACTATCCTCCAAGTCCAGTCCGCCCCTAAGAAGCGGATTTTGGTGGTGACCCATACCGAGGGCTTTCGCCACAGCTCTATTCCTGTTGGGGAGGAGGTGGTGAGAACTCTTGGAGAGCGGAATAGGCTTTGGGAGGTGGACTATTGTCGGACTGCTGAGGATGTTCGGCGAATGATTACCGCAGAGAACCTAAAGAAGTATGATGCGGTAATGTTTCTGAATACCACCGGTGAGCTGCCGATTTCCGAGGAGAACAAACAAGCTTTCCTCGATTGGTTGAAGAAGGGAAAGGGTTTTATCGGAGTCCACGCGGCCACGGATACTTTCTACAAATGGCCGGAGTATGGCAAGCTGATTGGAGGGTATTTTGATGGGCATCCTTGGCATCAGAAGATCCGAGTCAAAGTGGAGGATCAGAAGCACCCTTCCACCCAGGGATTAGGCCCTTCTTTTGAAATTACCGACGAGATCTATCAGTTTCGGGATTGGAGCCGGCAGGATAAGAAGGTTCTTCTTAGCGTGGACAATAGCTCGATAGATGTTTCTCGGGGAAAGCGGTCGGATCAGGATTATGCTATATCCTGGTGTCGGAGCTATGGTAAAGGGAGGGTCTTTTACACCTCTTTGGGTCATCGGGAGGATGTGTGGACCAACCCTCTCTACCAAAAGCATCTCGAGGGAGGGATTAAATGGGTGTTAAGGCTAAAAGGTTAAAAGGGTTTTTCCCTCTTCCTTAAAATTTGACCCTAAGGTTCGCTTCTGGTATACTTCATCAGGCGAAGGGGGCTTTGAAACTCATTAAGGTAGGCTTTTTAAAAAGGAGGTGGGTAGGAGACCTGAAGTCCCCTCCTATGAAATGAGAAATTTCCTGTGCCTCATTCCTTATTTAACCCTTCAACCCTTTGCGCGATTGCTGATAGAAGAGAAGGGATGATTTTAATTGTGCTATAGTGGTTTGGGAACTTGAGTATAAGAAGTGAAGGGGTGGAATGGCAGAAGCGGGTCACAGTTGTCTACGGCTCAGCGGAGCTGAGCTGTTTTCTTTTTGCCTGGATAAGGGATCCCCCCCTAGAATGCCCTAGGGAGGAGAAGATAAGAAGGATGCTTCGGGTTTCCCTTGAGGTTTGTCGGTAGGAGGTTTATCGATGAGTGCTGTTGTTGTGGTAGGTACCCAATGGGGTGACGAAGCCAAGGGGAAAGTAGTGGATGTGCTTTCTCAAAGGGCGGATATGGTTGTGCGTTTCAACGGAGGTCCTAATGCCGGACATACAGTAGTTTTTGGTGGCCAAGTGTATGCCCTTCGCCTCATTCCTTCAGGGATCTTTAATCCTGCCACCCTTTGCGTGATTGCTGATGGAGTGGTAGTGGATGCTTCGGAGTTAGCCGAGGAGATTCAACAGCTGCGCCAACGAGGCCTCTCTGTAGAAAACCTTCGTGTTAGCCCTAATGCTCACTTAATTCTTCCCTATCACCGTCTTCTTGACCGGTTGGAGGAGGAGCATCGAGGAATCGCCTCTTTGGGTACCACGGGGAGAGGAATTGGACCAGCTTACCAAGATAAGGTGGCCCGCTGTGGGATCCGGGTGGGGGATCTCTTGGAAGGAGCTTCTTTAGAGGAGAAGCTTCATCAGATTGTAGAAGCGAAAAACCGCCTGATCACCCGCCTTTATGAGGCTCAACCGTTGGATGGACGGCAGATTTTAGAAGAACTGAAAAGAGCTTCTTTAGTCCTCCGCCCTTATATTGCCGATACGGGCCGGTTAGTCCGAGAGGCGGTTACCTCAGGAAAGCGGGTCGTCTTTGAAGGAGCCCAGGGAACCCTACTGGACCTAGACTACGGTTCTTACCCTTATGTGACTTCCTCTCATCCCATTGCTGGAGGAGCTTGCTTAGGCACAGGTATTGGCCCGCGTCATATTTCTCATATCCTAGGAGTGATGAAGGCCTATTGTACCCGGGTAGGTGCTGGCCCTATGCCCACGGAATTAACCGATGAAATCGGGGAGTGCCTCCGACAGAAGGGGCGAGAGTTTGGCACCGTGACTGGACGTCCCCGAAGGTGCGGATGGCTCGATTTGGTGGCAGTCCGATACTCAGCGGGGGTGAACAGTTTGGATGGTCTAGCGGTGATGTCTCTGGATGTTTTGTCCGGTTTTAAGACTCTTAAAGTGTGTACGGCGTACCGCTTACCTGAGGGGGTTACTTCTGAATTCCCCGCGGATCACGCCCGTCTCCAAGAGGTTCAACCGATTTATGAGGAGCTGCCCGGTTGGGAGGAGGAGATCGGTTCTGTTCGCTCCTTTAAAGATTTGCCCCTTAATGCTCAAAAATACCTCCGACGGATTGAAGAGTTAGTAGGAGTACCTGTCGAGATGGTTTCCGTTGGGCGGGATCGGGAACAAACCTTCTTTAACACCCCATCTCAAGATTTAGATTGGTTCTCCGCAGCCGCCTAGAAAAAGAGAGGCCCGCGACTGGAGAGGAGGGGGAGACAGTCGCGGGCGTTGAGAGAGAGGAGTTGTTTTAGGGCTGTGCGGATCCTTCCATTTAATATGACGATAAAAGTTCCCTAAATGTTCCCAAAGGATAACCCAGGGTTTTATAGGACTTGCGCAGTTGGGCAAGTTCACTGGTCTCAAACCTTTACCCTCTTTCAGACCTCTTTTCAGAGTTAGGCCCTCGCATTTTTTCACCAAAACGCTTTTCCCCAGGAATCTGCAGGTCTTGGCCCTCTAGTTTAAATTTTTTGTTCGTGAGAGGGTGATGACTTTCGGAGGAAGATGTGATAAAATAAAATTTAGAAAACCACTAAGTTCGGGAGAAGGAAAGATGCAACGACCGTTAACTTCTTCTCGGCGGGAGATTTTGAATCTCCTTAAAATGAACGGCGGGATGACCGCTGATCAGATTAGCAAAGCGATCGGCACCACGGCGGTCGCGGTACGCCAACATCTGCAAACCCTGGAAGCCGAGGGTTTAGTCACGAGTTACACGGAGAGACGACCTGTCGGTCGTCCTGTTCAGGTTTACGTCTTAACCTCTAAGGCTGACGACTTATTCCCTAAGAATTACCATCTCTTCATCAAAGTACTTTTGGAAGAGCTGAAGGAGTTAGTCGAGCCATCGGTGGTAGAGCGGTTATTTGAGAGGATTAAGGAGCGTTTGAAAGCGGATTATGGCTCTCATTTAAAAGGGAAAACTCCGGAAGAGAAGATTGTGGCGTTAGCTCGCCTTCGGGATGGAGCGGGCTATATGACGGAGGTTCAACGGGAGGATGGGGTTTTCTTCTTGGTCGAGCATAATTGTGCCATCTCTAAAGTTGCCCAAGATTATCCCCAAACCTGCCAGATAGAACTTGAGCTCTTTCAAGAGCTTATCCCCGAGGCGGAAATTACCCGGGTCTGTCATATCGCTTCTGGTGACCACGTTTGCCGGTATGCTATCCGTTTGAGGGAGGGTTGATCTGGCGCAAAAGGGCTTCGTAATCCTCCGGATAGTCTAGGTCCTTGAGAATCGCTGGATCCTCCACCTTGACAATCAGACGATCCTCCGAGTATTGGTGGAGAAGTTGGCGCAAGCCCCCTTCTCCCTGATATTGAAGGATCAAAGGACCATACCGCCGAAGGTCCAGGAGAATCGGATGCCCACGTCGGTTAGCATAGGCAGGTTGGATGATACCTTTTTGTTGTTCCCTCCACTTTTGGATTAAAAGGCTGATCGTTTCTGGGCGAACGAAAGGTTGGTCACCTAAAGCGAGGAGAATAGCTTCAGCGCGGGGGAGGAGCCATTCGACCCCTACTTTAAGGGATTGGAACATCCCCTCGGTATACCGAGGGTTTTCCAGAAGGACGACATCGTATTGAAAGAGTGTAGGGGCTATCTCCTGGGCCCGGTAACCCAAGACGACGACGATCCCCTCTAGGAGGCCGGGGGCTTTAAGGGATCTGAGCACATTCTGGAGGAGGGTTTCAGGGCCGAGAGGGAGTAGGGGTTTCAGCCGGCCCATTCGTCGGGATTCTCCCGCGGCCAAAACTAAGCCCCAAAGAGAAGGTTGTGGACGATCTGCTCTTTCCACCGTAATTTGGGGAAGTCTTTCCCCTCTAGGCTGACCTTCCTAGAGGGGGCTCTTTTTAAAGTTCTAGGTATCCTTGTTGCTTTCTCCCCAGCGTTGTTCAGGACGACGCCAGGTCGAGGAGAGGGGTAGGGGTTCTCGGGTTCCGGGCGGAGGCAGTTCCTCCCCTTTTGCCCCTTTAATGCGCCGACGGCTCCGCTCTAGCACTAGTTCGGCAGCAATGCTGACAGCGATCTCCTCCACGGTAAGTGCGCCAATTTCAATCCCGATGGGGGCTCTTACTCGGGCTAGTTGTTCAGGGGTGGTGATCCTTTCTTCTAACAATCCTTCAAAGATGAGATGGATTTTCCGCCGGCTACCGATCATCCCGATGTAGGCAGCTGGGCTATTCACTACCTCTCTCAAAGCTACTCCATCGTGTCGGTGGCCTCGGGTGACGATGACGATATAAGTGTTAGGGGTAATAGGAAACTGCCGTAAACCCCGAACAATATCTTCTACAATGATCTGGGAGGCTTCGGGGAAACGCTCCGAATTTGCAAAAGAAGGGCGGTCGTCAAGGACTATAACCTCAAAGTCTAAGAAGGCTCCTAAGTGGGCTACTGCTTTCCCTATATGCCCTGCGCCAACAATCAAAAGGGTGGGTTTAGGAAGGTGGGGTTCCAAGTAGAGGGTAATCCCCTCCGAGATTTCTATAACTTTGGGTTGGGGGGCTTCTTCCTCCATCAGGGAGAAGGCCTCTGTTCGGACCCTTTCTCCTAAAAGAGGATCCCTAAGGTTCCCCACCGTCTCTCCTGTTTCCAGAATGAGTAGGGTGTCTCCCATTTGGGTTTTATCTGGATGTTGTACCAGAGTAACTAAAACCGCTTTCTCTTTCTTACTCTGAGCTTCCAGCAATCGTTGATAGGAGGTGAGTCCTCGGGTGGGTTGAGGATCAACAAAAATCTGAGCAGTCCCTCCACAGATGAGGCCATCATCAAAGCCGTAGTCGCTATCTAGCCGAAGTTCAAAGAACTCAGGCTGCTGGGTTCTTAGGGAGTTTAGAGCACGCCGTCGGGCCTCTGCTTCTAGACAGCCTCCTCCTAAGGTTCCATAAAGGCGGCCGTCAGCACAGAAAACAGCCCGTGCCCCCGGTTTTTGAGGGGTTGAACCTTTCGTCTCTACAACTGTACCCAGGCTGAAGGGAACCCCTTCGTCAGCTAGCCGAAGGAGATATTGGTAGAAGTTCTTCATTTTTCCCTCGCTTAGTTCCGTAACCTTCTTTCCAATTTGCTGAAGGGGGTAGGGAGGTTCAATCTCCCCCTAACCGCCAAGCTTTAAATTCGTTTTAACCACACACTAAGACCTATGATAGTGATCGCCAAAAGAATGTTGGTGATCAACCACTGTTTGCGTCTTGCTTGAAAGGGTTTCACCCAAGAGAAAGAGGTATTCAGAATGGTGAGGATGCCTACGAGAACCAAGACTAAGACGACTTTAGTCAGCAGTAAAGTGCGTTTGAGGCTAGGGGTGAACAGAACTTGGTGAACTTTGATAAAATTCACCAATCCCGAGATAGTAATGAGCAGAACACAAATCCAAACCACCCTCCGGAATTGGCTTTGGGTTTTTTCGAAGAGGATCTTTTTTTCCGGATCAGACAGGGTTTGAAGGGCTGGAAGCAGGACGAAGTAGGAATAAAAGGCTCCTCCCAAAGCGATAGCAATGGCGCTCAGGTGGATCCATTGCATTAGGATGTTCAACCATACGGGTAATTGCATCACTTTTGTCTGCTCCAAAAGTAATGATACGATAGGAGCAGGCAAAGTTCCAGGGGAAGAGGAAATCAGCCTTGGGTCTAGAGTGGAGGGATATCTTTGGAGCCGAACTTTACAAGGATTCCCGGAGGTGAAAGGGGAAAAGGAATATTACCTTAAAGATCTCTTAGGGATTTTTCCCTAGGGGTTATGGAAGAAAGCCTTTTCAAAGGGCAGGATAGTAAGATGAAACCCGCTCAGCTTTGTGAGGGCCCGAAGTGCCCGATAGCGATTTGGACGCCCGTCCCAGCTTTGACAGAGATCGTGGTGGGCTATTTGTATCAGCATAGCTCTTTCCGGCCAAGGGGTGTTGAGACCCTTTCCGAGCTGGGGAGAGTGGAGGGAGGAGTCGTTCTTTGGGTGATCCCTACCCCTCAAGATTTTGAGGAGGTACTTCTTTGGATGCAGTCGAGGAGCCTTTCCCAAAAAGTGTTATATATTCTTTGGTTTCTGGCAAAGGGGATTCTTCCTCCACCAGGCTTAGCCTCCGGGATGATAGTCTATCTTGGTAGAGAGATTAAGTTGGAGAAATTGGTAAGTCTTTTGAGCCGGTTGACCCGAGGTGGAAAAGGAGTTCCCAAGGGATTTTGTGATGGCTTTCAAGAGGAACAGATGTTTTGGTTGGGTAAAGAAGCGGTTTTTCAGAAGGGAAGGATTTCTCCCCGCCAAAAGCAGATTTTGCTAGGAGTTGCTCTTGGGTTAGCGAACAAACAGATCGCCCAGCGATTGAAGATCTCTGAGGAGACGGTAAAATCCTATCTTCGCAACCTTGAGAGGAAGTTCAAGACCTCGAATCGGGCGGGATTGGCCGTTTCGGCCCTCCTCCGGGGCATTCTTCCCTCCCAGGACCTTCTCAACCCGAAGCCTCCCTATCGAAAAGAAGATCGCCTGATACCGGATCTTTAAACACAGAAAGAGGTTTTTAACCGGAAGGGATTAATTGCTTAAACTCTTGATAGGCCTTTTGCCACTCGGGAGTGTTTTGGGGGTGGTACCAGGCCATTTCGAAGGACTGGCGAACGATTCGCCGAAGTTCCGTTAGAGAGGCGAGATGACCTTGGGCCATTGCCTGAGTGAGGAGGTTGCCGAGGGCGGTTGCTTCTATGGGGCCTGCAGAAGTAGGTTTTCCTGTAGCATCAGCGGTAAACTGGCAAAGGAGTGTGTTTTGACTCCCTCCTCCCACAATGTGGATCACAGAAAGGGGTTGACCCAAGAGCTCCTCCAGCCGGTCCAGCACCCAACGATATTTCAGGGCAAGGCTCTCGAGGGCGCAGCGGGTTATCTCTCCAGGAGTTTCGGGTTCTTGTTGGTGGGTTTCTCGGCAAAACTCCCGGATGCGCTCTGGCATGTTACCTGGGGCTAGAAACCGAGGGTCATCCGGATCAACAAAAGCTTTAAAAGGCTTTGCTTCTTTGGCCATCTGAGTCAGGTCGTGATAGGAATATTCCTTGCCCTCCCTAGCCCAAGTCCTCCGGCACTCTTGGACTAACCAGAGGCCCATTATATTTCTTAGGAAGCGAAACCGTTTGGCTACTCCTCCCTCGTTGGTGAAGTTATATTGTAGGCTCTTATCATTGATGATTGGTTGGGAGACTTCAATCCCCATTAGGGACCAAGTGCCGGAGCTGATATAAGCGAAGTTGTCTCCTTCGGCGGGCACGGCTGCCACAGCCGAGGCAGTATCATGGCTTCCTGGGGTGATTACTTGAACTTGTTTTGCCCCCGTTTCTTCTCCAATCTCTTCAAGCATCGGCCCAAGAGGAGTGCCCGGGGAAACGATCTGGGGGAAAATATGGGTGGGGATTCCCATCTTTTCCAAGAGATCTTGGTCCCAGTCCTCTTTTAAGGGGTTATAACACTGAGAGGTAGTCGCTATGGTAAACTCGGATACTTTTTGACCTGTGAGCCAGTAATGGAAGAGGTCAGGCATCATCAGGAGGCAATCTGCGGTTTCGAGAAGGGGGGAGGAGGCAACTACCATAGAGAGCAATTGATAGAGGGTGTTGAGCTGCATAAATTGGATACCCGTGGCGCGGAAGATCTCTTCTCGAGGTACCCGCCGAAAGGCTTCTTCCATCATTCCGTTGGTTCGAGAATCGCGGTAGTGATAGGGATTTCCCAGGAGAGATCCATCCCTAGCCAACAGGGCGTAATCCACTCCCCAGGTATCTACCCCTAAAGAGCAGAAGGAGTATCCTTCCCGAACGGCTTTAGCCAAACCTTCTTTCATCTCTTGAAAAAGGCGAAGAACATCCCAAAAAAGATGCCCTTGTATTCTAACAGGGCCGTTGACAAACCGATGGACTTCTTGGAGGAGGATTTTGTCTTTCTGAAGGGTTCCTGCTACAGCTCTTCCGCTTTCAGCTCCTAAGTCAAAAGCAAGGAACTGGGCTCTCTCCGACATTCCTACACCTCCTAACAGCCTTTTCGAGAAAGGAGGGGGAAAACCCTGCTAGAAGGCTGGGATCTTCGGAGGGGGGGATATAGAAGAGGAGAAAGGGGCCGGGAGGTTTTCCCGGCCCCCTGGCGGAGGTTGGATTCGCGACCGACGCGGGCCACGGTCGCTGGCGGGCGTTGGAGTTCACCGAAGAGGGAGTGATAAGAGACTCCCCCGAGTAGTTGCTACTACAATCACGTCGTTATCTCCGAAGCCGGAGACAGAGAGGGAAGTGGCGGGCGTCCCAAGAGGGATACCCACGTGGTCATCAAAATTAGTAACATTGAGGATGTGCAATTCCCCTTGAGTGTCAGCTACGTAGAGGTACGGAGCCCCTTGGAGCCGGCTCACCACAATAGGAGACTGCTTTTCGGTGGTTGGTCCTAAAGTCATCGCCCGCACTTTTGTCAGATCGGTTCCGTTAAGAACGTAAGCTTCTCCTTGAGCGGTAATAGCAACAACCACATCGGGTTCCAGCAGACCCGGTTTCGCTACCACGAAGAGGGAGCCGAGTACTGGGGCACCCAAATTAGCGGATTTCCCCAGCTCTTTAGGAGGGGTGATCTGATATTGGTATACCACCCCATCTTTGGCACCGACAAAGACGGTGTTGCCCAGGGAGAAGGGACTGGAGGTTACTGCCCCTCCGACGTCGAAGGCAATGTCTACCGTAAGATCGGGCTTCAGACGGAGGATGCTCCCTTTGGTCGGGTCAGCAGAGTTAACAGAGCCGATCCATAGGTTGCCCGTGGTTCCATCCGGGTTAGGGTTTGCCGAGGGGCTAGAGATAAAGCCTCCTGCACCTGGTGGGCGGAAGGAGCGAACTTCTTTGCCGTCCGCATCGCTTAAGGCCCGAATGTTGCCTTGACCATCTGCTACGTAAACAAAGCCGCCGAGCACCGCGGGGGTAGACCCCAGAAGGGTGGTTCCTAAGTTTGCTGGATTTGGCCAGGCCGATTGGATTTGTTTGCCGTCCGGTGAAAGAGTCCATTTAGAAACCAATCCATTATCGGTAGCGATGTAGATACTCCCTTCTTTAAACACGGGCCGGCCAGATACCGAGCCTCCGACGTCGGCAACGAAGAGGGGGGCACTTTCATTGGTGAGAGGCAGGGAGTACCCCAAGAGGTTCCCACTATCATCTACTACCAAAGCCACTTTTAGTTGATCCGAGAGGGTAGCAACGGTAACCGATCCAGAGACGGAACCCAGCAGAGGAGTTTTAACTTGGGGCGGAGGAGTTACCCCGGCGATTTGCACGCTGCCTCCCGCCCGGTCTACAACAGTGATACTTCCGTTGAAGACCGTACCTTCGATCGTTTTGTTAGGGTCCTCAGAGACCATTTGGAATTGGGTTAGATCCACCAAGAGGGGGCTGGTAGCAAAGTTAGGGGCGGTATCCACTGCTTTGAAGAAGAGGTCAAAGAGCTTTCCCGTTTTCTGAGCACCCGTGGTTGAGGCGTAGGCGATGGTAATCCCCTTCAATCCTTTAGCGTCAGGAGGAGCCTCTGTTTCAAAGTTAGCGTCCCCAATGCCTCCTGCTATGACGGAGTCAGCAAAGTCCTTTTTGTTTACGATAGGCTGAACGACTTTAGGGTCGTAAAGGATCCGGATTTGTACGCCGGCCACAGCAGTGGGATTCATTAGGATAAGGCGGATTCGGGCTTCGGGTTGGCCCTTCACAACTACGTGGTTCCCCAGGTTGATAGCGTTTTCCACCTTAGGAGGGGGTGATACAGGGGGAGGTGGGGGGGGAGCACCCTTAACCTCCAACACTCCGGGTTCCGTTTTAGCGGTGAATTGAGTAGCCCCATCTTCTGCAAGGAAGGTGACATTAGATAAGTTTAAGGTATATTTGGCGCCTGGGGGGGCGGATTCGGGAACTTTGACTTTTACTAAAGCAAGTACCCCTCCCCCCGCTTCGGAAACCCCGATAGTGGTCATCAACACCCGTACTCTTTGGGGGTCGGTGGCGTTAGCGACGGCAAGGGGGGGAGTGCTTCCCCAAACCGCTCCAGGTTTCACCTCACCCTCGTCGGGACTCTCCGCTTTTTTCACTGCTTCCAGCAGAGGGGCATCCGAAGGGGTTCGCTGAACCCAGTCAATAGTAAAGTCAACTCCGGTGATCTTTCCCACCTCGGGGCTGATTCTGACCTGGAGATCCACAACAGCCCCGGGATCTGCGGTTAAGGAATCCACAGAAATCGTGCCTTTCACCGCAACTTCTTGTGCCCAAAGGGAGGGGCCCAGAGCCAATAAGAAAAGAATAAAAACTGTGCGCCCTTTCATATTCTTCGTACATACCTCCTCAAGCCCGTAGTTAGGTCCTTTCGCTAAAAGGAGAAAAGAAACACTCCCTCCCAGGGAGGCCGAAAGGAAAAGGGAAAGAAAGAGTGAAACCTTCCTTGGGAGTCCTTCTTCCTTAATTCAATACAAGCCGGCAGGGGTAAAACCTACATTGACAATACCCTAGGGCCTCTCTATAATAAGCGCAGAGGATGGCTTTGATGGGTCAAGCGAACCGCTGGGAGCGATGGAGAAGGTTTACTCTTTTGTTATGGGTGCTCAGCTTTTTTATTCTTCCCCCCCTGCTAGCTCAGAAGGGTAAGAACCAAATCCTAGTTTTGGAAGTCAAAGGCGTTATTGATCCCCCTATCGCTTCTTATGTATTACGGGGCCTTCGGGTGGCTCGAGAGAGGTCTGCGGAGGCTTTAATCCTCTCTTTGGACACCCCCGGGGGGCTTGATGATGCGATGCGGGATATTATCCAAGGTATTTTAAGTAGCCCCATCCCTGTGGTGGTGTATGTTTCTCCCTCTGGAGCCAGGGCCGCTTCTGCGGGTGCTCTGATCACCCTATCAGCCCATATCGCAGCAATGGCCCCGGGTACCACTATCGGGGCGGCTCACCCCGTCCGGATTGGAGGAGGTCCTAGCTCGGACGAGGAGGAGTTACAGAAGAAGATTACCAATGATGCGGCTGCTTATGCCCGAAGCATTGCCCAACAACGGGGCCGAAACGTGGAATGGGCGGAGAAGGCGGTGCGACAAAGCATCTCATCTACTGAAGAGGAGGCCCTGAAACAGAGGGTGATTGACATCATCGCCAAGGATTTAAAAGACCTGAAAAAATTGCTCGAAGGTCGTAAAGTGGAGGGGAAAGTACTGCATACCTTGGAGGCAGAGGCGGTTCCCTTTCCGATGACTCCTAAAGAGGTTTTTCTCCATATCCTCTCTAACCCTAATATCACGGTTCTCCTGTTGACCCTAGCAATTTACGGATTGATCGGAGAGCTCAGCCATCCTGGAGCTATCTTCCCAGGGGTTGTGGGAGCTATGAGTTTGATCTTAGCCCTTTATTCCTTCTCAGTGCTCTCCTTGAACACCGCGGGATTATTGCTGATCCTTCTAGCGGTTCTCTTGTTTATTGTGGACTTGTTTGTCCCTTCTCATGGCCTTATTTCTTTAGGAGCGGCGGCGATTCTTGGTCTAGGATTCTTTCTGTTATATGAAAACTCCCCTGCTTTCCTGCGGGCTTCGGTGGCGATGATCATTAGCGTGGTTTTGCTAACCACAGGGTTTTTCCTTTTCGGAGTGAGTGCGGGATTAAGAGCTCGAAGGAGGCCTGTTGCTACAGGGAGAGAAGGTCTTCTGGGAGAGAGAGGGTTGATCATCGTTGGGGGAGATCGGCCTCAAGCCTTGATCCGAGGAGAGTACTGGCGAGTAAAGAGCGGAGTTCCTTTGGAGAAGGGGGATATCGTCGTTGTGGAAGGCTTTGATAAGGATAGCCTGGTTTTAAAAGTTCGTAAGGAGGAGAAAAATGTGGGGTGAAGGAGCAAGTGGGTCCGTCATAGGGGTTATCATTGTGGCGGTGGCGATTATCGCCTCAGTTTTAAAGGTAGTCCCTGAGTACGAGCGCTTGGTGGTTTTTCGTTTTGGGAGGCTAATGCCCGCTCGAGGACCTGGGATTACTTACATTATCCCTCTTGTCGAGCGAGCCATCCGAGTAGACCTGCGGGAAGTTCCACGCGATGTTCCCCGACAGGATTTAATGACCCGGGATAATGTTCCGGTGAGTGTAGATGCAGTCGTATTTTATCGGGTGATCAACCCTGAATGGGCGGTGGTGAATATCGAGGATTACCGGAGGGCTACCTCGCTTTATGCTCAAACGACCTTGCGGAGTATTATCGGCCAGGTGGAGTTAGATCAGCTTTTGGCCGAGCGGGAAGAGATCAACCGACGCCTTCAGGAAGTGTTGGATGAGCACACTGCTCCTTGGGGGGTGAAGGTGACAAAGGTGGAGGTTCGGGACGTGCTCCTTCCTGAGGGGATGCGCAGAGCTATGGCTCGACAGGCTGAGGTGGAGAGAGAGCGCCGGGCTAAGGTTATTAACGCTGAGGGGGAATTCCAAGCGGCTGAACGGTTAAGACAAGCGGCCGATGTCATCTCTGGAAATCCTACCGCCTTACAGCTCCGGTTCCTCCAAACCTTGTCTGAAGTGGCTACTGAGAATAATTCGACCATCGTTTTCCCTGTTCCCGTTGACTTGGTTCGACCCTTTATGGAGCGATTGAGCCAGAATCAAACTCCTTCACAAGGATAGGGAAGACCACAATGTCCTTGCCAGGGTACCTGGGAGTGATGGCCGTTATGGCTGCACTCTTCTTTGCCTTTGCTGCCACCACCTTCATTGCTCGTTTCACTGGCCCTAAAACTCAGAGGACTACGGTAGGACGTTGTCTCTTTTGTGGGAGGAGTCTGGAACCTGGGGCGGTAGCTTGTGATGGGTGTGGCTTGCCCCTTCCTCCCCCCTTTGAACTTCCTCACCGATGGACCGCCTTTCACACTTTTGCTGTGATCGCCCTCTGCTTATGGCTGGGGTTCATTGGTTGGACTATTTACAATGAATGGCGCAGTTATCCGATGCGGGCCACACCTCAACCTTCTATTCCCTCAACTTACCAGCGTCCCTAAGAAGGGAGAAGGAGGGCAATGAAAATTATCAGCCGAGCTCCTGTAAGAATTGACTACGGAGGAGGAGGAACTGATTGTCCCCCTTACTCTACTGATTTTGGAGGAGCGGTTTTCAACGCTGGGATTTCCCGATATGCTTACGCAGTTTTAGAACCGGGAGAGAAGGGAGACCCCGTGATTCTTCGGTCCTTGGATTTAAACCTCACCGTTTCGGCCCCGTCGGTGGAGGATCTGGAGCTTAATGGCCAATTAGATTTGATTAAATCGGCGGTAAAGCGGTTAGATCCGGGCCGGGGGTTTCGCCTTACTACGGAGACCGAAGTCCCACCGGGAAGTGGTTTGGGAGCTTCTGCTTCCCTCACCGTTGCGGTCCTCGGCGCTTTAGCTCATTGGCAAGGTTTGTCCCTTTCCCCCTCCCAGATTGCTGAGTTGGCTTTTCAAGTGGAGCGGATAGATTTGGGATACCCCGGAGGCAAGCAGGATCAGTATGGTGCGGTCCTCGGGGGCATCAATTACTTGGAGTTTAAGGACCCTGAGGTACGTTGGGAGAAGTTGCCTTTGGATACCCCTCTGGCTTGGCAGTTGGAGAAGAACTCCCTTCTTGTTCATACTGGCGCGGCTCATTTATCCCAGAATATCCACTGGGAAATCCGAACCTCTTACGCCGATCCTCAAAGCGAAACCCGGGATGCGATGCACCAATTGAAACGCATTGCCCAGGAATGCCGGGAGGCTTATTGGAAGGGAGACCTCCATCATTTTGTGTACGCAATGAATGAGAATTGGGTTCATCATAAGCGACTCCATCCTTCTTGTACTAACCCCGATTTTGACCGGTTCTTTGAGGTAGGTTTATCTGCCGGCGCAACGGGGGCCGAAGCTTGTGGGGCAGGAGGGGGAGGCTGTATCATCTTCTACTGCCCGGGTGAGACCAAATGCTTGGTTCGAAAGGCTTTGGAAGCGATAGGGGGCGTGATCCTTGACTTCGTCTTTGACCGGGTGGGCCTGAGGGTATGGGAGATAAAGGAGTGAAAGACGTTAGAATATTAGGACGAAGTGCCCACAGTTTTTATCCCCCTCTGCTGATCAAACCCTCCGCGTAAATCCAGACCTCTTCTTTCTTCGCCCAAGCAAGAGCGACATATTTATCCCCCGCACCGTAGTACATCAGATACTTATCTCCCCATTCCACTAGGCCGGTGGGAAAGACCACATAGATCTCGGTGTTCCCTGAAAGAAAGGGGGCTTCGTAATCCTCTGTAGGCTCCATAAGAGGGTCAGGAGATCGGCCAAGAACGCGACGAGGGTCGTCTCGATCCAAAACCGCCAATCCCACTCGGTAGGTCCTTCGGTTTTTAGCCATCTCCGTTCCGTGATAGAAGAGGAGCCAACCTACTGGGCTGAGGACCGGAGGGGGGCCTGCACCCACGCGATCGGAATCCCATTTTCCCTCCCGAGGGCGAAGCAGGGGACGATGGAAATACCAGTGGAGGAGGTTTTTTGAGGCGGTTATCCAGATGTCTGGGTAAGGACGGTGCAAGAGGTAGTACTGCCCTCTGATTTTCCGAGGGAAAAGCACCGCATTTTTGCTATCTCTGTGGCGGAGGAGGCGTTGAAAGGGGCTGAAATGTTGAAAATCGGTGGTCCAGGAAAGACCCGGCCGGACTCTCCAGGGAGTGCCGGCATCCCAAGGTGTTGGAAGACGGCGAGGATAGAGGGAAGCCATAGTGAAAGTCACATAGACTCGATCCTCTAAAACGACTGCCCGAGGGTCCTCTATACCTATCTTTTGGTAGGGGTCTTGGGGATCAGGTTCTAAGACGGGTTGCGGAGAACGATAGCTGAAATGAAGACCGTCTGAGGATCGGGCTAATCCCAAGCAGGATATTCCTTGAGAGTTGATGGCTCGATAGAGGAGGTAAACCTGCTCTTGCCAGAGGACTGCGGCAGGATTGCAAACCGCTGAACACTCCCATTCGTTAGAGGTTGGAGCCAGGATGGGGTTTTGTGGACAGCGATGCCACATCAGGACTTTTTGAGTACCTCATTCAAACTACCCGATCGAAAGCCTTGGAGATCAAGGGTTACAAAGGTGTATCCAAGTTCTTTGAAGCGCGCTACAATTTGATCGGGAATATCCCCTTCAATAAGGCGTGGGAACTCCTCTTTAGGGATTTCTATCCGGGCGATGTGTTCATGGTGGCGGACCCGGAGCTGGCGGAAGCCTAAGTTTTTTAGAAAGCGCTCAGCTTCTAAAACCTGCTGAAGTTTTTGGGGGGTAATAGGGGTACCGTAGGGGAATCGAGAGGATAAGCAAGCGGAAGCAGGTTTATCCCACGTAGGGAGACCCATCCTTCGGGAGAGTTCTCGAATTTCCACTTTAGTTAAGCCGGCTTCTAGGAGAGGTGCTCGAACATTAAACTCTTTTGCAGCTTGCTGGCCGGGTCGCCAATCCCCTTGGTCATCTACGTTGGCTCCATAAGCCAGCCATTGGACTCCTAATTGAGGGGTTATTTCAGACATTTTGGTGAAGAGCTCCCTCTTGCAATAGTAACAGCGATTTGCTGGGTTGTTGGCATAATTCGGGTTGGATAGTTCTTCTGTACGGATGAAGTAACACTGTACCCCCAACCAGTCTGCAAAGCCTTTAGCTTCCTCGGCTTCTTCAGGAGGATAGCTTTCTGAGAGAGCAACAATAGCAATACAGCGATCTCCAAGAACATCATGGGCTACTTTGAGGAGAAAAGCGCTGTCAGTGCCTCCTGAAAAAGCCACCGCGACGCTTTCCATCTCCTTGAGGATTGCTTTAAGGTGCTCCAGTTTTTCCTCCAACTGTTTTGGATGCGCCAGAGTGATCGTGTTCATCATGATTCACCTTAGGAGGGTTTCTGCTCCATTACGGTTATTTAAGGGCGCCCACACTCCCTACTCCTGATGACTTATCCCCTCTCTAACCCTAACTTCCTGGGGAAGGGCCTTTTCGGGAGGGTGAGGGGCCTTCCTCCCTTTTGGGGCTTGCCGGGGGATTCGCCCTCCCAGGTTAAGCTTTACGCAGGCTTTAGCCTGCGACTACCTACCAAACTTAACGCAGGCTGGAACCCACAGTTCCCTCCTCCTTTAGTGTTAGAGATTTTCTTCCCCTAATATTAAGTTAGACCTCTTTTAAGGAGAATCCTCACCTCGGGATCCTAACTTAGGGGTTTGGGCTCCTATTCAAGAGGCCAGAACCCTTGGAAGACTTCCTGGGCATCGCCGGTGAGGGAGATCGGTCCTTTGCCCTCCCAGCGAACTTTGAGGATACCTCCCCGGCTTTCAATGATTTGCTCCGGGGAGGAACTCCCGGTAAGGATGGCAGACACAGCGATCGCGCAAGCTCCGGTACCGCAGGCCAGCGTTTCTCCTACTCCGCGTTCCCAAATCCGTGTCTGCCAGTGGCCTTCTTTAGGCCAGACCCACAAGACGCTGGTCCTCGCAGGAAAGAAGGGGTGGTTTTCAATCTGAGGGCTAATTTCTAAGAATTCTTCTTCGGGGATTGGGTCAGGGCGGAAAAGAACTGTATGGGTAGTTCCTACAGAAAGCACCGCGGACGGATAGCACTTCCCGTTCACCAACAGCCGAATCCTTCGGAGAGAATTCTCAGAGGGGAGCAGGAAAGGAGAGGTGAGGGCCTCCTTTTTCAAGGGGATTCGGGAAGGTTCAAACTCGGGGGGAGGAAGAAGGGTCTGAATCTGAGCGGGAGGTCCGGGGTCTATCACTCGACCTTCAGCTATTCCTGAACGGGTTTCCACAGTGAACTCCCTCTGGCAAAACCCTTGTTGCTTAGCGTAGTAGAGGATAGCACACCGTAGGCCATTTCCACAAGTATCTTCAGTGCCATCGGGGTTCCACATCCTTAAGCGAAAATCTCCTTTAGAGGAAGGGCTTACCACTAACAGACCATCCGCTCCTACTCTCCAGCGGTGCTGACAGAGAATCTGCGCCCATTGGGACCAATCTTTTTCCTCTTCTCGGGTTTGGTCCACTAGAATGAAATCATTTCCTGTGGCGGTAAGCTTGGTAAAAGTTAGCGTTTTCGCCATAGATTTGTTTCTTCAATCGAGGGAGGCACAATCCTTAGAGAGCAGTTTCAAAGGCCCTTGAAATCGATTTAACCTCCTTAATTCCCTCTTCCCACGGGGAGGAGAGTTTTGAAAGAGGTTTTAGGAACCGCATTTACATTTGCATCGAGAGGGTTCCAAGGTGCTTAAAGGCTCCAGATAGGCTTCCGTTCTTTTGGCGATTTCTTGGAACCATTCGCCATTGGGAGTTGTGAGGAGAAACCACCAAGCGGAAGGCCGGTAGTGGGTTCTCTCCAACCCTTCAACGGTGAGAAGGGCATCTCTGACGAGTTCCACTTTGATCCGGTGGGCTTCCAAGTCTAGAGTTTTCATTTGTTCCCGATCTGCTTTAATTTGGGGATCGGAGAGGAGGCGGTGGCGTTCTTCTCTCAGCTTTTGAATTTGTGCGGAATAATCCCGAATTTGTTGGTGGAGGGCTTGCCATTGGGTATCAAAGACTTTTCTCCTTTCCTGATGGGATTGGATTTCTCTCCGAAGCGCTTCTGCTTCTGGGGTATGGGATTGTTTTTGAGCCTCTAGTTCCAGCAATCGTTCTCGGAGAGGCATTACCAAGGCTCTCCAATCCCGGCCCTTCTCTCGAGCGATGGCTTCGGACTCGGCCTTCAGGGCTTTGATCTCCCAAAAGAGGCGGTGGATCTCATCTTTTAGGGCTTGAAGACGTTTACGAAGCTGGAGGATTCTCTGCCGGCTCTGGGCATATTGCTCTTTCTTGGCAGTCCATTCTTCAGGTATCCAGTTTGCCAAGAGCTGGATGAGGTCCCAGGGGCTTCGGGCCTCCTTCAGTTGGAGGAGGCGTTGTTGCTGAGATCGCCTTACTTGGCGCCAGGAATGGGCAAACTCTTCGGAAGTAATTTCTTTCTTACCGAAAGCGCGTGCGAGGTGGGGAGGGAGCCGAAAGAGGGCTTGGGTAGGTCCTACAGCGTCCCAGGTGGGATAGCGTAAGCGCAGGATGGGGTGAAGAGGGAAAGGAACCCCTCGCTGAGCAAGGGCCTGAGCCATCTTTCGAGTGCGCCATACATAAGAGGAACCAAGTTCGTTAAGAACTACAATGAACTCACTGGCCATCATCGCGATCAGGACAACTGCTTTCCCCACCAAGGCGATTGCTTGGCCCAGGTTTTGTTCCAAGATTTCTGCGAGGTCGCAGACATTGAGGACGTCTTCCCTTGTTTTTAGGTAGAGAGGTTCATCACCAGCGATAACAATCTTTCTAGGGAGAAGGCAGAGAGTGCCGCGTCCATATCCGGGGATGACTACATCGAAAGGGAGGGTTCCTGGGCCAAACTTATCGAGGGTGTAAATCTCGGAGCCTGCCACTGCTTCATTATAGCTCTCGCAGTAGAGGGATCGGGTAGTAGGGTTGAGGAAGCGTTGAAGGAGGAAGAAGCGAGGAGCTCGGCAGGTTTCTCGGTTAAAGCGGAACAGATCGCTGGATAAACCGATTCTTACTCCCTCCAAAGGAGCTTGGGTAAGGGATTGGAGGAGGAATTCTGCCAAGTGGAGGTAGAGGTCTGTGAGTTTGGCTTCGGGGTGGGCTTGGGCGAAATCTTGAACCCTTTGTAAAAATTGCTCGGCCCATTGCCGAGACTTTTCAGGGGAGGGGCCGAGGAGGGATTCCAGGGATGCCTCTAAACCCCAGCGTAGCAGATCCATCAATCGGGGGAGTACCGCTTTTAGAGGGACTTCTCCTGCCAGCAGGCGTCGGGAGCCAGTGAAAACCAAGCCCCTCCACCCCCAGGCTTCCGTAATTCGATCAAGAAAGGCGTCGCGCCCTTCGGGGGAGGTCCGGGCCACTTTTTCCACCTGGGCGTTATAAGCGGTTAATTTTTCTCGAGTGGGAAGGGTTTCGCTCCCGAAGAGTTGGGAGAGTTCTCCGGTGGCTACCCACAAGTCCCGGGTGCTATGGTCGTTATGAGGAAGGATCTCAAACTCATCTTGGCCGGGATGTCCGGTAGGAGACTTAGAGAAGTAGTCTGTATCCATTACCCCCATCCAAAAGGGGGCGGGGTAACCTACCTCTCGAAGGGGTTCCAGAAGGACTGCTTTAGTTGGTTCATCCCAGAGGACCGTTTGGCCCAGGGCGACCAAGGGAGTTGCTCCAAACCGGTGGCGCAGCTCGGTAAGGAGTTCCGCCAGAGATTTACAGGCATAGTCTTTAATCGGTGAGTCCCCCCTTGTCTTTTAGGGTTAAAACCACTGATAAGGGTCTTTGTTCTGTCACGATAATACCAGATTCAGGAGGATGGAGCAAGTTGTCCTCTTTTTTAGGAGGGAGTCCTTTGTTGGAGGAGAAGCGGGTTAGAAGGGCAAATTTTCCTGAGCTCAAAAAAGAGAGTGAGGGGGTAGGAGGGGAGCTTGCCCTTTGAGAAATAGAGCTTAAGGAGGTTTCTCTTTTGTGATGACGACCCCAGTTTGGCCAACCCATCCCCCGAATTCCTTTCAAGAGGAGGGAGATCGGTTTGCGCGTTTTCTGAGCATTCTCGTCTTTTTAGGGGGGGTGGGAGGGCTAGGAGTTTGTTTCTATTTTGCTTGGCATATGTTGGTAGAGGCCTTTACACGCCCCTTGTCCCAGAACCTCGGGGCAGAGGTTTCCGGATGGTTGATTCGTTTGCTCTTGCTCTTGGTAATGGGGTATCTATCTTCTTCAATGGCGGGGAGAGGGATAGACCTCTATTGGGCCGCGCGGTATAAGGGGGTCTCGGCTTCTCCAGGAACGCGCATTCCCAAGGGCATCCGGGAATCGACTCAGGTTCAGGAAGAGAAGGAGGAGGCAAAACAGGAGGGGTAAGACCGGGAGAAGAGGAAAAAGTATGGTGGTAGAAGAAGAAAATCCTTTTTGATCTTTTTAGTTTGACAAAAATTTCTCAAGTTGCGTAAAATAGGCAAGGGACAAAGGTCTCCGCCTTAAAAGCAGGGGGCACATTCTATAGGGAGGACCTATGTGGAAGAGACTCTTTAGCGATGAGGAATATTCTTCAGCCCGGAACTGGCTTTATTCAGCAGCGGGATGGCTTTTAGTTGCTTTTACGATGGCTATTATCCTGGCCATCAAATTTGTTTATCCCACTTTTTTGGGAGAGCATCCCTGGCTTCAGATGGGTCGGATTCGCCCTATTCACGTGAACACTGCCGCCTTCGGTTTTCTCTCTATGGGGTTAGTAGGTTCTATCTTCTATATGATTCCCCGGCTGACCGGCGTTCCCTTATATAGTGAGCGGCTGGGGAACTTCACTTGCTGGATTTGGAACCTGACAATGGTGTTGGCGGTATTGACCTTGGCAACGGGGCATACCGAAGGGCGTGAGTATGCGGAGTTGATTGCTCCTTTAGATTGGCTAGTGCTTGCTGGGTTGATTGCGATTGCTTATAATGTATTTGGGACCATTGCCCGCAGGCAAGAGAAGCAGTTGTACATCTCCCTTTGGTACTGGATGGGGACGATGATTTGGTTTCCCCTGGTTTTTATCATTGGGAATCGCACTTTTGTCCGTTTGTCGGGGTTGAATGACGCTGCGGTGAACTGGTTTTATGGGCACAATGTCCTCGGCTTATGGTTCACCACCTTAGGGGTGGGAGTAGCTTATTATTTAATCCCGATTATCAGTCGAAATCCCCTCTTCTCTCATAAGCTCTCTCTGATTGGTTTTTGGACCATTGCGATGGTTTATGCTCCTACCGGAGCTCATCACCTTCTCCAAGCTCCTATTCCCGAATGGTTGAAGAGTGTGGCGATTGTCTCTAGCTTGCTTCTTCTCATCCCTGTGGCGGCTGCGGTAACCAACTTCCTGGCGACTTGTAAGGGTAAATGGGATGTTGTCCTCAGTAATATCGCCCTGCGTTTTACGGTGACGGGAGTGATTTGGTATCTGGTAACCTGTGTGCAGGGGCCTTTGCAAGCCAGCCGGCCAGTAAACTGGTATATTCACTTCAGTAACTGGGTGGTGGGACACGCTCACGTAGCTTTGCTTGGCTCTTTCGCTTACTTTGTCTGGGGGGCTTTCTATCATATTATTCCGAGAATTACAGGGAAAGACTGGTACAGCCGGCCTCTTCAGGAAGCTCACTATTGGTTAACCACTTTGGGTTTCTTCTTCTTCTTCTCTGCTTTGACTATTGCGGGGCTCCAACAGGCGGCGATGTGGCGGGAGAATGTCGGCTTCTTAAAAGTGGTCATCGCAATGAAGCCGATGATGGTTCTCCGGATGTTGTCCGGCGCTGCTATGGTCGTTGGTCAGTATATCTTTGTGTATAACCTCTATCGAACCGTTACTGCTCGAGCCGAAGTTCCTGAGGAGGCGGTAGCGGTTCCTGCCCGGGCCTAAGAAAGAAGGGGAGGCAGTAAAGAATCTATGACGGGGCCACAAACTTACGGAGTTGGAATTGTTGCTGTTGCGGTACTCTTCGTCCTGATCTATGGATGGATGGTTTATAAGAGTACCCGCCATGCTCTCGTTTCGGTGGTCATTATTGGGTCGGTGTTCATCTTTGCCGCGGTCGTTTTTGGAACGATCGTCCTCCCTTATATCACCTTTCAGCCAGCCCCTTCTCCAGGAATGAGGCCTTACACTCCTTTGGAGCTCATCGGGAGGGATATTTATCGCCGAGAGGGTTGCTGGTATTGCCACAGCCAGTTTACTCGTCCCCAGGATCGGGACTTCGGTCTTCCTTCGGATGCGGGGGATTATGTTTACGATAGCCCTCACCTATTAGGCACGGAGCGGACAGGGCCTGACCTCTCGAATATCGGGGGTAAGTTCCCGGATGAGTGGCACCGGATTCACCATCGGGATCCCCGGGCGGTGCAGCCGGGTTCAATTATGCCCTCCTTTGCTTATCTTGACCGTGCTTGGGCTTCTCCGGACCCTAATGATAAGCGTTTTTGGATCTACGATCCCAAGGAGGGCCGGATGCGACGAGCCACGGAGCTGGATGCTCTAGTGGCCTACCTTCAGAGTCTGGGGACGCGGCGGGAGAAGGTTCGTTTGACCACTGAGCCGGAGATTCCCAATGAGTATCGCTTCCAGTATCTTCCCAAAGAGGGGCGTTATGTGGAGCGGAGGGCACCAGATGCCATCCCCTTTAAGCTCCGGTTCGTGAAGCAGGGTCAAGGAATTTATAATGAGAAGTGTGCTCCGTGCCACGGACCTAGGGGTTATGGCAACGGTACCAATGCCCGAGATCTAGTGGTCAAACCTGCTAACTTCCATCTCCCTCAATTTAGAAATTATTCTGAAGCTAAGTGGTTCTGGAGGATTAGTGAGGGGGTCCCGGGAACGAGAATGCCACCCTGGCAGTTCACTCTGACGGAGGAACAACGATGGTATCTCGTCCGCTGGCTTCAGTTCCTCTCCGGGTCCTACCGAGACCCTAAAACGGGGGAGCGTGTTCTTATACCACCTAGAGGTTAACTCTTATGATCAAGCGATATACTGGTGTGCTCACAATGGCCTTGATGAGTGGAGTGGTCAAAGCCCTTGCGGATCGTCCTCCGGAGGTTGCCGATAAGCTGAACTTTGACCCTGGTCCTTCAGTGGTTTTGGTATCTAGTATGCTTGGAATCTTTGCGGTGGTGGGAATCGCTGGGTTGTATTGGGCCTACCGTCATGGCCAGTTTAAGGAGGTAGAGGAGGCCAAGTATCGGATGCTTGATGTGGAAACCCGTTACCCTGTTAAGAAGACGGGAAGGTGACAAGGTGAGTTTTGAGTGATTCAAGGAGGTTGCAGGATGGCCGAGGAAAGGAAGGAATCCCAGGAAGAGCAGAAGAGTAACGGACCTGTTAAGGCAATTAAGCAGGCAGCCGAAGCGATTGAGCAGGAGGTTAAAGGGGAAATTGCTGATGAGGAGCACCAGATGGGCCCCTTTAAACACCCGGAGTCAGTAATGGTAGCAGGCATCGAGGAGCGGGTAGGAGTTGTTCCTAAATGGTTAGTTTATATCTTTGTGGGGATCTTGCTGGTTGCTGCTGTTGCGTGGGTGAGGATCTATGGATACTAAGATGAGGCAAAAGATATTCTTAGGTTTAGGTTTGTTTCTCCTCTTTGGATCTTGGGGGATTCTAGGAGGGTGTAGTTCCCGAACCCAGTTGTCAGTAAAGACAACCGAACAACCTGTCCTCACTAAAGTGTCTCAAGAGCGCTTGTCTTTCCAAAATCAAGCTGCAGCCAGCCCGGATGTTAAGGAGCTGAGTGCTATTCCTCAGGTCTCTTTGGATCCCGAGAAGGCGAAACATACTCCTTTAGAACAACGAGAAGATGGAGAAGCAGTCTACCTCAAGTTTTGCGCTAGTTGTCATGGTTCCAATGGTGAAGGAACTCCTCAGGTTCCTCGCCCTAACTTTAAGGACCTCGATTATATGAGGGAGGTTACCCCTTTGGGGTTGTTTAACGCAATTAAATATGGGAAGAAGGTGAACTTCCCTCACTATAAAGGGATTCATCATCGCCACGAGCAAGAGTTAGCCACGAATCTGGAGGAAGAGATCCTTCCTGAGGGTCGGCATGAGTTTGGGGGAAGAGGTCGGGCCTTACAGGCTCAGAATAAACAACCCTTATCCAATCAAGAGATCTGGAATGTAGTGATGTACCTCTTCTTCCAGTCTGCTGCCAAAGATAAGCAGGATGTCTACCGCCAGATCCTTAAACTGGCTGGTCCGGACAAAGCGAAGGAAGTTTTGAAGCCGGAAAACACTTTTCCTGTGGCTGTAGTGATGTTAATGAGCGCCCAAGGTGCTTTATTTGACCGCAATTGCTCCGTCTGTCATGGGAAGCGAGGACAAGGAGATGGCAACCTCGCTCGTACCTTGGAGCCGAAGCCGAGAAACTTTACCGATTTTGGTTGGATGGCTGACAAGTCCCCCAGTCATCTGTTTTACAGTATTACCTTTGGTCGAAGATATACCGCAATGCTGGCTTGGGGAGATCGCTTGGGAAATCACTTCCCTGGGGATCCCGAACTACCGGGGGATCAGAAGATCCGGGCTCACGATTTATCTTTGACCGATGAGGAGCGGTGGGCCATTGCGAATTATCTCCGAGCTTTTACCTATGAACCACCTCGAAGGATTGTTGTAGAAGCGCAGTAGCTCAATGGAGGAGCTGTGATGAATAGAAGAACTCTCTTTCTCCGATTTCTCAACTGGGTTGCTGGTTTACCCGTGGTCGTTGGATTACTGGCAGCTATTTCTCCGATTCTGAGGGTTTTGCGTCCCACTCTGCAACCCTTTCAGTTCAATCAACCCCCGGACCCTCCTCCGGGCGAACCTCAGGTTGTAGGGAATATCAGTGAGTTTAAGGAGGTATGGGCTTATAAGTCTTTTTACTTTGTCCAGAGAAACCGGGAGTACTCCCCCCGGAGAGTGAATGAGAGTTTGATTGCGGGCTTTGCGGTCCGTTTGCCTCAAGATGTGGCCCAAAAGGCAGGAGATTACATCGCTGCTTCTGCTCAAAGTCCAGAGCAGAAGGCCACTGCTGAGGCGATCCGTAAGACGGGAGTTATGCTCTTCAGTCGGATTTGCCCTCACTTAGGGTGCAACTTTAATTACTTCCCTCCGGAGAAGTCGGAGAAGGTACGTGCCGATTACAATTACTCCGGTGCCCAAAGTGACCGGGCCTATTTTGCTTGCCCCTGCCATTTCAGCACGTATGACTTAAAGCAGTTCCAGGATGTGTTGGGGCAGATGAAGCTGGGGAAAGTGGTCAACGGCCCTGCCCCTCGTCCTCCTCGTACTTTCACCTTTGAAGTAAGGGACAACGGAGATATTGTGGTTACAGGAGTGGAGGCTGGCGGTGTTGCGTAAACGAGCTCGAGAATTGTGGGAAACCTTTACTACCTGGTACGCCGAACAAGGGGAAAAACTAGACTTATTCGACGAGACCGAAGTAGAACGGCAGAGAGAATCCCCTTGGTTCCTGATGGGACCAATGGCCTATCTCTTCTGGATTGCTACCATCGTTACCGGTTTCTTTCTGGTGATCTATTATATTCCTACTCCGAGCAGAGCCTGGAATAGCCTAGGGTACATCCAAAATGAGGTTCCCCTAGGATGGCTTTTTCGGGGAGTGCATAAATACGCTGCTGATGCCTTTATTATCGCCATCACGATGCGTATCTACCGGATGTACTTCACTGCTGAGTACCGTCGGGGGAAGCAGCTCACCTGGATAGTGGCTATCCTCCTCTTGGTCTTTGGGATGTTTTCAGGCCTTACAGGGTATCTACTTCAGTGGAATCAACGGGCTTACTGGGCAACAAAAGTCTTCGGAACTTTCCCTACTTACCTCAATGAGCCTTATATCCCCCATTTGAATATCGGTCGAACCATCTCTTCCATCCTTCTTGGAGGGCCTGCTATCGGCCCTGCGACCATCACCCGGTGGTATTCCGGCCATTACGCTCTGTCTCTGATCTTGCTCATCCTGGCTGAATTGCATTTCCAGCGGCTGGGATGCAAACGTTTGAATATGAGCCGGTTCGCTATTTTCATTACCCTTCTGATCCCTACTGCGGTAGCAACAATTATCCCCAGCCCTATGGGCCGTCCTGCAGACCCTAGCACAACCCCTGAAAGGATTTTCTCTGACTGGTACTTCTTAGCGCTTTACCATACTTATCGAATTATGGATCCCTTCTGGGCCACTTTAATGACCGTATTACTGCCTCCGATAGCTTTTGCAGTGGCCTTCCTGGATAGGCGCGGTACTCGCGAACCCTTAGGCCGGCCTTTCGTCTTTCTCTTCGGTTTGCTCTGTATCTTCTACTGGTTGGGGTTCTCTACTTTGCTTATTATGAACATTGCAGATATTAACCGAAACCCCATCCAGTTTATGACGGTAGCGGCGATGATGACCATTGTTGCGGCCCTTTGGCAGGTGGTTCATTCGGCTCGGAGGCCTTGGGAAACCCGGCCTTTCCCAGAGGCGATGGATGGTGTTGTTTTAGCCTCTTGGTTCCTTTGGGGGGTCAATGTACACCATCTCTTTGAACTGGTGCGGAGAGGGGGCTTCTCTCATTTGGCTCGTTTCCCCAATGATATTGCGATGTTCTTTGTCCTAGGAACAACCTCCCTTATTCTTTTGGGGTTGTCCCTTTACGATATTCGCCGGGCCAAGAAGGGAGTATCCGCCCCGGAACGCCCTGCTGTTTCAGCGGAGCCTCCTTCCATCGGTTTGCCCGGCCGTTATGCAATGCTGTATCTGGCTGTCTTCTTCTGTGTTATGTTGATCGCCGGTTTTGGGCTTATCGCGGAGTTCTGAGGCAAGGATGAGGTTTCGCTATCATTATTGGATCTGCTTTATCATCGCCACTTTATCCCTCAGCCATCTCTTTGCGGTTTATCGGCAGGTAGTGGAGGGGTCTTCCCCTTTACTCTGGCCCCTCCTCCGAGGGTTGTTGGCCCTGACCTTAATGGTTCTCTGCTTCTTTCTGATGGGCTTAGACCTCTATGCCCGCGAGAAGAGGAGAGGGCAGATTCAGCATACCCTCTCTTTTTATGAAAAGATTTTAAGTAAACACGATAAAGGGGAGCGTACAAAGGGATGAAAAGAGAACCTCCTTGGTTTCGCCAGCTGATGATCTTGTTTTGGGGGCTTTGTTCCCTCTTAAGCCTTGTCCTGGCTCTCTGGATGGCCAAAATTGAACTACAATCTGCCTTGCCCCAGGATCCTAGAACTAAAGGAGTGGTGACTAATATCCCCAGCGAACTTCTGCGTCAGCGTCGAGAGCAGTGGCAAAGGAATAGTATTCTGATAGGAGCCCTTTTTCTGACCTCTGCCTTTGGTATGCTAGCGGTCAAATGGTATGAATATCCCGGGCCTGTAACTCGCCCGGAAGAAGAGTCGTGATGTGGAGCCTTTTATCATTCGCTGGGACTTTTCAGTCTGGAATGATCTGGAAACTAACCCATTCCAAGAGGTGACCTATATGTACCGTAAGTTTCTGGACCTAACTCTTAAGACCTGGCATTGGTTGGATCGTGCTTGCAACGCCCTTTTCCCTCACAACTGGAACCCGATGTACTACCTGGGAGGCATAACCAACCTCTATATGTGGGTGTGTATGATTTCAGGGGTGATACTTTTTCTCTATTACACTCCCAGTCTTACCGAAGCGTATAAAACGGTCCGATTTTTCACTGAAGAAGTGCCTTATGGTGTGGTAATGCGAGGGATCCATCGCTATGGTGCGGATGCAATGATGCTGTTCTTGCTCCTCCATATGTTCCGCACCTGGTTTACTTATCGTCATAGCAAGTTCCGAATGGTGGCTTGGGTCTCCGGGGTTATCCTCTTTGCCCTAACCCTTTTGATTGGGGTAACTGGATATATTATGCCCTGGGACTTACGGGCGCGTTTCCTTAATGATGTTACAGTTTCGGCTTTCCACACCCTGGACACTTTGCCAGTTTTAGGAGCTTTGGGAGTAGGAGCTTGGCTAGGGAATTTCTTCCAGGGGGGATCGGTTATCAGCGACTTTACTTTAACTCGATTTCTCTTCTTCCACATCACCTTTGCAACAGCTTTGTTCTTCTTCCTTTGGATGCACTATATTCGGATCAATCGGCCCATTGTTTACCCTCCTGCTCTGCTTACCATTGGTTTGATTGGAGCAGTTTTGGTAGCTGCTGGGGCCTCCCCGGCTCTGCTCAGTGCAGAGGGGCCTCCTGCTCCAACAGGAGTTGAGCCGGTTTTACAGGTTTCTAATGTGCCGATGGATTGGTTCTTTCTCTTTGGTTACCACTTTATGTCGGTCATCCCACCGGTCGTGGTTTTAGGATTGTTTGTTCTCGTTTTCCTCGGTTTGTTCCTCGTTCCTTACTTCTTGAAAGAGGATTACCGAAACGTGGTTGTTGTTCATCCGGAGCTTTGTACAGGTTGTACCCTGTGTGCTGTGGATTGTCATGCGAATGCTATTATTATGGTGCCGATGCCGGGAAAGAAGCGGGGACGCAACTTACTGGCTAAGGTGATTGCTCCTCGCTGTGCGGAGTGCGGTATTTGTGTGGGTTCCTGTGCTTTTGGGGCCATTGAGTTGCCTTTGCTACCCGATAAGGTGATTGAAAACCGGATCTTTGCCGCCTTAGCTCCTTCAACGACTTCATCGGAGTCTCAAGTAAAAGCTTAGAAGAGAGGCGATAGGTTGTTAGCATAGCTTCAAAAGAATTTCTGACTTTAGGATGAGGAGAAGATGGCTGAGGAACCTCGGATTATAGGCTTTGTCTGTGATTGGGCTGTCTCCACGGAGGGCGAGCTCGACGAGAACAACAACCTCAAGGCTTTGCCTCACGTTAACATTATTAAGGTACCCTGTTCCGGTTACGTGAAGAGCGAGTGGCTGGAACTAGCCTTAAGAAGCGGTGCTAAGGGAGTTTTCGTCGTCGGTTGCCCTATTATCGACTGCCACTACCGGGAGGGGAATAAGTGGGTTCGAGACCGGGTTCGGATGATTCGTCCTCCGAAGCTGAACCCACGCCGAGGAGGAGATCCCAACCGGGTGAGATGTTTCTTCCGGCAGTTGATTGAAACTTCCTCGCTTATCGAGGATTTGAAACAGTTTACCGAGGAGCTGAAGGAATACGAGGCGAGTCTTGTTCGGAATTCAGCTCCTGCACAGCCAGCACAAAAATAGCTCCTAAGCCTTTCCTCCGGGGGTTCAAAGAAGAGGAGGGTGTACCCCAAGGAGTAGAGATGTTTTGATTTTATTTTTTATCCCTTCTCCGCCGAGGGAAGGAGCCTGTAGGGAACCCAAAATAGGAGGCCCTATAGGCTATTATTTTTAAGATATAGATTTTTCCTCCCCCTTCCCCTTATACTAGTTGGTGAAGTTGTATCTCCAATCTTCCCTCGAGAAAGGAGGTTAAAGAGCGGGATCCCTCAGACTTGCCCTTACTTCAACCCTGAAGTTTCTTCCTCGATACTCTTAGAAAAGAGGGGTTTCCGCAATTAAGAAATGCGGTTAAAGGACAAAGTGGCGGTTATCACAGGAGCAGCCTCAGGCATTGGAGAGGCGACAGCCCATCTTTTTGTGGAGGAAGGAGCGAAGGTCATTATCGCGGATATAGACCGGGAGGGAGGAGAGCGAGTCACAAGAGACCTTCAGGAAAAGGGGGGCGAATCTGCCTTTATTCCTGTAGATGTTTCTAAAGAAGAGGAAGCCCTTCGTTTAGGCCCTTTTGCTATGGAGCGTTTTGGTGCTGTCCATATCTTGGTGAACAATGCTGGGGTGCGAGTATATGGCCCGATTACCGAAGCCTCGGAGGAATCCTGGGATTATATTCTTGGAGTAAACCTAAAAGGGGTTGCCTTCTGTTGTAAAAGTGTCATTCCCTTTATGGCTCAGTCGGGAGGGGGTTCTATTGTGAACATCTCCTCGGCGAATGCCCTAGTAGGCCGTGGAGGGATGGGTCAGTACGATGCGACCAAAGCAGGGATCTTAGCTTTGACGCGCTCCTTGGCTTGCGATCACGCCCATCAAAACATTCGAGTGAATGCCCTTTGCCCCGGCCCGACTATCACTCAGTATCACCTCCGGCGGGCTGCCGAGAAGGGGATTTCTGAGGAAGAACTGCGTCGGCGGGGAGCTCCTTATGTGTTGTTGAAGCGTCAGGCTGAACCTCGGGAAATTGCCTATGGAATCCTTTTTCTCGCCTCTGATGAATCCTCTTACGTAACAGGAACGGTGTTAATGGTGGATGGGGGCTATAGCGCTATTTAGAGGGAGGGCCTGGGGAGAAGGATGTTGAATTGCTTTTGTAGGAAGAGCCTATGCTTTACCCTCAGGTATCCTTCGGGTTCTATCCCAGACAAAGCCAGAGGAGCAAGCTTCTGATCCTCGGTCTCCTTTTAGTTTTAGGTTTTGGGCTGTGCCAGGGATTTTGGGCTCCTCGAAAGAGCTTCAAACCGGCCCTAGAAAATCGCCTTGTTCTCCGAAGATTATGTGCTCGGAATCTCCTGATGATCTACCAGGCTCTTCAGGAATATCGCTTAGAGTATGGCGATTATCCTCAGTCCCTTCGGAGGCTTACCCCCCGTTTCCTCACTCCTCAACAGATTCTTTGTCCTGCTGACCTGGGTGCAACAGGCAAGCGGCTTTCGAATGGCTCCTATTTTTATCCCGCAGGACCTGGGAATCGGGCCTTAATCCTGCCTTACAACCGTCGGGTTCGAGAGGCGCTTCGCCATCAGCCGGGAGCTCAGCAGGAGCAGGTCTTAGTTTATTGTCCATGGCATTGGGATGCTCGTCCTGGTTACTCTGTTGATTACCTTTTAGTGGTTACTGCCTCGGGCAAGGTGTGGGAGATTGAGTCTTACTAAGTCCCTAATCCTACATTTTTTCCAGCATCTTCTTCATCTGCTCGACTTGCTTGCGAACTCTTTGGGCCTGCTCATCATTGGGAGCTACTTTAAGATATTCCTCCCAAGCCTTAATCGAACCGGGAATGTCTCCCAAGTCGGAGTGAAGGACGACGCCGATGTTATAACGGCTTTGGGGATGTTGGGGGTCTAAAGCGGCCGCCGTGCGAAATTCTCTCAGAGCGTCTTGGAAACGCCCCAGTTTTCGGTACATAATCCCTAAGTCGGTGCGGACATCCGGGTCTTTGGGGTTAATTTTCAGAGCTTTTTCATAAGCGGCTACTGCCAGCAGAGCGTGACCTGCATCGAATTGTTGATTCCCAATTTGCACTAGCTCTTCGTAGTTGTTGGATTCTTCGATCCGCTTGCGAATAGCTGGATCATCAAAGAAGGTAGCGCTATTATCGCTCTGGTTCGATGGGCTAGGGGAGGGATTAGAGGATTGAGAAGAGGCAGAATCGATGGGGGGATGCCCCGGTGGTAAACCTGGGAGAGAAGAAGTTGCCGTCTGGGATTTAGAAGAGGTGTGAGGACCAAGGATAAAGGCTCCAACGAAAAGCCCGGCAAGAAAAGTGATCAGGAGCATCACAATAACGTTCCACAAATTCAACCAGGCCGGTTGATGGGGAGGAGAACTTGCCCCTTTGACTTTGGGAGTTGAGGTACCTGTTGGTGCCATTTATACCTCCAGAGGGTTGAGATATTCTGCCGATTCTATTGTACTCTTCTCAGAGATCCGTTAGAAAGGAGAACGGTTGTCCCCTTTCGGCCCCTACCAAAGGTCTATCCTCCCAATGGGCGTTTAGAAAAAGGGTTTGCTCGCCCACTGATGACCAATTATCCTCTTCCTTGTCCTATTCCCCTCTAGGTGGAGGAGTATTAAGTTATCCCCTTCGTTCCTCGGCTGGGAAAAAGAAAAAGAAGAGTTTGCTATAATGGTAATGAATGAAGAGAGGCGAAAGTCTGCACCTTACTGGTTTGGAGGAGTCAATGCCGGAAATTGCTTTGCTTACCGAAGAACAGGCTCAAGGAAAGACGAAAGAGATTTTTAACGATATAAAAGATACGCTGGGCACCCCTTTAATCCACCCCTTTTTCAATATCCTCGCTCCTTTTGAACCCTATTTCCAAAAGGCTTGGGAGCAGTTAAAACCGAACATCACCAGTCCTTATTTCGAGACCTTCTCCTCTCAAGTGCGATTTCAGCTGGAGGATGGGATCAAAGGCAACTTCTTTATGCCGGACCATATCATTAACTTGGTTCGGATGGGGTTGCAGGACTATAAGAAGGAGGTTCAGAGAATCGTCGGTTTTTTTTACTACCAGGATGCTAACTTGATCATCCTCTCGGCTTGCTTAAATTCCGCTTGGGTGGGTTCGATCATAGGAGGCTCGGTTCCTTCGCCCAGAGGGCGGTATTCCCCTCCGGAAATCTACCGGATTTTACGCAGGATGGAGATCCCTTTAATCAGTGAGGAGGAGATAGCAACCCAAGAGAAGATTGGATCGATTTTTACGGATATTCAGGCGACTTTGGGCACTTTATATCTTCCTCCCGATTTCCGAGCACTCGCCTGCTGGCCAGCCTATCTAGAATACGCCTGGACCAAGACAAAACCTTATCTTACCCACCGAAAGTTTGCCCCTTTAAAGCAGAAGGTGAAAGACTTCTTATCCCAAGGGATTCGGGATCTGCCTTACTCTATTCGGCTGTCCGAGGAAGGAGTCAAAGCTTTAGGCGTTTCCCAAGAACAAACAGAGCAGTTAAAGAGACTTCTTGACCACCTCCACGAGGGAATGGTTTCCACCGCTTTGGCTTTAGCTTGTCTCAAAGTGGGATTATCTATCAAGGGGATTTGAGGGGGAATCCTTTGATAAGGGTACCTCGGTTGGAGGCCTCCTGATGGTGGGTTCCCCGGGCGTTTTGTGGGGAGGACGAACTCAGTTGACTTCCCCTGTTTCAACCCTTATGATGAAAGTGAGGTAGCCCCCTTAGGGGGAGGAGTTTTTGTCATCTCTCAGTAGTTGCTTTTTTATTAATCAAGGGAAAAAGGGTCGATTCTAAAAAGGTTGGGAGGAGGGTACGCTTTTGCGACTCCGTTATACTCATTGGGCTGGAATTATCGCCCTTTTAGTTTTGGTGTGTGGTTATATTATTTATGATAACCACCGTTTTCCTGTACGCCAGGGCCTCGATTTAGCTGGTGGGGTTCGGGTGGTATTAAAGTTAAAGCCTGAACCGGGCCAGAGGGTAACCCCCGGTATTCTAGAGGAAGTCGTCAAAGTCGTTCGCAACCGGGTGGATACTTTAGGAGTGGCCGAACCCTATATCCAACCGAAGGGGGGGGACCAGGTTGTTGTGGAGCTGGCGGAGAGCGTTAAAGAGAAGGGCCAACCCCTGGACAAACGCCATGCGGTGGAGGTTTTAAGGAAAACCGCCAAGCTCGAGTTTATTTACCTACGAGAGGTCAAGAGTGACAAAAACCCCTTTGGGAGATACGAGCACAGAGGAGGAAATACTTTTATTGACCGGCAAACAGGACGCACCTTAACCGATGAGGAGGTTAGGAGACTGATTCTTTATGCCCGTCCGAAGCCTTATCCCGAAGGGGATATTGTTCTGACGGGTAAAGACCTGGTGCCGGGGAAGGCTCAGGCTAACATCAATCCCCAAACCCAAGAGGTAGAAACCCTCCTGCAATTGAATAGCGAGGGGAGAGATAAATTTGCCCGCTTTACTCGCGAGCATGTCAAGGATTTGGTAGCCATTGTTTATGATGGTAAGGTCCAGTCCGCTCCGGTCATTCAGGAGCCGATTGAAGAGGGGAATGTCCGGATCACTCATGGAGCGGGAGCGACCCTAAAAGACGCTATCGAGCAGGCGAATTTGTTGAATGCAGGTGCATTGCCTGTTCCTCTGGAGGTCGACTCCATTACCTTGGTTGAGGCTACTTTAGGCGCAGACTCCGTCCGAAGTGCTAAGATTGCTGGTTTAGTGGGCCTTGGGGCGGTAGTCCTCTTTATGGCGGTTTACTACCTCCTCCCTGGTATTTTGGCGGATATTGCCCTCTTTATTTATGCCCTCCTCACCTTTGCGGTATTTAAGATTATAGGGGTTACCCTCACCCTGCCGGGCATTGCTGGTTTTATTCTCTCCATTGGTATGGCGGTAGACGCCAATATTCTGATCTTTGAGCGGCTGAAGGAGGAATTAAAGGCGGGGAAGAGTTTACACGCGGCTATTGATGCAGGGTTTGCTCGGGCCTTTACCTCCATTTTCGACTCGAATATGACCACCCTGATCACCTGCGCGGTTTTAGGGTATTTTGGTCACGGCCCTATTCGAGGGTTTGCCATTACCTTGGCCATTGGTGTTTTGGCCAGTATGTTCACCGCGATTACCGTAACCCGAACTTTCCTCCACTTAGTAGTTAATCGCCCTGCTTTCCAAAAGCCCTCTTTATTTGGTGTCACTCGGGGATGGCTGATGCGGGCGGACCGGCCGCGTTTAGACATTGTTCGCACCCGGAATTTCTGGTTTGCTTTCAGTGGGATCTTAATCCTGATAGGGCTGGTTTTCATCCTGATGGGGGGTCTTAAACCGGGCATTGATTTCACAGGTGGAGCGCTTCTGCAATATCGCTTGAATAAGCGGGTTAACGCCGGGCAAATTCGCTCTGCTCTCGAAAAAGTGGGGATTAAAGATCCCTCTGTTACTCTATCTCAAGAGCCTGGGAAGAAGGAGTGGAATGCTTTCGTCCGAACTAAAAGGTTAGATGAAAATCAGCAAGCCCGAGCTCGCGAGGCCTTGAAAAGCCTTGGCGGTCAGCTCCTCAGCTTTGATCAAGTGGGGCCAGCCATTAGTCGGGAGCTGACTCGGAACGCTTTCCTCTCAGTCCTTCTGGCTTGTGTGCTCATCACTATCTACCTCTCCTTCCGGTTCGCCCCAGGTGGGTTTGTCACAGGGTTAAAGTATGGAGTGTGTGCGGTTATCGCTTTAGTTCACGATGCTTTAGTCACTTTAGGCTTTATGGCCCTAATGGGGTTGTTGCGGGGTTGGGAAGTAGATAGCCTTTTCGTTACAGCGGTCTTAACCGTTATCGGTTTCTCCGTCCACGATACGATTGTCATTTTTGACCGGATCCGGGAAAACTATAAGAACCGTTCTCGGGAGGATACCTTTGAAGATATAGTGAACCGGAGTATCAATCAAACTTTAGCACGTTCTATCAACACCTCTTTGACCGTTGTTCTCACCCTCTTAGCCCTTCTGATCTTTGGGGGGCCGGTCATTCGGGCTTTCGTCTCTGCAATGCTGGTTGGCGTTATTTCGGGAACTTACTCCTCCATCTTCAACGCCAGCCCTTTAGTCCTGGTTTGGAATGCTCTTGCTGAAAAGCGAAGGATTATTGTAACTGCACCTCGTCCTGCGGTTCGACCTTTGCCTTCCACTCCTAGGACTTCTTCTACTCCTTCTTCAACGGATGGGCAGAAGACAAAGGAACCAGTGGCAACAGGAACAGTGAAGACCGCTGGTTCCAAACCGCGCCCGGCAAAAAGCTCGCAGAAATCGAAGCCCAAGCGGAAGCGCCGCTATTAAGGTTTTTGAAGTAGGAGCTGGGGTGGATAACCCTTCCCCTGAGACCGAAAATATTAAAGGAGATTTCGGAAATCTTTTGGGGAAACCCAGAGCCTCCGGGTATTGGGGAGAGAGCAGGGATGTCAGCGGGGGTTTTCCTTTACGAGTCTTTTGGGTATAATAATAATGCCCTGTGGGGGCGATGGGTCTCGACAGGGAGCTGTTTGGCAGGAGTGGCAGGCCGAGGTGCCGAAGGCCTCGTAAAAATCGGCAACCGATAAGTGCCAACAATTACGGCTACGCTCTCGCTGCCTAATTAAAGAGCAGCGCGTCCGCGCGGACCCTGGCCGGGGGAGCCAAAGCGGGCGTGTCTAAACCGGCCTCCTCATCCCTAATAGCCCACGTTGGGGATGGGCAGAAAAGAGTGGGCTAGCTCCGGCGGATCCTGCTCGTGGGAGCCAAAGGAGCAAAGTTCAAAACACGAGCTAAGCCTGTAGAAGCTTCTGCGGGACGCTCTCTGGACCCGGGTTCGACTCCCGGCGCCTCCACCTTCCCCCCTTATCCTCCCGGTGATCCCCAGGGTTTCCCTAAAACCCTTTCTGGGAGGAGGTTTCGTGCGGAAACAGTTGGTAGTGCTTTCCTTCTTCCTCTTATGGGGAACCGCTGTCTGGTCCGATCCTCCCGCTCAACTCCTCTCCTTCACCTTGCGCAACGGGGAAATCCGCCTCAAATTCTCCAAACCCATCACCTACTCTGCGGAGCGTTTCCAATATCCTCCTCGATTAGTGGTAAATCTTTACAATTGCCGGTTGGAGAAAAGTCGACAAGAGCTGAAGCAAATGGTCCTTAGCTGGGCAAGCGAGGTGCGGGTGCAGGATCTCTTTACCGACTCCGTGCGGTTGATCTTCTTTCTCCAAGGGGAAGTAAGGCCCGAGGTTTTTGCTTCTCCCCAGCGTAATGAGATCGCTATTACTCCTGCAGGAAGAACCTCCTCTCCAAACCGAGGGTTAGAAAGGAGGGATGAAACACCTCCGCTTAGAGAAAACGAAGGCTCTTCTTCTGACCCAAGTTCGTTAGATCAAGTACCCTCGAGTTCAGAGCCGCCTAGGATCGGAGAATTCCACTTCCACCGAGAGGGGGAAATAGCCTTTTTTGAAGTAGACCTTACCGGGAGGCCTCAACCCAAGGTTTTCTTTCTGAAGACAGATCCCTCCCGGCCCCGAATTGTTATTGATCTTCCCGGAGCCTCTTTCCCTTCACCCGATCGAGTGATTCCCATTGAACAGGACCCCCTAGTAAGAAGGATCCATTCGGGGATGTTTGAAGGCCGAATCCCCCGGATTGTTTTAACGGTAAAGGGCCAGCCTTATTTTAAATGGCGGCTAGAAGAGGGTAAATTTGTTATGCTCCTCTCTTCCAAGCCTCTTCCTCAGGAAGAGGGAAATGCTCAAGAGTCTGTTTCCTTGGGGAAGGAGGATTCTGAGGGAGAAGCCCCTCCTCCTGAATATAAAACTGGGCCTCTTCGGGGAACCACGGTGGTGATCGATCCGGGGCATGGGGGAAGTAGCCCTGGAGCCAGAGGTTTTGGCATGCTCGAAAAAGATCTTACTTTAGATATTTCTTTGCGACTCCACCGGCTCCTCCTCTCTGCAGGAGTGAATTCCGTTTTAACTCGGGAGGATGACCGGTTTGTGGCTTTGGATGCCCGCCCCCAAATTGCCAATCGTTTAGGGGCGGATATGTTCATCTCTATCCATATCAATTCGACTGGGGGGAGGAGAACTTGGTCTGGCACCCAAACCTATTACCATATGAACAACGCCACTAGCCGAGCTCTTGCGAAAGCGGTCCAATCGGCTCTTGTAGAGACCTTGAACCTCCCGGATAGAGGAGTTCGGAGTGACCGGACGCTTTATCGGACGGGTTTGGCGGTGCTCCGGTACGCCCAGGTTCCTGCCATTCTTGTGGAAGTCGCTTATATTAATCATCCAGGTGACGCAGCTTTGTTGGCCCAACCGGAGTTCCGGCAGAAGGTGGCCGAGGCGCTCTTTGAGGGAATAAGGAGGTTCCGAGAGGAAGGCTTAGGAGCAGCAGGGGGGTAAAGTATGAGTATCCGCAGTTCTCTCCTTTTTCTTTCAGCCCTATTCGCTGTTGGCACCGCTGCCTTGGTGATGGGGGTGGTTCATTACCGGTCTCCGGCTAAAATGTCTTGGGAAAAAGCTCCTCCTTCCGGGGGAGGGCCTTCTCTCCCCCCACGAGGTTCAACCGACCACAAAAGGGCAACATCATCGGTTCGGCCAGGAGAGCTGGTGCTCTTTGTGCGGAAAGCTACAGACGACCATTATGAATTAGTACCGGTGGGCTACCGTGCCCAGCATTTGACCCCTCAGGAGGCTATCGAAGGTCTTCTCTCTTTTCAGGGGAATCGGGAGCTGGAGAATCCTTTACCTGAAGGAACTCGGCTATTGGGCTTAAACGTGGGGCCGGATGGTACTGCAGTAGTGAACTTTAGCAGAGAAATTGTGGATAATTTCCAAGGAGGGGCCGAAGCAGAAGCCCTCTTGATCAAGGCGGTTGTGAAAACTTTGACCCATTTTCCAGAGATTAAGCGAGTTCGGATTCTAGTAGAGGGTCAAGCTATAGAAAGTATCGGAGGGCATATCTCCTTAGAGGAGACCTTATCCCCTTAAGATCTCGGAAATCCTTCGGATGTGAGTACACTTTCCCGAGGAGGGGTCAATTTCCAACTCCACTGCCGAGAACCAAACGGGGCCTTTAGCCACCTCGAAACGGGTAGGTAGGCAAGAGAGGAAACGGTCAATAATCTGTTCTTTTCTGACGCCGAGGATACTTTCCCAAGGTCCCGTCATCCCTACATCGGTGATGTAGCCAGTGGTGCCTCCGAGGAGGCGTTCGTCGGCGGTTTGAACGTGGGTATGGGTGCCAATAACCGCAGAGACCTGGCCGGAAAGAAACCATCCGATTGCTTGTTTTTCCGAGGTTGCCTCGGCGTGGAAGTCCACCAAAATAACGGAGGTCTCTTCCTTAAGGCGATGGAGGAGCTCCAAAGCTGTGCGGAAGGGGTCATCCAAGGGGGGCATAAAGGTCCGGCCCATCAGGTTGATCACTCCGACTTTTACTCCGGAAGCGAGAGGGTAGATATTCCATCCTCTCCCTGGGGCGCTGGGGGGATAATTGGCTGGCCGAAGAAGACGAGGATCCTGCTCGAGAAGAGGGTAAATCTCTTTTTTCTCGAAGGTGTGGTTGCCTCCCGTTAAGCAATGAACACCCGCTTGAAAAATCTCCTCTGCAGTTTCGGGGGTGAGGCCTGCTCCTCCCGCGGCGTTTTCGCCATTAGCCAGGATAAAGTCGTAATCCTGCTGAGCCTTTAAGAGGGGAAGATACTCTTTAAGGGCTTTACGCCCTGGACGGCCAACTACGTCCCCAATGAAAAGGATTCTCAGCAAGCTTTAGCCCCTTTCCTTAATTCTTCTTAAGAGGGATGGGCAGAAAGTTTCCCCCAATTTCCCCTCTCTATTTAGCAAATTCGACCGCTCGGACCTCTCGGATGACTGTGACCTTGATCTGGCCGGGGTGAGGAACTTCTTCTTCAATTCTACGGGCCACTTCTCGAGCGAGTAAAACTGCTTTGGTATCGTCCACCTCCTCGGGTTTCACCATAATTCGCACCTCTCGGCCTGCTTGCACCGCATAGGTCTTCTCTACTCCGGGGAGGGAGTCTCCGATCTCTTCCAGCTGGCGCAGGCGTTTAAGGTAGTTTTCTAGGACCTCCTTACGGGCTCCTGGGCGGGCAGAGGAGATCGCGTCAGCTGCCTGGAGCAGAACTGCCTCGATGGTTTGGGGTTCCACATCGCCGTGATGGGCTTCAATAGCGTGAATCACTTCTGGTGACTCCCCATAGCGTCTGCAGAGGTCAACGCTAATATCGTGGTGAGGGGCCTCGATTTCATAGTCAATCGCTTTACCTAGGTCGTGGAGAAGGCCGGCTCTCTTCGCCACATTGACATCTGCTCCCAGCTCGGCTGCTAGCAGGGCCATCAGACGGCAGACTTCAATACTATGCTCCAGCACATTTTGACCGTAGGAGGTTCGGAATTTCAACTTCCCCAGGGTACGGACTAATTCAGGATGTAGGCCGGTGACACCCGTTTCAAAAACCGCTTGTTCTCCCGCTTCTCGGATCTGCCGTTCGATCTCTTCTCGGGCGTGTTCCACCTCCTCTTCGATTCGGCCGGGGTGAATCCGCCCGTCGTTCACCAAGTTAGTGAGAGCGATCCGGGCCACCTCCCGTCGAACGGGGTCGAAGGAGGATAAAACGACGCACTCCGGGGTATCGTCGATGATGACGTCTACTCCAGTGAGGTTTTCAAAGGTTCGGATGTTTCGCCCCTCCCGGCCGATGATTCTTCCTTTCATCTCATCGTTAGGGAGGGGGATGGTACAAACGGTCAGTTCAGAGACCTGGTCCACAGCGCAGCGTTGGATGGCTAAGGCGATAATTTTCTTGGCCCGCTTCTCCGCTTCCAACCGGATATTTTCTTCCGTTTGACGGATGCGTTTCGCATATTCAAACTCTAACTCTTCGTCCAGCTGCCGAAGGAGCATATTCCGGGCTTCTTCGGTGGTCATTTGGGCCAGGGCTTCCATCCGCTTGCGTTGTTCTTGGAGGAGGCGATGGACCTCCTCCCGCTGTCGCTGAATCTCCCTCTCCCGGTTGATGAGCTCCCGCTCTTTACGCTCAAGGAACTCTAGTCGGCGGTCGAGGGACTCTTCTCTCTGTTGAAGCCTCCTCTCTTGTCGTTGGAGGTCGTTCCGCCGATCCTTGATCTCCTGTTCGATTTCTCCCCGCAGTCGCTGAGCCTCCACACGGGCCTCTTCCAGCAGTCGTTTGCGTTTCGCCTCGAATTCCTTCTCGGCGTTATCCGTCATCTGCTGGTACCGGCGTTGGAGGGCTAGGGTAGACCAGTATGCCAGGGTGATAAGGATCAGGATGATGATTTCCAATCCTGCGACGATATAATAGACCGCTTTTTCCATAGTTGTCTCATCCGTTAGAGGTTTTAGGTTTAGAGTTCTTCCCCTCTTGGGAAATCCGGCCCCCAGCGAGGGTAGAGGATCACAAGGAATCAAAGGGAATAAGGACTAGTATTGGGTTAAAGGAGTAATTTTTAGGTCTTTTATTCCTGATTCTCTTTTAAAAACTGAAGCGTTTGCTGAATCACATCTCCTGAGAAGCCTCTTTGTTGAAGATAGCGTACGAGCTTTTGTTGAGCTTCTGGGAGGGGGAGTTTTTGATATTGCTGCCATTTTTTGAGAGCCATCTTTTGGGCCGAGGCTAACTCTTCCCCTGCGGAAAAGTTTTCTAAGGATTGCTCAATAATCTCCTCCTCAACCCCCTTTTTCCGGAGCTCCCAACGCAGAGCAGATTGTCCCCGGGGGGAAACTTTTTGGCGGTAGCGGATCCAAGACTGGGCAAATTGGACATCATCTAACCATTGCTGATGGCGAAGATGTTCTATCACCTCCTGAATCTCTTCAGAAGAGAAACCTTTACGGGACAGGTGATCAGAGACTTCTTTTTCGGAGCGGCTTCGGAAAGCGAGGTACCGATAGGCGATCTCCTTTGCTTTTTCAACCTGACTAGAGTGAAGTAACCTTTGGGCTTTTTGATCGTCTATCTCTTCCCCCAGATGAAGCCCCATCTGGGTTGCTAAGTGACGAGGAAGGCCCACGAAAAACTGTCCTTCGATAAATACCGACACTCGGTCAGGGTGTCGTTTTTGAGGTTCAATCGCTGTTATTCTTCCGGTAATCGGCTGAACTTTTTCTCTACCATTCACCGTTTTCGTTTAAACTTCTTCAAGGACGTCCGAGGGGGCAACTGCAGGGGCAGTTACACGCCCTTCTGCTAGTGCCGCCCGAATTTTCCGTTCGATCTCGTCAGTGATTTCAGGATGCTCGATGAGGAACTGACGGGCATTTTCTCGGCCCTGTCCCAGGCGCAGTTCACCGAAGGAGTAGAAAGCCCCTGATTTAGTGATGATCCCCTGATCTAACCCTACATCGAGGATACTCCCCTCTCGGCTGATCCCTCCGGAGAAGAGGAGGTCAAATTCGGCTTGCTTAAAGGGGGGAGCGACTTTGTTCTTCACGATTTTGACTTTTGTCCGAGCGCCGATGACTTCGGTTCCTTGTTTAATGGTATCTGCCCGACGGACTTCCATCCGAACGGAGGCCCAGAACTTCAAGGCACGTCCGCCGGGGGTGGTTTCTGGGTTGCCAAAGAGGACGCCGATCTTCTCTCGGATTTGGTTGGTGAAAATGGCGCAACATTTCGATTTGCTGATAGACCCTCCGAGCTTACGGAGGGCTTGGCTCATCAGCCGGGCCTGAGCGCCCATCTGGGCTTCGCCCATTTCCCCTTCGATCTCCGCTCGCGGTACCAAGGCAGCGACGGAATCTAAGACAACAACGTCAATCGCTCCACTGCGAACGAGGGCGTCCATAATTTCTAAAGCTTCTTCGGCGGTGTCCGGTTGGGATACATAGAGGTTATTCAAATCTACGCCGAATTGGGCAGCCCACTGAGCATCTACCGCGTGCTCAGTATCAATAAAGGCGGCGATTCCTCCCAGCTTTTGGGCCTGGGCGATGATGCTGTAAGCGATACTCGTTTTACCCGAAGATTCCGGGCCGTAAATCTCAATGATTCGACCTCGAGGAACCCCTCCCACTCCTAAGGCGATGTCCAGAGCCAAGGAGCCTGTGGGGATGACTTCTACCTGCAGACGAGTGGCATCCCCCAGGCGCATAATGGTCCCTTTGCCAAAAGCTCTTTCAATCTGATTAAGAGCGAGTTCCAGAGTTTTAGCCCGATCCATATTGGTGGTTCGTTCTATCATAGGAATTTCGTCTCCTTCCGCTTTCTTCTCTCTATCTTTTTCTACGCTGATCCTAAGGATACCTTGACCAGAGGAGTATATTCTGGGCCTTCAGGTTTGAGAATACTGCGATAGAGGATAAGAGTGTTGACTTGCATCTTCCCGAGGGGAACTGCTTCTAGGTTTTGGAGGGCTTGAGCTAGTTTAGGATTCTCTTTCACCACCCGGGGCCGACCCAAAGTCAGATGGGCCTTAAAAGGCCGGTCTTCAGGAGCGAAGCCTAGAGTTTGTAGGGCTTGGTCCACAGCTCGGGCGAGATTAGCCATCTCTTCTTCTCCTCTTTCCAACCCTACCCAGAGAACGCGAGGTTTCAAAGGGTTAGGGAAGGCTCCTGCTCCTTTTAATTCGATTTCAAAGGGTTGAGTTTTTTGCCCCACCTGGGTGAGCTGGTTCGCGATCTCTTGTACCTTGGAAGAGGGTACTTCCCCTAGAAACTTCAGAGTAAGGTGAAATTGATCCTCCCGGGTCCACTTCACCTCCGAAGCGGTTTTTTGTAACAACCTCTGAATCTCTACTAAATTCTTCCTTAAATCCTCAGCAATTTTCACCGCGACGAATAACCGGTAATGTTCTTCCTTGGCCACTGGTAAGACTTCTCCGAGTGGTCTTTTATTATCCCTGTTTATTTCTTCTAGGGCCTCTCAGCCTTAGACGCTTCTCCCTTTAGAAGCTTTTAAGAGTCTTCTCCTTAGCATATCTAAGGCAGATTGACTGGCTGATTGTTTAATGGCCTGTCTATCACCGATATATCTGTACTCTTGAACAGAAGTACCGTCAGGGCCGGCACAGGCGATGTAGACCAGCCCCACCGGTTTTTGAGGAGTTCCTCCCGTGGGACCAGCGATTCCTGTAACCCCTAGGGCGAAATCTGAGGAGAGTTTCTTCCGGATTCCCTCGGCCATCGCCACTGCTGTTGGGGAGCTCACTGCTCCATACTCTTCGAGGAGCGGTAGGGGAACCTCCAACTGTTTTATTTTTACTTCGTTAGAATAAGCGGTAATACCCCCTAAGAAGACTTGAGAACTTCCGGGGACGTTGGTTATCCGATGGCCAATTAATCCTCCCGTGCAGGATTCGGCTAAGGCAAGCGTCTGGTTCTGTTCCGCTAACAGGGTCACTACAACTTTCTCCAGAGTGTCTTCATCAGCTCCGAAGACATCTTCTCCTAATCTTTCACGGAGTAGCCTTTCCGCTTGGGCGATGAGGGTATCTGCTTCCTTTTCGGATTGAGCCTGAGCGGTAATCCGGAAGTGAACTTCACCTGTATGAGCTAAGGGAGCAATGGTTGGATTCTCACTGGTCAGTAGATCTGCTACTTTCTCCTCGGCAGCGGATTCTCCGATTCCAGCAAGCTTGAGCACCCGCCATTTGATGATACCTCTTTCAGGGAATGCCCGCTCCCTTAGGTAAGGGAGAATATGGTTTTCGACCATCGGGATCAACTCTTTGGGCGGTCCCGGCAAACAAAAGAGGATTTTCCCTCCTTTTTCAGCAATTAGCCCCGGAGCCGTGCCTACAGGGTTGGGAACCGGGCGTGCTGAGGGGGGTCTTAAAGCTTGACGACGGTTGATTTCAGGGCAGGGAAGATTCCTTCGGGCAAAGAAAGCTTGGATCTCCGTCCAGAGTTGCGGATCCTCTTGCAAGGGTTCTTCCAGGAGTTGGGCCGCTGCTTCTCGGGTGACATCATCTTGAGTAGGCCCTAATCCGCCGATAGTGAAAAGAAGGTTTGCTCTCTCCCAGCTCCAGCGGAGAGCCTCTACCAGTTGCTGACGGTTGTCTCCAACAGTGGTTCGGTAGGAGACAGGGATCCCCAGACCTGCAAGCACTCGGCAGAGGTAGGGAGCATTCGTGTCTATGGATTGCCCCAAGAGGAGTTCAGTCCCTACACTGATGATTTCAGCGGTCATTACCACTCCTTTACTTCTATTATATCACAAAGCTCTTAGGAACATCAGTTCCCAAGTTGGCATTCTAAAGGGTGGTACGAAGGTGGGGGGTGTTAGGGTCGAGGCTTCTTTCTCCTTTGTGTTATAATCTTATTAAAGCTGATTAAAGTTGGTTCTTTACCCCTTTATGTGCCCTGTGGACTTATCGGTTGTCATTGTTAATTGGAATACAAGAGATTATCTTAAAGAGTGTTTGAGAAGCCTTCAGCCCTGGTTGAAGCCAGAAGCCTCATTAAAGGTGGAAGTCCTTGTGGTGGACAATGCCTCCTCGGATGGCTCCGCTTTATTGGTTCAGCAGGATTTTCCTCAGGTGAAGTTGATCGCCAATGAGGAGAATCGGGGATGGGCAGGAGGAAACAACCAGGGGATTCGGGAGAGTCGAGGGCGATATATCCTACTGCTTAACCCAGATACCCTTTTACTTCCCGGTTCTCTGGAACGATTAGTTCAGTTCCTAGAAGACCATTCTGAGGCAGGAGCGGTTGCTCCTAAACTTCTGAATCCTGATGGAACCGTTCAGCCTTCTCTTCGCTCTTTTCCTTACCCCTGTTACCTATTCTATGATTGTATTGGTTTGTCCCGCCTCTTTCCTAAAAGCCAGAAGTTCTCCGCTTACCGAATGGGGTATTTCCAGTATAATGAGGTTGCGGAGGTAGATCAGCCGATGGGTTCTGCCTTGCTCCTTCGCCGATCCGCTCTAGAGGAGGTGGGTCTTATGGACGAGGGCTTTCCTATTTTTTTTAATGATGTAGATTGGTGTTATCGAGCCAAGCAGAAAGGATGGAAGATTTACTTCCTTCCGGAGGCTCAGATTATCCATTATGGGGGGCAGAGCACCCGCCAGGTTAGACCCCAGATGATCCTCGAATCCCATAGAAGCTTGGTTCGTTTTTATCAAAAGCATTGGAAAGATCAGTTTCATCCTTTGGTTTACTGGTTTCTTTTGCAACTCGTTCGGTTGGGTATGTGGATAAGATGGTTGCGTTGGACACTTTCCAGAGCGTAAGATTGTCCTTTCTTCTGGAAGGGTTTTTACTTTTCGGACCGTTCTTGAGAGTCAGGTGGAAGAACTGATTACCGATTTGGAGAGAATGAGTCAGAAAGTGGACTTATCTATTCTCATACTGAATTGGAATACCCGGGACGAGCTTCGAGAATGCCTCAGGAGTCTAGAGCACCAGTCCTGTAAAGGGATATCGGTGGAGGTGATTGTTATAGACAATGCTTCTCAGGATGGGTCTCCGGAGATGGTGAGGCAGGAGTTTCCTTGGGTGAAGTTAACGGTCAACCCTAAGAACCTAGGGTTTTCGGCAGGGTGTAATGTGGGGATTCGAGAGGCTCGAGGGAGGTATCTATTGCTACTGAACCCGGATACCCTTGCTCAACCTGGAGCTTTGGCGAACCTTCTTCGTTTTGCGGAGGAGCATCCTGAAGCGGGGATCATCGGAGCCAAGTTGTTGAATACCGATGGTTCGCTTCAGTATTCCGCCCGCTCCTTCCCTAATCTCCTTACAGGGTTCTTCCGGGATACTCCTTTAGGTCGGTTATTTCCGAAAAATCGCTTTAACCGGGAGTATCTGCTTCAGGATTGGGACCACAATTCTCCTCGAGAGGTGGATTGGGTTTCAGGGGCAGCGATGTTGCTTCGCCGGGAAGTGATTGAGAAGGTGGGCTTATTAGATGAGCGGTTCTTCTTCTCCTGCGAAGATGTGGATCTCTGTTATCGAGCTTGGCAGGCAGGGTGGAAAGTGATGTACTGCCCTGATGCAGTTTTTATCCATCATATTGCTCGCTCTTCCGATAAGGCGGCTACAAGGATTCTGGCCCTCCGCCATCTGGCCATTTACCGGTATTATATGAAACATCAGTTCACCGGTTGGAACCGGTTGCTGTGGCCTGTGGTGGTTTTAGGCCTTCTCGGTCGAGCAATAATGTTGATTGTGAAGAACCGGATTGATGTTTACCGAATGCGCCGGCAACAGGCTAAAAGTCGCTCTCAAGAGCCTGGAGGATGAATATTTTACTGATGGCCTTGCGAAAGGGAAAAACTGTTCCAGCACAGCGCGAGCATAAAAGCGGAGTGGTCCCTCCTTCAAAGCCTCTTGGTCAATCTTTAGTTTCCTCTCTAACTCCTAAAGAGGGTATTCTTCTTTTTCTGGTAAGTCTTTTTCTCCTTCTATTGCCTTTTGGAGGGGGGGGGATTCACCCTTTTGGGGAGGGGTTACTGAAAGTTCTTCTTTTGCTGGTGGGGTTCGTTTCTTTAACCTGCCCGGAGCCGTTGAAGATCCCCAGAGGGTTGTATTGGGCGTTTTTTCTTCTTTTATGGGCTTCTCTCTCTTTGCTTTGGACAGCCAGCCTTCATTTATCCTTGCTTTCTCTTTCTAACTGGGCAGCAGGACTTCTTCTTGCTTGGATTCTCTATCGGGTTAGGCCGGCTTACAGGGTTTACCTCGCGGTGGCCCTTGGCTTGGGGTTGTTGTGGTTGGGGCGGATGTCTCTGGTGGATTGGGTTCAGTCCGCCCGGGCGGGGGATCCAACATGGAGGGTCTTTGCTTCTTTCGCGAATCCCAACCTATATGCGGATTATCTTATCCTTTTAATACCTCTTTTTTTGTTTCTTTTTTTGAGATCTCACCGTCTCCCGTGGGTTTTGGCTTCAGGTTCGGTTTGCACTTTGGCTCTCCTTTCCTTGATCTTAACCGGGAGCCGGGGAGGGATGTTAAGCTTAGGTTTGGGTCTCCTTTACTGCCTTCTTTGGCTAGGGTTCTTCTTACTTCGGCGAGACTATCCCTTGGAGGGGGTGAAGATGACTCAAAGAGGTGTTCGGTTGATTGTTCTCAGCCTCCTTCTCCTCCCCTTCTGGGGGTATGTCTCTCGGCCTATTGTTGTGCGAATTGGAGAGAGAAGAGTCCAGCAGATTGCTTCTTCTAGCTTCCGCCTCTATACCTGGAGAGCTACTCTGAGGATGATAAAGGAGAGGCCTTTGACCGGCACGGGAGTAGGGTCTTTTCCGGTGACTTTCCCTCGTTTTGCCATAGCCGGTTATACACGGCATAGCCATAACACTTATTTACAGACCGGTGCGGAACTCGGTTTACCTGGCCTTTTTGCGTTGCTAGGGATGACCGTTTGGGTTACAGTTGGGTTGGTGCCAAGGCTAAAAAGGGAGCAAAGGGGGTTAGGCTTTTCCCTTCTTTGGGGATTATCGGCGGGAGCGGTTCATAATCTGGTAGAAGGTGCTTGGCTCTTTATGGCCTGCCAATTGCTCTGGTGGGGTTTAGCGGGATGCCTTATAAGAGAGGTAAGCGAGACATCGGTGGATTATCAAGAGGAGAATTCTCCAAAACCCCGATCCCCTAGGGTAAGTGGGTCCGAGGTTCACCAAGGGCCTTTTTTCAAACCCTTTCCTTGGGTAAAGACCTTGTATCTGGGTGTTGTAGTTTCAGTTGCTGTAGGATTACCTGCTCATTTTGCCGAGGGATTTCTGTCTCAAGTTCAAACTCCCTTAGGGCTCTCTCCCCCTTCATCTTTGCATGCCGCTTTGAAGATTGAGCCTTGGAACGCGGAGGCCCACCGAAAGCTGGCCGAATGGTACTCTCTTATGGGGGAAATTCCTCGAGCCTTACGGGAGATGGATATAGCGATTCGTTATGAACCCACAAACGGGGTTAACTATTATCGGAAAGGACAGCTTCTGGAGATGGCCCATCGGAGGGACTTAGCAAAGCAAGCTTATCAACAGGCGGCGCAGTGGGACCCGAATTCCACCCGTGGTTGGTTGGCGCTGGGTTATCTCTTGGAGAGGCAAGGGAAGACTACTGAGGCAGAGAAAGCCTATCAGAGGATTCTCCAGATCCAGAAGAGTCCTGCAGGGCAGGTCAAAGCCCTCCAAGAGATGGAGAACCCGGATTACGCAGTTGCCTATCTCCGCTTAGCGGAGATTTACCGGAGACAGGGTAACCTTACGCAGACTCTTAAGTGTGTCCGAAGGGGTTTGGAGAGTGTTCAGACTTATTGGAGGAGCTTAAAGGTTTGGAAGCCAATTTATCAAGCCAGCGGTCGTTATCGCCCTGAGGAAGAGGAGCAGATGAAGGAGGTTGAGCGTCGTTTAAAGGTTTTAAAGGAAGAGGTATCAAGAGAAGGTTCCTCCTGAAGGTGTCCTTCTTCATTATTCTTCCTCCGTTTCAACGCTGTTTCCCGCGATAACTTGGGAGTACCAGTGGCCGCTCTTTTTAATGATCCTCTTCTGGGTAGGATAATCCACATAGACAATACCGAAACGTTTCGTATAGCCGAAGGCCCACTCAAAGTTATCCATTAAGGACCAGACCATATAACCCTTTAAGGGAACTCCTTCTTGAAGGGCTTGGTGGGCTTGAAGAAAGTGTTGTTTCAGGAATTCCAGGCGGTTATTATCCTCAATCTCTCCTTTTTCGTTCACTTGGTCAGCAAAGGCGGCGCCGTTTTCAGTGATATAGAACTGAGGGATATGGGGGTAGGTTTTGTGAAGCCAGGTGAGGAGTTCATAGATTCCTGGGGGATAAACCTCCCAACCCATTTCGGTGTATTGGGCTTGCTCATTGCGAAGGTGTCGAGTTTTATTAGGGTGGTCAGGATCGTATTGAACAATGCTCCGAGAATAGTAATTCACCCCAAGGAAGTCTATGGGTTGAGCGATAAGGGATTGTTCTTCCGGGGTTATAGAAGGGATTGCCTCTCCTAGGTACTGAGAAAGCTCGGGAGGGTATCCTCGGCCGGCGAGGGGATCGAGGAACATTCCGTTGGAGAAGGCGTTTTGGTTTCGTGCGGCGAGGAGGTCTTCCTCTTTTTGAGAAGCTGGATGAGCAGGGCTGAGGTTAAGGGTGATTCCGATTTGACCCTCCTTAGGGCCGGTTTGACGAAAGGCCTGCACTGCGGAGCCGTGACTGAGGAGAGCGTGGTGGGCTGACTTCATTGCAGCATATTTATCCCTCATTCCGGGGGCATGATGTCCCCACATATATCCAATAATGGAGAAGACCCAGGGTTCATTATGGGTGATCCAGAGTTTAACCCGGTCGCCCAGCTTGCTGAAGCAAGTAACAGCGTAATCGGTAAACCATCCTACTATATCCCGATTGGCCCAACCCCCCTTATCTTGGAGGGCACCCGGAAGATCCCAGTGGTAGAGGGTGATCATTGGGGTAATCCCTGCTTCGAGAAGAGCATCTACTAACCGGTTGTAAAAACCCAGACCTTTCTCGTTAAGGGCACCGGTTCCTTCGGGGAAAATCCTTCCCCAGGCGATAGAAAACCGATAGGCCTTCAGCCCTAATTGTTTCATCAGCTGGATGTCCTCTCTCCAGCGGTTATAGTGGTCGCAGGCTAGGTCTCCGGTAGAACGGTCAGCGATAGTTCCCTCCGTATGAGCAAAGCGATGCCAAATGGACATACCAGCTCCATCAGCCAGAGGGGAGCCTTCAATCTGGTAAGAGGCGGTGGCCGCCCCCCACAAGAATCCTTCGGGAAAAGTGACTTTTGCCATACTTGTCCTCCCTTCGGTTGACCTTCAAAAATAGCGGCTTATCTAGGGTTTTGACTAAGGTACTGCAGGTATCCGAGGATATTCTGAAAAGGGTGAAGAACGATGGATGGTTTAATATAGAAGGGCCTCCTTCCACTGTGGGTCCTCTTCTGCAAGTATTACAAGGGGGGATTAAAAGTTACCGGTAGGCCTGTTTCGGCCGATTGTTTGGAAGCTTCGAGAACCGCTACCGCCCGGCGCACCTCTTCGGGTTTAACAGCGAGCTCTTCTCCCTGGAGCAGATGGTTGGCGATATTCTGGTAATATTTGCGCCAATCTCCTTGGAGGGTTGTCAGCACCATATCGCAGGTTTGCCCTGCAAGGGAAGCCCGAACTCGGGCGTAGTAGGCTGGATCTTCCCTGGCCTTCTCGATCTCTCCTCGGTTCATCGCCGCTTCTTGGGGATCTAGCCCTTCTTTAACCAGCGCCCCTTTATCGCCTAGGACAAGCCAACGGGGTTTACCAAGGTGAGCGAGGTTAGAGACTTCCACCGAGTATAGCACGCCGTTTTCAAAACGGATCTGACACCGGGCGTAGCTCTCGATATCGGTGTCCGGTTGTTCAAATTGGGAGAAGCCGGTAACGCTAACGACCTTTGAGGGCACTAGCAACAGAGCTTGGTCTACTAAGTGAGCTCCCCAATCGAAGAGGATCCCTCCCATCTGAGCGCGAACCGCTCGCCAACCCCGAGGCTGACCATAGCGCATCACCGCGGTTTCAAAAACTAACGGACGGCCTAGAAGGCCTGTCTCTATCGCTTTCTTTACGGTGAGGTAATCCCCATCCCAGCGCCGGTTCTGAAAGACAGAGAGCATTCGCTGATTCCGCCGGGCTTCAGCGATCATCTCATCTGCTTCCGCAGTGGTTAGGCACATCACTTTATCTACCACTACATGCCTTCCGGCTCTAAGGGCTTTTACCGCCAGCTCCTTATGGGTATCGTGGGGGGTAGCAATAATTACCAGTTGGACCTCAGGGTCCTCGAGCATTTCATCTAGGGTGGCGAAGGTTTTGACACCTTGTTCCGCGCTGGCTCTTGCTCTTCGCTCGGGGTCTCGAGTAGCGATGGCGTAAAGTTGGAGACCTTGCGCCAGTTTAACAAGGTAGGAGTGAAAGTTCCTTCCTGCATAGCCATATCCTACTATGCCGACTTTTATCGGCTCCATACCGCTTTTTCTCCTTCCCTGTAGGTAGTCCACAATTCTTTTCGGATGATTCCCTGGGCCTCCCTTCCGAGGTTTTTTGTTTCTCTAGGGAGGTGCAAGGGATTAGCGAAAGGAGAGTTTGGGTGTTTTTGGAGAACCTCAAGGTTGGTAGGAGGGGTTTTAAAGACTCTCTGCCGAAGTTCATCGGCCTGGATGAAGTTTTTATAAGGGAAGAAAAGGAAGATGAGTTTGATTAACCCGGATCGCATTCGATTAGTTGCGGTAGACTTGGATGAAACTCTGTTAGGGGTGGATCATCAGATCAGCCCTCGAAACGCGTTGGCAGTTTACAAATTGGTGGAGAAAGGGATCCTTGTGGTTATCGCTAGTGGGAGGATGTATACTGCCACTGTACCTTTTTGCATCCAGCTGAGGTTAACAGGCCCGGTAGTGGCTTATAATGGGGCTTTGGTAAAAGAAATCGCTACTGGCGCAGTTTACCATCATCAGCCTCTACCTGCTGGGGCGGCTCAGGAGATTGTGGAGTTTGCCGAGGAGAGAGGTTATCATCTCAACTATTATCTCAATGATGTCCTCTATGTGAAAGAAGAGACACAGTGGTCTGATTTGTACCGGTCCCGAACGGGTTCTCCCATCCATCCTGTGGGAAGTTTGCGCCAATTTGACGGGCAACAGCCTACCAAGATTATTTTGTTAGATACCCCGGAGGAGACGGATCGTCTTCTTCCTGTGATGCGAGAGAAGTACGGGAGTCAGCTTTACATTACCAAAACCAATCCTGAGTATCTGGAGTTTATGGATGTAGGGGTCTCCAAAGGGGAAGCCCTAAGGGTGATTGGGGAGCGTTTGGGTATATCGAGGGAGGAGATGGCCGCTTTTGGGGATAGCTATAATGACCTTCCTATGCTGGAGTATGCTGGTTTAGCGATAGCGATGGGGAATGCTAAGCCGGAGCTGAAAGTGGTTGCGGATTATATTGCTCCCTCCTATGAAGAGGAGGGCTTTGCTACGGCGGTTGAGGAGATCTGGGACGTGAAGGTTGGATAATTTCAAGGATTAAGGAGGCAAGGTAATGAAAGCTATGGTCTATACAGCACCGGGGGAGTTGAAGATTTTGGAGGTGGATCGGCCGACTCCATCTGAGGGGGAGGTGGTCCTCCGGGTTTCGGCCTCGGGGATTTGTGGTTCAGAGTTGGAGGGTTTTGCTACTCGCAGTCCCCGGCGAGTCCCTCCTCTGATTATGGGGCATGAGTTTGGCGGGATTGTGGTGGAAGTTGGGGAGGGAGTGACCTCTGTAAAAACAGGAGACCTGGTCGCGGTAAACCCCCTCCTCTGGTGCGGTCAATGTGATCTTTGTCGCCGAGGGTGTACCAATATCTGTCGGAATCGGCAGTTGATAGGGATGCATCGTCCTGGGGCTTTCGCTGAATATGTGGCTGTACCAGAGAAGGCTTTACACCCTTTACCTTCCGGATTCACTCCTGAGATGACCGCGATGGTAGAACCTGTGGCCAATGCGGTTCACGTTCTGGCGGTAGCTCAGAATCCTGCTCCCCAAACGGTGGTGATTTTTGGAGCGGGTACCATCGGTCTTTTTTGCGCCCGGGTGGCCAAGTTATGTGGAGGCCCCAGGGTAGTGGTGGTGGATATCAATCCCTACCGATTGGAGGTGGCTAAGGAGTTGGTGGCCGATCGGGTGGTCAACGCTCAGCGGGAGGATTTAAAAGAGGCTGCTAAGGAGGTGACTAACGGAGAGGGCTTTGATCTGGCTATAGATGCAGTGGGCCTCTCTGAAACCCGGGCCGAGGCCCTCAATCTGGTTCATCCTGGGGGCACGGTGGTTTGGATTGGTCTGCATAGTGATGCCACCTCCCTATCGGGGATGGAGGCAGTGTTGTATGAGAAGCGGATCCAGGGGTCTTACGCCTATACGAATGGGGATTTCCGCAAAGCGATCCAGCTAGTCCGAGATGGCCATTTGCAAATAGGGGAGTGGGCCAGGTCTTTTCCCCTGGAGAAGGGAGTGGAAGTGTTCCACACCCTTTTACGAGGAGAGGCTGACTATATTAAGGCTTTGTTAATTCCGTGAGAAAGGTTTTGGTAGGTATAACAGGCCGACCGGTACCGGACCAACAAATCCTTCCTCGGATATCGACTGGATCGGGCCTAGTAATAAACCAACCGACTGGGCTAAGGTTTCGGCTTTCACCGGGGCTTCTTTAGTTGCTTGTTCTAACCCCTTTAAATAGAGCTTCCGCAGGGTTTCTTCGCTTAGCTGAAAAACTGGCCTCCAATAATGTTGGCTCCCTAAAACACTCCCAAAACCATCAACGCTCTCACCAAGGGCAATTTGTCTTGCATTCCTTCTGCGAATAGGATAACCTGGAGGAGGAAGCGAAGGCGATTAACTTGTAGCTCAATAAAGTCGCTGTCAACTGGGAAAAAGCGTTTCTTAGGGCTTTCTTTAAGTGGGGTGAAACAAAATGAGAACCGATCGTTCGTTATTAGTGGGTCGGGATAACGTGACCCAAATGCATTTTGCCCGCCAGGGGATCATCACCGAAGAAATGAAGTACGTTGCCCAAAGGGAGCAGTTGGATCCCGAATTCATTCGATCCGAAGTAGCTCGAGGGCGGATGATCATCCCGGCTAACATTAACCATACTCGTTTGGAGCCGATGTGTATTGGTGTCAACGCCCGATGCAAGGTCAATGCTAATATCGGGAATTCAGCGGTAGACTCCAACATCGAGCATGAATTAGAGAAGCTGCGGACAGCTCTCCAGTGGGGGGCAGATACGGTGATGGACCTCTCCACGGGTGGAGATATAGATGCTATCCGGGAGGCAATCATTGCCCATAGCCCAGTTCCTGTAGGTACAGTTCCGGTATATCAAGTACTTGCTGAGCGCAAGCGGGTGGAGGACATCTCGGAAGAGGATTTCATTGATATGATTGAGCACCAAGCTCAGCAGGGTGTGGATTATATGACCATCCACGCGGGCGTCCTCCGCCGATATATCCCGCTGACTCGAAACCGTATTACTGGTATTGTCAGCCGAGGGGGGTCTATTATGGCTGAGTGGATGCTCCTCAAACAGAAGGAGAACCCCCTCTATACCCATTTTGAGAAGATCTGTGAGATTTTCAAAAAGTACGATGTCTCTTTCTCTCTAGGAGACGGTTTAAGGCCGGGGTGCATTGCGGATGCTAATGATGAGGCCCAGTTTGCGGAACTCTATACTCTTGGGGAACTGACCCTCAAGGCTTGGGAGCATGATGTGCAGGTGATGGTTGAAGGCCCTGGTCACATCCCTATCCATTTAGTCGCGATGAATGTGGAAAAAGAGATGGAGATCTGCCATGAGGCCCCCTTCTATGTCCTTGGACCTCTGGTGACGGATATTGCCCCCGGTTATGACCATATCACCTCGGCAATTGGGGCAGCTATTGCAGGGATGGCCGGTGCTGCGATGCTCTGCTACGTCACGCCGAAGGAGCATCTGGGTTTGCCTGATGTGGAAGACGTCAAAGCGGGTTTGATCGCCTATAAGATCGCGGCCCACTCCGCAGACATCGCCCGGAATCGCCCCGGAGCTCGAGATTGGGATGATGAGCTCTCCAAGGCCCGCTTCGCTTTCGACTGGAATCGCCAGTTTGAATTGGCTATCGACCCCGAAACCGCCCGGCGAATGCATGATGAAACCCTGGCGGATGATTACTTTAAGGATACTAAATATTGCTCTATGTGTGGACCTCAATTCTGTTCTATGGCTATTACCCAACGCTTGCGAGAGCTCCAGGGAGAACCCCTTCTCTCCTTTGAAGATCCTCGGAAGGTTCGAGACGAAGAGAAAGTAGGCTCTTAGTTCGAGGCCTTCCCAAAGAGGTTTCTGATTCCAGCAAATCGAGGTCAGCAAGCGTTACCTGCGCGACGGAAGAGGAGGATTTTGATGGCTTGTCCTAGCTGCGCTTTGGCTCGCTTTGGCATCTCTTTGGGAACTCAGTGGTTGATTAACGGGGTTTGTGTCCTCTTTGCCCTGGCTGCCCTAGGGGTCCTCTTCTGGGGGATTAAAAGTGGACTTCTGAAAGACACTGAAGCCGTGAAATATCGGATGTTGATGGCCGAGGAGGATTTCCCTGCTACTTTCTCTCAAGAGGAGAGAGAAAGCCAGGTGTACTTGCTGGAAAAGGATGGCCTGAGGCGGTAGGGGAAGACTTCCTTCCCCTTAGTGGTGGGAGAATGAAAAAAGGATACCCCGAAAGGGCTTCACCTTGATTGAATTACGGGTGGTTATTGCTATTATCGCCCTTTTAATGGCACTAGCGTAGTATTGAAACCATATCCTGGCAGGCGGATAAGCTCAAAGAGACCGTCCACACCGCGAGGAAGGCCGAAACTGCTCCTTGAGAAAGAAACCAGAGGAGACCCCGATCGGGAAGCAGGAGGTCTTTCACAAGATAGAAGAGGAATTGAATCAGGATCACGTTGACCATTATCTCCGCCTTCCGGGAGGGATTCCGGGTCCATTCTACTAAGGTTTCCTCTACGGCCTCCATCAGAGAGAGACGGCGTAAGACCATGTTGGCGGGCAGGGTAAAGAAGAGAACCCATAGAACCCCAGGTAGAAAGCGAAGGAGGGAAGGGAACCAACCCACTAATGTAGCCCAAGTTGCACGATAGGTCACCAGAGAGTAGATATTCGCTGGTAGATTGATAATATTTAAGATAAACCCCAGGAGGAAAAAGGATTTGAGATACTGAGCTCCTTCCCCAAAGATTTCTGTCAAGGAGAGCTTATCCTGACAAAGAACCCGTTTTCCCAAGACAAAGACTACACTCGCGATCCAGGGCCAGACCAGTAGGTCGAGGAAGAAGTGAAGAAGGAGGTAGAAGATTCGGATCCGATACCTTAGGGGAGACCAGAAGACGAAGGTGGTAGTAAGAGAATGATAATCCCAGAGGTAAAGGATAAAGGATAGAAAAGTGAGGATAGGAAGGAGAAACAGGCTCAATCGGAATAGCCTTTTAGCAAAGGGAGGGAACTCTTCGAGATGGGGCCAAAGGAAGAGGCCGAAGAAGAGGAAAGAGAAGAGGCCTACGATCATCCCACTTCCGTTAGCTAGGGTTCCTGAAGAGATATCCACCAAACGGATAATGTTTCGCAGATCCCTAATCAGTAGGGTATCCCATAGCCTCCCGATAGCCCAGAGGGGGTCTTGAAGGAGGTGCCAGAGGAGCGGAGGACTGAAGTATTCTCGCGGCCACCGCTGGAGGTAGACCCAGGTGATAAAAGCTCCTGGTAAACCCGCGATGGCATAGAAGAGAAACAAGAAGAGGCCTCCCCAACGCATTTGCCAGGCTAACGATCGAGCCTTGCGAACCCAGGGGCTTCCACCAGAAGGCCAATCCCAAGTTCCTGGCGATTCTTTATTGGCAGAGGAGACCTCCTCGGAGCTGAGCAGAACCAGAGGTACCCTACAGTTGGGACATAGATGAACGGTAGGATGATATTCGTATTGGCATTGGGGGCAATAGGGCATTAATCCCCCTCCCAACAGTCATCAAGTGAAAAGCCTGGCCTCTTGGAAAAGGAAGGAGAGGCTCAGAAGTTTATTTCTGCTTCTTTAACCCTGTGACAATCTCCTGATGTTGCTTTGTTAGCCTTTTAAGGAGGATTTTGATCCGCCTGAGAGTCGTGGGATCCATATCGCTCTCCATAAATCGGCAGATATAGCGGGTACACTCGAAGGGTCGTAAATCGCTGGGAAAGGTACATCCCCCTTTGCCTAGGAAGTCACAAGGAATTTCTTCTTGGAAGAAAGAGGGCTCCTCTCCGTTGATAAGAGCGAGGATGGTTTGTGCCCGCTCCTTTTCTGGGTTTGCTTCCCGGGGAGGGCAGAATCCTACACTTTGGGCCAAGGCTATATCTAAAAAGGTGACTCTTACGGGTTTTCGGCAACAAGGCTCTGGACAAGTCGGACAATGAGTTTGGCAGAAAGGTTCAAAAAGGCGGCGGAGTTGCCGTTGGGTTTGACGGTATTGATTGATCAAAGACATCTCTACTCCTTAAGTTGCCTAAGCAAAAGATTAATCTGATCGCAGATCTCCTGACCCTCACGTCCGAGTACCCTTCGGATATGCCCTCGGTCGAGAGCTAATAAGTCTCTACGGAGTTTCTTCCGCTCGTGAGGGTGTTTGGCTGATTTCGCTTCTTTGATAAGATTCCACAAAAATTGCTGAAGTCCCTCTTTTTCACGCGCTTTTCTCTCCTTTCGGGGTTGCTGACGTGGGGTAACCCTTTCATAAGGGGGGAGAATACTCGAACCTAGAAGGGATTTGACCTCTTCGGGTACAGGAACTTCAACTTCTTCTTTCACTTGGAGGAGTAAACGAATAGTGGAGCGGGCTCCCGAGAGGATGAAGGAGGGGGGAAGGCCCTTCTCTTTGAGGGCCTGGGCCATAGCCACGATCTCTTCCTGATCCTCAGGTTCCAAAAGGGAGAAGGAGCTAATCCGTGACGCCAGGAAATCTCGGAGGTTTTCAGCACCGTACTTCAACTTTTCCACCGAACCTTTCTTTTCATAGAGCATAAAAGGCTACGGCTGGTTGAATCCTCAACCAGCCGTCTTTTCAGGTGTGTCTCTGATTTTAATATACCAGATAAGGGAGAAGAGTGCCAAGAACCGGTCTTTCTCTTTCTGGCCAAAGCAGAGGATTAGAGTTTTACCGGCCGGTATCCCCCTTTCGATTGGAAATAGAGGTGAAGGGTGCTGAAGATGATCACCAAAACGAGAGGAAGGAGGGCTACTACTCGGAAGGACATCGCAGGGCCATAGTTATCGTAGACCTTTCCCATAAGGGGGAGAATAAAGGCGACAGAGAGATTTCCCGCGGTGCCCATTAATCCTAGAAGAAGGGCTCCTCCTTTGGGGAATTGCTCGGAGGTAACACCCAGCATAGTTGGCCAGAAATAGCATACTCCGATGCCGAAGAGGGTGGCTGAGGCGAAGGCAGTGACGGGGTTAGTGGCATAGCTGAGGGTGAAGAGACCTATAGTAGCTAGGACCGCCGAAACTCGGAGCAGGCCTATGGGAGATAGCCGGTGGGCAATGGGACCGGCGAAGAAGCGGAGTACAAACATCAGCCCGCTGACATAGACCAGAACCAGGATCCCTGGAACCTGAGCAGTTTTCGTTAAAACATCCCCAACCCACTGGTTAGGCCCAAGTTCGGTAGAGGCCGTTAGGAACATACAACCCAGCCAAAGTAGGAAGAGGGGGCGAAGGGCTTCTCGGAACATTTCGCTGGTAGAAACTCCGGATTGAACGCGCTCTGTCGGTGGGAACTTTTGCCCTAGGAAGAGGGCACCATAAATCAGGGTGGGGATAAGGATAGTGGCCATTTTCACCTGCCAATTGAAGCCAAGCTGAGTCAGGGCAAAGGCTCCCAATCCACCGAGAATCAATCCTCCAGGCCACCAAGCATGAAGAGTATTCAACTTGTGGGTTTTTTCATCAGGATATAAAGTAGCAATGAGAGGATTAATCGTTGCTTCCACAAGGCCGTTACCAATTCCTACCAGCAGAGTTGCAGACCAAAGCATCCAAAAATCTTGAGCAAAGATAGTAGAGAGTACGCCGAGGCTGTGGCTTAAAAAGGCGAGGCCAAGGAGAGTCCCCATCCCTAAAGCGTCGCAGAGAGGGCTACCGAAGAAGATGGAGATGGCGAAGCCCCAGAAGGCAGCACCCGCTACCCATCCTGTTTGCTCTTTGGTGAGATGGAAATGAGTGCTTAAAGCGTCCATGATATCCGTGCGGACGGCGAAGGCCATAGCGGTGGCGACCAAAGCGAAGCAACTGGCGACAAACAATCTCCAACGACGATTCCGGGAGACAGCTTGTTGTTTTTCTGAAAAAACAGACCCCATTCCTTTCTCTCCCTTAAGCGGATTAAAGTTAAACAGACTGAATGAAGTTTTTTGAATTCTCGTGCAAAATTCTAAAGGGGGAAGAAAAATCCCAGGAGTTCTTTCGCCCTTAGCTTCCTCCCTTCCTTCTAAACATTCCTAGTTTGGGGATCGAGGGCTTTCCCCAAAGGGGAAAAGAGGTGAATAGAAAAGAAAAAGGATTTTTTAAAGCCAATATCGAATAGAGAGATGAAAGATTGTCACATTGTGTTAACGGGAGGGGGAAACAAATGAACAACACCGAAACCATTCTCACCATCAATGAGGTTGCTGCTTATCTCCGGTTAAATCCACAGACTGTTTATCGGCTCACTCAGAAGGGGGTTCTCCCTGGTTTTAAAGTGGGTCGCCATTGGCGTTTCCACAAGGACATCATAGACAGCTGGATTAAGGAGCAGATTCACGCCGGTAAAGGCGTTACCGCTGCCAACTCTAAGGCTGATTGAACTACTGATGGAACCTTGCCTTCCGGAGGGGATCAGGGAGTAATCCTCTAGTTTCTGTGAGGAGGTTGCTCAATGCCTTTTCATCAGGATCGAAGAGGTTTCCTGAAGAAGGTAGCCTCTTTGGGTCTGCTTTCTCTCCTTGGTTCGCCGCTTGGGGCCGAGGAGAAGTCGGCGAAGGGGAGCGAAAAGACGCTCCCCCGCCGCCCTCTGGGTAAAACGGGGGTGAAAGTCTCTCTTCTGGGAATAGGAGGGTGGCGATTGACTGCCTATGGCCTGGATAAAAAGGAGGCTTTGGCCATTATTAACCAGGCTCTCGATAAAGGAGTGAATTACTTAGAGACAGCTGATTGCTACCCCAACAGTGAGGAACTGCTGGGGGAGGTGGTGAAAACCCGCCGAAAGGATTGTATCTTAGGTACCAAGGTAGATCAACGGGACCGAGAAGGAGCTGCTCGAACCATTGATCGGAGTTTGAAGCGCCTCCAAACGGAGGTGATTGACCTTATCCAGTTCCACGCTGTCAATTCTCCGGAGGAGTTAGACCGGATTCTGGCTCCTGGAGGCGCCTACGAAGCGGCAGTTTCTGCAAAGAAGGCTGGAAAGGTAAAGCATATCGGGATTACGGGCCATTCAGACCCGGCGACCCTTATCCGGGCAGTGAAGACAGGGCTTTTTGAAACAGTGATGTTCCCCATTAACTATGCCAACACGATGAAATTTGAAATCCGGGATTTGATTCAAACTGCCCAGGAGGCCAAGGTGGGGATCATTGCGATGAAAGTCCTGGGAGGCGGGAGAGGCCCGTTAAAGGACACCGTGGGAGTGGCTCTTCGATGGGCTCTCAGCCATCCTGTCTCGGTTGCTGTGGTTGGCTTGGGGAGCGTGGGGGAGCTGGAGACTGCTTTGAAAATCTGTCGGAACTTCAAACCTTACACTCCTGAAGAGATGAAAGCGATTTCAGCTTTCCGACCCTTGCCTGAAGAAGAGATCCGCCATTGGGTCGCTGAGCATCTCAGGGAATATGAACCCTTGATCCACTCCTCGGCTTAGGAAGCTGAACCACCAAAGTTCGAGATACTCTTTGGTGTTTCACAACAAGGGTAGACGGTTAAAGCGGAGGGCCAGAGTATGACCACCCTCCGCTTTAACCCTTGGGTTCTCCATAATAAGCAAAAGTTTCTGGGCCTGCCTCAAATTCCACCGGAAGACCTAAGTTGCTCCTTTTGATCTGCTCCCTCAGGGTTTGGGCGAAGAAGGTTTTAGTGTAGTAAACTCCAAAGTTTTGTATTGTCTCTGCTGGACCACCCCAGAAGTATTTTATCCGTTTGGTTAAGAAGGCCCTTGCCCGCTTTGCTAGTTTTAGCCGATGCGCCTCAGGATTACTTGCCCAAGGTAATTAGAACTCTCGGTTGATGTTGTACAATAAGACTTTTAGCGTATTATTTTGTAGAGAAGGGTAAACCTTTGGAAGGGAGGTCAATGATGAAGAAAACCCTATTTTGGAAAGTTGTAGGTTTCAGCTTACTCTTTTTGGTCTTGGCCTACCCAGTTAAAGCAGGGATTCCTGGGGATGTAGATAATGACGGTCGAGTTACCATCCGGGATGTAGTCATCACTCTGAAAGCAGTGGTTGGTTCTCCTCTTCCTACTACTATGAATATAGCTTCGGCGGATGTTGCTCCAGTGAGGCCGGATGGGACTTACGGTGACGGGAAGATCTCTTTGGAAGATGCGATGCTTATTCTCAAAAAGGTGGTTGGTTCAATGTCTCCTTTTCCTGAAAAACCTCTTTCTCCATCGGATAAAGAACAAGGCTCTTCTGTTTACTTCAGTGGGAGTACTGATGATACCGTTTATACTCCTAGATCCTCAGTTCTTTTCACCCTTAGGTTGGTTAACCGGGGAAAGACTCCCGTGAAACTCACTTTTCTCTCCAGTCAGATTTATGACATTATTGTTTTTACTTCCGAAGGGAAAGAAGTTTGGCGGTGGTCTGAGGGCCGAGCTTTTCTAATGGTGGTCAACGAGCAGGAACTTCCTCCGGGTAAAGAGTTTACCTGGTCAGAACAATGGGATCAAAAGGATAACCAGGGGAAGCCTTTGCCCGAAGGGCTTTACCGGGTGCAATATCTTCTAACGGATACCTCCAAATCCTTCAGGGATGAGGGGTTGTTTCTTATCCGTAAAGGAGGCGAGCTCCGACCTGTGGATTATATCCCTTTAGCCCTCCGGGGAACCTGGACCTTTGAAAATACACGAGCGGTTAATGGTTGGATGTTCCCGATAAAAATCTCGGTATTGGAGGCCCAATTTCCTGCAGATCCTGTGACTGTAGTGCTAGCTACATTAAGTCGAGCACCTGATAGAGATCAGCAAGTGCGATGGCGGGTTCTTGTGGATGGTCGGGTGTTAGAGTTGGCCGATTCTGGAGGGATTGAGAGGTATCGCCTGGGTGCCCTGGAGGGAGAAACCTGGGAATATCCTGCCTGGTATATGGATACTCGCCCGACAATTAAGGTGACGATGGCTTCCCGTAAAGACGTCCTAGAGACGCCTAAAGGTAAGTTCACTCATCTGCTTCGGATGGAGTTTAATCCGGGGTGTTGTGATTGGGGATGGGTGGAGTGGTGGGCTCCTGGGATAGGGTTAGTCGGTTTTGATTTAATCACTATCGCTGGTCCTCAGCCCTATCGTTTGGCTTATTTTAATGTTGATCCTTAGAAGGGGGGTTATTAGGAAGAATAAAACCTTTTGCTTGTTTCTTGCCTAATTCTTCGCTCCTTCAAACTAAAGGGAATTTGGGGGAGGCTGGGCGAAGGATAAAGTGATACTGAATGAGAGGGAGAGGATGGCTTTAACAGAACAACAGGTTATTTTTTTCCAAACTTTTGGTTATCTTCTTTTCCCTGGCCTTCTGGCGGAGGAGATCGATTGGATTACTGAGGAATTTGAGGAGGTTTTTCGCCGTCATCCTTATGGTAGACACGATGGTACACGAAGGACCTGTATAGTTCCCTTTATTGATCAGAGTGAGCGGTTGTGCACCCTTCTCGATCATCCCCAAATAGTGGAGATGGCTTCTTCTCTTCTTGGGGAGGATTTCAACTATTTGGGGGGAGATGGCAATTACTATGTCGGAGACACCCCTTGGCACTCTGATGGTTGGCACGATGTAGGTTTGTACATCAAGGTAGCCCTTTATTTGGACCCCCTCACTCGGGATACAGGATGCCTTCGGGTTATTCCGGGCACTCATCTGCTTCATTGTCCTTGGGCCCAAGAGGCCAGGAAGGTTACCTGTTCTTTAGAGGCTTTTGGGATTTCGGGGAGAGAGGTACCTTGTGTTGCCTTAGAGACGAAACCGGGGGATGTAGTAGTGTTTAATCATAATTTGCTCCACGCCTCTTTTGGAGGGGGATCGGCACGGCGAATGTTTACCTTAAACTTGTGTCGCTATGCTCGAACCAAAGAGGAGCTGGAAGATTTAAGGGCCTTTATTATTGCTCAGGGGCGTTTCTGGATTGAACATATGCATTCGGAGCTGATGAAGTGTACTGCAAGTCCTGAGAGGATGCGCCATCTCCTTCAGGTAATAGAGAATGAGGGGCCTTTAGCAGAGGCAGCGCGTCGAGCTCGGGAAACAATGCCCGCTCCTGCTAATGGATAGAAGAAGGGCTTTGGTTAGGTGAATTCGATAGTTGCAGGTTTCAGCCTGTGCTAAGTTTCGCCCTAATCCTCCCCGCAGAGAACGGGGAGGGATTTCAGTAGTCGCAGGCTTTAGCCAGCATTAGTATCCAGGCCAACTTCTCTAACTGCTAGTTGAAGGTGTTTTTATCGATGATGTCTCTTTTAAAGCGTTCACGCATCTGCTCGCCCGCTTTTTGATCAATCAGCCAGAGGACCTTAGGAAAGAAGGTTTGGGAGAAACGTAAGGCTTTGGAATGTCCATCCGCAAAGATGTAGTTGCTACTTCCATTGTGGCGTGCCCGCTCATGAGAAGGGATAGAATAGGGTCTGAGGATATTTTGGGGAATCTGGCAGTGTTGGTCATCAATTCCATCCCTCTTCTCAACAAAGGCTATCAAGCCTGCCGGATCCTTAATGTCGCCTAGAGAGAAAGGTTCCAGACTCGGCCCCAGTAGACCTTCCGAGGGCATATAGCTCCTCCCCCTAAGGGGGTGTTGAGGGTCGAAGGGATCTCGGTCTACACCGGGAGAAGGACGAGGGTCGTTATCACTAGGGCAAATCCAGACTTCCACACTCTTCAGGTAGGGTTGGATCTGCCAGCGGATATAAAACCGTCCGCTGTCGGTCCTCCAGGCGGGGTAAGTATCATCCCAGTCGTCAACATATTGCATCATCCCCAGGCCGATCTGCCGCATATTGCTGAGGCATTGGGTTTGTCGGGCCTTGTCCCTGGCTTTGGCGAAGACGGGGAAAAGTATCGCCGCCAGGATGGCGATGATGGCGATGACCACCAGAAGCTCTATAAGGGTGAAGCCTTTGGGATGTTCTTGAGCGAACTCCATTTTCCTCCCTCCCTCTAGAAAAAAAGACCTCTGCTCCTTTAAAAGCAGAAGGCTTATTGGATTTATAGCCTTTTTATTTTTTCGCTACTAAGGAAAAATCCTCCTTTCTTATTGCAAGAGGGAGAAGATCTTCGCACGAGAAGGAATGGAGATTGGGGGGCATTTCCGGGAAGGAGGAATTTCAGACGGCAGATTGGTGAGACCTGGGGGTTTTTAAAGCGGAGAGGGTGGGATTCGAACCCACGGGGCTTTTGGCCCGGCGGTTTTCAAGACCGCTCCGTTAAACCACTCCGGCACCTCTCCCTATCAATCATATTACTGCGATTGCCTCGGACCTTCAAGAGGTGGGGGGATAGGCGGAACTATCTTCCAAGTTAGGGCTTGAATCTTCTTAGGCAAAGGACCTCTCTTTTCCTTGATACATCCTCATCCTCTGTGGTACCATCAGGTTGGTACTGGGGGTTTGGGGAGAAGGGGATGAATTTTGAAGAAGCTATCGCTTATCTCTCCTCTTTGGGGAAATTCGGATGGCATTTAGGTTTGGAGCGGATTCAAGCCCTTTGCGAAGCTTTCCAACACCCAGAGCGTCGTTTCCCTTCAGTCCATATCACGGGAACTAATGGCAAAGGCTCTACCTCCACAATGATCGCCTCTATCCTTCAGGCCTCCGGGTATCGAACGGGCCTTTATCTATCCCCTTATGTCCGTACAATTTGTGAACGGATTCAGGTGGACGGCCATCTGATTCCCGAAGAGGACTTAGCTCACCTCATCACTCGAATTGCCCCAGTGGTGCCACAAGTTGCTCGGAATCCTCGTTGTGGTCAACCGACGGAATTTGAGGTGAAGACCCTAGCAGGTTTCCTCTATTTTGCTGAGCAAAAAGTGGATTATGGCGTCATTGAAGTAGGACTAGGGGGGAGGTATGACGCGACCAATGTGATCCTCCCTGAAGTAGCAGTGATCACCAACATCAGCTTGGATCATACGGAGCGCTTGGGGCATACTTTAACCGCTATTGCTGGGGAGAAAGCAGGGATTATCAAAGAGGGTATCCCTTGTGTCACGGGGGCTCAAGGGGAGGCTCTGGAGGTTATTGCTCGGACCTGTCGGGAGAAGAGGGTACCCCTTTATCGCCTGGGGGAGGAGATTCGACTCATTCCCCAGGAGGAGGAAGAGAGGGAAGACCTTGTACCTTTACCGTTACCGTCAACAGAGGAGGCCCTTCGGTACCCCTCCTTGATCTCTCGGCCGGAACCCCCCTTTACCGTAGAAGTGATGGGAGTCTGTTACTCCAACCTACATTTACGCTTGTTGGGGGAATTCCAGAAACAGAATGCTGCTTTGGCGGTTTCAGCGGTTCATCTCCTTAGAGAGCGAGGGGCGGATAGGATCACGGAGCAAACCGTTCGGGAGGGATTAAAGAAGGCTTATCTCCCTGGGAGGCTTGAAGTGATTCGGGAGAAGCCAGGTTTGATCTTGGATGGCGCCCACAATGGGGCTAAAGCGGAAGCTCTTGCCCAAGCTTTGCAAACCCTTTTCCGATACCGTCATCTCATCCTGGTTTTGGGGATGACCAAGGGCCATCAGATCAACGATGTGGTGAAACCTCTTGTGCCTCTTGCCCATCGGATTATTGTTACAGAGCCAGCTTTTAGATCTCTCCCTGCGGAAGATTTGTATCAAGTGGTGAGATCTCAAACTTCTGTACCTGTTTCAATCGCTAAGCCCGTGCCCCTGGCGGTTGAAGAAGCTCTTTCTTATGCTAAAGTGGAAGACCTAGTTTGTGTCACAGGATCCCTTTATGTTGTCGGTGAAGTCCCTATTGAGCGATACCAAGGAGCAAAAGTCTAACAGTGAGAGATGGATAAATCTCCCTCTCCGTTCTTTCTGGTAGAAGCGACCTGCTCGGAAACTTATGCCCGGGCAGGTGTTTTGTTCACACCCCATGGGAGCGTTCCTACTCCTGTGTTTATGCCTGTGGGAACGCAAGGCACCGTTAAAGCGATGACCCAGGAGGAGCTGGAGGAAATCGGGTTCAGCTTGATTTTGGGCAACACTTATCACCTTTACTTACGGCCGGGACCAGAGTTAATCTTCCAAGCAGGGGGGCTTCACCGCTTTATCTCCTGGGACCGGGCTATTCTTACCGACAGCGGAGGTTATCAGGTCTTCTCCCTTCAACATATTCGCTCTATAGGAGAAGAAGGAGTCCTCTTCCGGTCTTACCTCGATGGGTCCGAGCATCTTTTTACCCCGGAGAAGGTCATTTATACCCAGCTCTGTTTCGGCTCGGATATTCTGATGGTCTTTGACGAGTGTCCCCCTAATCCTTGTAGTTATGAATATGCCCGGACAGCGATGGAGCGTACTCATCGCTGGGCTGAGCAGGCGAAAAGAGCCTTCGAACGGTTACGTGCTGAACGAGAGGATTGGCCTAACCCTTTTCCCCGTCTTTTCGGTATTGTTCAGGGGAGTACTTATCTTGATTTACGGGAGGAGAGTATCGCCTTTATTACCCATTTGGATTTCTCAGGGATTGCTATAGGGGGCGTTTCGGTAGGAGAGACCAAACAGCAGATGGAAGAAGTGGTAGCTTTTACTGCTCCACGATTGCCCTTTGAAAAACCCCGATACTTAATGGGTATTGGTACCCCAGTGGATATTCTTCAGGCTATTGAATATGGAGTGGATATGATGGATTGCGTCCTTCCTACACGTTTAGGAAGGAACGGTTCTGCCTATACTACATATGGGAGGATTAATATTAAGGCTCAGCGCTATAGGGAGGACTTCGGCCCCCTTGATCCTGAGTGTTTATGCCGGACTTGTAGGCGTTACTCCGCCGCTTACCTGCGTCATCTTTACAAATCTGGGGAGATTCTCTCTGCCCGCTTGCTAACCTATCACAATCTCTATTTTTATCACCGGTTAGTCCAGTCGGCTCGACAAGCCATTATTGAGGGGCGTTTTCCCGCTTTTAAAAGAGATTTTCTCGCTAAATATTGCTCTGAAGAAGAGGTTGATGAAAAGTGAACCCTGAGAATCCGAGTCACCGAACTCTTTCACACCACGAGACACGGCTCCCGGGTAATTATGGGCGCAATCATTTTTCCGCGGAGGTTGGGCAGGAGATAGGGCCTGTTACCCTACAGCAAGTGATGACTGACCACGAAGTGAGGGTATTGATCCAGAAAGCGGACGAGTATCTGGAGCAGGTAGGCTATACGGAGCACGGCTTCCGTCACACCGGCTTGGTGGCTAAGATCGCTCGTAATATCGGTATTCGAGTAGGGTTAACCCCCCGAGAAGCAGAGTTAGCTGCTATTGCGGGGTACCTTCACGACATTGGGAACGTCACCGGTCGGGAACATCATGCTCTTTCCGGAGCAATGCTGGCTCATTCTATTCTCACCCGAATGGGAATGCCTCCAGAAGACGTGGCAATAGTAATGGGAGCAATTGGCAACCACGAAGAGGATTATGGTACGCCGACAAGTAAGGTGGCGGCGGTGTTGATCCTGGCGGATAAAAGTGATGTTCACCGGAGCCGAGTCCGTAATCCTAATTTCCAATCCTTTGATATTCACGACCGGGTGAACTATGCGGTGGAGCACTCTTTCCTCCGAGTGGATCCGGAGGATAAGTCTATTAACTTGGAGCTCACTATAGATATTCAATCCGCTTCTATTACAGAGTACTTCTCTATCTTTCTCGACCGGATGCTGATGTGCCGGAAAGCTGCTGAATTTCTAGGCTGGACCTTCAATTTGATTGCTAATGGAACTCGGTTGTAGGATCAGAGTAAAGATTTCCTTCCACAGGAATAGCCCCTCCTACTCTTGAAAAGGAGAAAAAAGGTCGAAAGATTCAATGCGGGCTAAGAAGGTTTATCCCCCTTGATTCCTTAAAGCAGAAGGGGTATTTTAACGAAGGATTACAGGCACTTGCTGGGCTAGTTGGATACCCTCAAAATTCACTTGGCAGTTCCAGGCGTAGACTTCAACACCGGCCTCTTCGGCTTTAACTAGAGTTTGGCTGAAGATGGGATCAGCGGAGGTATAAGGTTGAAAAACTTGAGCATCGGGCCGCTGGATAATGAAGATGATAGCTGTCCGATGTCCTGTTTGGCGCAGCTGAATGAGCTCTTGGAGGTGACGGGAGCCCCTCAGGGAAGGGGCGTCAGGGAACAAGGCGATCCCCTTCTCCACCAAAGTAACTGATTTTGTTTCAATCCACCAATAACCTGAAGGAGATTCTAAAAGCAGGTCTAAGCGTCCTGAGAGGGCAGGAGGTTCTTTGCAGAGGAGCTGGTAGCCCTCAAATAGGGGGAGATTTCTCAGCTGGTCTGCTAAAATGTGGGGAGGTAATCGGGCATCTATAGAAACCAAGGTACCCTCATATTCAACGAGCTTTAGGTCATAAAGGGTTTTCCGCCCTGGTTTTTCTTGGAGGGTTAACCAGACTGGGCGATGAGGAGTGAGGAGTTCTTTGAGTCTCCCAGAATTGGGAAGGAGGGCTAAAGAGAGATGCCCTTCTACTTGAACCTCTGCTGAGAAGCGCGAAAGGCGTTGGACAAAAGCTCCTGGAATGAGTTTACCGAAGGGAATAGCCATTTGCCTTATTTGATTAACCGGAAGCTCTTCATTCTTCACTTTCCTTTGTGCTTGATCAGAGGGGTGAGGTACCCCTCTACCAAGAGATCAGGGCCCATTCGGCGAAAAGTCACCTCCCGCAGGCGCCAGGCCTCCTTGATAGACCTTACTCCTTCACCTTCGATCGGTGTTTTCGCGTCTCGCCCTCCGAGGAGAAGGGGGGCGATGAAAAATGCTACCTGATCAATTAAACCTTCTTGAAGGAAGGAGCTTGCCAGCTCGCCTCCCCCCTCTAAAAGAACACTCTGAAGACCCTGATCCCCTAAGGTTTTAAGAAGGGAGTGAAGGTTAAGGTATCCTGGACGGGCTTCCTCAATAAAGAGTATTTGGGCTCCTTTATCTTGTAGCGCTGTTATTTTCTCCCGGGGGGCGGAAGGGCTAACTGCAACCAAGGTAGGAAAACGCTTTGTGTCGGTAAGAACCTGGGCTGAAAGGGGGAGCTGGGCATAGGTGTCTAGGATCACCCTTTTGGGGTATCCTGGTCGTGCTCTCCCTGGGGGCCGGGGAGTTAGCAGGGGGTCGTCTTTGAGTACTGTTCCAATGCCTACCATTACTACATCCGCTTTTCTCCGAAGGAGGTGGACATGCCGGCGGGAGGTTTCCGAGGAGATCCAGTGGCTGTCCCCGCAAGCGGTAGCAATTTTGCCGTCTAAGGAGAGGGCTACTTTATAAAGAACGAAGGGAAGCCCGGATTGAAGGTGTTTCAAGTAGGGGAGGTTGATCCGTCGGGCCTCCTCTTCCAGAAGACCAACTTCGACTTTGATCCCCTGTTCTCGGAGCTGTTGGAATCCTTGGCCCCTCACCAAAGGATGAGGATCTTCCATTGCTGATACAACTCGGCGGACCCCCGATTGGAGAATGGCGGAGACACAAGGGGGAGTTCGCCCATAGTGAGCGCAGGGTTCTAGGGTAACGTAAAGGGTTGCCCCTTGGGCCAAGGAGCCAGCTCGGTGGAGAGCTACTACTTCGGCGTGAGGACCTCCAGGAGGATGGGTATAACCTTCACCAACCACCTTTCCTTCGCGGACGATGACGGCCCCTACCGCGGGGTTAGGGCTTGTTCGCCCCATCGCTTGCCGAGCCTTACTTAAGGCCCGACGCATCCACCGAAGATCTTCTTCCGAGAAGAGGGAAAAGTTCTGAGCAACTCTCCTCATCTTTAAAAACTCAGCTTTACCCTATAGTAGGAATGCAGTGGTAAGAATGTCATTGATTACCCCCTTACTTGTTTCCATTGTTGGAGGTTTTTATCTCTCGACGCAGCCGACGGAATAATTCTCGCTTTTGAATAAGATAGGAGCGTTGAACCAGCAGAAGGTCCGCTAACCCGGTAAGAAAAAGGAGGAGGGCTAGCCCCAGAGTGATGAGCCAGTAAAGAATCTCAAATAATGGAGGTCGCCCTTGTAAGAAGAAGTCACTAGCAAGGACCATAAAGCCGATACCGGCAAAGCAGCCTGCTGAGACCATACGAACAAAAAACTGCAAAAAGTTTGAGGAGATTTGTTCACTAGACGCCCCCCGACTTTGGTAAAAGGAGCGGCGGGCATAGTAAAGGATTGAGAGAGCTAAAAGGGTACAGAGGATAAAGAAGGCTATTTTCATCGCCAGCCTCGCAGGTTAAAGGGTGGGGATGCAAAATTCCGCCTCTGCAAAGCGCTATAGCTCCTTGAGCAGGCGAATCCCTTCCTGAACTCCTTTAGGATGCTGGAAGACCGCGGTTCCTGCAATGAGGAGGGTGGCTCCGGCTTCTTTGCACAGCCGACCCGTTTCAACGTTCACTCCCCCATCCACCTCAAGTTCGATAGGGTGATCAGCTTTTCGGAGCTTCTCCGAAGCGGATCGAATTTTAGGGAGGACCTCATAAAGGAAGGTCTGTCCTCCGAAGCCTGGGTTCACGGTCATCAGCAAAACAGAATCCAAGAGAGGAAGGACGTAATCCATCCATTCCAGAGGTGTTGCTGGGTTCAACACAAGGCAAGTTCGCAGGCCTAAATCACGGATGGCCGACAGGGTTCGGTGAAGGTGAGGGCCGGCTTCTGCGTGGACAGCGATTTGCTGACAGGTTTGGGCCAGGGCTTTTAAATACTGATCGGGGCAAGCGACCATTAGATGGGCGTGAAAAGGGAGGTGGGTGTGGGGGCGTAGAGCTTCCGCTACCATAGGGCCGAAAGAGAGATTAGGGACAAAACAACCATCCATCATATCGAGATGAAGGGCATCGGCTCCCGCTGATTCAGCTGCTTTAACTTGCTCTGCTAGCCGACTGAAGTCTGCTGACAAGAGGGACACAGAAACTTTCACCAGCTTTCCTTCCCTCCTGGCCCAAGGGTTTCCTCCTTTAAAACTCGGCCATTGGAAAGAACCCGGAGGGTCACCTCGCGTCCTACCGCTGTGATGACCCGGTCAAAAACTTCTCCGGGGCTACGTTCTTCATCAAATACAACACGCTGTCCAAGATCGTCCTGTACTTCAATCTGAATCCGTTGGGGGTCAGGGCCATCAGGAACTTCGACGTGGACCCTAAACCGCCGTTCTGGGCTAGGCTCTCCGGAGGGTTGAAGGGTTTCATCGGTTCCTACCGCCCAGTCTTCCAGCCGACCTTTACTCACAATAAGGTCTACGGAGGTTCCTGGAGGGACTTGTTCTCCTGCCGAGGGAGCTTGGCTGATCACTCTTCCTCGCCGGACTTTATCACTGAAGTCTTCAGTAATTTGCCCCACCTTAAGACGGGCCTGTTTTAACGCCTGGAGGGCCTGGTTTTGGGTTAAGCCTTCCACATTGGGCACTACCACGGGTTGGGGGCCTTTGCTTAAGAAGACGGTGATCTCCCGATCGGGTTTTACCGGAGTATTCGCTTCGGGAATCGTTTGGTAGACCTTGCCCGCGGGTGTCTTATCATTCCAGTTCTCTACCCAACGAGGTTTGAGACCTAAGGACTCTAATCGCTTTTCAGCGGTGATTTTGTCCAGTCCAATGAGGTCAGGAACTAATACCTCCCGGGTAGGCCGGAGAAAGAGATACCCGAAAAGGCTTAGCAAGACGATGAGAGATAAAAGGACGATAATAGCGAGAAAACGATTGAGGGTGGCTAGAGCATTACCCACAGATTCTTCTTTTTCCTCTAATAAAGTTTCGGGTTCTAGGGGAGACCAGGTGAGGGGTTCGCCAAAGCGTAAAGCTTTTTGTACCCTAGCTAGATCCTGAGCGAGGGAACCGCCGTTAGGGTACCTCAGCTCAGGTTGTTTTTGGAGACATTTTAAGGTGATGCCATCTAGGGAAGGAGGGATACTGTTGTTGAGGAGGGAAGGGGGCTTTGGTTTTTCTCGGGCCTGGCGGACTGCTACTGCGATGGGGTTATCTCCTTGGAAGGGGACAACCGCGGTGAGCATCTGATAGAGGATGATGCCCAAGCTGTAGATGTCGGATTCTGAAGTGGGTGGTTGACCTTCACTGACTTCGGGAGCTAGGTAATGGACAGTGTGTAGCACAGGGGTAGAGGGATCAGTGCTCCACCGTTGAAGTATGGGAGCTAAGCAGAAGTCAGTGATCTTCACTTGACCATCAGGAGAAATGAGAATATTTTGGGGTCGAAGGTCTCCATGCACTTTCCCATGACTGTGAAGGAGGGCCAAAGCCCGGGCTAGCGATAGAGCAACATCAACCGCGACGGGGAGGGGTAGGGGGGCTAAGCGCTGAATGCGTTCCTTCAGGCTGATTCCATGGATGTACTCGGTTACCAAATAAAAAAGTCCGTTATAGACCCCAGTGTCGTAAACAGTTGCCAGGTTGGGATGTCGGAGAGTTAGTAGGGATTGGACCTCATTCTGGAGGGTGTTAGTTGCAAGGGCATATTCTGGCTTGAGAATTTTAACCGCCACATTTCCCAGGCCTTCGCGATCCCTGGCTCGGAAAACTTGAAAGTAGGTACCTTCTCCAATCCGCTCCAGCAATTCGTAGCGGCCCTTTAAAAGGGTGCCTACCTGGACAATTTCGTTATCTTTCACGAGCGTTTTCCCCCTTGTTCTTCTCCCCTCCTTTGGGAGAAGGGCCGGTACCCCGGATTAGAGTGAGAAGAAGGCTCCCTAATCCAAGAGCCAAGAAGAAGACATAGCCGGGAGAAAGGTCTAAGACAGGCCATCGGCTGGGCAATTGAACCATCACTGCCTGAAGACTAACCAAGACCACCCATAAAACCACGATGATGACTCGGAAATTCATCCAAGTTCTCCTGATCTCCCATAACGAGTAAACGTTTTGAAGACCTCTCTTCTGACATTTTTGAACCGCTTCCCACTCTTAAGTTCTTACCCTTTGGGAAACCGGGGAGATGATGTCCAGGGCCTCTTTGAGCAGGGAGAGATCTTCCACTGGTTTCACCGTAACTCTTCCTAGACTTTCGGCGAGGACAAAGCGCAGAGTTCCTAAGATTGCTTTCTTATCTCGTTCCATCCGGGAGAGAAGGTCTTCAAAATCCACTGGATAGCGTAGACGAATGGGCAAACCCGCTTGGAGAAGAGTTTGCCTGGTAGGTTCAACAATAGGTTCCCGAGCGATGCCCATCCGTTCCGAGAGATACCCTTCAGCTATCATTCCTAGGGAGATTGCTTCCCCGTGTCGGTACCGGGTGTAACCGGAAAGTGCCTCAAGCGCATGGCCGATGGTATGTCCATAGTTGAGGATGGCTCGTAAACCGGTTTCGCGTTCGTCTTGAGAAACCACCTCAGCTTTAATTTCACAACTGCGGTAGATGACTCTTGTAAGGCTTTCGGGGTCTTTTGTCAGTAAGGAGGGGAGAAGAGAGCGCACCTCTTCTAAGAAATTGCGATCCCAGATGATGCCGTATTTGATGACTTCCGCTAGCCCTGATCGTAGGTCTCGGAGGGGTAGGGTATCCAAGGTTTGCGGGTCACACAGTACCAAACGGGGTTGATGAAAGGTCCCAATAAGGTTTTTCACTCCTGCAAAGTCAATAGCAGTTTTTCCTCCAACGCTGGCATCTACAGCGGAGAGGAGTGTTGTAGGAACCTGAACAAAGTCAATCCCTCGCATATAGCAGGCCGAGGCGAAGCCGACTAAGTCCCCCAGCATCCCTCCCCCAAGAACCAGGGTTGCATCATCGCGTTGAAGACCCACAGAAGCCATTTCGGACCATAGACGGCGGACCCCGGTCAGCGATTTCTGCCGTTCTCCTGGGGGCACAAGATGGGTGAAGACTTGGAATCCCGCTTGTTCTAAGCTGGAGCAAATCTTTGGCCCGTAGTGTTTCATTAATAAAGGGTGGCTTACCACAAGGATCTTTCGGGCCTTAAAGGTTTCTCGGCAGAGCTGACCGATTTTCTCCAAAAGGCCAAGGCCGATCAGGATGGAATAACTCCTTTCTCCCAGATGAACTTTAAGGGTTTTCAAGAGTAAGAACCTCGCTTACTTTAAAATCGGGTACAGATGATAAGGGTGCCCAAGGGTAGGGGAGGGGGCATATCTCCCTAATCTTCTTGATGTTGTTGCCATATCTGAATCACTTCTTGAGCAATTTCATCCACATCGCGGTGAGAAGTATCTATCGTGAAGTCTGCTTGAGCATAAACTGGGCGACGGGTTTCTAGAAGTTCAGTGATCCGTTGGAGGAGGTTGTCGCTATTCGCGAGCAGAGGGCGGTTCGGGTTGTGTTTCACTCGTTCCAGAATAACTTCGGGGTGGGCAGTTAGGCAGATGAGAATGCCCCTTTTGCGCAGGTTTTCTAGGTTTTCCGACCTTAGCAAGGTACCTCCTCCGGTAGCAATCACTGCTGTAGGGCCTTCTACTACGGAGCGAATCGTGGCCGATTCCCTGTTACGAAAGCCCGTTTCTCCTTCCTCCGCAAAAATTTGTGGAATGGTTTTCCCCGCCTGTTCCTCAATCTTCTGGTCTGTATCTATAAAAGGGAGGGATAACCTCCGGGCTACTTGTTTCCCAATCGCTGTTTTTCCTGTGCCCATAAATCCGACGAGCACGAGATGCTTCATTTTCACCCCTACTAAAAGTAAAGGCACGCAGTCCTTTACCTCTCTTCGTTAGCGTTGAGCTAATTCCTCCCAAAAGGCCCGAATATTCCGCTGTAATTCCTCCAAATGGTCCCCTCCGAACTTCTCTTGAAGCGCGGGGACGAGAGTTATCGCCATCATTGCTTCTCCAACCACAGCGGCGGCTGGCACGGCACAGATGTCGGAACGCTCAAAGCGGCTCTCTACCGGTTCTTTAGTATCTATTCTCACCGATGGTAGGGGGTTTAAGAGTGTAGAGATAGGTTTCATAGCCACTCGAACGACAATAGGCTCTCCGTTGGTAATTCCTCCGGTGATGCCTCCTGCATGATTAGTCCGATGTCGAAACCGCCGTTCCTCCGGTGAATAATAGATTTCATCGTGGACTTGGGACCCAAAACGGGAGGCGGCCTCAAACCCCAGGCCAATTTCCACTCCTTTTATTGCCTGAATGCTCATCATAGCCATAGCAAGGCGGGCACTGAGGCGTCGGTCATATTGGGCGAAGGAGCCTAGCCCCGGAGGCACTCCTTCGGCGATAACTTCAAAGACACCTCCTAAAGTATCGCCCTTCTTTCGGGCTTCGTCCACCAAAGCGCACATTCTTTCTGTGGCTTCTGGGTCCGCGCAGCGCATTACTGAAGCTTCAGCCCGTTGATGGAGGAGTTCAAGTTCTTGAGGGATATCTTGAGCAACTACAGTGCCTATTCGGAGGACGTGACTAACAATGCGAATTCCACACTCTTCTAAGAGGCGCTTTGCTACTGCCCCAGCAGCCACTCGGGCAGCTGTTTCTCTGGCACTAGCTCGTTCAATGGAATTCCGTAAGTCGGTAAAGCCGTATTTCAAGGCTCCTGCAAGGTCTGCATGGCCCGGCCGGGGGATAACGACAGGTTCGCTCGGCTCCTCAACTGGTTCAATGGCCATTTGTCTCTGCCAGTTTTCCCAGTCACGGTTACGGATGAGGAGGGCAATAGGGGAGCCGAGGGTTCGGCCATACCGAACCCCGGAGAGGATTTCCACCTGATCCTTCTCAATTTTCATTCGCCCCCCTCGGCCATAGCCCCCTTGGCGTCGGGCCAAATCTCTATTGATGTGTTCCGCACCCAGGGGTACTCCTGCAGGCATTCCTTCGATAATTGTAACCAGGGCTTGGCCATGGGATTCCCCTGCTGTTAAAAATCGGAACATTGAGTGAAACCCTCCACAGGAGGGACGCTGTTAAGGGCGTCCGTACAACGCTGAGCTTCAGTAGTCGCGGGCTTTAGCCTGCGCTATAGGCACTACGCACCTCTAAAGAGTGGGATGACTAAGACCCTTTATAATATCTCTTCACTTCTATAATATAGTTTTTGACAAATCCCCTTCCAGCTCTTGGAAGGGATCTTTCACGGGAAAAGGAGGCCTTCTTTGGAAAGCTTCCTCTCCTGCTCAGAGGGTAAAAAGCCGGAAGGCCTTTAGGTTTGACGGGTGCAGAAAGATTTCGCTAGAATGACGGAGGGTAAGCTGTTGCAAAGGGATAGATCTAATGCTTCAGCAAAGGCTTTCTAGAGGCTTGCTTTTACTTCTCCTCAGTGTTGGAGAAGAGCTCAAAAGCGAGAAGAGGCTTTGAGAGATTCTGTTTCAAAATAAGCCATTTCTTGGGGAGGAGTTTCACCATTGTCACCAGTAGCTATTCCTGATTTGACAGTTATTAGCCCAGAGCTAGCAATTGCAGGAGGAGCTTTAGTTCTTTTGATTCTGGATTTAGTGTTCACCCGGGAGCAGCGAAAAGCTTTTCCTTATATTGCCTTGGGTTTTATTCTTTTATCCGCTTTCTGTTGTAGTATCCTCTGGGGCCGGACCGAGATTCACTTTGCCAGCTCCTATGTGGTTGATCGCTTTCGTCTGACCTTCAGCTTGGTTATCCTCTTAGCCTCCGCTTTAGTGGTCATTATTACGGGGAATTATCTGCATCGGGAGGACCTAGATCGAGGTGAATTCTACGCGTTACTTCTCTTTACCACCTTGGGAATGCTTTTAATGGCAGGTTCTACGGATCTCATTATTTTGTTCTTGGGGTTGGAAACGCTTTCCATTTCGCTTTATATCTTGGCTTCTATTGCCCGGAACCGGGCTGAGGCGAATGAGGCCGGTTTAAAGTACCTCCTTACCGGTTCCTTTGCCAGTGCTTTCCTCCTTTATGGCATTGCTTTGGTTTATGGTGCCACGGGGAGTACGAACATCTTCCATATTCGGGATTTTTTGAACACCCATGCCAGTGCTTCGAACTTGCTTTTGATTGCTGGTATCGGTTTGCTGTTAGTGGGGTTCGGTTTTAAAGTGGCTGCTTTTCCTTTCCACGCTTGGGTCCCCGATGTTTACGAGGGTTCACCGACGGTAGTTACAGCTTTTATGGCAACCGGCGTCAAGGCGGCCGCTTTTGCCGGTTTTGCCCGGGTCTTCCTAATGGCTTTCGCTGCGGTTCAACCGGTTTGGGTTCCAGTGCTTTGGTGGCTTTCTGTTCTCACTATGACGATAGGGAATCTCGTAGCGTTGGCCCAAAACAACTTTAAGCGCCTTTTAGCTTATTCCAGTATTGCCCATGCAGGGTATCTTCTGATAGGCCTTCTGGTAGGGACTCCTGAGGCTCTTTCCGCAATGGTTTACTATCTTTTGGCTTATACAGCGATGACCATTGGGGCCTTTGCGGTGGGGATTTACTTCAGCGAGAAGGGCGAAGGTCGTATGGGGGTCCATGAGTGGGCTGGTTTTGGGTTTCGTTATCCTGTAGTTAGTTCCGCTTTAGTACTTTTTATGATTTCCTTAGCGGGATTTCCTCCCACTGCGGGTTTCTTTGGCAAGTTTTACCTCTTCAGCTCAGCGGTGAATGCTGGCCAGGTTCCCTTGGTAGTGATTGCGGTGATCAATAGTGTCATCTCTGTGTTCTACTATCTTCGCCCGGTGGTCGTTCTCTATATGTTTCGGGAGGAGGGGGAGCTCCGGCCTCTTCCCTATATGCCTGCGGTAGGCATCGGGGTTGCTTTAGCCGCTTTGGTCGTTCTCTTCTTCGGTTTGTATCCCAGTTCTATTCTCGAATATGCTCGCCACACCGCTCTGGTGGCTTTAACCCGTTAACTTTTGAGAAGGGAAAGGATTACGATACTTTTTACTTTTGACGATCCTCGGTTTCTTTGCCGCGGGGAGCGCTAAGAAGGTTTTTGGGGGTCGCACTTTTAGGGGATGGGGTGCAGGCTTTAGCCCGCGACTACCGAAGCCTAGTGCGTAAGGTTTTGGTATCTCCTCCTCGGAGGCATTTAACATTTTTGTCCTTTTGGTGTATAGTATAGAAGACACTGTTTCAACGGCAGTGAAAAGGGTGTACGAAGCTGTTTCAGCGGAGTCCCGGTTATCACGTCGCGGGAAAACCGGCTAACACCGTTGACCCTGGTAGAAGTCGGCGTGGCGTGCTGATCTTTAAGGGTCAGGAGAAAGAGATGTCCCATCAAGATCGAGAAGCGGTGGATGCGGTGATTGAGGCCATTATGGTTTTGTTGACCGAAGCCTATGCGGAAGGGTCGAAAGAGGTTCGCATCCGGCAGGATGAGGAGGCGACTCATATCTTCTTCCACAAGGGTGGCGAGGAGGAGGATGTGGAGGCCTATACCTTAGCGACGGATGCCTATGATGTTCTCTCCGATATTCTGCGAGGTCTGACGGGAGCGGAAGTAGGCCAGCCTGGGAAATTGGCGGTAACCTCGGCAGATAAAGAATTTGACCTTCCGGTGACCTTGGTGGAGGGCACACCACCTGAGATTCACATCGGCCTCCCCCCCGCCTGATTTTCTTACCACTTTTTAATGTCCAAGGGGCGAGTTCCGGATAAGACTTGCCCCTTTCTCTTTTTCTCTCCCCCTTCTGACTATTCCGGGACCACCTGTGCCCAGGCGTAGAGAAAATCCGCCAAGTTTTGGGCGGCTCGGTGGGAGTCTTTCGCTAAACGGACCAGAGATTTCAGGCGATGGGGGTGTGCTAAGCAGGAGAGGACAAGGGCACTTCGACGGACTTCTCCCTCCGGGGTGAGGTAGGGACCGAGCTCTAAAGGGAACTCCTCTTCGGGCCCGTCGGTCAAGGCTCGGATGGCAAACCAAGGGATTCCTTCCTCTTCACAGAGGTCTGCAATAGGGTAAGTCTCCATATCTACTGCAAAGGCCCCGGACATCTCTCGGAGGCGGGAGCGTTCCTCCCTCCCCTGGATAATGGAGTTCACTGTGAGCAGGCGACCGTAGTGAACCCGGAAATCTAAGGGGTCTCGAGGCCGAACGCGTCCTGTGGCCCGAATACCTTCAGCGGAGGGTCGAAGGATCTTCTCCTGCGTCCCCTTTCCCGGAATATCGGAGGCGCAGACCGAGTCAGCGATAACGAGGTCTCCCGGTCGAGCGGTTTCGGTGAGGGCGCCGGCGAATCCTGTAATCACCCAGAAGGAGGGGCGTGGTCCGGAGAGGAGGCTTTGAGCAGCTTTGGTTGCTCTTTGAACGCCATGGCCCGTGATGGTTGCCAGGATTTCTCGTTGGTGGAGCAATCCTCTCCACAAAGGCAAGCCTTCCGAATAGGAGACGGAGGGCTTTTGAAGGCGCTTTCGGAAGGGGCGGATTTCTTCAGGAACAGTGAACAAAAAGGCGATCATAAGGGCGTTCTTGTCGGGACTCTCCTTATCCCTTCACTGTTTGTTCCTCTAATTGCCGAGCGATTTCCTGAAGCTTATTGTAAACTTCCTCAACTAAGTATTCTGGGGTGGAGAGACCTGAGGCAATACCGATTTTTTCGGCACCTTCCCAATGTTCCGGTTTCAACTCAGCCGCTGTTTCAATATGATAAGTTCGGGGGCAGTATTCCTGGCACAGGTGGGCCAGCTCAGTTGTGTTGGCGCTGGTCCGACTTCCGACAACGATCATGACGTCCATATGTTGAGCTAGGGCTACCGCATCATCTTGGCGTTTTTGTACCGGTCGGCAAATGGTATTGATCACTTGGACTTCCAGGCACATTTGCAGAAGTTCATAGACAATGGGATACATTAGTTCTAGAGAGTGAGTGGTCTGAAAGACAATGCCTACCTTCCTTTTGATTTCAGCCCTTTTTTGCCGTAGCTCCTCAACGGAGTTTACCACTACTGCAGGTTTTTCCAGGGCTCCTAGGATGCCCTTAATTTCCGCGTGGTTAATATCGCCGATGATGATCACTTGGCAACCCCGGCTTTCTAGTTCTCGGGCTGCGTCTTGGGCACGGGTTACGATGGGGCAGGTAGCATCGATGACTTTGAGGCCTGTGGATCGGGCTTTTTCGATCTCCTTTTTGGGGAGGCCGTGAGCTCGGACCATAATTGTGCCGGATTTTGCTTCTTCTAGAGAGGCGACCTTACGTAGGCCTTTTTCCTCCAATTCTTGGGTCACTGCTTTATTATGAATGAGGTCTCCCATGATGGAGACCGAGTTTTCTTCTGCCAGGGCTTGGCGTGCCAGATTAATCGCTCTTTTCACACCAAAACAGAAGCCAACATCATTGGCTAAGTAGACTCGCATTGGTTTTCTCCTTATTTTTGACCCAGGTAAGGGGTTTTTGTACAAAGCCGTGTTCCTCAAACCAGTGGATAGCGCGCATAAGGGCTGATTCGATATTTCCCGCTTGGAAGCCGAGTTCTCGCTGGGCTTTACTGGAGTCAAAGTACATTTTCTTTCGGGCGGTTTTAACCCCTTCTAGCGGGATTCGAGGAGTGCCTCCGATGAGGAGGCGAAGAAGTCGCTCTCCATAGGCGGTGAAGAGCACTACTTGGAGGGGGAGGCGAAGTTTAGGAGCGGGCCTTCCGGTGAGGAGGGCTAAGATTCCGAGGAACTCTCGAAAGGAGAAATTTTGTCCTCCAAGGATATAGCGCTCACCAACTCTTCCTCGTTCAGCAGCGAGGAAGTGGCCTTCGGCGACGTCTTCCACAGGAACGAGGTTCAGTCCGGTGTCAACATAGGCGAACATCTTACCATTCAAAAAGTCCACAATGATTTGGCCGGTAGGGGTGGGTTTCACGTCTCCGGGGCCCACAGGGGTACTAGGGTTGACGATAACGATGGGCACTCCTCGGGCGGCTGCCCGGAGGGCTTCTTGTTCTGCTTGGTACTTCGATCGTTTGTAATGGCTTACAAGGTCTCGGAGGCGGAGGGGAGTGTTTTCGTTAGCGGGGGTTCCTTTAGGGTAGAGGCCTAAGGCTCCTACGGTGCTGGTGTAGACAATTCTTTCAACGCCCACTTTTTCAGCGGCTTCGAGGAGGTGACGGGTTCCTTCGACGTTAGCCCGGTACATCGGGAAGGGGTCTGGGGGGTCAAAGCGATAATCCGCGGCGCAATGAAAAACCCATCGGCATCCTTGAAGGGCGGGTTCCAAGCTTTCCGGCTCGGTGAGGTCTCCCTCCACCACTTCAATGGGCAAGGCTTTGAGGTGTTCATATCTGCTGGTTGGGCGTACCAGAATTCGAGGGCGGAACCCCTTCTCTAAAGCTTTCCGGAGGATATGGCCTCCGATAAAACCGGTGGCTCCTGTAATCAGGATGACATCAGACATATCCGTCGTCTCAAGGTTTTTCCCTGATCTCGGTCCTAGCCAATTTTCCCGATAGAAAATAGAGGCTTAGGACTATTCCTCACCAGAGTTATTAAAATCATCCTATTTTTAATATAACCAGTTTTGCAGAAAAAGGCATCTTGGGGGCTCAACCGCTGGTTTCCTCCTCCGCCTACTTCGCTTTACCTGGCGGAGAAGTTTGAAGAGGCCTTCTTAAGGGGGAAGAAAACCCTTTTCGATCAATTCTCGGACGAGGCTTTCGGCAAGGTTCCACAGGGTTGGAGAGCCTCGTTCGATTTTCCGATTCACCGTGAGGACTTGGTTACCGGTGATTTGGTGTTGTCTCCATATGGTGCCTTGGGTGAAGTAATTATGAAGAAGGGGTTGGAGACGGTCGAGGGCAGAGGCGAAGAGGGCCTCGGGAGTTTGCTCCTCTTCAAATTCCTTCCAAAGAGCATGGAGGTCCTCGGCTTGATCGGGAGGAAGCAAACCAAAAAGTCTTTCTGCTGCTCTTCTCTCCCTCTCCTCTTTATCGCGATTTCCCTGAAGGTCGTAGACAAAGGTATCCCCCGCGTCTATTTCCACCAAGTCGTGGATAAGGAGGATTTTGATCACTCGGAAGAGGTCTATCTTGGTGTTAGCATACTCGGAGAGGATAAGGGCCATTATTGCCAGGTGCCAGGAGTGTTCAGCAGAGTTTTCCCTACGGGAACCATCGGTTAGGAGTGTTCGGCGAAGGATCGTTTTCAGTTTATCAATCTCGAGGAGAAATTCCATCTGTTTTTTTAAACGTTCGTTATCCATTTGCTTACCTCAAGGATCTGGAGAAAGACCTTTTTTTGACCGTTGAAGGAGTCTCCTTCCCCCTAAGGGGATGTCCATCTCATTATATCCTTAAAGTTCTCGAGAGAACCATAGGAAGAGGTATCCTCGCTTTAGGGATATCCCTCCTATAGTGCGATGAGGCTGGATAGCTGCGGTGTGGGATTCCCGGAGAAGGAAAAAGGGAGCCATTTTTTGCTTACCTTGGTTTTTTGACAGGGAGGGAAAGGAGGGTTTACAATAGAAATAATTTATGATTACGAACAAATGTTTCTTCTTGTCTCTGATCGGGTAGGAGCAAAAGGGGAATAGGATCGCGTCCTATCGGCCCCGGTTCGGCCATCGGGGTAGCGAGAGACCTATAGGGGAGTAGGGGATCGCGATTTATTGCGACCTTACCTTATCTGATCGTTTATTCCTTGCCTTGAAACCCAATCTACTGTTCCACCGCACCGATATCACAGGCGGATCCCTGAGGCCGGGAGACCCCCCGCTGGTCCGTGGAAATAGGGTTGCCCTTGAGGTCAGTGCAGGCACTGGCAGGTACCCTATCCCGAACGGGGCTTCCCGACTGAGGTAGATGGGTTGGGGTGGGACCCCCATTATCCGCCAGGGGACCCAGGAGAGGGTCCGGGCCAAGAACATCCGTGGGGTCCGGGGTGAAGTTGCAGAGTGTAATGTTCTGAATGAGGTTGTATCCAAGGCTTAGGAGGAGGATTGCGCCGCCAGGAGGACACGTCACCCCCGCGCCACTATCCGACTGGTTGCCCGCCAGGATGACACCCTTGAGCTGGATCCTGCTATCGGTAAAGAGGCCACCTCCTTCCTTGGCTCGGTTGCCGGTGATGGTGGTAAAAAGGAGGATGAGGACAGCGCTGAGGCCGCCTGAATGGGAAATACCGCCGCCATACCTAGCGCTATTTCCGCTCACCGTGGAGTTCTTCAGGGTCAGAATACCCGTGTTATCGATGCCGCCGCCGTCATACTCGGCACTATTTCCGCTCACCGTGGAGTTCTCCAAGGTCAGGATGCCATCGTTGGCGATGCCGCCACCCCACGCGACGCTATTTTCGCTCACCGTGGAGTTCTTCAGGGTCAGGGTGCCCCTGTTGTAGATGCCGCCGCCGCTGCCATCCTGACTCGGGTGGGCGGTATTCCCACTCACGGTGGAGTTCTTCAGGGTCAGAGTGCCACTGTTGAGGATGCCGCCGCCAAGGTCAGATCTGCCGTTCTGCACCCGGATGTCCTCCAGAGTTACCGTCATCCCCTCATAGACTTCAAATACTCGGAAACTCCCACCTCCATCCACTAGGGTCCGGTCTGGCCCTGCCCCCCGAAGGATGAGGTTACTCCCAATATCCAGGCTGGTGCGCGTTAGACGGTAAGTACCTGCAGGCAGGTCAATGACAACTGGGGCAGAAGCCTTGAAGGCATTCGCTTCCATAATGGCTGCTCGCAGAGAACAGTTTCCCTGCGTGTCCTGACACTGACCATCCCCAGGAACTGCATCCCCAGTGTCCTCCACCGTATTGACGATAAATAAACCCGGGATACCGCTGATGGTGAAAGGGTTATCGCTGGTGTCAGAATAAGTACTCTCCGTTGTGCTGGTCACCTTGACCGTGTAATCCCTCCCAGGAGGCTGAGTAGAAGGGATCGTCCAAGGGTAAGAACCGCTTTCAATGGGGGTGCTTAAGACGATCACCCGGTTCAGCACCCCTCCTTTGTAAAGCTCAATCTTCACCGAGGAGCCAGGATTACCGGTGTATGTCCACCGGATGGTCTGAGTTGTCCCTGCCTGCCAGGTCTCTCCCCCGTTGGGAGAGGTGACGGTAATGCCCGTGGGCGTAGATACCGTTCCGCAGTTTCGCCCTTCCAAGAGGAGCTGAGGATTGATGGCTTTCCTCAGGATCTGAATCACTTCTCCCACCTGGATCTTCCCGTCTCCGTTGAGATCCAAGCTAGGAATCTGTGCCTCAGTGGGTTTCCTAGAACCTACTGCAAACTGGAGGGCGAGGGTGGCATCCACCAAGCTGACCTTCCCATCCCCATTGGCATCCCCACACACCTGTTGACTTTGGGCGGGAGCTGGAAATCTTCCTACTAAGATGGTCAGAACCATCATACTGAGGAGGAGGAAGGGAACCCAGCGTACCATGGAAGCCTCCGGATCCTCCAAACCATCCCAAAAGAGATGGTTCAGAGAGCTGGGGTATTTGTTACCCGCCTCTTAGGTTGTCCCCACCCCAGCAGGCGGTATTGAGAACAACCCTAACTTTGCCTGGGCTATCCTTTGATCTGCCCTCTCCAAAGCTACTGGTCCTTAACTCTTTTCTTTTATTATCTTCCAACTCCTTCTGGTTGTCTCCCTGCCCCCTGTTTTGAAGTTCTAAGGAGTTGCAAGGACTTCTGGTGGGACTGGTCCTCAAAGGTATCATCCAGTTGTAAGAACCGATCCCTCCGCTTCCAATAGAGGTGCTTGATGTAATGGTGTTGTTAAACACCCCACCTTTGTAAAGCTCAATCTTCATATAAGAGCCAAGACTGCCTGTATATGTCCAGGTTATCGTCTTCGTTTGGCTGGTGTATAGGTTACGGTGAAAGGCTGGGAAGCTGTATCTCCATTGGTATCTCTGAGGGTCACTGTCCAGCGAAGTGTCCCTGACCAATTAGGATTGGTTTCCACAACTCTGGGTTTTAGGGTCATGGAGGTATCGGAGTGAACTTGCACCCTGGAGTCCCAACGTGAATCGCCTCGGTTCCAAGTAGCGCTGCCGCTTGTCCCTGCCCCCATCCAGGTGAAGGTGATCTGATTGACGTTGTTGAAGCCGGTGCCTCGGGCTAGGAGGGTGGCATCATAAGGGGCTGTGCTTGTTGTTATCGTGTTTGGTTCTAGGCTGGTGAAGCTGAGGCGTTTGGCTGGTGTAATGGTAGAAGGTTCAGCGATGGTGAAAGGGTTATCGCTGGTGTCAGAATAAGTACTCTCCGTTGTGCTGGTC